>NZ_BAUV01000017.1 GCF_000513135.1 Halalkalibacter akibai JCM 9157
GCTAGAGCAAGTTTGATAGTAAACAGAGAGAACTGGATAGTAAATAGTATAAACTGGATAGTAATAATTTTTTTCTAACATTATCTAACAATAGCGTATACCTCTAAAAAGCTCACTCCGATAAATCTTCTTGTACAATAACAAATACTTCAAATGTTTATAATTCCGTTGATTAGGTTATATACAATTAGACAACAAAATATCATTCTTAAACTTTAAAGGAGGAGAATTCGCAAATGGATCTAGTTAAAAAACTCCAACAAGTGAAGGATATGTATGATGAAAAAGGGATTTTAACAATTTACCTAAGTACAGATCAAACGAGTAATGATCAACAAAAAGGTGAATGGAAAATACGACTGAAAAATGGCTTAAAAAAATTAGATGAATATAATAATTTAAGTAGTATTGAAAATTGTAAAACATTCAAGAATGTTCAAAGGAAAGCTCTAGATGCCATTAAAAGTATTCAATTAGAATTACCAAGAGGTATTGTATTAGTGGCTTTTCCTAATGGGGATATCTATCTTAAAAAACTTCAGTTGCAGGTTGAAAATGAATTTCATTGGGAAAAGAAACCTATAACAAAGCAATTAGAAAAAATAAAGTCAAACTATCCAAAAGAAGGTATTTTATTTCTTCAAAAAGAAAATGTATACATGATAGAAACTAGTTTGGCTGAAGTAACCCAAGAATATAGTTTTGAATTAGAGGTTGAGAGTAATGACTGGAAACAGTATGAAGGACTAGCTGCTAGAGAAAGAAAAGCTTCAGGGGCTAGTCATCGTGACAAATTTGAACAAAGATTAGATGCTAATAAATTAAGGTGGTACAAGCAATTATCAGACGAAATAAACGGCAAAATTAAACAAAACAGTATAGAGAATTTATACCTAGTAGGTGAGAAAGAAATAGTGAGTGAATTTCAAAAGATGCTAAACATTAAAAAAGTGACTGTTATTCAAAAAAATTATGCTAACTTAACATCTAAACAAATGATTGATCAAATAGTTGCATCTTAATAAGCCTGAGGTTGTCTTTGTATTTTGCAATGACAACCTCTTGTTTTTACATATTTCTTTATTCTTGGTTTATCAAGTATATAGGCATGGTTATACTAATTGAATGCGTACATATTGCACTTTTAACATAGAACGAATATAATGAAAATATAGTCAAAGAAAGTCAAAGTCAAAGTCAAACCAGTGAGGGGAGGGCAAGGTTTGAGAAATATATCGGACATCATTGAAGAGTATTTAAAAGCTACAATTAAGAATAGTGGAGATGATCCACTAGAAATTAAAAGAAGTGAAATAGCAAAAAAGTTTCAATGTGTACCTTCACAAATTAATTATGTTATTCAAACGCGGTTTACCCTTGAAAAGGGTTATCAGGTTGAAAGTAAAAGGGGTGGTGGTGGCTATATAAGAATCATGCGAGTTAGTCCACGTGATCAATTAGATTTACTCGATCAAATGATTAGAATTATAGCTAACCACATAGATCAGAATACAGCTGAAAATATAATTATTCGACTTTTTGAGGAAGAGGCAATAACTAAAAGAGAAGCGAATATAATGTTAAGTGTAATGGATCGTACTTTATATAACACTAATGTAAGTCATCGTGATGAAGTCCGAGCTAATATATTAAAGGCGATGTTACAAACATTAAAATACAAAGAATTATCTTAGATGGGAGGAGTTTTGTTGCTTTGTCAGGAATGTAATAAAAGACAGGCTAGTTTGCATTTTGCCAAGATCATAAATGGAGAAAAAACTGAATTTCATATTTGTGAACAATGTGCGAAGGAAAAAGGAGAATATTTTCCAGGGACAAATAGTTTCTCTATTCATCAACTTTTATCGGGGTTATTAAATTTTGAACAGCCTATTAAAGCCGGAAAAGAACAGAATTCAGCTCAAAAAGTAGAGTGTAATAAATGCGGAATGACTTATGAACAATTTACGCAAGCTGGTAGGTTTGGATGTGCGCACTGTTACAAAAGTTTTGAAAGTAAATTAGAACCTATCTTAAAAAGAGTGCATAGTGGAAACCATACACACGCTGGAAAGCTACCTGAGCGAATTGGTGGTGGCATACAAATTCAAAGACAAATTGAATCATTAAAGCAACAGTTAAAAAAGCTAATTGATCAAGAAGAATTTGAAAAAGCTGCAGAATTACGTGATGAAATTCGCGCTCTAGAAAAACAAAAGATAGAACAAGAGGAGGGCTAATTGTATGTCACTTCAGAAATTTATTTCGGAAGCATTAAGCCCTTGGATGAAAAAAGATGGTCCAGATTCGGATATTGTCCTGAGTTCTCGAATAAGATTAGCTAGAAACCTAAAAGAGTATAAGTTTCCTCTTTTATCTTCTATGGAAGAGTCCTACGCAACGTGTAAGCATATTGGCGAAGCTTTAACACAAGAAGAATTTGATTCAATCGGCTCTTTAGAGTGGTTACGGATTGATGATATGAAGACCAATGAAAAGAGAGTTCTCGTCGAAAAGCATTTAATTAGCCCTCATTTAGCTGATCAATCTAAGCACGGTGCTGTTCTTCTTGATAAAGATGAGGCTGTCAGCATTATGATTAATGAAGAGGACCATATCCGAATTCAATGTCTATTACCAGGGTTTCAACTTGGGCTCGGACTTGAGAAGGCAAATGAAATTGATGATTGGATTGAACAAAAGTTAACGTATGCTTTTGATGAGAAAAGAGGTTATTTAACAAGTTGTCCAACAAATGTTGGGACAGGTTTAAGAGCTTCAGTGATGATGCATTTGCCAGCACTTGCTATGACTCAGCAATTAAATCGTATTTTACCTGCAATTAATCAATTAGGATTGGTTGTTAGAGGAATTTACGGGGAAGGTAGCGAAGCTTTAGGTAACCTATTTCAAATCTCTAACCAATTAACTTTAGGAAAATCTGAAGAGGATATCGTTGAGGATTTACGTGGGGTCGTTCTACAGTTGATCCAACAAGAGCGTTCAGCAAGAGAGAATTTACTTGATCAATCAAGATTACAATTAGAAGATCGGGTTCACCGGGCTTTTGGGATACTTGCTCATAGTCGGTTGATCGAATCGAAAGAAGCAACTCAACGCTTATCTAATGTCAGACTTGGAATTGATTTAGGTCTAATTAAGGGTCTATCTGGAAATATCTTAAATGAATTAATGATATTAACTCAACCAGGATTCCTACAGCAATATGCAGGTGAAGTGTTGTCACCTGAATTGCGTGACGAGAGAAGAGCAACGCTTATTAGGGAAAGATTAAAGCTAGAGGAAGAAACCAACGAATAATCTGGAGGTGGACGTTTATGATGTTTGGACGTTTTACAGAGAGAGCACAGAAAGTATTGGCATTAGCACAGGAAGAAGCAGTAAGACTAGGTCATAATAATATTGGTACTGAACATATCTTACTCGGTTTAATTAGAGAAGGAGAAGGAATTGCCGCTAAAGCCTTACAAGCGCTTGGTCTTGGTTCAGAAAAGATTCAAAAAGAGGTAGAAACTCTGATTGGTAAAGGACAAGAAGGTTCAAAAACCATTCACTATACACCACGAGCTAAAAAGGTAATTGAGCTATCAATGGATGAGGCTCGCAAATTGGGTCATTCCTATGTCGGTACTGAACATATCCTTCTTGGATTAATTCGTGAAGGAGAAGGCGTTGCAGCGCGTGTACTTAACAATCTAGGTGTAAGTTTAAATAAAGCTCGTCAGCAAGTACTACAACTTCTAGGAAGCAATGAAGTGGGAAGCTCTTCTAATCAGTCTACTGGATCAAGTAATGCTAACACTCCGACTCTTGATAGCTTAGCAAGAGATTTAACAGCTGTTGCTAGAGAAGAAACACTTGATCCCGTTATTGGACGTAGTAAAGAAATTGAGAGAGTTATTCAAGTTCTTAGTCGTCGTACAAAAAACAATCCTGTTCTAATTGGAGAGCCTGGTGTTGGTAAAACAGCTATAGCTGAAGGATTGGCTCAAGCAATTATTGCAAATGAAGTGCCAGAAACACTTCGAAACAAGCGTGTAATGACGCTTGATATGGGGACTGTAGTAGCTGGAACCAAGTATCGTGGTGAATTTGAAGATCGGTTGAAGAAAGTCATGGATGAAATTCGCCAGGCTGGTAATGTCATTTTGTTCATCGATGAACTTCATACGTTAATCGGAGCTGGTGGTGCAGAAGGAGCGATCGATGCTTCAAATATTTTAAAGCCGTCACTTGCCCGTGGAGAATTACAATGTATTGGTGCTACAACACTTGATGAGTATCGTAAATACATTGAAAAGGATGCGGCTCTTGAGCGTCGTTTCCAACCAATTCAAGTAAATGAACCAACACTTGATGAATCAGTTTTAATTTTAAGAGGGCTACGTGATCGTTATGAGGCTCATCATCGTGTAACTATTACTGATGATGCGATTGAAGCAGCGGTTAAACTTTCAGATCGTTATATTTCTGATCGTTTCTTACCAGATAAAGCAATTGACTTAATTGATGAGGCTGGTTCAAAGGTTCGTCTTAAGTCGTATACAGCGCCACCAAATTTAAAAGAGCTTGAACAACGTCTAGATGAAACAAGAAAAGAAAAAGACGCAGCTGTTCAAAGCCAAGAGTTTGAAAAAGCAGCTTCTTTACGTGACACAGAGCAACGTCTTCGTGAAGAATTAGAAGAAATGAAAAATGAGTGGAAAAAGAAGCAAGGTCAAGAAGATACAGAAGTCACAGCGGAAGACATTGCTCAAGTTGTAGCAAGTTGGACGGGTGTACCAGTATCGAAACTTGCAGAAGAAGAAACGGATCGTTTATTAAAAATGGAGTCTATTCTCCATGAAAGAGTTGTTGGTCAGGAAGAAGCGGTAATCTCTATTTCTAAAGCAATACGCCGGGCACGTGCTGGTCTAAAAGATCCAAAACGTCCAATTGGTTCATTTATTTTCCTAGGTCCAACAGGTGTTGGTAAAACGGAACTAGCTAGAGCTGTAGCTGAAACATTATTTGGAGACGAGGATTCCGTGATCAGAATAGATATGTCGGAATATATGGAAAAGCATACGACAAGCCGACTAGTTGGTTCGCCTCCAGGGTATGTTGGGCATGATGATGGTGGTCAGTTAACTGAAAAAGTACGTCGTAAACCTTATTCAGTTATCTTACTTGATGAGATAGAGAAAGCTCATCCTGAGGTTTTTAATATTCTCCTTCAAGTTCTAGAGGATGGTCGCCTAACAGATTCAAAAGGTAGAACGGTAGATTTCCGTAACACAGCGATCATTATGACTTCAAATGTCGGAGCAAGTACATTAAAAAGCAATAAGTTCCTAGGTTTTAACACAGAGGGTGAAAATCAGGAATACAAAGATATGAAGGGCAAAGTAATGGACGAATTAAAACGTAGCTTCCGTCCGGAATTCTTGAATCGTATTGATGAATTGATTGTTTTCCATTCATTAGAGAAGAAGCATATTCGTGAAATCATTACTCTAATGTCAGACCAACTGAAAAAACGTTTATTGGAGCAGGGAATTGAGTTTGAATTAACAGAAGCTGCAAAAGATAAAATTACAGACTTAGGCTTTGATCCGGAATACGGGGCACGTCCACTTCGCCGAGCATTACAAAAACAAGTGGAAGATCGCCTGTCAGAAGAGTTGCTAAAAGGAACAATTGTCAAAGGTCAAAAAGCCATTATTGACGTAAAAGATGGCGAACTCTATGTAGAAACAGTTGGAGAAAAAGAAAACCTCCAAGTGTAAGATCATTTATAAAAAGGTCGAACTTTACCTTTTATAACAGATGCATTGAGCGAAGCCGCAACAAAAGCTCTTAAGCTTACTATGAATGAACTTCTCATAGTAAGCGCGTTGCGAGAGAAGCTGATGCAAGGATTATTGCTATCATGAAGCAGTTCAACCCTTACCTTTTATAAAATAACAATATAAGTAAGTTAGATGAGTAGAAAAGCCGAGGGATAGTCATATTCTCTCGGCTTTTCACCATATAGTGTAGAAAGGGAACTTTTTTCTTCACTCTGGTACAATAGATACAAAAGAGTTGAAGGAAGTGAGCCGACAATGGCAAAAAAGAAAACAAAGTTTGTCTGTCAAGAATGCGGCTATGAGTCAGCAAAATGGATGGGGAAATGTCCAGGTTGTCAAAGTTGGAATACGATGGTAGAAGAATTTGAATCTTCGGCTAAGCAATCTAGTCGTAGTTATGTTACCTCATCAGCTACTGGCGGATCAAAGCCTCAATCGATTATTTCCATACAGAGTGAAACAGAGGCAAGGATAAGTACAACGATGCTTGAATTAGATCGTGTACTTGGAGGAGGCATTGTCCCAGGTTCGTTAGTGTTAGTTGGTGGTGATCCTGGTATTGGGAAATCAACGCTTTTGCTTCAACTTTCCTCTAAATTAGCAGAAACGAAGCAAAAGGTGTTATATATTTCTGGAGAAGAATCAGTAAAACAGACGAAGTTACGCTCAGACCGGCTCGGTGTATCTTCAGCAGATCTTTATGTATTAGCAGAAACGGATATTTCATTTATTGAACGTGCGATTGATGAAGTTCAGCCAACTTTAGTTGTGATTGATTCTATTCAAACGGTTTATCAGGAGGAAATTACTTCAGCACCAGGAAGTGTGGCTCAGGTTAGAGAGTGCACAGCAGCTTTCATGAGAATCGCTAAAACAAAAGGAATTGCGATTTTTATTGTAGGTCATGTAACAAAACAAGGCTCAATTGCTGGTCCTAAATTACTCGAACACATGGTTGACTCGGTTCTTTATTTTGAAGGAGAGCGGCATCATACGTATCGAATTTTACGAGCTGTTAAAAATAGATTTGGATCAACAAACGAGATGGGAATTTTTGAAATGAAGGAATTAGGACTAGAAGAAGTTTTGAATCCATCTGAAATTTTCCTAGAAGAACGTTCCACAGGAGCAGCAGGTTCAATTGTTGTTGCATCAATGGAAGGAACAAGACCCGTTCTTGTAGAAATACAAGCATTAATCTCTCCTACAAGTTTTGGAAATCCACGAAGGATGGCAACTGGGGTTGACCATAATCGTGTTTCGTTATTAATGGCCGTATTAGAAAAAAGAGTAGGACTACTACTACAAAATCAAGATGCTTATCTAAATGTAGCGGGGGGAATTCGTTTAGATGAGCCAGCAATAGATTTAGCGATTGCGTTGTGTATTGCTTCTAGTTTCAGAAATCAAATTACGAATCCGACTGACGTTGCAATTGGTGAAGTAGGACTAACAGGAGAAATCAGACGTGTTTCAAGAATTGAGCAAAGAGTAAACGAGGCTGCTAAACTTGGATTTAAACGAGTCATTATCCCTGAGAAAAATTTAGGTGGTTGGACTTATCCAAAAGGAATTCAAGTGATCGGTGTTCCATCATTAGAGAGAGCGCTAGAGGTCGGATTAGGAGGGTAAAAATGGGCGAAGGAAAAAAGCGGTATGCTTTTATCCAAAATGTGTTGAAACTAGTTGCACCGGGGACTGATTTACGTGCTGGAATTGATAACGTTTTGCGTGCTAAAACAGGGGGGTTAATTGTTATTGGGTATGATAATGCGATGATCCCCATCGTTGACGGTGGTTTTTTATCAACTGTGATTTTTCTCCAGCCTATCTTTATGAACTTGCAAAAATGGATGGAGCTATAATTTTGAGTGAGGATGGAAAAAGAATTTTGTACGCCAATACACAACTTGTTCCTAATAACGGGATCTCTTCTAATGAAACAGGTATACGTCACCGTACAGCAGAACGAGTAGCAAAACAAACAGGAAATTTAGTTGTTTCCATTTCGCAAAGAAGAAATGTGATAACTCTTTATCAAGGAGACCATCGTTATTCGTTAAAAGATATTGGGGTGATTTTAACGAAGGCGAACCAAGCTATTCAGACACTGGAAAAATACAAAGTTGTTCTGGATCAGGGGATTACCAATCTAGGAGCACTAGAATTTGAGCAACTAGTTACGTTTCATGAAGTGACGCAGGTTATTCACCGTGTCCAAATGGTGCTGAGAATTAAAAGAGAGATCTTAAATTATATTAATGAACTTGGCAACGAAGGTCGGTTGATTACGATGCAGTTAAATGAACTTGTTGCTAATACGGAAAAAGAAGCTCTACTTTTGCTAAAAGATTACGTGAAAAATCCCAACCAAAATGTGAACGAAATCTTGAAGGAATTAACGAAAACTCAAACAGAGGAACTTTTAGATGAGCAAGAGATTGTAAAAGTACTCGGTTATAGCAAGAATATTAATATTCAAGAGCAAGCGGTCTCTCCAAGAGGATATCGAATTCTTCACAGAATACCTAGATTACCATCTTCTATTATCAGTAACCTTATTGAGAAATACGGGAATTTAACCAATATCTTGTTTGCTAGTACAGATGAATTAGATGAAGTAGAAGGAATTGGAGAACCAAGAGCCAAGATGATAAAAGATGGCCTAAATCGAATACAAGAACAATTGTTCGTAGACAGGCATATATAAAAGGAAACGATTGACGATAGCTTAAACTAACGGTATAATTAGAAGTTTTCAGAATTGACAAAATATTTATCGTTTGTTACGTTTAATGAAGTACGGAATAATCTTGAGATTTTATGTGAAATACAGTTTGCTAGGTTTCAATTTCGAAATCTTGTCTATAATAATAAAAGGAGGTGAATATGGATGTTAAAGCGTATAGTCCAGCTTTTTTTCGTTCTAGTTGGGGGAACTTTAGGATTTCTTTTTATCCCAGAACTAATCCATATTATAAATTTAGGCGAAGTTCCGAGTTGGGTTACAAGTTCTTATGCTGGTGCAGTATTTGGTGCTATTATTTTATTTATCGCAACATTTTGGCTTGCAGATTATATTGTGAACGTAATGAAACTTCTGGAAGAAGCAATTGTTCGTGCTCCAGTAACAGACGTTCTATTTGGAACAATGGGTTTAATTATAGGTTTGATTGTAGCTTATTTAATTGGGATTCCGTTAAATGCGATTAATATTCCTATAGTCAGTACGGTGCTACCCATATTTGTAACAATATTCGTTGGTTATTTTGGTTTTCAAATTGGCTTCAAGAAACGTGATGAACTTATTAATTTATTTACATTAACTAGAAGCCTAGGTAAGAAAAAAGAAGATGAAGATCATGCTGTAGAAATGGGAAAACAACTGAAAATCCTCGATACAAGCGTTATTATTGACGGGCGTATTGCAGATATTTGTAAAACGGGTTTCTTAGAAGGGACGCTCGTCATTCCAGAATTTGTTTTAGAGGAACTCCAACATATTGCTGATTCTTCAGACGTTTTGAAACGAAATAGAGGGCGTCGAGGGTTAGATATTCTTAATAAAATTCAAAAAGAACTACCTACAAATGTTGAAATTTACGAAGGTGATTTTGAAGACATTTCAGAAGTAGATAGTAAATTAGTAAAGCTTGCGAAAATTTCCCACGGAATAGTTGTAACGAATGATTTTAACTTAAATAAAGTGTGCGAGTTACAAGGTGTATCTGTATTAAATATAAATGACCTCGCAAACGCAGTGAAGCCAGTTGTTTTACCTGGAGAAGAATTGAAAGTTCAAGTGATTAAAGATGGTAAGGAACAGCATCAAGGAGTAGCGTATCTAGATGATGGAACGATGATTGTCGTTGAAGGTGGTCGTGACTTTATTGGAAAACATATTGATGTTGTGGTTACAAGTGTACTGCAAACAAGTGCCGGTAGAATGATTTTTGCTAAACCTAAAGTACTTGAAAAGGCATTATAATGATTCTAAAAAGCGCTGAATCCATTTGGATGTGCGCTTTTTTTCTGAAGAAAACGTCTGTTTAAATTCATAGTACAGGCATATACAAAACAAACATATGTTACAAGTTGGGAGATCATGCTAAAATAATAAAGATATTTTTGAGTAGCTTTCATTGTTATTTCATTTGACGTTCAAAACGTATGATCTTGGTTACATATTGGGAGAGGCTAAAATGGAGTATAGCGTTGTAATACCAGCAGCAGGTCAAGGAAAGCGCATGCGAGCAGGGAAGAATAAGCAGTTTTTAGAATTGAAAGGTGAACCTTTAATTGTTCATACTTTACGGCTGTTTGATTTGGATCCTCTATGCCGGCAAATTGTACTGGTTGCTAATCAAGATGAAATAGCGATCATGCAAGATATAAGGAAAGACTATCAAATTAAAAAAGTCTGCGCTGTAATTGAGGGTGGGAAAGAACGACAAGATAGTGTAAGAAATGGACTGAACTTTTTCCGTGAAGAACAAATTGTACTCGTTCATGACGGCGCACGACCTTTTGTTACATATGATGTGATTAATAAGCTTGTTAGAAAAGCTGAAGAAATGGGAGCGGCTATTTGTGCGGTGCCAGTTAAGGATACGATCAAGCGAGTAATAGATGGTGTTGTGATTGAAACGCAAAAAAGAGAAGAATTATGGTCGGTGCAAACACCACAAGCTTTTAAGTGGTCGCTCATTATAGAAGCTCATGAACAGGCAAATAAGGAAAATATGATCGGGACAGATGATGCCAGTCTAGTTGAGTGGATTGGGAAAGAGGTAGCGATTGTAGAAGGAGACTACCAAAACATTAAGCTGACTACACCAGAAGATTTACTTTTTGCAGAAGCTATTTTAACGGAGAAGGAGAAAAAATAAAATGAGAATTGGACAAGGTTTTGATGTGCATCAGCTTGTTGAAGGAAGACCCCTTATTTTAGGAGGTATAACCATTCCTTATGAAAAAGGGTTACTGGGCCACTCCGATGCGGATGTCTTGTTACACACTATAGCAGATGCTGCACTAGGAGCTATTGGTGAAGGGGACATTGGGAAGCATTTCCCGGACACAGATAATGCTTTTAAAGACGCTGATTCGGCTGAATTATTGATCCATGTTTGGAAACTGGTAAAAGAAAAAGGCTATAAACTAGGTAACATTGATTGCACGATTATTGCGCAGATGCCAAAGATGGCTCCACACATAGAGACGATGAGGGCACGAATTGCAGAATTGCTTGAGGCAGATACAAGCCAGGTGAATGTGAAGGCAACGACAACGGAGAAGCTTGGTTTCACAGGTAGAGGAGAAGGGATTGCATCACAGGCTGTTATTTTATTGGTGGAAGCTTAATATGTTTATCTTCTTATTGAACTTGACCAAGAAAGTCTAAGTGCTAAAATAGAGTAAGTCAAAAAAGCATACATGCTAGAAACGGAAGGTGTAAGGATTATGGGAAGTGATGTTCGTGTTAGATTCGCGCCTAGCCCAACAGGACATTTACATATCGGAGGTGCTCGTTCAGCCCTTTTTAATTATTTGTTTGCTAAGAGCCAAGGTGGGAAATTTATTTTAAGGATTGAAGATACAGACCAAGCTCGTAACGTTGATCAAGCTAAAGAGAAACTACTTGATAGTTTAAAGTGGCTTGGGATGGAATGGGATGAGAGTATTGATGTTGGTGGTGAGTATGGCCCTTATAGCTGTATGGAGCGTGTAGGCTCTATAAAGAGTTTCTAGAACAACTACTAGAATCAGGGAAGGCTTACTATTGTTATATGACGGAGGAAGAGCTAGAGGCAGAACGAGAGGCTCAGAAGGCACGCGGAGAATTGCCGAAGTATAGTGGCCGTGATCGTGATCTGACAGAGGAACAAAGAAATGAGTATGAAGCAAAAGGACTCAAGCCAGTAGTTCGTTTCCGTGTACCAGAAGGAAAAGACATAAAAATTGACGATTCCGTTCGTGGGGAAGTAACATTTGAATCAGATGGTATTGGTGATTTTGTTATTGCTAGAAAAGATGGAATACCAATGTATAACTTTGCAGTTGTTGTGGACGACCATCTTATGAAAATTTCTCATGTAATCCGTGGTGAAGAGCACTTATCAAATACACCAAGGCAAGTATTGCTTTATGAAGCTTTTGGTTGGGACGTTCCACATTTTGCTCATGCTTCGCTAATTTTAAATCCAGATCGTCAAAAGATGAGTAAACGCGATGAGTCTATTATCCAATTTGTTGAACAATATAAAGAGCTTGGCTATATGCCTGAAGCTATCGTTAATTTCCTTGCTCTTTTAGGCTGGTCTCCAGTTGGGGAAGAAGAAATCTTCTCGATGCAAGAATTAGGAGAACAATTCACTTTGGAACGTGTTTCAAAGGCCCCTGCTGTGTTTGATACAGATAAATTAGCTTGGATGAATAATCAGTATGTGAAAGAAGCTGAACTAGACAAAGTAGTTGAGCTAGCATTGCCTCATTTAGTGAAGGCTGGTAAGGTACCAGAAGAAATGTCTGCTGAACAAAGAGAGTGGGCTCGCAAATTAATTGGCTTATATCAAGAACAATTACAATTTGGAGCAGAAATCGTTGAGTTAACAGAACTTTTCTTTAAAGAGGAAATTGAGTATAATGAGGAAGCGCAAGTGGTTTTAAATGAAGAGCAAGTTCCTGAAGTATTAGCTCAATTCAAAAAAGAAATTGAGTTGGTAGAAGATTTTACGGCAGCAAATATTAAATCTGCTATTAAAGCTACGCAAAAAGCAACAGGACATAAAGGTAAGAAATTATTTATGCCTATCCGTGTAGCACTTACAGGACAAACTCACGGTCGTGACCTAGATAATTCGATAGAATTACTTGGTAAGGCGGTTGTGACGGCGAGGTTAAATAGGTTAACTTAAAAGTTAAATTTAAAGTATTCCGCGATTTCATCTTATAAAGTAGTCAAAATAAACATATACTGAAAATTAACATACAAACAACGTGTAGATAGGGAAAAGTAAAAGAAAGAAGTCCTTTCAGAGAGAACCATCATGGCTGAGAATGGTTTAGGTTACTTTCTTTGAACATGCACCCTTGAGCCTTTTCTTGAAAGTAGTAGGGAAGAGCGGTTAGCTTCGTTATAGGCTAATAAAGATTAGTAGGAAGTTTATCTCCTACTAGTAACAGAGTGGAACCGCGCCGTGGCGCCTCTGTGCTTCGATAGCACAGGGGCGTTTTTTTATGGTTCGAATTAAAGGGGGAAGAGGAGAAGATGGGGAAAAAGTTTCGAACGTTATTAAATGATGTTGATGTGGTCTTTGAACAAGACCCTGCTGCTAGAAGTCGTTTAGAAGTCATCTTTACCTATTCCGGTGTTCATGCGATATGGGCACATAGGTTGGCGCACTGGTTTTGGAAAAAGAAAATGTACTTTTTAGCTAGATCCATTTCGCAAATTAGTCGTTTTTTTACAGGGATAGAAATTCACCCTGGGGCTGTAATTGGTCAAAGGTTATTTATAGATCATGGCATGGGAGTTGTCATTGGTGAGACATGTGAAATAGGAGATAATGTCACGATTTATCAAGGTGTTACATTAGGTGGAACGGGGAAAGAAAAGGGCAAGCGTCATCCAACCGTTGAGGACGGGGTCTTAATTGCTTCAGGAGCTAAGATATTAGGCTCGTTTACAATAGGGAAAAATGCTCGAATAGGTGCAGGGTCAGTTGTGTTAAAAGAAGTTCCGCCTGATTCTACAGTTGTGGGAATACCAGGTAAGATCGTGATCCAAAATGGAGTAAAGGTTGAGCATGGTTTAAACCATCATATCCTACCTGATCCAATTGCTGATAAATTAAAGGAATTAGAAGAGGAAATCAAAGCGTTGAAAGCAGAAAGACAACAATTGGAAATTGAAAAAGAACAGTTAGCAAAATCGTACTCAAGAAAGTAACTGAGTGCATACAGTGTTAGGAAAGATTGTAAAGGGGTCGTGACAAATGTCTATTAAGGTTTATAACAGTCTAACAAAGAAGAAAGAAGACTTTATTCCGATTGAAGAAGGAAAAGTGAGTATGTATGTGTGTGGACCAACCGTTTACAACTACATTCACATAGGAAATGCAAGACCGCCTATTGTCTATGATATGGTGCGTCGATATTTAGAGTATAGAGGATATGATGTAACATTTATTTCTAACTTTACGGATGTAGATGATAAAATTATTAGAGCGGCAAATGAATTGGGAGAAGATGTATTTGAGGTAGCGAATCGCTTTATTGAGGCTTATCATCATGATACATGTGCCTTAGGCGTGAGAGAAGCTGATGTTCACCCAAGAGTAACAGAGACGATTCCTGAAATTATTTCCTTTATTGAAGCCCTTGTAAAAAAGGAATATGCCTATGAATCAAAAGGCGATGTTTATTTTAGAACAAGGAAGTTTGAAGGTTATGGTAAACTTTCTTCGCAGTCTATTGAAGACTTAAGATCAGGGGCTAGGATTGAAGTGGATGAGCGTAAAGAAGATCCTATAGACTTTGTTTTATGGAAAGCGGCTAAAGAGGGAGAAATCTCTTGGAATAGCCCTTGGGGGGAAGGTCGACCGGGTTGGCATATTGAATGTTCAGCCATGGTAAAAAAATATTTAGGTGACACGATAGATATTCATGCTGGTGGGCAAGATTTAACTTTCCCTCATCATGAAAATGAAATTGCTCAATCTGAAGCTTTAACAGGCAAAACAATGGCAAATTATTGGCTTCATAATGGATTTATTAATATTGATAATGAAAAAATGTCGAAATCACTCGGAAATTTTGTTTTGGCAAATGAGATCATTCGACAACATTCGGCAGAAGTCGTTCGTTTCTTCATGCTCACTGCTCATTATCGTAGTCCTATCAACTTTAGTGATGAGTTATTAGAAGGAGCTAAAAGTGGTCTTGAGCGACTAAAAACAGCTGTTTCTAGTTTAGAATATAGACTGGGAGAATCTGCTGACTTTGGTGAATTGGGTGATTGGAACGAAAGAATAAAAGCTTTACAAGAACGCTTCATTGAAGAGATGGATGATGACTTTAATAGTGCAAATGGAATTGCTGTTCTTTTTGATTTAGCAAAAGAAGCCAACCGTTACTTACGTGAAGAACGAACTTCAAAAGAAGTGTTACAAGCATTTTTAAGTTTATTTAATGAGTTTGCGGATGTACTAGGAATCACATTACATCAACAAAAAGACTTACTAGATGAAGAAATTGAACAATTAATAGAAGATCGAAATCAAGCTAGAAAAGAAAAGAACTTTGCTTTAGCTGATCAAATTCGAGATAATCTCAAAGAACAAGGGATTATCTTAGAAGACACAGCCCAAGGTGTTCGCTGGAAGCGAGGCTAAGAATGAAGATTATTGATGCCTCGATTGACTTAAAACAATTAAATGCTCTAGCGCTAGCTTATATGGGAGACTCGGTGTTAGATATGTATGTTCGTTATTATTTAATTGCACAAGGAAATGTAAGGCCACATCGACTCCATGTAGAAGCCACTAAATATGTATCGGCAAAGTCTCAAGCGTTTATAATGGGTAAAATGCTTGAGGAGGATTTTTTTACAACAGAAGAGATCAATGTATTTAAAAGAGGAAGAAATGCCAAATCAGGATCTATTCCTAAAAATACAGATCTTAATACGTACCGTTATTCAACCGGATTTGAAGCCGTACTTGGCTATCATTATTTTCAAGGCGAGCAAAATCGCCTTGATGAAATAATGAAAAAGGCAGTTTCAATAGTAGAGGAAGGGAGGAAGTAACATGAGTAAAGAAGAATTCATCGTTGGAAAGAATCCAATTATTGAAGCTCTAAAGTCGGGTCATTCGATTAATAAAATTTGGATTTCAGAAGCGTCACAAAAAGGACAAATGACTAAGATTACACAGCTTGCAAAGGAAAATGGGGTTTTAGTACAACATGTACCTAAGAAGAAACTTGAACAGTTAGCAGATACAGATAATCATCAGGGGGTTGTTGCTTCGATTGCTGCGTATGAATATGCCGAAATTGATGACCTTTTTCAAGCTGCCGAGAAAAAAGGAGAAGAGCCATTTTTTCTTTTATTAGATGAGGTGGAAGATCCTCATAATCTAGGTTCAATCTTAAGAACAGCGGATGCGGTTGGTGCTCATGGTGTAATTATACCGAAAAGAAGAGCAGTTGGTTTAACTCAAACTGTTGCTAAATCATCAACAGGTGCTATTGAATATGTACCAGTCGTACGCGTCACTAATCTGGCAAGAACGATGGATGATTTAAAGAAAAGGGGCATTTGGTTTGCGGGAACAGATGCTAAAGGGACGGATGATTACCGTCAGGCTTCATTTGATATGCCTATTGCCCTTGTTATCGGGAGTGAAGGGAAAGGAATTAGCCGGTTAGTAAAAGAGAAGTGTGATTTTCTTGTACGCATTCCGATGGTAGGGCATGTAACATCATTGAATGCATCTGTGGCAGCAAGCCTACTTATGTATGAGGTTTACCGGAGAAGAAATGAAGTAGGCAGTGAATAGCGATGAAAGATATTTTGCTCGTGGACGGCTATAATATGATTGGTGCCTGGCCTGAGCTCAGACAACTAAAGGACAAGGATTTAGGATTAGCACGTGACCGTTTAGTTGAAATAATGGCAGAATATCAAGCTTATACGGGATATAAAGTAAAAGTAATCTTTGATGCTCATATGGTAGCAGGAATAGGGAAAAGTTATCACAATCATCGTGTGGATGTTATCTATACAAGAAAGAATGAAACAGCCGATGAACGAATTGAAAAACTAGTTCATGAATTAAAGAGAATTGACACAACGATTCACGTCGCAACCTCAGATTTTACAGAGCAGTCATTGACATTTGGAAGTGGTGCGTTAAGAAAGTCTGCTAGGGAACTTTTGATTGAAACAGAAACGACTGAAAAGGGAATCGACACAGAGGTACAAAAAACGCAAAAAAAGAGAAATTCGACAAAAATCCCGCTTACTGACGAAATTGCTGAAATTTTTGAAAAATGGCGTCGAGAGCGTTGATGCGTGGTTGACCAGCTGGAAAAGTGTGCTATATAATGGCGATAAGAACCAGACAACAGCTAAGGTCGGAGGGATTGTCGTGAGCATGGACCTTCAAGAAATGAAACTAAAACCGATTTATGACAAAGTGGAAGATGATGAATTAGTCATTTTTGTACGAAATGGTGACAGTGGAGCGTTGGAATATCTAATCAACAAATACAAGAATTTTGTCCGTGCAAAAGCAAGGTCGTATTTTTTGATTGGAGCTGATCATGAAGACATAGTTCAAGAAGGAATGATCGGACTTTATAAAGCTGTTCGTGATTTTAATGGGGACAAGCTCTCATCCTTCAAAGCTTTTGCTGAACTATGTATTACAAGACAGATCATTACAGCCATTAAGACGGCAACAAGACAAAAGCATATTCCGTTGAACTCCTATGTGTCATTGGACAAGCCTTTATACGACGAGGAATCAGACCGCACATTGCTTGACGTAATTTGTGGAACACGTGTAACGGATCCTGAGGAATTGTTAATTAATCAAGAAGAATTCGCTGACATTGAGTTGAAAATGGGTGAATTACTAAGTGATTTGGAACGTCAAGTGCTGATGTTGTATCTTGATGGTAGGTCGTACCAAGAAATATCTGTTGATTTAAAACGTCATGTCAAGTCAATTGATAACGCATTGCAGCGAGTTAAAAGAAAACTAGAGCGTTATGTTGAGCTTAAAGGTGTATCGTTATCATAAGAGAGGGTAACTCTGAGTTCGTCCCTACTGTAGCTTATCAAGTAGAGTAAGGGAGGAAAATCTGAGTTAGCCTCTATTTTTCATACTGTGACAGATTGTTCGAATAATTGACACGAATTTATGTATATGGTAGATTTAGATAGTATGTACTTGTTTGCGGAGGTGCGATGTGAGAATTAACGTTGTGCTAGCGTGTGGAGTTTGTCAATCAAGAAATTATTCAACAGAAAAAAACAAGGAAACTACTAGTGAACGGATTGAAATGAAGAAGTTTTGTAAAAGTTGTCAAGAGCGAACGCTTCATCGTGAAACGAAGTAGATTGCTTTAAGGTTATTCTTTATTTTTCTAACTATAGTGTTACCTGAATAGATTAGGGCAGTTTTGTCTATATTGATTGATGCTGGGGGTGTCTGTCGTGGCTGGCGGTGTAAAAAATATCGGGAAGTTTTTTCGAGATGTCGTGCAAGAAATGAAACGTGTTTCATGGCCTAATCGTAAAGAGTTAACACGCTATACGTGGGTTGTTATTGGTACGGTTGCTTTTATTTCTTTATTTTTCTTTTTAGTTGATACTGGAATTTCGGCACTTCTTCGTTTCCTAAACTAGTAATTATTCATTTTATTTTTTAAGTGCAAGCGTTATAACGAAGGAGGGAAGGACAAACTCGTCCAAGTAAATAATGGAAAAGAATTGGTATGTGCTTCATACGTATTCGGGTTACGAAAACAAAGTAAAGGCTAATTTAGAAAAACGCTTGAATCAATGGACATGACAGATAAAATCTTTCGTGTACTTGTGCCTGTAGAAGAAGAAACAGAAGTGAAGAACGGAAAAACGAAATCTGTGACTAAGAAGGTATTTCCTGGGTATGTCATTGTTGAGATGATTATGACAGATGACTCTTGGTATGTTGTTCGTAACACGCCAGGTGTAACAGGTTTCGTCGGTTCTGCTGGTGCTGGTTCTAAGCCGACAGCATTACTACCGGAAGAGGCAGAGGCAATCTTGAAACAAATGGGTGTTGAGCAACCGAAAGCTGAAATTGATTTTGAAATCAAAGAATCAGTTAAAGTTAAAGAAGGTCCATTTGCAAACTTTGTTGGTTCTATTGAAGAAATTCAAATGGACAAGCAAAAGGTTAAGGTTCATGTGAATATGTTTGGTCGTGAAACGCCAGTAGAGCTTGATTTTAATCAAGTGGAAAAGATTTAATTCGAAAAAAACTTGCTATCTTTTGTTGAAAGTGATAGAATCTTCATGGTTGACAATGGTTTCGTTAAAAGGAACCCATCGGGTGCATGACTGCATCCGTTTTTTGAGTGGGAGGGTGCAAATATAAACACCCGGATACCACATCACGGACTTTAAGGGAGGTGTGTCACGTGGCTAAAAAGGTTATTAAAATGGTTAAATTACAAATTCCTGCTGGAAAAGCTAATCCAGCGCCACCAGTTGGTCCTGCATTAGGTCAAGCAGGTGTAAATATTATGGGATTCTGTAAGGAATTTAACGCTCGTACTTCAGACCAAGCTGGTCTTATTATTCCAGTTGAAATCACTGTATTTGAAGATCGTTCGTTTACATTCATCACTAAAACTCCACCTGCAGCTGTTCTTCTTAAGAAAGTTGCTGGGATTGAGTCTGGTTCTGGAGAGCCTAACGTTAAAAAGGTTGCTACAGTAAAACGTGATAAAGTACGCGAGATTGCTGAGACGAAAATGCCAGATCTAAACGCAGCTAGTGTAGAATCAGCTATGCGTATGGTTGAAGGTACTGCTCGCAGCATGGGTATTGTGATTGAAGACTAATTGGTAAGTTTCTGGAGGTTGCGATGAGGATAGACCCTCTTTACCTAGTGATAGGTTCGCAACCTTTAATAGTGGGAGGTATTACCGCTAAAACCACATTCGAGGAGGAAATATAGCATGGCTAAGAAAAGTAAAAAGTATGTAGATGCTCTTAAACTTGTTGATCGTGATACTGCGTACCAAGTAGAAGAGGCGATTGAATTAGTTAAAAAAACAGCAACTGCTAAGTTTGATGAAACGGTAGAAGTAGCTGTTCGTCTTGGGGTAGATCCTAAGAAAGCAGACCAACAAATTCGTGGTGCTGTTGTACTTCCAAACGGAACAGGTAAAACACAACGTGTGCTTGTATTTGCTAAAGGTGAAAAAGCTAAAGAAGCTGAAGCAGCTGGAGCAGATTTCGTAGGTGATGAGGATATGATCAATAAAATCAACCAAGGTTGGTTTGAATTTGATGTAATCGTAGCAACACCTGATATGATGGCGCAAGTTGGTAAACTTGGTCGTGTGCTTGGACCTAAAGGTTTAATGCCAAATCCTAAAACTGGTACGGTAACATTTGATGTAACTAAAGCTGTTAATGAAATCAAAGCAGGTAAAGTAGAATACCGCGTTGATAAAGCTGGTAACATCCACGTGCCTATCGGTAAAGTTTCTTTTGAAACTGAAAAGCTTTCTGAGAACTTCAAAACAATTATTGAAACTCTAGTAAAAGCAAAGCCTGCTGCTGCTAAAGGAACTTACATGAAGAATGTAGCAATTGCATCTACAATGGGTCCTGGAGTACGCGTTAACGCATCTGCATTAGCTAGATAATTAATAATTGACATATATGTTTTGTGTGTGTATACTCTTAAGAGTGTCTTACACAAGACGCTTTAAAATTGAATGTCATACCGTAGACAGTAGGTGTGGTTATCCACTTAATTTCCTGCCGAGGTAAGCGATAGATACAGTGATCTGTGTTTGTATGCCCTCATGTCTACATGGGGGCTTTTTATATGCTTCTTTTGACGGTATGGTACGAAAACCATAGGAGGTGTAAGAATGAGCGTATTAGAACAAAAAAAGCAAGTTGTTTCTGACATTGCTGCGAAACTACGTGATAGTAAATCAACAGTAGTTGTTGATTACCGTGGATTAAACGTTTCTGAAGTAACTGAACTTCGTAAACAGCTTCGTGAAGCTGGCGTTGAGTTTAAAGTATACAAAAATACTCTTGCTCGCCGTGCGACTGCAGAAGCAGAACTTACTGCTCTTGATGAGCAATTAGTAGGTCCAACTGCGATTGCTTTCAGTGCTGATGATGTTATTGCTCCTGCAAAGGTAATTAACGAATTCGCTAAAAAGCATGATGCTCTTGAGATCAAAGCTGGTGTTATTGAAGGTCAAGTAGCTACTGTTGCTGAAGTAAAAGCTCTTGCTGAACTTCCATCACGCGAAGGTCTTCTTTCAATGCTTGCAAATGTACTTCAAGCTCCAGTTCGTGGACTTGCATTGGTTACAAAAGCTGTTGCAGAACAAAAAGAAGAACAAGGCGCATAATAATCAAGTTTATAAAACTAGATTCAAAGCAGCCTAATAGTAATAGAACGTATTTAGTTTGCTAATTACGTAAAAACAAATAAAACCAATAATAGGAGGATTTTAAAATGACTAAAGAACAAATCATTGAAGCAGTTAAAGAAATGACTGTTTTAGAACTTAATGACCTTGTAAAAGCTATCGAAGAAGAATTTGGTGTAACTGCTGCTGCTCCTGTAGCTGTAGCTGCTGCTGGTGGAGACGCTGGTGCTGCTGAACAAACTGAGTTTGATGTAATCCTTGCATCTGCTGGTGGTTCTAAAATCAACGTAATCAAAGTTGTTCGTGAAATCACAGGTCTTGGTCTTAAAGAAGCAAAAGCTCTTGTTGATGGCGCTCCAGCTCCAATCAAAGAAGGTGCTTCTAAAGAAGAAGCTGAAGAAGCTAAAGCTAAGTTAGAAGAAGCAGGCGCTTCTGTAGAAGTTAAGTAATAGTTTTTAAGAAAAGGATTCGCTTTTGCGAGTCCTTTTTTAATTGATCCTGATTTAGTCTATAATAGAAGTGAAAGTGTATGCGTTAGAAGGGAGTGCAGTTATGTCTGACCATTATTATACGGAAAATCCGAATGTGGACAGTCAAGAAAGAGACTGGTCATTTGTCTTAAGGGGAAATAAGTTATCGTTTTATTCTGATCGAGGTGTTTTTTCAAAAAAAGAAGTAGACTTTGGGAGTAAGTTGTTAACTGATGTTTTTTCCTTCCCTGAAGTAAGAGGAGATATCCTTGATGTGGGCTGCGGATACGGACCGATAGGGTTATCAATAGCTAAAACGGATTTAGATCGCACGGTACATATGATAGATGTAAATGAGCGTGCATTATCGTTATCTCAAAAGAATGCAGATAGAAATCAAATTACGAATGTTCAAATCTATAAAAGTGATCGCTTAGAAAATGTTGATACTAAAGGTTTTGCTGCTATTGTTACGAATCCACCTATTCGTGCAGGAAAACAGATTGTCCATTCTATCTTTGAACAAGCTCAACAGCATTTAACTAGTGGTGGAGAGCTTTGGGTTGTCATTCAAAAAAAACAAGGTGCACCTTCTGCTGTTGAAAAACTAGAAACTCTATTTCAAGAGGTGGAAGTTTTAGAGAAGAAAAAAGGCTATTATATTATTAGAGCAAAAAAGATTTGACCTAGCTTGTCTTTTGTGATATTGTTATTTAATGCGTATAACTACCTATTTTTAGATCGTAAAACTTAAAAAAGTCAAGTGGCAATTTTTGAATAAGGTTAAAGAGTAGTGGTTATACTGGAATAATCGAATGAAGCTTGTGAAAATAGATTCATTATCTATTTTCTTGTTAAAAGAAAGAAATCGAGCTTTCTTTTAATGTACGTACATATTTTTTGTGCGAGTTCTGCTTAATCTATAAAAATGTGTAATCTAGTTGATTTTTGTTAATTAGATGAAACGTTTTTAGATACTATAACGCGAGATTTGAGGGGTGAATCAGTTGACAGGTCAACTAGTTCAGTATGGACGCCACCGCCAGCGGAGAAGCTATGCAAGGATTAACGAAGTATTAGAGTTGCCAAATTTAATTGAGATTCAAACGGCATCCTATCAGTGGTTTCTTGATGAGGGCCTACGAGAGATGTTCCAGGATATTTCTCCAATTCAAGATTTTACAGGAAACTTAGTTCTAGAATTTATTGATTATAGTCTCGGAGAACCAAAGTATCCAGTTGATGAATCAAAAGAACGTGATGTTACATATGCAGCACCATTACGTGTAAAGGTTCGCTTAATCAATAAAGAAACTGGTGAAGTAAAAGAACAAGAAGTGTTTATGGGAGATTTCCCTTTAATGACAGAAACGGGGACATTCGTCATTAACGGTGCCGAACGTGTTATTGTTTCTCAGCTTGTTCGATCTCCAAGTGTTTACTACAGTCAAAAAACGGATAAAAACGGTAAAAAAGGCTTTACGGCTACAGTGATTCCAAACCGTGGTGCATGGTTGGAGCTTGAGACAGATGCCAAAGATATCGTTTATGTTCGTATCGACCGCACAAGAAAAATACCAGTGACGGTTCTTTTGCGTGCGTTAGGTTTCGGATCTGATCAAGAGATCATTGATTTATTAGGCGAAGATGAATATCTTCGTAATTCGTTAGAAAAAGACAACACTGACGGAACGGAAAAAGCGTTACTAGAAATTTACGAACGCTTGCGTCCGGGTGAACCGCCTACTGTTGAAAACGCAAAAAGCTTATTAGATTCACGTTTCTTTGATCCTAAACGCTATGATTTAGCCAATGTTGGTCGTTATAAGATTAATAAAAAGCTTCATATTAAGAATCGTTTATTCAACCAACGTCTAGCTGAGACTTTAATTGATCCTGAAACAGGGGAAGTTATTGCCGAAGAAGGAACACTACTAGATCGTCGTACACTTGATAAAATTCTACCTTATATTGAAAATAACGTAGGGTTCCGTCATGTAAACGCATCAGGTGGCGTTGTTGGTGATGAGGATATTGAACTACAATCTATTAAAATTTACGCTCCGAATGATCAAGACGGTGAAAGAACAATCCGTGTAATTGGAAATGCAATGGTAGATCGTTCAGTTAAGCACATTACTCCAGGAGATATCATTGCTTCCATTAACTACTTCTTCAATTTATTACATGGTGTTGGCGACACGGACGATATTGATCATTTAGGTAATCGTCGTCTCCGTTCAGTTGGAGAGTTATTGCAAAATCAATTCCGTATCGGATTATCCCGTATGGAACGTGTTGTTCGTGAGAGAATGTCAATTCAAGATCCGAATATGATTACGCCACAAGCGTTAATCAACATTCGACCTGTTATTGCTTCTATTAAAGAGTTCTTTGGTAGTTCTCAGCTTTCACAGTTCATGGATCAAACGAACCCATTAGCTGAGTTAACACATAAGCGTCGTTTATCTGCTTTAGGGCCAGGTGGTTTAACACGTGAACGTGCAGGGTTTGAAGTGCGTGACGTTCACTATTCTCACTACGGTCGTATGTGTCCAATTGAAACACCAGAGGGACCGAACATCGGTTTAATTAACTCATTATCTTCATATGCAAAAGTAAATGAGTTTGGATTTATGGAAACTCCATATCGTCGTGTTGATCCTGAAACAGGAAAAGTGACGACACAAATTGATTACTTAACAGCTGATGAAGAGGATAACTATGTAGTCGCTCAAGCGAATGCTCGTTTGTCTGAAGATGGTTCGTTTATCGATGATAATATTATCGCTCGTTTCCGCGGAGAAAACACGGTTGTTCCTCGCGAACGTTTAGATTATATGGATGTATCACCAAAGCAAGTAGTTTCAGCAGCGACATCGTGTATTCCTTTCTTAGAGAATGATGACTCTAACCGTGCCCTAATGGGAGCGAACATGCAACGTCAAGCTGTACCTTTACTTGTTCCTGAAGCACCTATTGTAGGAACTGGGATGGAGCATGTATCGGCAAGAGATTCTGGTGCTGCGATTGTTTCTAAGTCAAAAGGAATTGTTGAACGTGTAACAGCTAAAGAAATCTGGGTCCGTCGCTTAGAAGAAGTGGACGGTAAAGAAGTTAAAGGTGACCTAGATAAGTATAAATTACAAAAATATATTCGTTCGAACCAAGGAACTAGCTATAACCAACGCCCTATTGTTGCTGAAGGGAATGTTGTAGAAAAGCGTGAGATTTTAGCTGACGGTCCTTCAATGGAGCTAGGTGAAATGGCGCTTGGCCGTAACGTAATGGTTGGCTTTATGACTTGGGATGGATATAACTATGAGGATGCGATCATTTTAAGTGAGCGCCTTGTAAAAGATGATGTATACACTTCAGTCCATATTGAAGAGTATGAATCTGAAGCTCGTGATACAAAGCTTGGACCTGAAGAAATCACACGTGATATCCCGAACGTTGGGGAAGATGCTCTTAAAAATCTTGATGAGCGTGGTATTATTCGTACAGGTGCTGAAGTAAAAGATGGAGATATTCTAGTTGGTAAAGTAACGCCTAAAGGTGTTACAGAATTAACAGCTGAAGAACGTCTTTTACATGCAATATTCGGTGAAAAAGCTCGTGAAGTACGTGACACTTCTCTTCGCGCTCCGCATGGTGGAGATGGAATTGTCCTAGATGTTAAAATCTTCAATCGTGAAGATGGCGATGAGTTACCACCTGGTGTAAATCAGTTGGTTCGCGTCTACATCGTTCAAAAGCGTAAAATTCATGAAGGCGATAAAATGGCTGGTCGTCATGGTAACAAAGGGGTTATCTCTCGTATTCTTCCTGAGGAAGATATGCCTTACTTACCAGATGGTACGCCGATTGACATCATGTTAAACCCACTTGGGGTTCCTTCTCGTATGAACATTGGTCAGGTGCTAGAGTTACATTTAGGTATGGCGGCTCGCAGACTTGGCATTCACGTTGCATCTCCTGTTTTTGATGGTGCGAATGAGGAAGATGTTTGGGGTACGATTGAAGAAGCTGGAATGGCACGTGATGGAAAAACCATTCTTTATGATGGACGTTCTGGTGAGCCATTTGATAACCGTGTTTCCGTAGGTATTATGTATATGATTAAACTTGCGCACATGGTTGATGATAAGCTACATGCTCGTTCTACTGGACCTTATTCTCTTGTTACGCAACAACCACTTGGTGGTAAAGCTCAATTTGGAGGTCAGCGTTTCGGTGAGATGGAGGTTTGGGCATTAGAAGCATATGGTGCTGCTTATACACTTCAAGAAATCTTAACAGTAAAATCAGATGATGTTGTTGGTCGTGTTAAAACGTACGAAGCGATTGTTAAGGGTGAAAATGTCCCTGAGCCTGGTGTTCCAGAATCGTTTAAAGTTTTAATCAAAGAGCTTCAATCTCTAGGGATGGATGTTAAGATGTTATCAAGTAATGAAGAAGAAATTGAAATGAGAGAGCTTGATGATGAAGATGATCAGACAAGTGAAAAGCTTAACCTGAACTTTGAATCAAGTGAATCCAACGTATAAAAAGCTTTTGGGAGCTAGTGTTCTAGTTCCCTCAAGCTGTCTTTATAAAAGATATGTGTGCAAATCTCTTTAAACTAGTTAATTTATTCACGAGCTCAATTAGACACGGAAACGAAAAGGGAGGTTGGCCCCTTGATAGATGTAAATAATTTCGAATATATGAAAATTGGTCTTGCTTCACCAAACAAAATCCGCTCTTGGTCAAGAGGGGAAGTTAAGAAGCCTGAAACAATCAATTATCGTACTTTGAAGCCTGAAAAGGATGGTCTTTTCTGTGAACGTATTTTTGGTCCTACAAAAGACTGGGAATGTCATTGCGGAAAGTACAAACGAGTTCGTTACAAAGGTGTAGTTTGTGACCGTTGTGGAGTAGAAGTAACACGAGCTAAAGTTCGTCGTGAGCGTATGGGTCATATCGAATTAGCGGCACCAGTTTCACACATTTGGTATTTCAAAGGAATTCCAAGTCGTATGGGTCTTGTACTTGATATGTCTCCGCGTTCTTTAGAAGAAGTAATTTATTTTGCTTCTTATGTGGTGACAGATCCAGGCGATACACCACTTGAGAAGAAACAACTGTTATCTGAAAAAGAATATCGTACATATCGTGATAAGTATGGTCGTTCCTTCAATGCACAAATGGGTGCGGAAGCGATTCGTAAGTTACTTGCAGATATCGATTTAGAAAAAGAAGTAGGTCTATTAAAAGAGGAACTAGTAACAGCTCAAGGTCAACGTCGTACACGTGCGATTAAACGACTTGAAGTGTTAGAAGCATTCCGTAACTCTGGAAATGAGCCTTCTTGGATGATTTTAGATGTTCTTCCTGTTATTCCACCTGAGCTTCGTCCAATGGTGCAATTAGATGGTGGACGTTTTGCAACTTCTGATTTAAATGATTTGTACCGCCGAGTAATTAACCGTAACAATCGACTTAAGCGTCTACTTGATCTAGGTGCGCCTAACATTATCGTTCAAAATGAAAAGCGTATGCTTCAAGAAGCGGTTGATGCACTTATTGACAATGGTCGTCGTGGTCGTCCGGTAACAGGACCTGGTAACCGTCCGTTGAAATCACTTTCTCATATGTTAAAAGGGAAACAAGGGCGTTTCCGTCAAAATCTACTAGGAAAACGTGTTGACTATTCTGGTCGTTCCGTTATCGTAGTAGGCCCGAATCTTAAAATGTTCCAATGTGGGTTGCCGAAAGAAATGGCACTTGAATTATTCAAGCCATTTGTCATGAAGGAACTTGTAAGTAAAGGTCTTGCACATAACATCAAGAGTGCAAAACGTAAAGTTGAGCGAGTTCAGCCTGAAGTCTGGGATGTTTTAGAAGAAGTTATCCGTGAGCATCCAGTTCTACTAAACCGCGCTCCGACTCTTCACCGTCTTGGTATTCAAGCATTTGAACCAACACTTGTTGAAGGTCGTGCAATTAAGCTTCACCCGCTTGTATGTACAGCTTATAACGCTGACTTTGATGGAGACCAAATGGCCGTTCACGTGCCTTTATCTGCTGAAGCTCAAGCTGAGGCTCGTATTTTAATGTTGGCAGCCCAAAACATCTTAAATCCGAAAGATGGTAAGCCGGTTGTTACACCATCACAGGATATGGTTCTTGGTAACTATTATTTAACGATGGAAAGAGATAATGCAAAAGGTCAAGGTTCTATCTTTAAAGATACGAACGAAGCTTTAATTGCTTATCAAAATGGGTATGTACATCTGCATAGCCGTGTAGCTATTCCCGTAGCTTCACTTAACAAACCTACGTTTAGTGAAGAGCAAAAGGATAAAATGCTATTAACAACTGTTGGTAAATTAATTTTTAACGAGATTCTTCCTGAATCTTTCCCTTATATTAATGAACCGACGCAATTTAACTTAGAAATTGAAACACCTGAAAAATACATTGTTCCTAGTTCAACTGATGTAAAGAAACATTTTGAAAATAGTGAGCTTGTCTTACCATTTAAGAAAGGTTTCTTAGGGAACGTCATTGCGGAAGTATTTAAGAAGTTTGCTATTGCAGAAACATCAAAAATGCTAGACCGTATGAAAGAATTAGGATTCAAATATTCTACAAGAGCTGGTATTACGGTTGGGGTTGCCGATATCGTTGTATTAGCCGAGAAGAAAGAAATTATTGAACAGGCAGAACTTAAAGTTGAGAAAATCTTAAAACAGTTCCGTCGTGGTTTGATTACAGAAGAAGAGCGTTATGATCGTGTAATCTCTGTATGGAGCGAAGCGAAAGACGTAATTCAAAATAAGTTAATGGGTACGCTTGATCGTAGTAACCCAATCTTTATGATGAGTGACTCTGGTGCCCGTGGTAACGCATCTAACTTTACACAGTTAGCTGGTATGCGTGGTCTAATGGCTAACCCGTCTGGTCGAATCATTGAGTTACCAATTAAATCCTCGTTCCGTGAGGGTCTTACAGTACTCGAGTATTTCATCTCGACACATGGTGCGCGTAAAGGTCTTGCCGATACCGCTCTTAAAACAGCTGACTCAGGTTATTTAACTCGTCGTCTAGTTGACGTTGCTCAAGATGTAATTGTTCGTTCTGACGATTGTGGTACAGACCGTGGTTTAGCGGTTCAAGCTATTAAAGAAGGTAACGAAATTATTGAAAACTTATATGATCGCTTAGTTGGTCGTGTGGTATTCAAAACTCTTAAGCATCCTGAAACAGGAGAAGTATTGGTTAAGAGAAATGACTTAATTGATGAAGATATTGCAAGAGCAATTATAGAAGCTGGTGTAGAAGAAGTAACAATCCGCTCTGTCTTTACTTGTGATACTCGCCATGGTGTATGTAAGAAGTGTTACGGCCGTAACTTAGCTACTGGTAGCGATGTAGAAGTAGGAGAAGCGGTAGGTATTATCGCAGCTCAGTCTATCGGTGAGCCAGGAACTCAGCTTACAATGCGTACATTCCATACAGGTGGGGTTGCAGGAGACGATATTACACAAGGTCTTCCGCGTATCCAAGAGATCTTTGAAGCGCGTAACCCTAAAGGTCAAGCGGTTATCTCTGAAATTGATGGTGAGGTTATCGATTTCAAAGAAGGAGACAAACGCGAAGTTACAATTAGAAGTGAGATGGAAACAAAGAGCTATGCTATTCCTTATGGAGCTCGTATCAAAGTTCAAATTGGTGATTTTGTTAAGTTCGGTGAGCCGATTACTGAAGGTTCAATCGATCCTAAAGAATTGCTGAAAGTTAAAGGAATGAGCGGCGTTCAAGAATACTTACTTCGTGAAGTTCAAAAAGTTTACCGTATGCAAGGGGTAGAAATTGGCGATAAGCACGTTGAAGTAATGGTTCGTCAAATGCTTCGTAAAGTACGTGTAGTAGATGCTGGTGAAACAAAAGTATTACCAGGATCATTAATTGAAATTCAACAATTTAACGATGAAAACAAGAAAGTACTTCTTGAAGGACAACGACCTGCTACAGGTAAGCCAGTATTACTTGGTATTACAAAGGCATCACTTGAAACAGATTCATTCTTATCAGCAGCTTCGTTCCAAGAAACAACACGTGTCTTAACTGATGCTGCTATTAAAGGTAAGAGAGATGAACTTCTTGGTCTAAAAGAAAATGTAATCATCGGTAAGCTAGTACCAGCTGGTACGGGAATGCCAAGATATCGTCACTTAAACATCACTTCTGAATATGATCAAGCTGAAACAGAAGCAGCAGATCAACCAGTTGCTGAGGGTGCACTTACTCACGAGTAATTATTTTCGAAGAATAGTTGACACGAAGTAGTGTGAGTGATAATATATCCTAGTGTGCCTGAGAAAAACCTGTTGCTTTGGAGGATGAAACATGTCTTATGAAAAAGTTTTACAGGCAAATGACCTAGTAATAGGTACGAAACAAACGCTAAAGGCGCTTGACGAAGGTATAGTTTCAGAGGTTTATATAGCTAAAGATGCTGAGTACCGTGTCATATACAAGGTTGAAGCAATTGCTAAAGCCAAAGATATACCATTATTATATGTCGACTCAATGAAGAAGCTTGGAAAAGCTTGTGGAATTGAAGTTGGCGCAGCCACTGTCGCTTTAAGAAAGTAAATAGAAGTTTTTGCCACGCGGTGACATCCGTTTGGCAAAAACTTTCCTTTTGCCTAAAGATGAACCACCAGGACCAGTGGTCTTAATTTATTCAATGAGAGGAGGAAATATCAATGCCTACAATTAATCAACTAATTCGTAAAGGACGCGTTGCAAAAGTTAAGAAGTCAGATTCTCCTGCTCTTAACAAAGGTTTTAACAGCTTCAAGAAAGCTCAAACAAACCTTTCTTCACCACAAAAACGTGGAGTTTGTACTCGTGTTGGTACAATGACACCGAAGAAACCGAACTCGGCTCTTCGTAAATATGCTCGTGTACGCTTAACGAACCAAATTGAAGTTACTGCTTATATCCCAGGTATCGGTCACAACTTACAAGAGCACAGTGTTGTTCTTATCCGTGGTGGACGTGTAAAAGATTTACCAGGGGTACGTTACCATATCGTTCGTGGAGCTCTTGATACGGCTGGTGTTCAAAACCGTATGCAAGGTCGTTCAAAATATGGTACTAAGCGTCCAAAAGAGAAAAAGTAATCTAATTTTTATTGAAGGGAGGGAAAACAATGCCTCGTAAAGGACCAGTTACTCGTCGTGACGTATTACCAGATCCGATTTACAAATCAAAGCTTGTTACACGTCTAATCAACCGTATTATGGAAGATGGAAAACGTGGAAAAGCACAAACGATTCTTTATAACGCATTTGAATTAGTTAAAGAACGTAGTGGAAATGATCCTATGGAAGTATTTGATCAAGCACTTAAAAACATCATGCCTGTACTTGAAGTAAAGGCTCGTCGTGTTGGTGGAGCAAACTACCAAGTGCCGATCGAAGTTAAACCTGAGCGTCGTACTACATTAGGACTTCGTTGGTTAGTAAACTATTCACGTCTTCGTGGTGAGAAGACGATGGAAGAGCGTTTAGCTAACGAGATTCTTGATGCAGCTAACAATGCAGGTGCTTCTGTTAAGAAGCGTGAAGATACACACAAAATGGCGGAAGCGAACAAAGCGTTTGCTCACTACCGTTGGTAAGATCAAAAACTTTAATCTAAAATTGATTGAAACAGGAAGGAGAAATACCCTATGGCAAGAGAGTTCTCCTTGAAAGATACACGTAATATCGGTATCATGGCTCACATTGATGCTGGTAAAACAACAACAACTGAACGTGTACTTTTCTACACTGGACGTATCCATAAAATCGGTGAAACTCATGAAGGTGCATCTCAAATGGACTGGATGGCACAGGAGCAAGAGCGTGGTATCACGATCACTTCTGCTGCTACAACAGCTTCTTGGAAAGATCACCGCATTAACATCATTGATACACCTGGACACGTAGACTTCACAGTTGAAGTAGAACGTTCATTACGTGTATTGGACGGAGCTGTAGCAGTACTTGATGCTCAATCTGGTGTTGAGCCTCAAACAGAAACAGTTTGGCGTCAAGCAACAACTTATGGTGTACCGCGTGTTGTTTTCGTTAACAAAATGGACAAAACCGGTGCTGATTTCCTTTACTCTGTAGGTACTCTTCGCGACCGCCTACAAGCGAATGCACATCCAATCCAATTACCAATTGGTGCGGAAGATGACTTCGAAGGTATCATTGACTTGATCGACATGGTTGCATACTACTATGAAGATGATCTTGGAACTCGTACTGAAGCTAAAGAAATTCCTGCTGATTTAAAGGATAAGGCTCAAGAGTTACATGAACAACTTGTAGAAGCTGCTGCTGAGCTTGACGAAGAGTTAATGATGAAATATTTAGAAGGTGAAGAACTAACGAAGGAAGAACTTAAGAGTGCAATCCGTAAAGGAACTTGTAACGTTGAGTTCTACCCAGTTATTTGTGGTTCGGCATTTAAGAACAAAGGTGTTCAGCTTATGCTTGATGCTGTTCTTGATTACCTTCCATCACCTGTTGATGTACCAGCTATCAAAGGTATTATCCCTGATTCAGAAGAAGAAGTTACACGTGAGTCTAGCGATGAAGCACCATTTTCTGCTTTAGCGTTTAAGGTTATGACTGACCCTTACGTTGGTAAACTTACATTCTTCCGAGTGTACTCTGGTACATTAGATTCAGGTTCATATGTAAGAAACTCTACAAAAGGCAAACGTGAGCGTGTTGGACGTATTCTACAAATGCATGCAAACTCTCGTGAGGAAATCTCAACAGTTTACGCTGGAGATATTGCTGCTGCTGTAGGTTTGAAAGATACAACAACTGGGGATACTCTTTGTGATGAAAAGAATCTTGTAATTCTTGAATCTATGGATTTCCCAGAGCCAGTTATCTCATTATCTGTAGAGCCTAAGTCTAAGGCTGACCAAGATAAAATGGGTATGGCTCTTGCGAAGCTTGCTGAGGAAGATCCAACTTTCCGTACTGAAACAAACGAAGAAACTGGTCAAACAATTATCTCTGGTATGGGTGAACTTCACCTTGATATCATTGTTGACCGTATGAGACGTGAGTTTAAAGTAGAGGCTAATGTTGGTGCACCTCAAGTTTCTTATCGTGAAACAATTCGCCAAACTGCACAAGTTGAAGGTAAATTTGTTCGTCAATCAGGTGGACGTGGACAATTTGGACACGTTTGGATTGAATTCTCTCCTAACGAAGAGGGAGCAGGTTTTGAATTCGAGAATGCAGTTGTCGGTGGATCAGTTCCTCGTGAATACATTGGATCTGTTGAACAAGGAATCAAAGAATCACTTGTTAATGGTATGGTAGCTGGTTACCCAATTATCGATATCAAAGCTAAGTTATTCGATGGTTCTTACCATGATGTTGACTCAAGTGAAATGGCGTTTAAGATCGCTGCTTCAATGGCACTTAAAAATGCCAAGTCAAAATGTGGTGCTGTATTACTTGAGCCACTAATGAAAGTTGAAGTTGTTATTCCTGAAGAGTACATGGGAGATGTAATGGGTGACGTTACAGCTCGTCGTGGACGCGTTGAAGGAATGGAAGCACGCGGAAATGCTCAAATTGTAAAAGCATTTGTTCCACTTGCTGAAATGTTTGGTTACGCAACTTCATTACGTTCACGTACTCAAGGACGTGGTACGTACTCAATGGTATTTGATCACTATGAAGAAGTACCTAAGAGCATTGGTGAAGAAATTATTAAAAAGCAAACTGGCCAATAATAATTTCATTAAATAATTGTTTCAGATTTTAATTTGTTGTAAGCTAAGAAAGGTGTTATTCTTGTATGGGTATTTCACCTTTCTTATCCATAAAAAAATACTTACTTATACTTATGTTCAATTAAGGGAGGAAATGAATCATGGCTAAAGCAAAATTTGACCGTTCAAAAACACATGCCAATATCGGTACAATTGGACACGTTGACCACGGTAAAACAACTCTAACTGCTGCAATCACTACTGTATTAGCTAAACGTTCTGGTAAAGGTGTTGCAATGGCGTATGACGCTATCGATGGAGCTCCAGAAGAGCGTGAGCGTGGTATCACAATCTCAACTGCACACGTTGAGTATGAAACTGACAGCCGTCACTATGCACACGTAGATTGCCCAGGACACGCTGACTATGTTAAAAACATGATCACTGGTGCTGCACAAATGGACGGAGGAATCTTAGTAGTATCTGCTGCTGATGGTCCAATGCCACAAACTCGTGAGCACATTCTATTATCTCGTCAAGTAGGTGTACCTTACCTTGTTGTATTCATGAACAAGTGTGACATGGTAGACGACGAAGAGTTACTTGAATTAGTAGAAATGGAAGTTCGTGACTTACTATCTGAGTATGATTTCCCTGGTGATGACATTCCTGTTATCCAAGGTTCTGCTCTTAAAGCTTTAGAAGGAGATGCTGCTTGGGAAGAGAAAATCATCGAGCTAATGGACGCTGTTGATAGCTATATCCCAACTCCTGAGCGTGACAAAGAAAAGCCTTTCATGATGCCAGTTGAGGATGTATTCTCAATCACTGGTCGTGGTACAGTTGCTACTGGTCGTGTTGAGCGTGGACAACTTAACGTTGGTGACACAATTGACATCATCGGTATCACTGAAGAGCCAAAATCTACTACTTGTACTGGAGTAGAAATGTTCCGTAAGCTTCTTGATTATGCTGAAGCTGGAGACAACATTGGTGCACTTCTTCGTGGGGTTGCTCGTGATGAAGTTCAACGTGGTCAAGTACTTGCTAAGCCAGGTACAATCACTCCACACACAAACTTCAAAGCTGAAGTTTATGTTCTTTCAAAAGAAGAGGGTGGACGTCACACTCCATTCTTCACTAACTACCGTCCTCAGTTCTACTTCCGTACAACTGACGTTACTGGAATTTGTAACCTTCCAGAAGGCGTTGAGATGGTAATGCCTGGTGACAACATCGAAATGACGGTTGAGCTTATTGCTCCAATCGCTATCGAAGAAGGTACTAAGTTCTCTATCCGTGAGGGTGGACGTACTGTTGGTGCCGGCGTTGTTGCTTCTATTCAAAAGTAATAACTACAAATTAACCACCTTGACATTTGTCAAGGTGGTTTTATTTTGGTTTATAGGTTAGTTGAATTGATTTTTTGTTTTGATAGAAAGTACATACAAATAGGAGCAAATAATGAGATAAACCCAACTGTCATAAAAGCCAACCCCCAACTATAATGATTCAAAAAGATCCCGAATATAAGTGGAGCAAAGATAGTCGCACTAAATCCCAAAACAGATTGAACTCCTAGTGCGATGCCTAGTAACTCTGGATCGGTGACTTCAGTAATAGCAGTATTATAAATAGGTGAGTCAGCTACTATAGTAAACCCATATAACAAAGTAATAGGAAGCATGATCAATAAAGGTAAAAAGGATAACCAACCAATTGAAAGTGTACATGTAATACTTACTATAAGAAAAATTGTTGCAATCTGTCCTCGTCCATATTTGTCGGATAACCTTCCGCCTATATATGTAGCAAAACCTCCAATAATTATAATAAACGCTCCCATGGTATTACCTAGTTGAATCGAAAGCCCCTGCTCATATCCCTGATTGCTAAAGTAAAAGACTAAAAATGGACCGATCCAAGACCAAACCGCATAAAGTTCAAAGCAATGTCCGGTATATCCAGCATTAATAAGAAGGTTACGCTTTTTAAAGATACCCTTAAGTTTTTTAAACGTTAAACTTTGACTAGTTAACTTAATTGAAGTTGGGATACGGATAATTAAGATTAGTAGTGCAGCTACTATACTGAGTAACGATGTAATAATAATGACGCCCTGCCAACCGACAATATTGATAAACATGGCTGAAATTAAAAGTGAACTACCTGAACCAACAACTAATGAACCAACATAAATACCAAGGGCTCTACCTCTTTTTTTAGGTGGGAAGATCTCAGCTACCATTTTCATCCCTGGTACATAGATACCTGCAACACCAATTCCTGATAAAGTTCGTAATAGTAGTGCAGACCAAAAGCCTTCAGCCCAAAAGGCAAAGGCAAGTCCCGAGATACCAGCTAAAAAGGCACCAAATACAAATGAGTACTTAGGGTTATAAGCAGTTATTAAAAAGCTGTAAAAAATAATGGCAATTACATAACCGATGTGAAAAAAAGCAAGAATTACACCTGATTGACTTGAAGTAAGGTTCCATTCAGTCTCTATGACAGGAATAATAGAAGAGTAATTAAACCACACCTGCATAACAAAAAATTGGGCTATTGCCAAAAACCATAATACTCTGTTTGAATTGTTCACAACCATCCTCCTACTATATTAACTACTATTAATTTTAGCAGAAGAAAGAACTTACAGCATTTACTAATAGAGGTTTTGCATAAAAGTTAAGTTAGACATTGCTTTTTTAATCTCTGGGTTATATAATAGGAAAAGTGTGATCAACGTAAGTTTCACTTGCATTGGTTTTTCTTTTTGTGTATAATGTGGAATGTTGGTCATTGACAGCGATGATGCGGAAGGTTGCTGACACACCAGGCCCCATTGCCATGGCAGGGTGTAGGAAATTTTCGCGGAGTATGTCTGTTTATAAAATGGACGAAAAAGGAGGGGCTATAATGGCAAAGCAAAAGATTCGCATTCGTTTAAAAGCATACGATCATAGAGTTCTTGATCAATCTGCAGAGAAAATTGTTGAAACAGCAAAACGTTCAGGTGCAAGTGTATCGGGTCCGATTCCACTTCCTACTGAGAAGTCTGTATATACAATTCTTCGTGCGGTTCACAAGTACAAAGATTCTCGTGAGCAATTCGAAATGCGTACTCACAAGCGTTTAATTGACATTGTGAATCCAACACCACAAACAGTGGACGCATTAATGCGTTTGGATTTACCATCTGGTGTCGATATTGAAATCAAGCTTTAATCTTAAAATATAACTTAAATAATGTTTACACATTATTATGATATGAAAATGGCAAAAAAAATATGATTTTTTATAGGAGGTGTAACGGATGACCAAAGGAATCTTAGGTAGAAAAATTGGCATGACACAAATTTTCGCTGAAAATGGTGAAGTAATCCCAGTAACAGTAATTGAAGCAGAACCAAATGTTGTTCTTCAAAAGAAGACTGTTGATTCTGACGGATACGAAGCAATCCAAGTTGGGTTTGCAGACCAAAAGAAAGCAAATGCTAACAAGCCAGCTGAAGGCCACGCTGCAAAAGCAAACACGGCTCCTAAGCGCTTCATCAAGGAAATCCGTAACGTAAATCTTGACGAGTATGAAGTAGGTCAAGAAGTTAAGGTAGATACATTCACAGAAGGTGATGTAGTTGATGTAACAGGAACGTCTAAAGGGAAAGGTTTCCAAGGTGCTATCAAGCGTCATAACCAATCTCGCGGACCGATGTCACATGGTTCTCGCTATCACCGTCGCCCAGGTTCAATGGGACCTGTAGCTCCAAACCGTGTATTCAAAGGGAAATTACTTCCTGGACGTATGGGTGGAGAAACAATCACAGTTCAAAATCTTGAAATCGTAAAAGTGGATACAGAACGTAACCTACTTTTAGTTAAAGGAAATGTTCCTGGAGCTAAAAAGAGCTATGTACAAATCCAAAGTGCGGTTAAAGTTAAATAAGAAATATTAGAAAGGAGGACACATCAATGCCGAAAGTAGCTTTATTTAACCAAACAGGTTCACAAGTTGGAGATATCGAATTAGCGGATTCTGTTTTTGGTATCGAACCAAACACAAGTGTGCTTCATGACGCGGTTGTGATGCAACAAGCTTCACTACGTCAAGGTACACACAAAACTAAAGGACGTTCTGAAGTACGTGGTGGTGGTCGTAAGCCATGGCGTCAAAAGGGAACTGGTCGTGCTCGTCAAGGTCTATCCGTTCACCTCAATGGGTTGGTGGTGGAGTCGTATTCGGACCAACACCTCGTAGCTACAGCTACAAATTACCGAAAAAGGTACGTCGTTTAGCAATTAAATCTGCTTTATCTAGTAAAGTTCAAGCAGAAGAGATTGTAGTACTAGACAACTTATCATTTGATGCACCAAAGACAAAAGAAATGGCTGCAGTTCTTTCTGGTCTTTCTATTGATCGTAAAGCATTAGTTGTAACAGCTGATTATAACGAAGCAGTTGCTCTTTCTGCACGTAATCTTCCTGGCATAACGTTTGTTACTGCTGAGGGTGTAAGCGTGCTTGATGTGCTTAAGCATGATAAGCTTGTTATTACGAAAGACGCCGTTCAAAAGGTAGAGGAGGTGCTTGCGTAATGTCAAACGCTCGTGATATCATTAAGCGCCCTGTGATTACTGAACGTTCAACTGATCTAATGAGTGATAAGAGATATACATTCGAAGTTGATGTACGTGCTAACAAAACTCAAATCAAAGATGCTATTGAAGAGATCTTTGAAGTGAAAGTTGATAAAGTAAACACAATGAATTATAAAGGTAAATCAAAGCGTTTTGGTCGTTACACGGGTTACACAGCTCGTCGTAAAAAAGCGATCGTTACATTATCACCTGAGAGCAAAGAATTAGAGTTCTTTGAAGGTGTATAAGAAGTAATAGAGAAGGAGGGAACTGAAAATGGCGATTAAGAAGTATAAACCAACCAGTGCCGGCCGTCGTGGTATGTCCGTATTAGATTTCGCGGAAATCACTACTGATAAGCCGGAAAAATCGTTACTAGCACCTTTACACAAAAAAGGCGGACGTAACAACCAAGGTAAGTTAACTGTACGTCACCAAGGTGGCGGACATAAGCGTCAATATCGTGTGATTGATTTCAAACGTAACAAAGATGGTATTCCAGGCCGCGTTGCTACGATCGAGTATGATCCAAACCGTTCTGCTAACATCGCACTTATCAACTATGTTGATGGTGAAAAACGTTACATTCTTGCTCCAAAAGGACTTAAAGTTGATATGATGATCGAATCTGGTGCAGAAGCGGATATCAAAGTAGGTAATGCTTTACCACTTAAAAATATTCCTGTTGGTACTGTGATTCACAATATCGAACTTAAGCCTGGAAAAGGTGGACAATTAGTCCGTTCTGCTGGAACAGAAGCTCAATTGCTTGGTAAAGAAGGAGATTATGTTCTTGTTCGTTTGAACTCTGGTGAGACACGCTACATCTTAGCTACTTGCCGTGCTACTATCGGTCAAGTTGGTAATCTTGAGCATGAGTTAGTTAATATCGGTAAAGCTGGTCGCTCACGTTGGTTAGGTAAACGCCCAACTGTACGTGGATCTGTTATGAACCCGAATGATCACCCACACGGTGGTGGTGAAGGACGTTCTCCAATCGGACGTAAATCTCCAATGTCACCATGGGGTAAACCAACTCTTGGTTACAAAACTCGTAAGAAAAACAAAGCGTCAGATAAGTACATTGTACGTCGTCGTAAAAAATAACGGGGTTGCACTGCGGTTCTCTATTAGAACCGTAGCACAATCACGAAGGGAGGTTTTCTCATGGGTCGTAGTTTGAAAAAGGGACCTTTTGTCGATGATCATCTTATGAAGAAAGTTGAAGCAATGAATGAAACTGAGGATAAGAGAGTCATCAAAACTTGGTCACGTCGTTCAACGATTTTTCCTGAGTTCATCGGTCACACAATCGCAGTTTATGATGGCCGTAAGCACGTGCCTGTATACGTTTCTGAGGACATGGTTGGTCACAAACTTGGTGAATTCGCACCAACTCGTACGTATAAAGGTCATGCAGCTGATGATAAGAAAACAAGACGTTAATATGTAAGTAAGAGAGGAGGTCAATCCTATGCAAGCTAAAGCAGTAGCAAGACAAGTTCGTATTGCTCCTCGTAAAGTGCGCTTGGTTATTGATTTGATTCGTGGTAAGCAAGTTGGTGAGGCTGTAGCTATTCTACGTCACACGCCTAAAGCTGCTTCTCCAGTTGTAGAAAAGCTTTTAAACTCTGCAATCGCGAACGCTGAACATAACTACGAAATGGAGCCAAACAACCTTGTAATTAGCGAAGCGTTTGTAGACGAAGGTGTTACTTTAAAACGTTTCCGTCCACGTGCTATGGGACGTGCTAGCCGTATTAACAAACGTACTAGCCACATTACATTAGTTGTAACAGAAAAGAAGGAGGGATAACACGTGGGTCAAAAGATTAATCCTACTGGACTTCGAGTTGGCGTTATTAAAGACTGGGAGTCAAAATGGTACGCTGATAAAGATTATGCTGTATTACTACACGAAGATATTAAAATTCGTGAGTATATTGAAAAACGTTTAAAAGACGCTTCTGTTTCTAAAATTGAAATTGAACGTGCTGCTAACCGTGTAAATGTTACAATTTCTACTGCTAAGCCAGGAATGGTGATCGGAAAAGGCGGTTCAGAAGTTGAAGCGCTACGTAAGGCGTTAAATGAACTAACTGGTAAGAGAGTTCATATTAACATCTTTGAAATCAAGCAAGCTGATATGGATGCGAAACTTGTAGCTGAAAATATCGCTCGTCAATTAGAAAATCGTATTTCGTTCCGTCGTGCTATGAAGCAAGCTATCCAACGTACAATGCGTGCTGGTGCTAAGGGTATTAAAACTCAAGTATCTGGTCGTCTTGGTGGAGCTGACATCGCTCGTGCTGAACATTACAATGAAGGAACTGTTCCACTTCACACGCTTCGTGCTGATATTGATTACGGTACAGCTGAAGCTGATACAACATACGGTAAATTAGGTATAAAAATTTGGATTTATCGTGGTGAAGTCCTTCCAACGAAAGGAACGAAAAAAGAGGAAGGAGGCAACTAATTATGTTAATGCCAAAACGTGTTAAATATCGTCGTGAACACCGTGGAAACATGCGTGGACGTGCGAAGGGCGGTACGGAAGTTCATTTCGGTGAGTATGGTTTACAAGCTTTAGAAGCTTCTTGGATCACAAACCGTCAAATAGAATCTGCTCGTATTGCAATGACTCGTTACATGAAGCGTGGTGGTAAAGTTTGGATCAAGATTTTCCCTTCTAAGCCTTACACTGCTAAACCTTTAGAAGTTCGAATGGGTTCTGGTAAAGGTGCTCCTGAAGGATGGGTAGCTGTTGTCAAACCTGGAAAGATTATGTTTGAAATTGCTGGTGTTTCAGAAGAAGTTGCTCGCGAAGCTTTACGTTTAGCTTCTCATAAATTACCGGTGAAATGTAAGTTTGTAAAACGTAACGAAGTGGGTGGTGACGCAAATGAAAGCTAATGATATTCGTAACTTAACCACTGCTGAAATTGAGCAAAAGACGAAATCACTTAAAGAAGAACTATTTAACCTTCGCTTTCAACTAGCGACTGGTCAATTGGATAATCCAGCCCGTATTCGTGAAGTTCGTAAAGCAATTGCGCGTGCGAAAACAGTATTGCGTGAACGTGAGCTTGGAATTAACAACGGCTAAAAAGGAGGTTTGCGAAAATGGAACGCAACCAACGTAAGGTTTACACTGGACGTGTTGTTTCTGACAAGATGGATAAAACTATCACTGTTCTTGTAGAAACTTATAAAAGAGATCGTCTTTACGGTAAGCGCGTTAAGTACTCTAAAAAGTACAAAGCACATGATGAAAACAATAGCGCTAAGATTGGCGATGTAGTAAAAGTTATGGAAACTCGTCCGCTTTCTAAAGACAAACGTTTCCGTTTAGTTGAGATCGTTGAAGAAGCGGTTATTATCTAATAGAAATCCTTGGTTCGAAGGGAGGTAAGTTTGTATGATTCAACAAGAATCCCGTTTAAAAGTTGCAGATAACTCTGGTGCACGTGAAGTACTTTGTATTAAAGTATTAGGTGGTTCTGGTCGTAAGACAGCTAATATTGGTGATGTTATTGTTTGCTCGGTAAAACAAGCAACACCAGGTGGCGTTGTCAAGAAAGGTGACGTTGTTAGAGCTGTTATCGTACGTACTAAGAGCGGAGCTCGTCGTAATGACGGTTCATATATCAAGTTTGATGAAAATGCTGCTGTTATCATTCGTGATGACAAAAGCCCACGCGGAACTCGTATTTTTGGACCAGTTGCACGTGAACTTCGTGATAACCAATTCATGAAGATTGTATCACTAGCTCCTGAAGTTCTTTAATAGAAGATAATTGAAAGGCCCTGTCAAGGAGGTGCGAACATGGCAAATATGCATGTCAAAAAAGGTGACACAGTAAAGGTCATCTCTGGAAAAGACAAAGGGAAACAAGGTGTAATCCTTGAGGCGTTCCCGAAGAAGAATCGTGTACTTGTTGAAGGTGTTAACATCGTGAAGAAGCATGCTAAACCTTCTCAGGATAACCCACAAGGTGGAATCTTGAATATTGAAGCACCTATTCATTCTTCCAACGTTATGCCTATTGATCCTAAGTCTGGTGAGCCTACTCGTGTAGGTTACAAAGTAGAGAACGGTAAAAAGGTACGTATTGCTAAGAAGTCTGGCGAATCTTTAGATAAGTAGTCAGTGTGTGAAAGGAGGTCAATCGCATGAGTCGATTAAAAGAAAAGTATACAAGTGAAATCGTTCCTTCTCTAGTTGAGAAGTTTAACTATTCATCTGTTATGGCAGTACCAAAACTTGAAAAGATCGTTATTAACATGGGTGTTGGTGATGCTGTATCAAATGCAAAAGCTCTTGACAAAGCAGTTGAAGAATTAACAACAATTACTGGTCAAAAGCCATTAGTAACTAAAGCTAAGAAATCTATCGCTGGTTTCAAATTACGTGAAGGTATGCCTATCGGTGCGAAGGTAACTCTTCGTGGTGAGCGTATGTTTGAATTCCTTGATAAATTAATTACTGTATCACTTCCTCGTGTTCGTGACTTCCGCGGTATTTCAAAGAAAGCCTTTGATGGTCGCGGTAACTACACACTAGGTGTAAAAGAACAGTTAATTTTCCCTGAGATTGATTATGATAAAGTAGACAAAGTTCGTGGTATGGATATTGTTCTTGTAACAACTGCTAACACGGATGAAGAAGCTCGTGAACTTTTAACTCAAATGGGAATGCCATTTCAAAAATAATCCAAGTCGTTTCGAAGAGGAGGGAAAACGTTGGCGAAAAAATCAATGATTGCAAAGCAAAAACGCACACAAAAGTATAAAGTACAAGAGTATACTCGTTGTGAACGTTGCGGTCGTCCTCATTCAGTTTTACGTAAGTTTAAACTTTGCAGAATTTGCTTCAGAGAGCTTGCTCACAAAGGGCAAATTCCTGGTGTGAAAAAAGCTAGTTGGTAATCCCAAGAACGGGAAGGAGGTAAATAATTATGGTCATGACAGATCCAATTGCAGATATGCTTACTCGTATTCGTAATGCTAACACAGTACGCCACGAGAAATTAGAATTACCTGCTTCAAAGGTGAAGAAGGAAATTGCTGAAATTCTTAAGCGTGAAGGTTTTATTCGTGATTACGAATACATCGAAGATAACAAGCAAGGTGTAATTCGCATCTTCTTAAAATATGGTGCAACAAATGAGCGTGTAATTACTGGTCTTAAGCGTATTAGTAAGCCTGGTCTACGTGTATACGCAAAAGCAAGTGAACTTCCTCGTGTATTAGGCGGGTTAGGAATCGCATTAGTTTCAACATCTAATGGTGTAATGACAGATAAGGATGCTCGTCAACAACAAGTAGGCGGCGAAGTATTAGCTTACGTTTGGTAATACAATCCTTAAAATGAACGGAGGTGTACAAGAATGTCTCGTATTGGTAAAAAGCCAGTAGAAGTACCAAGTGGAGTTACTGTTACACTTGATGGAACTTTATTTACTGTTAAAGGTCCTAAAGGTGAACTTAGCCGTAACCTTCATGAGGATATGAAAGTTGTAATCGGAGAAAACGAAGTTACCGTTGAACGTCCTTCTGACAACAAGTTACACCGTGCACTTCACGGTACAACTCGTAGTTTAATCAATAACATGGTTGAAGGTGTTACAAAAGGTTTCGAACGTACTCTTGAGCTTGTTGGGGTAGGTTACCGTGCTACTAAGTCAGGTCAAAAGCTTGTACTTAACGTTGGTTACTCTCATCCAGTTGAGATTACTCCTGAGCAAGGAATTGAAATTGAAGTTCCTGCTAACACAAAAGTAATCGTAAAAGGTATTGATAAAGAGCGTGTAGGTGCAATTGCATCTAACATCCGTTCTGTACGTTTACCAGAGCCTTATAAAGGTAAAGGTATTCGTTATGAAGGCGAATATATTCGTCGTAAAGAAGGTAAAACAGGTAAATAATCACTAACTCACGGAAAGGACTGACGTTCAATGATTACGAAGCGTAATAAAAACGTAGCTCGTAAGAAGCGACATGCACATGTTCGTCGTACGATCACAGGAACACCTGAACGTCCTCGCCTAAATGTTTTCCGTTCATCTAAACACATTTACGCTCAACTTATTGATGATGTAAATGGTGTTACTCTTGCTTCTGCATCTACGCTTGATTCAGAGGTAGCTGCAGATGCAACGAAAACAGATGCGGCTAAACTAGTAGGTGAACTCGTTGCAAAACGTGCGATTGAAAATGGACATAAAGTAGTTGTATTTGACCGTGGTGGTTATATTTATCACGGACGTGTAGCAACACTTGCGCAAGCAGCCCGCGAAGCTGGTTTGCAATTCTAAAGAAAAAAGGAGGGAAAACGAATGCGTCGTATTGACCCTAATACGTTGGAACTTGAAGAAAAAGTTGTAGCTGTCAATCGTGTTGCTAAAGTAGTAAAAGGTGGACGTCGTTTCCGCTTTGCTGCATTAGTAGTTGTTGGCGATAAAAATGGCCACGTTGGTTTTGGTATGGGTAAAGCTCAAGAAGTACCAGAAGCAATTCGTAAGGCTGTAGAAGATGCAAAGAAAAACCTTATCGAAGTACCAGTTGTTGGAACTACAATCCCGCATGAGATCGTTGGACACTTTGGTGCTGGACGCGTATTCCTTAAAAACGCATCTGAAGGTACTGGGATCATCGCTGGTGGACCAGTTCGTGCGGTGCTAGAATTAGCTGGTATTGGTGATATTCTTTCAAAATCTCTTGGTTCAAATAACCCAATTAACATGGTTCGTGCTACTATGCAAGGACTTAAAGGTTTAAAACGTGCTGAAGAGGTTGCTAAACTTCGCGGCAAGTCCGTGGAAGAACTATTAGGTTAAGGAGGGAAAGTAAATGGCTAAGAAATTAGAAATTACCCTCACTCGTAGTCTTATCGGACGCCCGGAAGACCAACGCGTTACTGTGAATACTCTTGGTTTGCGTAAAATGCACCAAACAGTTGTTCAACAAGACAACGCTGCGATCCGTGGTATGGTAAACAAGGTATCTCACCTTTTAACTGTTAAAGAAATCGAAGCTTAATTGCTTATCTATAAATACGAGGAGGTGTCGACATGAAACTTCATGAGTTGAAACCTGCAGAAGGATCACGTAAGGTACGTAACCGTGTAGGTCGCGGTATCGGTTCTGGTAACGGTAAAACAGCAGGAAAAGGACACAAAGGTCAAAACGCACGTTCTGGCGGAGGTGTACGTCCTGGTTTTGAGGGTGGTCAAAACCCTTTATACCGTCGTCTTCCGAAACGCGGATTTACAAACCCTACTCGTAAGGAGTTTACAGTAGTAAACCTTGATACATTAAACCGCTTTGAAGCGGGTACTGAGGTAACACCGGAACTTCTTATCGAGACAGGTACTGTGAAGAACGTCAAATACGGAATCAAGATTCTTGGTAATGGGAAACTTGAAAATAAATTGACTGTTAAAGCACATAAGTTTTCAGCATCTGCAGTAGAAGCTATCGAAGCTGCTGGCGGAAAAACTGAGGTGATTTAATGTTCCGGACGATCTCCAACATTATTCGAGTGGGTGATTTACGCCAAAAGGTGATTTTCACCCTACTTATGCTCATTGTCTTTCGTATCGGAAGTTTTATTCCTGTTCCAGGATCGAACAAGGATGTTCTTAATTTCTATGATCAAGCGAATGCATTTGGGTTTTTAAATACGTTTGGTGGTGGAGCTTTAGGGAACTTTTCGATTTTTGCAATGGGTATTATGCCATACATTACTGCCTCAATCGTAGTGCAGTTATTGCAAATGGACGTTGTACCTAAATTTGCTGAATGGGCAAAAGAAGGGGAAGCTGGTCGACGTAAATTAGCTCAGTTTACCCGTTATGGAACGATTGTATTAGGTTTTATTCAAGCTTTAGGGATGTCAATCGGATTTAATTCATTGTTTCCTGGTTTAATTCCAAACCCAACAGTTCCAACATATCTTTTTATTGCTCTTGTCTTAACTTCTGGTACTGCCTTCTTAATGTGGTTGGGTGAACAAATTACTGCAAAAGGCGTTGGTAATGGTATTTCAATCATTATCTTTGCTGGTATCGCGGCTGGAATTCCGAATGGGATTAACCAAATCTACGTACAGCAAATTGAAGGTGCTGGTGAGCAATTATTTTTAAGCATTGTCACTGTACTTTTAATGGCTCTTGCAGTTCTTGCGATTATAGTAGTCGTAATCTTTGTTCAACAGGCTTTAAGAAAAGTTCCAGTCCAGTATGCAAAACGTTTAGTTGGACGTAGTCCAGTTGGTGGTCAGTCTACACACTTACCATTAAAAGTTAACGCTGCTGGTGTAATTCCTGTCATTTTTGCTCTTTCTCTTTTCATGTTTCCACCAGTAGTTGCTGGATTTTTTGGAACCGAAAATCCGATTGCTGCATGGGTGACTAGGACGTTTGATTATACACAACCGATTGGTATGATTTTTTATGCTTTATTAATTATTGGTTTTACGTATTTCTATACGTTTATCCAAGTTAATCCGGAAAAAATGGCTGAAAACCTTAAAAAACAAGGTGGCTATATACCAGGCATTCGCCCCGGTAAGACAACACAGACTTACTTAACACGCATTTTATATCGACTAACGTTTGTTGGTGCTTTATTCCTTGCTACGGTTTCTATTATCCCTGTTTTCTTTACTAGGTTAATGGATCTTCCACCTGCTGTTCAAATCGGTGGTACTGGATTATTAATCGTAGTTGGTGTAGCATTAGACACGATGAAACAAATCGAAAGTCAACTAATTAAACGTTCTTATAAAGGCTTTATTAAGTAATAAGGGGATCTGGGAAGAGTATCTTCCCGTTCGCCTTCTGTTGTTAAATCGGAGATGGAGGAGATTGGAATGAATTTAATTTTAATGGGCCTACCTGGCGCTGGTAAAGGTACACAAGCTGAAAGAATTGTTCAAGATTACGGTATTCCTCATATTTCTACAGGTGATATGTTCCGTGCGGCTATTAAAGGTGAAACTGAACTTGGTTTAAAAGCTAAGTCTTTCATGGATGCAGGTGAACTTGTTCCTGATGAAGTAACGATAGGTATTGTTCGTGAACGATTAATGAAGGATGATTGTCAAAAAGGGTTTTTACTTGATGGATTCCCACGTACAGTTGCTCAAGCGGAAGCATTAGAAGAGCTGTTAAGTTCAATGGGACGTAAACTTGATTATGTTCTGAATGTAGAAGTTCCAGAAAAGCTTCTTATGGATCGTCTGACTGGCCGTCGAGTGTCACCAACATCTGGAAAGACCTATCATGTAATCTTTAATCCTCCTAAACAAGAAGGTATTTGTGATTTAGATGGTAGCGAATTAATTCAGCGTGATGATGACAAGCCTGAAACGGTTAAAAAACGTCTTGAAGTCAATCAAGCTCAAGCAAAACCTCTTGTCGATTTCTATACAGAAAAAGGCTATTTGCGTGAGATTAATGGTGACCAAGACATTAATAAAGTATTTGAAGATATCAACCAGCTCTTGAAAGGACTTCATGCATGATCATATGTAAGACTGAACGTGAATTAGAAATCATGCGAGAAGCCGGTCGAATTGTTGCTTTAACGCATCAAGCTTTAAAGGAACATATCAAGCCTGGCATATCAACAAAGGATTTGGATGAGATCGCTGAAAAGTTGATTCGTTCGCACGGAGCGACTCCCTCATTCAAAGGTTATAATGGGTTTACAGGTAGCATCTGTGCTTCGGTAAATGAGGAATTAGTGCACGGAATTCCTGGGAAGCGAGTGCTTAAAGATGGCGACGTAATTAGTGTAGACATTGGTGCTTTTTATAATGGCTACCATGGGGACTCTGCCTGGACTTATGCAGTTGGTCAAATTTCTGATAAAGATCAAGAATTACTTGATGTGACGGAAGCCTCTCTTTTTAAAGGGTTAGAGTTTGCGAAAGCAGGTAATCGCTTGTCAGATATATCACATGCTATCCAAGCTTATGTCGAGCCTTTAGGCTATTCAGTTGTACGTGAGTATGTTGGTCATGGAGTTGGGCAAGACTTGCATGAGGATCCTCAAATCCCTCATTATGGTCCGCCTGGTAAAGGACCGAGACTGAAACCTGGAATGGTACTTGCGATTGAACCAATGATTAATGCTGGTACACGCTATGTACGAACTCTTTCTGATAATTGGACGGTTGTTACAGTTGACGGAAAGAATTGTGCACACTTTGAGCATACGATTGCTATTACGGAATCAGGTTATGAAATCTTAACAAAAGTTTAATTGTAGGTGATGGGGAAGATGCAAGACTCTGGTATGACTCCGGAGATTGGTCAGATTGTTCTTTGCACTAAAGGTCGTGATCAAGGACAATATAATATAATTATTGAAGTACTTGATGAACGTTTTGTTAAAATTGCGGATGGCGATAAGCGAAAAGTGGACCGAGCAAAGAAAAAAAACTTGAATCACTTAGAATTGATTGATTACATTGCTGATGAAGTTAAGGGCAGCTTTAAAGAAACAGGACGTGTTACTAATGGAAAGTTACGCTATGCGATTACTAATTTCCTAGAGCAACACTCTGATTTACTGAAGGAAGGAGAGTGAACCTGTGGCTAAAGAAGATGTTATTGAGGAGGAAGGTACGGTTATTGAACCTCTTCCAAATGCAATGTTTCGCGTTGAACTAGAAAATGGTCATAAGATTCTTGCCCACGTTTCTGGAAAGATTCGTATGCATTTCATTCGAATTCTCCCTGGTGATAAGGTGACTGTTGAACTTTCGCCTTATGATCTAACACGTGGACGAATCACATATCGTTACAAATAATACGTTGCGAGAGCGACTAGCAAAATAATTTTTTATTGTTTTGCTTTAATCTGATTAGAATCTAATCAGTGCACTCCGTACCATATAGGAGGTTTATAAGATGAAGGTAAGACCATCAGTCAAGCCTATTTGTGAAAAGTGTAAAGTTATCCGTCGTAAAGGGACGGTAATGGTTATTTGTGAAAATCCTAAGCATAAGCAAAAACAAGGTTAATATATAAGGAGGTGCAGCACATGGCACGTATCGCAGGCGTCGATATTCCTCGTGATAAACGCGTAGTTATTTCACTAACGTATGTCTATGGAATCGGCAAAGCTAAATCGTCTGAAATTCTTGCGAAAGCAGGTGTATCTGAGGATACTCGCACTCGTGATCTTACAGAAGAAGAATTAGGACGTATCCGTGAAGCTGTTGAAGGGCACGCAGTTGAAGGTGACCTTCGTCGTGAAGTTTCACTAAACATTAAACGTCTTATTGAGATTGGTTCATATCGTGGCATTCGTCACCGTCGTGGTCTACCAGTTCGTGGACAAAATTCTAAAAACAATGCTCGTACACGTAAAGGTCCACGTCGTACTGTAGCTAACAAGAAGAAATAGTAAAGGAGGTCGCATAAAAAATGGCTAAGAAAACGAATACTCGTCCAAAGCGTCGTCAACGTAAAAATGTTGAAACGGGTGTTGCTCACATTCGCTCAACTTTCAATAACACGATTGTGACGATTACAGATACGCATGGTAACGCAATTTCTTGGGCAAGTGCTGGTGGATTAGGTTTTAAAGGTTCTCGTAAATCTACTCCATTTGCTGCTCAAATGGCTGCTGAAACAGCTGGTAAAGCTGCAATGGAGCATGGCATGAAAACTGTCGAGGTTTCTGTTAAGGGACCTGGTGCAGGTCGTGAAGCAGCGATCCGTTCTTTACAAGCAGTAGGACTAGAAGTAAACATGATTAAAGATGTTACTCCAGTTCCTCACAACGGTTGTCGCCCGCCAAAACGTCGTAGAGTATAACGGAATCAATCATTGTATAGATTTCCCTAAATTGTCAATAATGGATAGAGCGATAACAGTCCTGTTGGCAAAATGGTGTAAAGCTTTGGAATTGCCTACTGGTTATCCGGTTAGGCAATCCTTGCAGTCTACCGGAGTTCGACGTTTTGAAGGAGGGTTTGTTTGATGATTGAAATTGAAAAGCCAAATATTGAAGCGGTTGAAGTAAGTGAAGACGCAAAGTATGGAAAATTTATCGTTGAACCATTAGAGCGTGGTTATGGTACAACTTTAGGAAACTCCCTACGTCGTATTCTTCTATCCTCTTTACCTGGCGCTGCTGTAACTTCTGTTCAGATTGATTCTGTCCTACATGAATTCTCGACCGTTGAAGGTGTAGTAGAAGATGTAACGACAATTATTTTGAACTTGAAAAAACTTGCTCTTAAAATCTATTCAGATGAAGAGAAGACCCTTGAAATTGATATTCAAGGTGAAGGAGTTGTCACAGCAAATGATTTAACACATGATAGTGATGTTGAAGTTCTAAATCCAGATCTTCATATCGCAACGCTTGCTTCAGGTGCGCATTTACATATGCGTCTTACTGCAAAGCGTGGTCGTGGTTATGTCCTTGCTGAAGGGAATAAGAACGACGATCAACCAATTGGAGTTATTCCTATTGATTCCATTTACACACCGGTTTCACGTGTAAATTATCAAGTAGAGAATACTCGCGTCGGTCAAGTAACTAACTATGACAAACTAACTCTTGATGTCTGGACTGACGGAAGCATTCGCCCTGAAGAAGCTGTTTCTTTAGGTGCTAAAATCTTAACTGAGCATTTAAACATCTTCGTAGGAATGACTGATCAAGCTCAGAACGCTGAGATTATGGTAGAAAAAGAAGAAGATCAGAAAGAGAAAGTTCTTGAAATGACTATTGAAGAACTAGATTTATCTGTTCGTTCTTACAACTGCCTAAAGCGTGCGGGTATTAATACGGTTCAAGAACTAACTCATAAGTCTGAAGAAGACATGATGAAAGTTCGTAACCTTGGTCGTAAGTCACTTGAAGAAGTTCAAGAGAAGCTTGGAGAACTTGGTCTAGGTCTTCGTAAAGAAGATTAACTAAGGAATCTTTCTTCTAATCGTTTATAATATAAGTAATTGCTCCTTTTTGTGGGCAGGTAACAAAGGAGGGAAACGAACATGGCATACGCAAAATTAGGTCGTGATAGTTCTGGTCGTAAAGCTTTATTCCGTGATTTAGCTACTGACCTTATCATTAACGAGCGCATCGAAACTACTGAAGCAAAAGCAAAGGAGCTTCGTTCAATCGTTGAGAAAATGATTACACTTGGTAAGCGCGGAGATCTTCATGCACGTCGTCAAGTTGCATCTTTCATTCGTAGAGAAGTAGCTGACACTGAGTCTGGTCAAGACGCTATCCAAAAATTATTCTCTGATATTGCACCTCGCTATGAAGAGCGTCAAGGTGGTTATACTCGTATTCTTAAAGTTGGTCCTCGTCGTGGAGACGGCGCTCCAATGGTGATTATCGAGCTAGTATAATTCTTCTATTAGAAGAGTGAATAGATGAGACGACAAAGGGCAATTCAGATCTGAGCACTTACGCTTTGACTCTGGGCCCTTTTTTGTTTTACATAAAAATAGTTGTACCGGCTCGAGTGTTTTTTCTTCACTAGTTATATAATTTGATAAATTATAGGCACGTTCGAAATGGGGGATCTTTTGTGTCATTTATTCAATTTGATAAAATTAACTTTCAATATGAATCAGCAGAGCAACCTGCTCTTCAATCTGTATCTATCTCCATTAATGAAAACGAATGGATTGCTGTACTAGGGAGAAATGGTTCTGGAAAATCAACATTTGGTCGTCTTATTAATGGGTTATTAACTCCTACTTCTGGAACTGTAAAAGTCAGTGGATTATCTACATCATCTGAAAAAAACGTATGGTCGATTCGTCAATGCGTTGGTATGATATTTCAAAATCCCGATCATCAATTTGTAGCAACTACAGTTAAAGATGACCTAGCATTTGGCTTAGAAAATTTAGGGCTACCTCGTGATGTTATGGAAGAACGTATTGAAGAATATTCAAAGTTAATAGGGATTAGTCATTTATTAGACTCAGAGCCACACCGGTTATCTGGAGGGCAAAAGCAAAGAGTTGCGATTGCAGGTGTGATGGCGATGGAGCCAAAGGTCATTGTTTTTGACGAGGCAACATCTATGTTAGACCCGATTGGACGTAAGGAAGTTTTAGAAACGATGCAAATGCTTCATAGACGTGGAATGACCATTATATCTATCACTCATGATATGAATGAAACGGTATTTGCCGACCGAATGTTGATTTTTCATCAAGGAAAATTATTAAAGGATGCTACACCTGTTGAAATTTATGAGAATCCAAATCTATTAGTGGAAATGGGACTGACACTACCTTATGTGTTCCAACTACAGAACGAATTAAACGTTAATGGAGTGGCAATATCTAAAGTGTGTTTAACGGAAGAGGAGTTGATCTCTGAACTATGGAAATTATATTTAGTGAAGTAGAACATTTATATATGCGTGGTACTCCTTTTGAAAAGAAAGCACTTGATAATGTATCTATTAACATTCCTTCTGGTTCTTTTACTGCTATTATTGGTCATACAGGCTCAGGAAAGTCGACGCTAATTCAGCACATTAATGGACTTCTTCGCCCAACAACGGGCTCAGTTCAAATTGGCTCCTATGAAATAAAAGCAGGTGAAAAGAAAAAAGATTTATCGAAACTACGCAAAGAAGTCGGACTTGTTTTTCAATACCCCGAGCATCAATTGTTTGAAGAAACGATAGAGAAGGACATCTGCTTTGGACCACTCAATTTCGGTTTGACAGAAGAGTTTGCTAAGCGGCGTGCTAAGGAATTAATAGAAACAGTTGGACTAGACGAAAGTTTCCTTCCTAGATCCCCCTTTCACTTAAGTGGTGGCAAATGCGACGAGTAGCGATTGCAGGTGTGTTAGCAAGCAACCCGTCTGTGTTAGTACTTGATGAACCAGCAGCAGGTCTCGACCCTGAAGGCCGTGAACAAATGATGCAACTGTTTTTGAATTACCATCAAAAAAACAAGACGACGACTATCTTAGTTACTCACGATATGGAGGTAGCTGCCAAATACGCAGATCAAATTATAGTCATGCATGCTGGAAACGTAGAGATGTCTGGTAATAAAGAGTTTATCTTTGAACAAGCTAATCGTTTGGAGGAGATTGGACTTGGATTGCCTAATACATTAGCCTTTTTACAGCGTTTGAAAGAGGCTTTTCAGATTGAGTCGATTCCTACTACCTTTGATCTTAAAGAAGCGTCACAATACATAGCAAGGCTAGTAGAGAAGGAGGGGTAGGGTTGTTACAAAATGTGATTATTGGACAATATGTTTCTGCTTCCTCTCTATTACACCGTTTAGACCCACGCTCAAAATTAATTAGTGTGTTCATATTAGTCTTTATAATTTTTTTAGCAAATAATTGGTTAGCAAATGGTATTATTATTCTTTTTACATTAACGATGGTCCTGTTATCTAGGGTACCGCTACTATTTATTTATAAAGGAACAAAACCTATTTTATGGCTTGTTCTATTTACGTTTATACTGCATTTGTTCATGACAAGAGAAGGCAATATCATCTATAGTTTAGGTTTTATTACAATCTATGAAGAAGGAGTCAAACAAGGTATTTTTATTGCCATTCGTTTTATAACGATTATCATGCTGACATCACTTGTTACGTTAACGACTAAACCAATAGATTTAACGGATGGTTTAGAGATGATTTTGAATCCACTTAAAAAGGTGGGTTTACCTGCTCATGAATTAGCGTTAATGATGTCCATTGCATTAAGATTCATTCCTACTCTGATGCAAGAAACAGAAAAGATTATGAAGGCACAGATGGCAAGAGGGGTTGACTTTACAACGGGTCCATGGGGAAAACGTATAAAAGCTCTCTTACCCCTGTTAATCCCATTATTTATTAGTGCGTTTAAAAGAGCTGAGGATTTAGCTTTAGCGATGGAAGCTAGAGGTTACCGCGGTGGTGAAGGCAGATCTAAGTTTCGCTTGTTACAATGGCAAAGACAAGACACAGTGGCTGTAATCGCTGTATAAGCTTCGGAATGACAATTGTTGTAATTAGATATATGTAATGTAGGAGGTGAATTAGAATGCGGCGTATGGCGTTATGGGCCATGTATGATGGTACGCAGTTTTCTGGGTACCAAGTACAACCAGGTAAACGAACGGTTCAATCGGAAATAGAAAGAGCACTTGCTACTTTGCATAAAGGAACTGAGATTCGGATTCATTCTTCGGGAAGAACAGATACCGGTGTTCATGCAAGAGGGCAAGTCATTCACTTTGATACAACACTCCAAATACCAGTAGAGAGATGGCCGAAAGCTATAAACTCTTGTTTAGCTGATGATGTTCGGATTATAGAAGCTGCAGTCGTACCGGATGATTTTCACTCGCGATATGATGCCATTCAAAAAGAATATCATTACAGAGTACTTATAGAGCAAAAACCAGATGTGTGGAAAAGAAATACAACGTACCATTTCCCATTTCCACTCAATTACCCCAAAATGGAAGAAGCGGCATCTCTTTTAATGGGTACCCATGACTTTAGTTCTTTCTGTGCATCAAATACAAGTGTTAAAGATAAAGTGAGGACCTTATCTCGGGTATCTGTTGAACTAGTAGGTGACGAGCTCGTGTTCAAACTTGTTGGGAATGGTTTTTTATATAATATGGTTCGGATTATTGTTGGCACCTTACTTGAGGTCGGAGTAGAGAAAAGAGAGCCTTCTTCTATGTCTTATATTTTGCAAAAGAAAGATCGATCATTGGCCGGAAAAACGGCTCCGGGAAACGGATTATTTCTTAGGAAAGTATATTACAATAATGATATTTTTAGTGAGAACTATTAATAGAGACAATTTTTTGAAAAATAATGCTATGACAACGAGTCCTAGTGTAACAAGTTGTTGACATTGGGTTTTTAATATTATATGATGTTAGATGGTAATTCCAAAACCCACTAGCCCCGGGTTCGGAATGTTACATTAGACACTGGTTTTAAAAATATCAATTTGATTTTTCAAAATACGGAGGGAAATTCATGCGTACAACATATATGGCAAAGCCTAACGAAGTTGAGCGTAAGTGGTTTGTAGTAGACGCTGAAGGTCAAACACTTGGTCGTTTAGCTTCAGAAGTCGCTTCAATTCTACGTGGTAAACACAAGCCAACTTTTACTCCTCACGTTGACACAGGTGATTTTGTAATCATCATCAATGCTGAGAAAATTGAACTAACTGGTAACAAATTACAAGACAAGATCTACTACCGTCACACAAATCACCCAGGTGGTTTAAAAATGACTAAAGCTGCTGACATGCGTGCTAACAAGCCTGAGCGTATGCTTGAGCTTGCAATCAAAGGAATGCTTCCAAAGAACACTCTTGGACGCGCTCAAGGTATGAAGCTTCACGTTTATGCAGGTCCTGAACACAAACATCAAGCTCAAAAACCAGAAGTTTACACACTTCGCGGTTAATCGAATAGGAGGGTATTATTTTGGCACAAGTACAATATTATGGTACAGGTCGTCGTAAGCACTCTGTTGCTCGCGTTCGTCTATTACCAGGTGATGGCCGTATTGTTATTAACGGTCGCGAATTAGATGATTATTTCGGTCTTGAAACTTTAAAGCTTATCGTGAAACAACCACTTGTTGAAACTGGCGTTGAAGGTCAATATGACGTTCATGTTAATGTTGACGGTGGTGGTTACACAGGACAAGCGGGCGCTATCCGTCATGGTGTAGCTCGTGCTCTACTTAAAGTAGATCCTGACAACCGTCCTTCACTTAAAACTGCAGGTTTCTTAACTCGTGATGCTCGTATGAAAGAACGTAAGAAATACGGTCTTAAAGCAGCACGTCGTGCACCTCAGTTCTCAAAACGTTAATATATCTACGTTTGGAAGGCTCTCATCCATTTTGGATGGGGGTCTTTTTTGTTCAGGACAGTGCGTTATAACAGTTAGGTTTATTAAGTACAGATGAACAGTAGAAATTGAGGGTATCTAAAGAAATGGAGTATTACTATACAAATATCAACTGGTTTGATACCTTTATCATTTCCGCTTTTAGTAACCCTATATCATATTAATTATGATAAGATAACCTATATGCTTGGGTATATCTTAATTTCAATTTATGGAAGCGCTATCATGTTAGTCAAGAAAAGGAGAGAAAGCCATGACAGTTGGAGAACCTTGTAGAGTGATGGTTGTTGATGATGAAACGTTAATAAGACAAGGAATTAAGCATTACTTTAACTGGGAGGAAGAAGGTTTTCAAATTGTAGGGGAAGCTGCAAATGGCCAAGAGGCACTTGAATTAATAAATGATGTGAAGCCTCATATTTTAATTACAGATATTGTAATGCCCATTATGGACGGAGAAGAGTTAACAAAGATAGTAAAAGCCAATTATCCGCAAATAGAAATTATTGTTCTAAGTAGTTTTGGTGAATTTGATTATGTTCGCTCGAGTTTTCAACATGGTGTTGTAGATTATATCTTAAAACCTAAGTTAGATGCAGAAAGTTTATTGGACGTTTTGCGAACAGCGGTAAAACGAATTCCAGATTTTCAAATATCAAAACAAAGTGTAGTAGCACCTATCTCACTTGAACAACTGGTAGATAAACTTATTTCTGGTTTTGAAAATGCTGAAAAGGTAGAGGAGATAAGTAAGCTATATCCTTATGATTCTTTCTTTTTATTAGGTGCGGATTTTACCCATGTTCCAGATAGACAGGAGGAAATAAAAGAATTAATACAATGGGCTTTTCAAAGTCAAACAAAGAACACGGTTTGTTCTTTTGTTAGATTAGAAAAAGATAAACTTTTGTTTTTACTAAACGCCGAATTGCAATCATACTCAAACATTGTATCAACCTTAAAGGATTGTAGTGAACGTCAAGATAAAGTGGGATTTTTGCTAACCAATTCTTTCTCTCAGTTTCATGAAATTGGTGAAGCATATCGAAATATGCTTTCACAACTAGATCAGTATCGTTTTTATAATCCTAATCATGTCCTGACTTTACAAAGTGAGCTAGTGATGGAACAGGAAGATCCCCCGCACTTTAATTTAGAGTGGTTAACTGAAGAGTTAAAAAGAGAACGATTTGATTCTGCTTTTCAATATATCCATGAGCATGGAAAGAAATTAGCCACTTACTATACTATTGATGTCCAAGAGTTCAAATCACTATGTAATAATATGATTTTTAATGTCACGATCTTGGTGAGGAATATTGGTTATGATGTGAAAATGCTAGAGAAAAATAAGTATAAATATATGCAAGCGATTGATGAAGCAAAGACAGCGCAAAAAGTACTAAGCGATTTAGATGAATTTTTATTAGGAGCTCAAAAGTGTATAAATGAACAACAACCGTCTTTTGAAAATCAAAATATGAAAAAACTACTCGATTATATCACAGATAATTATATGAAGCCTCTTACATTAACAGAAGTTGCAAAACACTTTCACTTTAATCCCTCTTATCTTTCTAGTTATTTTACGAATCATAATAAAGAAGGTTTTAGTGAGTATGTTAATAAAATTAGAATTGATGCGGCTATTAAGTTGTTAAAGAAGAGTTCTGTTTCCATCTCAGATATTAGTGCACAAGTTGGCTATTCCGATCATAGCTATTTTTGTAAAGTATTTAAAAAGACGACAGGGTATTCCCCAAGTCAATATCGAAGAAAACTATTAAAGTAGGTTTGTCTGATGAAAACATTGATTGAACGGTTAAAATTTAATAGCCTCTTTCTAAAACTATTTTTATTAACTTTCATTATTATCATATCCGTCTCTGTTGCCATTACGATGACGACGCTACGACTATCAGAACGATTATTTATTGATACATTTAGCATTACAAATGCAAAAGTATTAAACCAAATCAAAGAGAATTTTGAAGGCTATAACTACTCGATTATAAATTCTGCAAATCACTTGCAACAAAATGGGGCGATTAGAACTCTTTTATCAGAAGAGCAAACGAATCGTGATTTAATGAACGCTTACTATCATTTAAGTACACAGATGGAGTTAGTAAAATCTAATTTTGAACGGTATGAAACAGGAATTATGATTACGGGAATTAATGGAGTTACATTTTCATCTGACCGTTCTTATTGGCCTTTCCCTGATGAAGTCTGGTTAGAGCATGAAGTCTTGTTGAACACTTGGGAGGAACCAAGATGGCTTCAATATCAAACGTATGAGACACCCAATCATGGACAGGTAATCGTTGCTTCTAAAACTCTAATAGAGAGAATTTCTAGAGAGGGATACGGGACCGTTCATTTTGCTATGAATGAGTCAGACTTTAGTCAGTTTTATCAAACTTTTACGAGTCCGGGAAATGATGTTTATATGATAGATCGACAGGGGCAGATTGTTTCAAGTAATGTAGAAGAAATGATTCAACAAAAGAATACTGCACTATTAGAAGCGGCAATGGATGTCGCTAATTCTGATAAGGATTATATTAACTTAGACTTGCTGGGCAAAGAGCATATAGTATTAGTGGAATATCTCCCCTTTTTTGATATGTATCTTGTTAATGCTATAAATCGTGACGTCGTCAGTGCAGCGGTCATTGATAAGAAAAGTATTGCTCTATATAGCATTGGGACTGTTTTGCTTGCGTTAATCATTGTTTTTTTTATTTCAAGAAAGCTAACGAACTCATTATCTACTCTTGTAAAACAAATTGGAAATGCGTCAAAGCATGATTTCCATCAGTATGTGACGGTGACTGGGGCATATGAAACGAGGCAAATTGGAATTGCCTTCAATGCGATGCTAGATGAGATACATGAATATGTTGAACAGGTGATGTTGTCACAGAAAAAGCAGCGTAACGCAGAGCTTGCAGCGTTACAACAACAAATCAATCCACACTTTCTTTATAATACATTGACAACGATTAAATTTCTGGTTCAGCAGGGGAGTAAAGAAGAGGCGACTGAAACGATTCATTCTCTTATTTCTCTTTTACAAAATACAATAGGAAATGTAGATGAAATTGTGACAGTAGATCAGGAAATTGCTAATTTAAAAAACTATGTGTTTATCAATCAAAAACGTTATGGAAATCGTATTAAAGTAAATTATTTCATTGGACCTGATTGTATCAATTTCCAAGTACCAAAGTTGATCTTACAACCATTTGTAGAGAATGCATTTTTTCACGGATTTAATAAGAAAGAAGCTGGTTCAATTCACATAATGGTGTGGCAAGAAAGTGACAAGCTTATTTGTGAAGTGATGGATAATGGCGATGGTATGTCTCGGTCAAATAATAACAAACTTCCTAAAACAAAAAGAAAATCACAGCACTTTTCTGGTATTGGTATTAGAAATGTGCATGAACGTATCCAACTATTATATGGCGATATGTACGGGGTTGAAATTGAAAGTGAAGAAGAGGAAGGAACAAAAGTAAGAATAAGTCTGCCGCTAGCAAAAGAATAAAAAGTACAAAAATATAAAGATAATCCAAATTTAATATTGTAGGAAAAAGGAAGATATGAAAATATCACAAAAGGACAAAAAGATAGTCCTAACTCTAAAAAGCATGGAGGTGGTAACATGAAGTTGCAAGAGAGAAAGCGTTTACAAAGACTAAAGGGGGAATTGAAAAATGAAGAAAATGATGGGTATTTTGACTTTACTCAGTATCATGCTACTTGCAGCTTGTTCAGGAGGAAACTCAACAACTACAAGTGATACTAGTGATGAAAGTGATAATGGTTCTGCGGCTAGTGCTGAGGCAATCACTGTTTGGGCTTGGGACCCGAACTTTAACATTAAAGCAATGGAATTAGCAAAAGAGGTCTATGCAGCGGAGAATTCAGATCTTGAAATTAACGTTAACGAATTTGCTCAAGATGATATTATTCAAAAGTTAAATACAAGCTTAAGCTCAGGTTCGACTAGTGGGTTACCAAATATTGTTCTAATTGAAGATTATCGAGCACAAAGCTTTTTGCAAGCGTATCCAGATTCATTTCACCCGATAACAAATGCTTATAATACAGATGATTTTTCACCGTATAAAATTGCACCAACAAGCCTTGATGGAGAAAATTATGGTCTGCCATTCGATACAGGGGTAGCTGGCTTATATGTAAGAACAGACTATTTAGAAGAAGCAGGGTATTCTATTGAGGATATGCAGGGGATTGATTGGAATGAATATATCGCCATCGCAAAAGATGTAAAAGAAGCAACAGGAAAACACATGTTGTCAATCGACCCGAATGACCTTGGTCTTGTTCGCATGATGATACAAACAACTGGTTCTTGGTATGTTGAAGAGGACGGTTCAACACCAAATATTGCAGGCAATGAAGCTATTGAAGCAGGGTTTGATGTTTTTAAAACATTAATAACAGAAGATTTAGCAAAACCAATTTCAGACTGGAGTCAATTTTTAGCAGCTTTTAACAATGGAGACGTAGCTTCAGTTCCTACTGGTAACTGGATTACACCATCTATTAAAGCAGAAGCGTCTCAATCAGGTAAATGGGCTGTCGTACCGTTCCCTAGCTTACCAGGATTTCCTGATTCAGTAAATGCTACGAACTTAGGTGGAAGCTCTTGGTATGTTCTTGATATTGCCGGTAAAGAAGAAGCTACTGATTTCTTGGCGAAAACATTTGGTTCAAGTACGGAATTATACCAGAAGTTTATTACAGATATTGGTGCAATGGGTACCTATCTACCAGCCTCTGAAGGGGATGCTTATCAAGTAGAAGATGAATTTTTTGGTGGTCAAACGATTTATGCTGATTTCTCTCAATGGTCAGAAGAAATTCCTCAAGTGAACTTTGGTCTTCACACATATGCGATAGAGGATATCTTAGTGGTTGCAATGCAAAACTATCTTAATGGCAAAGATGTTGAGCAAGCGCTAATTGAAGCTCAAACTCAGGCAGAGGGACAAATAAGATAACTACAAGTTTATAGTAATAGTTTGAGTGAGGAGCTTGGAAACTCGCCGGCTTCGCCAGAAATCCTTTAGGGACCGGCTGAAGGCGAGTTTTCTAAGCTTTTTTCTATCAATGGAGAAAGATCCAACGAGCTTGAAAAAAATACTTGTCCTAAGTTTCTTGTTACATAAGCTTGGGCTTCTATAAAGGAGTGACTTCAGGTGGAAACAGCAAAATCAATCCCACAACAATCTCCCCCTCAAAAAGAGAAACGCTACAGGAGTTTGGGGAGAAACCTACGTTTCAGAAACGGTCTAATCGGTTGGTCTTTTATTTTACTTTCTATTGTTTTAATATCAATATTTTATTTTTACCCTATGATTTCAGCTTTAATGTTATCTTTTCAATCAGGGACAGGTAGGAATCTAGAATATGTCGGATTTGATAATTACTTTCGTTTATTTAAAGATCCCACTTTCCTGACTGCAGTTAAAAATACGGTTATTTATTTAATGGTTCAAGTACCAGTTATGATCTTTCTTGCTTTATTAATTTCTGTTTTATTAAACGATAAAAAGTTAATGGGTAAAGGCTGGTTCCGTACAGCGATCTTTTTACCGTGTGTAACATCTCTTGTTGCATATTCTGTTATTTTTAAATACTTATTTGGTTCAGATGGCTTAATTAATGTGATGTTGATGAACTTTGCGATTGTGTCACAGCCTGTTCAATGGTTAACTGATCCATTTTGGGCAAAAGTCACTATTATCATCGCTATTACATGGAGATGGACCGGATATAACATGATATTTTATCTATCTGCTCTTCAAAATATAGATAACTCAATTTATGAAGCGGCAAAAATCGATGGCGCAAATGCTATTCAACGATTTTTTGTTATTACGATTCCCCTGTTAAAGCCGATTATCTTATTTACCTCTATTACGTCTACAATTGGGACATTACAATTGTTTGACGAGGTAATGAATATAACAGGTGGGGGTCCAGGAAACTCGACATTAACGATATCTCAATATATTTACAATTTATCGTTCAAATATACGCCAGACTTCGGTTATGCGGCAACAGTATCTTACGCTATTGTAGTGTTGATCGTATTCTTCTCCATCTTACAGTTTAAAATGGCAGGTGATAAAAATGCATAAGCTAAAACGAGCTATAATCTATATCATTCTATCGATTATTTCGATTGTGTCGATCTTTCCGTTTTTTTGGATGATTGTGAGCGCAACGAATAAGTCAGTTGATGTGACAAGAGGTCGCTTACTACCGGGAAATCATTTGTGGGAGAATTTTCAAAATCTAATTGATACTGTTAATCTTGTTCCTGCATTAATGAATTCAGCAAAGATATCAATTGCGACAACTATTTTATCGTTGCTTATTGCCTCGCTCGCTGGATATGGCTTTGAGATTTATCGTAGCAAAGCTAAGGATGTCGTGTTTAACATTTTACTTTTATCGATGATGATTCCATTTGCTGCTCTAATGGTACCTTTATTTCGAATGTTTGGTTCTTTTTCTCAATACTTGCCACTCATTGGTGTAGATACACTTACAGCTGTTGTTTTACCGACTATGGCAACGGCCTTTCTCATTTTTTTCTTTAGACAATCTACGAAAATGTTTCCTAAAGAATTACTAGAAGCAGGTAGAATTGATGGATTAACAGAACTCGGTGTCTTTTTTAGAATATACGTCCCAACGATGAAAACGACATATTCTGCAGCAGCAATTATTACGTTTATGGCAAGCTGGAATAACTACCTTTGGCCACTCGTCATTTTACAGTCGCCTGAAAATCAAACGATTCCACTATTAATTTCAAATTTAGGATCTAGTTATACTCCAGATTACGGCATGATTATGCTAGCAATTGTGATTGCAACATTGCCGACAGCACTTGTGTTTTTCTTAATGCAGAGACACTTCGTTGCGGGAATGATGGGATCTGTAAAAGGATAATGCAAAGAGAGGATGAAGACTATGACTATTAAACCAACATTAAATTGGCTTTCTGATACAAGTGTGTTCGCAGTTAATCGTTTGCCGGCACATTCGGACCATCAATACTATGAAACGGTGAAAGAAGCTGAAAGTAGAAAACAAATGGCATTGCGCTATGATTTAAATGGAAATTGGAAGTTTCACTATGCTATCAATCCTGCTTTGCGTCCGCAAGACTTTTACAAACTGGAATTTGAATGTTCGAATTGGGGCGATATTACTGTTCCGGGCCATATTCAATTACAAGGATATGGGAAACCACAATATGCCAATACGATGTATCCGTGGGACGGGCACCATCATCTTCGGCCACCCGAAGTTTCTGCTGACGATAATCCTGTGGGAAGTTATGTGAAATATTTTCATGTTCCAAAAAACTTTCAAGGGAAGCCGTTATATATTTCTTTTCAAGGAGTTGAATCAGCTTTTTATCTTTGGCTTAATGGAGAATTTATTGGGTATAGCGAAGATAGCTTTACACCTGCAGAATTTGATCTTACTCCTTATGTACAAGACGGAGAAAATAAGCTATCGGTTGAAGTCTACCAAAGAAGTACAGGTAGTTGGTTAGAAGACCAAGACTTTTGGCGTTTTTCAGGGATATTTAGAGATGTCTACCTATATACAGTTCCTGACATTCATTTATATGATATCGACATTCGAACAGATTTAGATGATCAATACGAACATGCATTATTAAAGGGAGAGTTTACAAGTCTATTTTTAACTCCACCAGGTACTTTTATTGTCGGTGAACTTTATGACAACAGAGGTCAATTGATAACGGAAGTAAAGGCAATACAAAAAGGTGATAAAAATTGGACTCTTGCTGGGGAAGTAGAGAATCCTAACCTGTGGAGTGCTGAGGATCCGTACCTCTATGATTTTTATCTTAAAGTATATAAACAAGATGGTACATTGGTAGAGTGCATTCCGCAATCTGTTGGTTTTCGTAAATTTGAGATGATTGATAAGGTGATGTGCTTAAACGGTAAAAGGATTGTATTTAAGGGAGTGAATCGCCACGAGTTTAATTGTCGCAACGGGCGTGTTGTAACGAAAGAAGATATGTTATGGGATATCAAAACACTTAAACAAAACAATATGAATGCTGTCCGTACGTCACATTATCCAAATCAAAGCTATTGGTATGAATTATGTGATCGTTACGGAGTGTATGTGATTGATGAGATGAATCTTGAAACTCATGGTTCGTGGCAGAAAATGGGTGCGGTTGAACCATCATGGAATATTCCAGGGAATCTCCCCGAATGGCAAGATATTGTTATGGATAGAGCTATTTCTATGTATGAACGTGATAAAAACCATCCTTCAATTTTAATTTGGTCGTGTGGAAATGAGTCGTATGCTGGGGAAGTGATCTTAACATGCAGCCAATATTTCAAAGAAAAAGACCCAGGGCGTCTTGTTCATTATGAAGGTGTGTTCTACGACCGAGCTTATGAAGCAACGAGTGATATGGAAAGTCGGATGTATGCTAAGCCGCAGGATATTATCGAGTATCTCGAAGCAAATCCACAGAAGCCGTATATTAGTTGTGAGTATATGCATGCGATGGGTAACTCTATTGGTGGGATGTATAAGTACACCGACTTAGAAGAGAAGTTCCCATTATATCAAGGTGGTTTTATTTGGGATTATATTGACCAATCGTTATTGAAGAAAGATCGTTTCGGAGTGGAGCACTTGGCCTATGGTGGAGATTTTGACGATCGTCCAACCGATTATTTCTTCTGTACGAATGGGATTGTCACAGCGGATCGACAAATCTCTCCTAAAATGCAGGAAGTAAAATACCTTTACCAAAATGTCAAGTTACAAGTAGATCAGACTGGTGTAACAATTTCCAATCAGAACTTATTTATAAATACGAGTCAATTTGGGCTTGAATATGATGTGCTGTTTAATGGGAATGTCTGCTATCAAAGCAAGTTACAAGTAGTTGATGTTGCTCCTGGTGAGCAAGGAAGATTTAATTTTGCCTTTTCAGATGATTTGTTTGCAGACACTGGTCAAGGAGAATATTGTATTCATGTTCGACTTGTATTAAAGGCAGATGAATTATGGGCAAAAGCAGGTCATGAGGTTGCGTTTGGACAGCATATTTTCAAACAAGAAATGAGTCGAAGCGTGATTCAAGAAAATCAATGTGCTGGGAACCTGAAACTAGTCGTTGGCGATGTAAATATCGGTGTTCACGGTAAAGATTTCAGCATTTTATTTTCAAAACAAGCTGGAACACTTGTGTCCATCAACTATGAGGGCCGAGAAATGATTTCGGTTCCTCCAACTCCATTATTTTGGAGAGCAACAACCGATAATGACAAAGGATTTAGGCAAGCATTTGAATCAGGGGTTTGGTATGCAGCGAGTCTAGCACGTCAATGTGCAGCGGTTGAGGTAGAAGAAAAAGACCATAGCGTGACCGTCACTTTCACTTATAAATTCTCCATTAACGAAGAGATCTCTGTCAAAGTGGCATACCAAGTATTATTAGATGGACGAATTCGTGTAGAATCAACGTATTTCGGAGCAAAAAATCTCCCGCAACTACCAATCTTTGCTTTAACGATGAAGGTTCCCGCCGATTATGACAATTTAAAGTGGTATGCGATGGGACCTGATGAGAATTATTCCGACAGGGCAAATGGAGCACGTCTTGCGATCTTTGAAAATACGGTTCGAGATAATGTGTCTCCGTACGTGATGCCTCAAGAATCAGGGAATCGGACAGGGGTAAGAAGCTTAGAAGTAAGAAATTCATTCAATCGAGGGTTGAAGATTACGGCTAGTAACGTACCATTGGAATGCAATGCTTCTCCTTACACGGCGCTTGAATTAGAAAATGCAAACCACCATTTCGAACTACCGAATATTCACTATACCGTTTTAACGGTAGCTGGAAAACAGATGGGTGTCGGTGGCGATGATAGCTGGGGGGCGCCTGTTCATGAGGAGCATCTTATAAAAGCGAACAATAACATAGCATTTGAGTTTTTTATTGAACGTATGTAAAGGAGTGAATCAAAGGGGCTGAAGGGCCCTTTTGATTCATAAACTTTTTTTAATCGTAGGAGGCAGCTATGTCGATTCAATTTGATCAAACGACCCAAACATTTCATTTAACTGCAAAAGATACAAGCTATATTTTTCAAATAGTAAGAGATGGCTATTTGGCACATGTGTACTGGGGCAAAAAAGTAAATAATTATCATCATTCAAACGAACTCCGTTTTACGGACCGTTCCTTCTCCGCAAATCCAGAGGCGACGGATCGCACATTCTCATTAGATACACTCCCTCAAGAATATCCATCATTCGGTCATTCTGACTATCGCAATCCAGCGTTTCAAGTTCAATTGGAAAATGGCTCGACTGTAACAGATTTACGCTATGTTTCTCATTCAATTTATAAAGGGAAACGAACATTAGAAGGGTTGCCAGCTACTTATGTGGAACAAGAGGAAGAAGCCGAAACAATTGAAATTATTTTAAAGGATCAGCTTATAAACTTGACTGTCATTTTAAGTTACACCGTATTTGAAGAATTCGATGCGATTACGAGATCAGTTCGGTTTAGCAATGAAGGTGAAACAAATGTAAAATTGTTAAAGGTTGCAAGTGCCAATGTTGATTTTCGTCAGTCTGATTTTGATTTAATTACTCTACCGGGAGCATGGGGAAGAGAGCGTTACATATCAAGAACAAATTTACGTCCCGGTGTCCAGTCGGTGGAAAGTCGTCGTGGAGCAAGTAGTCATCAACAAAATCCGTTTATGGCTCTTGTTTCCAAAAACACAAATGAGGAATATGGTGAAGTGTTTGCTTTTAGTTTTGTCTACAGTGGAAACTTCTTAAGCTCTGTCGAAGTCGATCAGTTTGGCTATTCTCGGGCAACAATGGGAATCAATCCATTTGATTTTTCCTGGTTATTAGAGCCAGGAGCTGAGTTTCAAGCACCTGAAGTGGTGATGGTTTATTCAGCGCAGGGCCTTGGTGCAATGTCTCATACTTTCCACCGTCTATATCGTACGCGTTTATGCCGCGGTGCATTCCGCGATAAGCTACGGCCAATACTTATTAACAACTGGGAAGCAACTTATTTTAATTTTAATGACGATAAAATTCGTGAAATTGCCCTTTGTGGGAAAAACTTAGGGATGGAATTGTTTGTATTAGATGACGGTTGGTTTGGAAATCGAGACGATGATACAACATCATTAGGAGATTGGTTTATTGATAAAAGGAAACTCCCTAATGGGCTAGACCCACTCGCTAATCAAATACGAGAAACAGGGATGGAATTTGGTTTATGGTTTGAACCAGAAATGATTTCGGTTGATAGTGATTTATACCGGGAGCATCCGGACTGGTGTATTCATGTTCCAAATAGAAGGCGTTCAGAAAGCAGGCAGCAGCTTATTTTAGATTTTTCACGAAAAGAAGTGTGTGATGAAATTATTTCTCGAGTGTCGGCTATTCTTGAGAGTGCTCCGATTACATACGTTAAATGGGATATGAATCGTCATATGTCGGAGGTTGGCTCAGCGACATTACCACCTGAACGTCAAAGAGAAACAGCGCATCGCTATATGTTAGGTGTGTACCGAGTCATGGACGAAATTACTTCTAAGTTTCCTCATATTTTATTTGAAAGTTGCTCCGGTGGTGGAGGACGATTTGATCCGGGAATTCTTTATTACATGCCGCAGACGTGGACAAGTGATAACACGGATGCAATCTCAAGGTTGAAAATTCAATATGGCACAAGTTTCGTTTACCCAACAAGTTCAATGGGGGCACACGTGTCAGCTGTACCAAACCATCAAGTAGATCGGATCACTTCACTTGATGTACGAGGGCATGTTGCCATGTCTGGAAACTTTGGTTATGAGTTGGATGTGACCGAACTGTCTGAAGATGAAAAAACGATTGTATCAGAACAGGTTGAGTTTTATAAACAAATTAGACCAGTCGTTCAATACGGAGAGTTCTATCGTTTGTTTAATCCATTTGAATCTAATCATGCTGCTTGGATGTTTGTAACGGATGACAAATCTGAGGCTGTGTTAACGTATGTGAAAGTATTAGCTGAACCAAGTGATGCGTTTATCAAGGTCAGATTAAAAGGGTTAGACCCCGATGTTAACTATAATATTGAAGCATTAGGAAAAAGCTTTTACGGTGATGAATTAATGCATATCGGAATTAATGTACCGTTAATGAGTGGTGATTTTAAAAGTATTATGTGGCATGTTAAAGCAAAATAGAGAAAATAAACTATTAGAAAGCAACAATTTTTAAAGAGAGGGAATAAACCAATATTACTGTGATTTATAAGTTCCCCCCCATCCTTTGGATTAGAGGGGGTTTTTTGAGTGGTTTGTTTATAATGCAAAGCAATTCCTTAACAAAACTTTAATGTTATATTTACTTACTACAGCTATTTAAAGTAAAGACCAGAAATTTACACAGTGCTATAATAATAAATAATACAGATAACTGGTTGGGAGTGACGTGGTTGCTTTTTGATAAGAATGAAAGAAATACAATGATTTTAGGTTTCGTTGGACTTAGTTTGTTTTTATTAGTTTTTTTCCAAGGTATTCAGACAAATATGTATCATTTAACAGACCATCTTTTAATTCATACGATCTTAGAACTTGCTAGTATCGCAATATCCTTTTCTATTTTTTTATATGGATGGCTAGCATATTCATATACAAAGTCAAAATTGTTATTGCTCGTATCGCTTGCATTTATGACTGTTGGTATTTTTGATGTTTTTCATACCTTCTCTTATAAGGGTATGCCTTTTTTAATTGCAGAAAATTTTCAAACGACAGTTTGGTTTTGGTTAATCGGACGCTTAACGGAAGCTACTATGTTAATAGTTGGAGTTTTCTTTATACATTTGAATTCACAAGTGAAAAGTGATGCAGAAAAAACTCTTTGGTTTGGTTTTTTTGTTATGGTCTCATTTATAGTTTCTGCTTTTATTTTGAATTATGTTGATTTGTTGCCGGTGTTAATTAACGATTCGGGACCGACTTTTTTGAAAAAGGCTTTGGAGTATGTAATTGCTCTCATGCATCTGTTAGCCATTTTCTTTATTTGGAAAAAATATAAGCAAAATAAAAATCAATATTACTTAAATTTAATTCGTGCATGTTACTTTCTAATATTATGTGGCTTAACGGTCACTATTTTCTCGACTGTATATGATCTCACAGTCATTGTGGCCCATGTCTTCAAGGTAGCTGGATATTTCTTCATTCTGAAAGCCTTTTACTATGCTAATATTCAAACACCATTTGAGCATAAGAAACAGACGGAGGATAAGTTACATGATATTGAGAGTGAGCTAGAACTACTTTTTGATAACACAGAAGATGCTATATTAATTTGTGACTTAACGACTAAATCACTCATAAGACGAAATCCTGCTTTTAAAAAAATCTTCGGTTTTGATGATGACATGCCACTGAAAATTGACCATATAGTACCTTCCTATCTTAGTGAGGAATTTGAGCATGTATATCAGCAACTTAAAGTGGGTAAACCCGTAGTCGATTTTGTCACAGTTAGACAACGTAAAGATTTAAGTCTAATAGATGTAAGTATGACGATTTCTCCTATGAAAGATAAAGGAGATCAGGTTCTATGTTCGGCTATTATCCGAGATATTTCAGCTCAAAAAACAGCTGAGAGAGAGATGAAACATGCAAGAAAAGATTTACAGGAAACTTTAGAGCAATATCATGGAACCATTTTTAAGTTTAAAAAAGTGGATGGGCAGTTTGTATACACGCTTATTGATGGGAAAATGTTTAGAAATAAAGGGATTTTGCCAGAGTATGCAGTTGGGAAGCCTGTCCAAGAGTTTTATCCTACTTCTGAAACCGAATTATTTGATTTCCACAATCAAAAAGCGTGGTTAGGCCAGGAAAAAGACTTTCAGTTTGAAGATAAAGAGGGCTCTATTTTTCATGTCTCACTAAAACCAATCAAAGAAGAAAATAAAACGATAGAAGTGATTGGAAATGTAGTCGATATTACTAGTTTAAAAAAGACGGAAGAACTGTTGCGTAAGTCAGAAAAGCTTTCTGTAGTCGGAGAGCTTGCGGCGGGGTTTGCTCATGAGATTAGGAATCCTCTGACTACGGTAAAAGGTTTCTTGCAATTAATTGGCTTAGAGGCAAATGAAAAAAATAAAGAATTCGTCTCGATTATGTTAAGTGAAATAGACCGACTTGAAATGATTACGAATGAATTTATGGTTGTAGCTAAACCGCAAGTGAGTAGTTACCAAGTGGAAGATATACATAACATGATGGTCAGTGTCATTTCGTTCTTAAAACCGCAATCGTTATTACATTCGATTGAGATGGAAATGAATGTGCATGACCATCTACCGGAAATTCGTTGCGATAAACATCAGTTAAGACAAGTGTTTATTAACCTTTACAAAAATGCGATGGAAGCAATGCCTAATGGAGGAACGATCACAACTGAATTATCGGTAGAAAAGAATGATTGGGTTTCAATAGCTATTACAGACCAAGGTGGCGGAATTCCTGCTGATATTATTCCTAAACTAGGGGAACCTTTTTACACATTAAAAGAAAAAGGGACAGGCTTAGGATTAATGGTTAGTAAAAAGATTATCGAATCTCATCAAGGCAATTTAGACATAAAAAGTGAGCCAAATATTGGCACGACTATGACTATACGCTTGCCAGTAAGTAGTTAATAAACTCACGGGTCCTAGTTACTAGTGGGGAAAGGATGCAACAAATACATGAATCTAGCTATCAAACTAAAAAGCGATACTTTAAAACGTAAATGGTTAAGGGCATTAGAACATGTAGCTGAACAATCCAAGATAATAGAGGGATTATATCAGGATGACTACTATGCTAGTATCACTGAAGAAGAGGTAGATTTCTTAAATGATGTGGAACCTCTATCTGCTTTAGAATCTAGCTTGAAACTCAAGGTGTTTCATTGCTTTTTGGAGATTGTAAGCACAGAAGTGTTCAAAAAAGTGATAAATGCCGACCGAAAACTAAGGCTGGATTTCCCTTCTTCTAAATTGATGATTGATAAAAAGGAATTCTATAACTGGATTGACAATGAAGTTGAAGTGGGTCAATTTGAAAAGGTACATGTTTTCTTTGAAACACTCTATCCGGATTTAGTCAGTAGCCTCTCAAGAAAAAGTTCAGGAACCGAATTTACTTCTATTCAAGTGGTGAATTTTATGTTGGATGAAGTTGGATATAAATCCGATGTTATCAACAAAAAAATAATGGATCCGAGTGCGGGGGCCGGGGTGTTTATTATATCAGCGCTTGGAAGGTATTTAAATCGTTGTAACGTTTCATATGAAGTGGTAAAGCAGAAGCTCATAGTAGATAAGAATTTAGTTGCTGTCGATCTGAATCCTTTTAACGTACTTATAACAAAACTAAGATTTGTATTAAAGTTAGTAGAACATTATGGTGGTATCGACAATCATGAGATCAAAGATCTATTGAAAAGGATTCCGATTAAAGTAGCAAACACAATTATGCAATCGACTAGTCCACTACTTGCCAATAATGTTTATGATTATGTGATTGGAAATCCTCCTTATATTAGAATTCAGAGGTTGCCGATGGAAGAAAGGCAATACCTAAAGAAGAATTATAGTAGTGCAACCGGAAGATTTGATCTATATGTCTGCTTCATGGAAAAAGCCGTAAACTTATTAAGAAATGGTGGGAAACTTAGTCTGATAACTAGTAACAAGTTTTTAACGACGAATTACGGTATTGGGGTTAGAAACTTTCTGTTAACTCAAACATCAATTGAGCATTTGGTTGATCTACATGATACACCCTTTTTTCAAGCTGCAATATTGCCGGCAATCATTACAGCGACTAAAAAGGCTGATGAGCAAAGTGAGGTATTTCAATATACTTCAATTAAGAGAAGTAATAATGGTTTACCTCTAAAGCAAACCGTCACAAATGTATTTGAATATGTGGCTGAACGAAAGAAAAAGAAAGCTCAAACCACAGAACAACTAGAAATGAAAACGACTCATCAAAACGTAAAAGTTGAAATTTCACATGCTTTAGTAAAAGTACCCAGTAGAAATGAGACGTGGAATTTCACATCAGTTGATGAAGCTAGTATTAAATCTCATATAGAATCTATATCCCATCATAAAATGCATGAAGTTGCTAAAGTCAGTGTCGGTGTTAAGCCTAATCCAAATAAAGTGTTTGTCGATCCAATGACTATGCAATTTGTAACTGACAATCAGTTTGAGCAGGATTTGGTGTTTCCTATTCTCCAAAAGGGTAATGTTGGCAGATGGAAAGTGAACTGGTCTATTGATAGTGAAGATGATCGTTTTATTTTATATCCACATAAAATGGAAAATGGAAAAGGAGTCGCAGTCGATCTTGAGCTTTATCCTAATGCGAAGAAGTATATTTTTGAACATGAGGATATCTTAAAAAATAGACCGTATTTAACGAAATCAAATACACGGAAGTGGTATGAAATTTGGGTTCCGCATGATTTAGAAAAATTCACTAAGCCTAAAATTGTTACAAAGGATATCTCTGAAAAAAACAACTTTGCATTAGACGAAAATGGCTATATTTGTTTGGGGACAATTTTTTGGATGTATATCAAAGAAGAATTTAAAAGTGATTTTTTAACAGAGGAGCAATTATTATATTATTTACTAGGGCTTTGTAATTCTAATGTGTTGGAATTTTACCAGAAAACGATAAGCGGAAGTCTTTTTTCTAAAAAGGTTCGGTATACATCTTCTAATATTAATAAGTGGATTGTTCCGCGCGTGACAACTCAAAACCTAAGCATAATATCAGAAATAGTTTCTATAGTCTCAACTATTACTAAGGACGGGCAAATAAAGAAATGTGAAGATAAATTAAACAAGTTGATATACATATTATTTAAGCTTGGCAGTGACCAAATACAATTAATTGAACAATATAATCAGACAAACAGTTAGCATAAGCGGCTGTTTTTTTTGTGTTTGAAAAAACTTCTTCTTTGTTTAAAAGGCTAATTATAGTAAATTTGCTGTCTAATTAAAAATAACAGCATACCATATAACAAATATGCCATTCTCGGGAAAAGTAAATAGGAGGGAAATTAAGTTGGATACCATTCATATCGTTACTGCTGCTGATAACAATTATGTTGATCCACTGGGAGTAACGTTTATCTCTTTATTAGAAAATAAACATTCTGAAAATCCATTGAGATTTTATATCATTGATGGTGGGATTTCTGATGAGAAAAAAGAAGTGTTTCACCGGATTAAGGATAAATATAATGTTGACGTTATTTTTTTAACGATAGATAAAATGATGTTTGAAGGCTTTCATGTATCTGGTCATATTAATGAAACATCCTATTACCGCATTCTTATCCCTCATTTTCTTGATAAAGATGTGGAGAAAGTCATTTATTTAGATTCAGATCTGTTGATTAAACAAGATATTACAAAATTATGGAATAAAAATATAAAGAACGTTTATCTCAGAGCGGTTGAGGATGTAGGAGTGATTGCTTCTCAAACGAGTGATGTACCTATTCCTAAGCCTTATAGTTATCTTAATGCAGGTGTGTTATTAATCAACTTAAAGAAATGGAGAAAGAAGAAGATATCAGATAGATTGGTCCAGTTCATCAGAGAAAATCCGACCATGCTTAGATATCATGACCAAGATGCACTAAATGCTTTACTGTATGACAAATGGCATAAACTTAATCCGAAGTGGAATGTACAAAAGGTCTTTTACTATTTCCAAGGTGAGGAATATGTAAAGGTAAGAGAAAATCCAGCTATTGTTCATTTTACGGAACCAGTAAAGCCTTGGCACTCTGATTATAGTATTGTTGAATTAAAAGAGGAGTATGAGTTTTATTTACAAAAGTTTTTCGATTTTGAAGATTAAACGATCAGAAAAATGCTTTGTCATATTCCACTTCTCTAAGGATAATTCTAAATATAAAACGCAAGGTTGGTGGTGAGAAATGAAAGTATTATCAATGATCCAGCCATGGGCGAGCCTTTTTGTTCTTAGAGAAGCGGAGTATGAAACAAGATCATGGAAAACTAATTACCGTGGACCACTGGCGATTCATACGAGTAAAAAGAAAGATCTAGCAGTTTGTAAGCATGTAGCTATACAAGCGCTTCTTCAAAAGCATGGATACACGACAGAGAAGCTTCCTACTGGTAAAATTATTGCCATATGCGAGCTTGTCGATTGTTTACGGGTTATTCAAAATGACGGAACATCCGCCGTTTTAGAGGATGGTCGTATCGTTACAGAAAATGATTTTTTTCTTGGGGATTATCAAGTTGGAGGATTTGTCTGGGTGGTGCAAGAGATGCAACAGGTTAAACGGGAAATTCCAGCAAAAGGTCAACTTGGACTTTGGGAATATAATTTAGATATAAAAGACATTTAACCTCGATGGTCTAAGTTACCATTGAGGTTTTTTCTAACTCTGGACAAATTCAACAACTTTTCCACTGCATGCAAAGAAATGGAGTTCAACATACTAATTGTAAAGAAAACAATGAAAGGAGAGGAAGTAAATGAATGTAACAGTACTGTCTGATAAACGCAGAGAGAAACAATGGAAGTTCGAACGTAAAATCTTAAGAAATCTCTCCTTGAAAGAGCTTAAGGCACACGTTGAAGAGCATTTTAAACCTGTTGTTCCATTTCATTTTCTATCTCATCCTTTTTTATTAGATCCTTGCATGGATATGGCTATAGATGCCTTTTTAGTTGGAGCAGAATACAGTAAATTTGGCTACCAGGGTGAATCAGAGCGTGAAGTGAAACGTAGGTGTGACGATGATTTAACGGAAATATCAAATTGTATCTTCAATCTGTTACAAGGTTGGCTACTTGACTCTGACTACTTATTGGACTCATTGCAAATTGCTACTGAAGCCTTTGTTGATCATTGGTGGACCAAAGGCTTTAGGGAAGGCGAGAAAAGGTACCGCATGAGATTGCATTAACTTGATTTATGACATTTCGTAAGAGGCTGGGACATAACTAAAGTGTTTAAATGAGCATACGAACGATGCAGAACCTTTGCGGAGTGTATTTCCGAAGCAATTGTAACCAGCTTTTCGTTCGTATTTTTCATTATTTAAACTCTTTTGTCCCAGCCTCTTCACTCATAATAGAGATTATTTTTGATCAACTTACTAAATTCACTTCATATTATTTTCCTTGTCCCAATATACATATAAAAGTGGACGAGGAGGGATGGTAGTGAATTTAGTAAAATGGATAAAAGGCGGAGCATTTGCCTTAGGTGTAGTTGGATTATTATTTATTATTCAATATCAATTTGTTAGTAATGATTCTTGGACGACTTGGAACCTTCCATTGTCTGGTAAAGTAATCGTCGTAGACCCAGGTCATGGCGGAATTGATGGAGGGGCTGTTTCTAAAACTGGAACGCTTGAAAAAGAAATTACCTTGCTTATAAGCGAGCAGCTTCGCGATTATTTGCAAGAAGCAGGAGCGCTTGTTTTAATGACAAGAGAAGATGATCATGATTTAGCTAGCGCTGAAACAAAAAAGGTAAGACAAAGGAAGAATGAAGATTTAAGACGGAGAGTAGACATCATTAATGATTCTGATGCCGATTTATTTGTGAGCATTCATTTAAATGCAATTCCGTCTCCGAAGTGGAGTGGCGCCCAGACGTTCTATAATAGAACAATATCGGAAAATGAAGAATTGGCTCGATTTGTACAAGATGAAGTAAGACGAAATTTAGAGAATACAAATCGACAAGCAAAGCCGATTCACAACGTATTTTTAATTAAACACGCAGAAACACCAGGTGTTCTTATTGAAGCTGGATTTTTATCAAATCCAAGAGAAGCAGAATTGCTCAAGACAGAGGAATACCAACAAAAAGTAGCAGCGTCTATCTACCAGGGAATTATGCGATACTACACCGATGAAAAAGTGCCTGAATAATTGGTGCAAACGGATTCACGTTTGTTTAACTTCCTATGCTATACTTAGTTTATAATCGCAAAAAAGGAAGGTGCCTGAATTGATTACAGAAGCAGCAGTAATGGAAGCCCTAAAAAGAGTAAAAGATCGTGATTTAAATCAAAGTGTGGTTGAAACAGGTGGAATTCGTGAAGTAAAAGTGAAGGAAGGCAATGTAAGTATTAAAATTGCATTAGCTAAAACAGGGACAGCAGAGCAAATGGAAGTACAACAAGAAATTGTACAGGTTATAAAAGGTGAAGGGGCTAATTCGGTCGGATTAAGATTTGAAGAGTTGACAAAAGAAGAATTGGCTAAGCTTGGTGGCGTAAAAGAGCCAGCTTTCCAAGGACCTGCCATTTTAGCTCCAAACAGTAAGACTACTTTTATCGCAGTAACAAGCGGAAAAGGTGGAGTAGGAAAGTCGACAGTATCTGTTAACTTGGCTACTACTCTAGCAAGACTCGGAAAAAATGTTGGGATCATTGATGCAGACATTTATGGTTTTAGTGTACCGGATATGATGGGGATCGAAGAACGACCAAAAGTAATATCTGATCGTATTTATCCTGTAGAACGATTTGGAGTAAAAGTCATTTCAATGGGATTCTTTGTTGAAGATAATGCACCTGTTATTTGGAGAGGTCCAATGCTTGGTAAGATGCTCAATCAATTCTTTACCGAAGTAGAATGGGGAGACTTAGATTATCTAGTGTTAGATTTGCCTCCTGGTACTGGTGATGTCGCTCTAGATCTACACACGATGTTGCCTCATTCTAAAGAAATTCTTGTTACAACCCCTCATGCTACTGCTGCTTTTGTTGCAGCAAGAGCAGGAACAATGGCCATTAAAACACACCATGAAATATTAGGGGTTGTCGAAAACATGGCTTACTTCGAGAGTAAAGTAACGGGTGAAAAAGAGTTTGTTTTTGGTACGGGCGGCGGAGAGCGTCTTACTGAAGAATTAAAAACAGAACTTTTGGGACAAATTCCGCTAGGACAACCTGAAATGAATAAAGATGACTTTGCTCCTTCTATTTATCAAGCAGATCATCCTATTGGGGACATTTATGCACAGATCGCCAAGCGAGTAATTGAGAAAACAAATAAATAAAAAAGATGACGAGTTAGGTTGGTGTAACCTAACCGTCATCTTTTTTTGTTGGGAACTTAGGATTCTCCGCCGCTGTCTTCTCCCCCACCTTCTCCGCCTCCAGAAGCTTGGTCTTGTTTCTCCATTTGTTTTTGAGCGACCTGTTCTAGAACTTCATTGACTTTAGCAATGAAAAAGGGACTTTCGAAGGCATCGGACATAATTGTCATAACTTGTTGTCGATATTCCTTTGATTTCATCGTTTCTAACATAGCAGCTTCCATCTCAGGGTCTTGAAGCACGGTAATCATCATTGCTTGATATTCAGGGTCTTTCATTAACCCCTTTAGCATTTTTTCGTTTTCTGTTTGCATGCTTTCTGCAAAAGTTTGAGCGAACTCAGGATCCTTCATGACATCTTGCCAAAACTGTCTGCCGGCTTCCGAGGTCAAGGTTTGCTGAATGGTTGTCTTAACAAAGGCGTTATCCATTACAATTTCTTGTTGAAGCTCTTCGTCGCCCATAATCTCTTGAATAGCTTGTTTGCCTTCATCTGTCTTCAACATATCAACCATCATCTTTTTGGTGCTTTCATAATCTGGAGTCGTTCCTCCGCCGCTTTCAGCCTGTGCGCAGCTAGCAACAATAGGAAGGAGCAGTGTAACAAGGAATAAATAAAAGATCTTTTTCACGCTGTAAGGCTCCTTTCGGTCATTTTGTCATTAATTTGAGATATTTCCTCTGGATTTATACATGACAGCAATAGAAGATCTAGCAATTTCTACAGGAGCTTGTTACAATCATGTAAGCACAATTGGATATTGGAGGATTTGCCTGTGAATAGTAAAAAAGTGGTTTATTTATTTTTTACGACGCTCCTTGTTGGTAGTATTAGTGGAGCCATTGTTGGTTTTATTTTAGATTATAGCGTTTATACAGAAGGATCGTTTTTAAATATGTTTTTCGGGTTGATTTGGTTGTTGGGAATCAGTGCTGCATTTAGTCTTGTTAGTCAAATGGGGTTTTTCGCTTATTTAACTGTTCATCGGTTTGGATTAGGGTTATTTAAATCGCAAAAATTGTGGAATTATGTTCAGATCATCATTATCGCATTTGTTGTATTTGATTTAATTTACTTTAGATATATTGCCTTTGCCCTACCGGGAGAAACGATCTTTAACTTTATGATTATGCCTATATTGCTTTTGCTGTATGGGATTGTTATTGCTTATCTAAAAGCAAAAGATACAAACCAAGGTGCATTTATTCCAGCATTGTTTTTTATCGTTGTTATTACAACAATCGAATGGGTACCAGCCCTAACTGTTAACGATCCGAAGTGGCTATGGCTCTATTTAACGCCGCTTATTACAGCTAATACATGGCAATTACTCATTCTACACAGATTAACGCAAGCGAAATAAAAAGGATGACTCCTAGGAGTCATCCTTTTATTTATAAAGTGTTACTTAATTTCCTCATTTTCTGCTTTCGTACTTGCCATTAAATCTTCTACGGTTGTAAAGGTAAACCCTTTACCACGAAGCTGATCTATAATAATAGGGAGAGCCTTATGTGTTTGTTTTACTGAATCAGAAGCGTGGAATAAAATAATATCACCAGAATCAGTTGCTGGAACAACCTCATTAACAATGGCGTCCACTCCAGGGTTAGTGTAGTCCTTTGAATTGACGCTCCAATGGATGACAGAGTATCCTTGCGCATCAGCAATTTGAAGAACATCCTTGTTGAAAGAGCCATTTGGTGGTCTTAATAATGTTGGTCTTTCACCGGTTAGTTCCTGTAATATTTGACTACTTTGAGTTAAATCTTGTCTTATTTTTTCGTTATCCCAACTAGTGTAATCTTTATATTGATAACCATGGCTACCAATGCTGTGACCTCGGTCCTTAATTTCGCTTACTAGGTCAGGATAACGTTCTGCCCAAGCCGCTGAAATAAAAAAGTTTGCATGATCTACTTCTTTTTGGTCTAGAATGTCTAAAATCGGACCAATACGATTTTCTCCCCAACTAATGTTAAAAGTTAAAGCTATTTGCTTATCATCAGTTTCAGCTTTGTAAAAAGCTTGAGGGCCATCTGGAGTGGAGAAAACTGCTATTTGTGAGCGTTCTACATAAAGTAAACCCGCTGTAAAAAAAGCAGCGATGATTATAAGTGATAATTGCTTAATATGTTTGGCATGAAAAATCCAAAAGAAATTCATTTCATATCCTCCTTGTCCATTGTTATGACCAATCTATGGCTAAATGGAACAAGTTATGAATAAAATTGGAACAAATAGAAAATAATTTTAAAACCTTGGGTTTTTTAAGTTTGGCTGATAAAAGAATTGCATAGTTGTTTAGTCACAATAGTCGAGGTGGTAGTAGTGTTAGGGGTTATCTTAAACGAAAAAGAAGTTCAAGAAGTAGAGTATATGTTAAAGAGAGAGATGGAAGAGTTACTTTTAGATATGTCTGATCCTCGTATTGATGAAGTCGTTAAAAAAGCAATGGAAGAGAAGTATCAAATTGTTTTTAAGATTTATAAACGTTTTGTACCACCGAAAGAAACAATGAAATACATATTAAACCGACGTAACACACAGTAATAGAGGGAGCTACCAGAATTCAAGGAAGTATTAATGGTCTGGTCGGCATGCTGCATTGTATTATAGGCCACTGAAAAAGCTATGTTTTTTCAGTGGCACTATCAGTAAATATGTTCTGTTGTATTAAAATAAAAAACAATATTGACATGTTTATCATGGGCGTGATATATTACTTCTTGTCGCCAAATTACTTTTCGTTTTTTTGAAAGGTGGTTGACAAGCAATTGAGTGACATGTTAAAGTATTAAAAGTCGCCACAGAGCGATAAAACGA
>NZ_BAUV01000016.1 GCF_000513135.1 Halalkalibacter akibai JCM 9157
TGAAATTCAATGCTACACTTATAAACACATCAAGAGGGGCGATTATTAATGAAAGAGAAATGATAAAGGTCTTAACAGATAGATCTGATATTTTTGCTGTTTTAGATGTCACATATCCAGAGCCACCCGAAGTGAACTCTCCACTCTTCCAATTAGAGAATGTTATTTTAACGCCTCATATTGCAGGGTCCTTGTTTGATGAATGTCAACGAATGGGAGAGTTTATGTTAGAGGAGTTAAAAAGGTATATAAATAACGAACCCTTGAAGTGGGAAATTACGAAAGATAAGGCTTCAATCATGGGCTAGAAAAAAACTAAAATGAAACGGGGAATGTTCATTGAGTAAGCAAATTGATCAGGCTGGAAGTGTTGATCGTCGCTATTGGATAGGCACAATGAAAAAAATAGCAGATCCAGTACTCCTTACACTCTCTCAGGATAAATTGAAAGAGGCAATGCCAGTTGAAGGGCAGACGGAAGATCGAAGAAATTATAGTCACTTAGAAGCATTTGCTAGATTGGTTTGTGGGATGGCACCTTGGCTTGAGCTCGGTGAGGCAGAGGATGAGGAAGGGCAACAAAGAAAGAAGTATGCTGATTTGGTCAGAAACTGCATACGGATTGCGACCGACCCAACAGCTAAAGATTATATGAATTTCACAGAAGGGCACCAACCAATTGTGGACACCGCTTTTCTAGCGCATGCTCTAGTTCGGGCACCAGGAGAATTAATAGATAAATTAGCTCCTAAAGTAAAACAAAATGTAATTAAGGCATTTAAGTCAACTAGAAATAGAAAACCTCCCTTTAATAATTGGTTGTTATTTGCAGCCATGATTGAAACGGCTTTATATTTACTAGGTGAAGAAGATTGGGATCGAATGAGAATCGACTTTGCCCTCAAACAGCATAGTCAATGGTATTTAGGTGATGGTGTCTATAGTGATGGGCCGGAATTTCATATGGATTACTATAATAGCTATGTCATTCAACCGATGCTTGTAGACATAATTGATCAAGTATGTGATCAGTCTTCCGATTGGGAGGAAATGAAAGACGAAATCTTTAAACGTGCAACAAGATATGCAGTCATCCAGGAAAGGAGTATCTCACCTGAAGGTACGTTTCCAATAGTAGGACGATCAATTGCTTACAGGTTTGGAGCATTTCAACATTTGGCCCAAATGGCACTCCAACACAAATTAGATAAAAATCTTAAGCCGGCTCAAGTAAGATGCGCATTAACATCCGTTATTCGTAAAACCATGAATGCCCAGGACAATTTTGATGAAAATGGTTGGTTAACAATTGGTCTTTATGGTCATCAGCCAGAGCTAGCAGAGAGTTATATCTCAACAGGCAGTTTGTATTTATGTGCAACCGTATTTTTACCGCTTGGATTGCCGGAAACTGACTTATTCTGGCAAGGCCAAGAAGATTGGACTGCAAGAAAGGTATGGAATGGAAGCAGAATATCAATTGATTCTGCCCTTTCTTAAACGCCTCTAATCCAAAAGAGCAACGACAGTTAATTAATCCCTATAAAAACGCAAGGAAGAACAAATGATTTATCTAGAAATCAATTATAATAAAACTATCTTAAGAGGAGGTTTACAAACTCTATGTGAGGCCATCGTAGTTCCTTAACATGAAGAAATGGTTAAAAAGAGCTATTAAGTTAGTGTTAGAAATGAAAGCGTTTACAAGTAATGGTGTCAGGTGCTTGTTGGTTTTTGGTTTTTGGTTGAAGCGTTAAGGCATTAACAACGTTGTTAATGCCTTAAAACAAAATTAAAAACAGTAAGTTAGTGTCAAAAATAACTGTATGGAAGGAGAATAATCATGAGTGACATCATGCCCAAAGTTAATACGAATGTTTCCTTGCCAGTTAAGAAAAAATCAAAAAATAATTATGTTTGGTATATCTTTTTACTTCCTACTTTCTTGGGGATAGCCTTATTTATGGCTTATCCTATCTTTGAATCTCTAAGGTTAAGCTTTTATAGGTCAAATGGAATGATTGAAACTTTTACAGGGCTTGATAATTTTCGAAGAGTACTAACTTCTGGTCCTTTTTGGAATTCAGTTTGGAATACTTTTTTCATTGGTATCTTTCAGATTCTTATCACAATTCCTCTTGGGTTTATTTTTGCATCGTTAATAAATACAGTATCTAGAGGGAAGAATTTCTTTAAGGTTATTTACTTCTTACCAAATGTAACTTCTATTGTGGCTGCGGCGATGATCTTCGCCTTCGTACTTCATCCTGATATGGGAATCATGAACTATTTCCTTGCAAAAATTGGATTGCCCACACCGATGTGGTTATCTGATCCATCAACTTCTAAATGGGCTGTAATACTTTTAGCTGTTTGGCACTGGATAGGGTTTGTCATTATTATTTTCCTAGCCAATTTACAATCAATATCAACAGAGATGTATGAGGCTGCGAGAATTGATGGAGCTTCAGGTTTTCAACAATGGCTTTATATTACCATCCCATGTATGAAAGGGACATTTGCTTTTCTATTAATTACTGGATGGATAGGTGCTTTGCAACGCTTTAATGAAGTTTATGTATTAGGTGGACCTAACGGTAGTCCAGCGAGATCTATTCAAACAATGGGCGCATTTATCTATGAGCGTGGATTTACTGGATTTGAATTCGGGATTGCTTCTGCAGCGACGTATATCATGTTTATGATTATATTGTTCTTCACGTTTATAAATCTGAAAATTTCGAAAATAAAGTTGTAGGTAGGAGGAGGTTTGAAATGAAGCAGACCATGACAACTAAACAATCCGAGCGCTTGATAAATGCTGTGAAATTCATAGTGTTATTAATTTTCGGAGTTTTATTAATGACGCCGTTTTTATGGATGATCAGTGTTGGCTTTGATAGAACTGCTAATATAGCAATGCCATTCCCTCCGAAACTAATTCCAGATAATTTATCTGCATTTAATTATGGGATTATCTTTGAGAATGGGAGAGTATTCAAAGCTTATTTAAACTCTGGAATTGTAACTACTAGTTCAGTAGCTATAAGTGTGTGTTCAGCTCTGCTTGGGGGTTATGCTTTTTCAAAAGGAAAGTTTAAAGGAAAAAGAATCTTGTTTTTTATGGTGCTATGTACGCTAATGATCCCTATGGAACCAAGGTTAATACCATTATATAAATTATTTAATAGTGTTGGACTTTTAAATACATTTTGGCCTTTAATTTTACCTTCACTTGTTAGTGGTTTCTTAGTTTTCCTTTGTAAACAATTTTTTGATCAGTTACCAGACACATTGCGCGAGGCAGCACAAATAGATGGGGCTAGCGAATTTAAAATTTTCTTTAGTATTTACTTACCGTTAGCAGGACCTATTGCAGCCACAATGGTAATATTATCATTTATCTGGAGCTGGAATGACTTTATGTGGCCATTAGTTGTCTTGAATAATCAAGAACTTCACACCATTCCACTTTATCTTGCTAGTTTCTCTTTAGAGAATGGTACTAGTTTAGGTGGGTTAACGATGGCACTGGCTACGGTTAGTATTTTACCTATAGTAATTGTGTATCTATTTTTACAAAGATACATTATTCAAAGTATCGCATTAAGCGGAGTAAAGGGGGAGTAATAGGTTAGTGTTGTTAGAAAAAAATAAACAAATTAATAGGGGGAATGTTCCATGTTTAAAAACAAGAGTTTAGTTTTAGCATTTAGCTTGTTTGTTTCTATTAATGATTGCTCTAGTTGGTTGTAGCTCAAGCTCAGAGAATACCTCTTCTGAAGGCGAATCTTCTAGTGAGGCACCAATTGCTGGTGGAGAGTTTGAAGGTCAAACTCTTAAAGTCCAATTAATTGGAGATTTCAACATGGATGATACAACTGATCCAATTACTGGTGAGCGCGTTAAGGGACTTAAGGTGGTCAAAGAGGAATTTGAAAACTTGTATGCAGGTACAAAGGTTGAATTCATTATTATGCCTTGGGAAGGTTATGTAGAAAAAACACAAGCGATGCTTACATCAGGTGAAGCAGATGTTTATCAAATGCCGGGAATTGTCGATTTTGCAGCACAAGGCGTATTAGAGCCATTACAACCCTACATTGACGGAGATAGTGAATTTAGTCTTGATAGATTTATTGACAATCAAGTCGATGGATGGTTGGCTTTAGGTCCGGATGATGAAGATTTAGAGATTTATGGGCTTCCATTTTTAGGAGATGCACGTTTTATCACATATGATAAACAATTATTTGATGAGTGGGGCGTAGAATATTTATCGGATTACCCTACGATGGAAGAAGTCAAGGAAAAAGCTAAACAAATGACGGGGACAAATCCTGTAACAGGTGAACAAAATTATGGTATTTGGTTTAGAGGAGATTGGTCATCAGCATTTACTCTTATTAACCTTGCTGAAGGTCAAAATGGCAAATGGGGAGAAGGTTTTGCTTGGGATGAAGTGAAATTTAACTTTGATTCGCCTGAAATGATTAATGGCTTAGAATGGTTACTAGAAATGCAAGAGTATGCACCAAGTGGACTTGTAAGTAATCAAGGGTCTGAGGCTTGGTTAACAGCGAACAACAATATTGGAATTATGCTAAACCAAGGTCCTGGTAACTTAACAAAACAAGTGTATGCTCAAGGTTTAGAAGACCGCATCGCTATTGCACAAGAATTCAAAAACGATGACGGTGTTGGTGGGTTATTTGCAGGTAGTCCAATTACAATTGCTAAAAATAGTAAAGTAAAAGATTTAGCATGGGAATGGATGAAGTTTGCTACAAGTGATTTCGTTCAACAATATATTTATGAAGAGCCTGGTGCAATGCCTTCTGTAAAATCAGCATTAGAGTGGGAAAGTGTTCAACAAACAGCTCACTTAATGGATCCAATTTTTGAAGCGATGTCTACTCCTTGGACTCCTCGTTATCCATGGGGATCTTCCCAGCCAAGATTTATTTTAACATCTGAAGTTGAAGCTGCGTTAACGGGTCAAAGAACGGCTGAGCAAGCATTAGAGCGAGCTCAAAAAGAAAGTACCGATTGGGTAGAAAGTAGGTAAGGAATAGAAGAAGGAGGCTAGTCCTCCTTTTTTTATTTTAGGAGAGAATGAGAACTTTTGTCGAATTATTCGAAAGTGAGAGTTGTTAATATATGATGAGTGTATAAAGGTTTTGAAAATTCACATATCTTATTTAAGTTGTTCCTTAGTAAAAAGGATAGGCATTAAATACTTATCGAGGTGAGATAAGATGGATGAAAATATTAAGGTGTTTTTTCGGAAGTCTGATAAACAGTGGTCACATGATGAATTCCCATACCATTCACACGACAAGTTTGAAATTTACTATTTTCACAGTGGTGACTGTAAGTATGTGATTGGAGATCGTATCTATCAATTACAGCCTGACGATATCATTATTATGAATGGGCTGACGTTACATTGTGCAAATCCAGAAATGACAGCTCCTTATGAGAGAAGTATTATCGAATTTTCGCAAGAATGGATAAAACCCTTAGTTAACGGTCTTCAGGTATCGGAATTATTAATCCCATTTTATAAATTAAGTAATTCTTTACTCCGAAATGTAGATAAAACGATTCTTTGTGAAATTGAGGAATTGATTAGGGCTTTATCTATACAAATGAGTGAACAACTACCTCAATCAAAAGATCTACGTCTGCATAATCGCTTGGTAAATGCAAAAGTATCAACATTGTTTGTTCAATTACTTTTTAAAATATATGAATTAAGTCAATCTAGATTAGCACAGGTGCCGTTATATGAATCCGAAAAGGATTATCATGTAGAGAGAGTTATCAATTGGATTGATGAATATTTCACTACTGACATTTCCTTAACAAATATTGCTGATAACTTAAATATCAGTAAGTATTATATGTCAAGGATTTTTAAAGAAATAACGGGATTTACAGTTATGCAGTATTTAATGAGTTGCCGTATGAATCGTGCTAAGTTTTTACTTGAAATGAACCCGGAAAAGTCAGTTTTAGATGTTGCTATTGAATCAGGATTTGAAAGTCCGTCTCACTTTAGTCGGTTTTTCAGGCAACAACTTAAGATGACTCCAACAGAATACCGAAAACGGCAAAACAGCGCAAGATTAGTCAAGTCAAATCGAAAATAAAGCAATCTTCCCTATGAATCAATTTATCAAAATGAGTAAACTTAAAAATGGAAGCGCTTCTATTTCCTTAAGGGAGAGTTGTCTATGGATAAAAAATTTGGAGCACAACTATACACACTACGAGAAGAATTAAAGAGGGATTATCCTGCAGTATTTAGAGAGTTAAAGAAAATGGGTTGGGCTGGGGTACAGTTGTCTGCGCTTCCAGAAGGCTATGATCCACATGAAATTTCTGCTTTACTGAGAGAGACAGGTCTTCGAACTGCTGGTATACATGTTAGTTTGGACCGTCTTACGAGAGAATTAGATAGTGTTCTAGAAGAGGTACATCTGTATAATACACGAGATATTATTTGTCCCAATCTTCCAAATGAATATAGATCTATTGAAGGTTACCGTTATATTCGTCAAGAGCTCAACGATATAGCTGATCGGGCAAAAGGCATCCGTATTAGTTACCATAATCATGCATTTGAGTTTGAAACAACGGTAAATGGCCAGTCAGCCTTGGAATATTTACTTGAACCAACATATGAAAATATGATACTAGCTGAAATAGACGTGTTCTGGGTTAAAAAAGGAGGGTATGATCCATTACAGTTCATACAGCGATATGCACATCGTATGCCAATCATCCATCTTAAAGATATGACGGCAGATGAGCATCAAACTTTCGCAGAAGTTGGTACAGGACTTATTGATTTTGAACCCATTCTTAAATGGGGAGAACGTTCAGGCGTTGAATGGTATGTGGTAGAGCAAGACCAATGTCAAGGAAACCCAATGGAGAGTTTGGAAATTAGTTTAAATAACTTAAATAGACTCTCTAAGCAATTAGCTTAAAGTCAATTAGGGGAAGTGAAAATATGAAAATTGGGTGTTGTGCAAATATTGATCAAGCAGATATTGTGCACGCAGCAGGCTATGACTTTATTGAATGTACTGTTGTTTCTCTCGTCCCTGAAAAAAGTGAAGAAGAATTCGCAGAGATTTTAGAGAAGTATCAACGAAGCCCGATACCAGTAGAAGTATGCAATGTTTTTCTGCCAGGTGATTTAAAAGTGGTGGGAGCGTCTGTTGATGCAAAGAGGATAGAAAGATATTTGAAAACGGCTTTAACACGTGTAAAGCAAATTGGAGCCGATACAATCGTGTTTGGTAGTGGTGGAGCAAGGTCAATTCCTGAGAATTTTCCAAGGGGAGAGGCAGAACAACAAATACTTACATTTCTTCATTTAGTTGCTAAATATGCTGAACCTCTCGGATTAACGATTGTAATTGAACCTTTAAATAGGAAAGAAAGTAATATCCTTAATAGCATTCCTGAAGCAGTTGAATTTGCTAAAAAAATAAATCATCATTCCATTCAAGTTTTGGCTGATTTTTACCATATGGATGAAGAGAATGAGCCGTTAGAAAATATTTATGAAATGAGAGAACATGTGAAACACATTCATGTTGCTGATACGGGGAGGTACTCTCCAGGTACAGGTCATTATCCGTATGAGACGTTTGTTCAATGTGTGAATAAAGCAAATTATCAAGGACGTATATCAATCGAATGTAGTTGGAATGAGATGGAGACTGAATTAGTCAAAGCTAGAAAATATTTAGAAAACTGTTTTGTGATCAAAGATCATAATTAGTTAATCAATATTGAACTGGAGGAAGATATATGTCAAAAGTTAGAATTGGGATTATTGGTGTAGGGACAATGGGGTCAGCTCATGCTGTTTATTTACAAGCGAATGAAATAAAGGGTGCTGAGTTAACAGCTGTACTCGAGATACAAGAGGAAAAAAAAGATTGGATAAAAGAAAATCTAAATGGAGTGATACTCTTTACAGATGAAGAATCTTTCTTTCAATCGGATGAAATAGATGCGGTTCTCATTGCAACACCACATTACGATCATCCAAGATTAGCTATTAAAGCTTTTAAATATGGTAAGCATGTGTTATGTGAGAAACCAGCAGGTGTGTATACAAAACAAGTCCGTGAAATGAATGAAGCGGCAAAAGAAAACGACCTCGTTTTTTCAATGATGTACAACCAAAGAACGAACCCTTTATATGCTAAATTACGTGATCTAATCCAGTCAGGTGAGCTTGGAGAAATCAAACGGATTAATTGGATTATTACAAACTGGTATCGCTCGCAAAGTTATTACGATTCAGGTGGTTGGAGAGCAACTTGGGAAGGGGAAGGTGGAGGTGTCCTAATTAATCAGTGCCCGCATCAATTAGATTTGTGGCAGTGGTTAACAGGAATGATGCCAACGCGAGTACGTGCTTTTTGTTATTTCGGTAAACATAGAAATATTGAAGTGGAAGATGATGTAACCGCATTTGCGGAATATGAAAACGGAGCTACAGGTGTGTTTATAACATCAACGGGTGAAGCACCAGGAACGAATCGTCTAGAGATCTCCGGTGATCGTGGAAAGATAGTCGTTGAGGATGGGAAAATGACCTTTTGGCGAAACCGCATTTCAGAGCCTGAATTTAATAAACAGTATAAAGGCGGATTTGGTAGTCCGGAATGTTGGAAATGTGAAATTCCAATTCAAGGCGAAGAAACGGGACATAAAGGAATTACGCAGAATTTTGTTGATGCTATCTTGACAGGTACATCTCTTTTAGCACCGGGTACAGAAGGGATTAATGGTTTACTTCTTTCTAATGCAATGCAATTGTCAACTTGGAGAGATGATTGGGTGAACTTCCCTCTAGATGAAGAACTTTACTTTCAAGAGTTACAAGATAGAATACAGAATTCTACAGTCAAAAAAGAGAATAAGAGTATTACATTAAATGTACAAGGGACTCATTAAAACATTTAAAGGTTGTTTAAGTTACATTAGTTACAAGAAAGAAGTGATATTAGTGTATGAGTCGAAATGATGGGATGAATTACGCACCGAAAGGGAAACCAAATAAAGTTGTCTCCGAAAATGAATTTACATTTGCAGCTATAGCTTTGGATCATGGACATATTTATGGAATGTGTAATGGTCTTGTTGAAGCCGGAGCGAGATTAAAGTGGGTATATGACCCGGATCCAAGTAAAGTAAAAAGCTTTGTGAAAGCGTTTCCGAATGTGCTAGTAGCTTCCTCAGAAGAACAAATCATGCAGGATGAAGAGGTTCGACTAATCGCAGCGGCTGCTATCCCTTCAAAACGTTGTGAACTTGGTTTAAGAGCAATGAACAACGGTAAGGATTACTTTACGGATAAAACTCCATTTACTACATTAGAGCAGCTAGAGATAGCGAGAGCCAAAACGAAGGAAACTGGGAAAAAATATATGGTTTACTATAGTGAACGTCTTCATGTGGAAAGCGCTGTTTTTGCAGGACAATTAATTGAGGAAGGTGCAATAGGAAGAGTCATTCAAGTGACAGGTTTTGGGCCTCATCGTTTATCTGCAGAGATTAGGCCAAAATGGTTTTTTGAAAAAAAATATTACGGTGGGATTCTTTGCGATATTGGCAGTCATCAAATTGAGCAGTTTTTATATTTTGCAGGTTGTAAGGATGGAAAAGTACTGCATAGTAAGGTGGCTAATTACAATGCCAAGGATTATCCAGAACTAGAAGACTACGGTGATGCAACATTAATTGGTGACAATGGTGCTACGAATTATTTTAGAGTTGACTGGCATACCCCAGATGGACTTAGTACATGGAGATGGTAGAACTTTTATTTTAGGAACGAAAGGATATATAGAGATAAGAAAATATGTAGATGTTGCCAAAGATAAAGGTGGTGACCATTTGTTTCTAGTTAATGAAGAAGGAGAACAACACTTCTCACTTAGTGGGAAGGTAGGCTATCCGTTTTTCGGAGAATTAATTCTTGATTGTCTTAATCGTACCGAGTATGCAATGACACAAGAACATGCCTTCAAAGCAGCAGAGCTATGTCTTTTAGCACAACGAGAGGCTGTAATAGTAGAGTGAAGTCAATAAAAAACAAACATAAAGAAAATTACTATGAAAGAAGTGATTGGAATGAAATTTTCCGTTTTTACTGTTATGGTACCGGAGCTCACTCCTAAGGATATTCTTATTACTTTAAAGGAACAAGGCTATGATGGGGTCGAATGGAGATGTAAGGAAACCTCAGGAGAATTGCGACAACAACCAGTGAGCTTCTGGGGAAATAATTTATGTACGATCTCTCCTAACAGCACAGAAGCTCAACTGGCAGAACTAAGATCACAAATTGAACAATTTAACATAGAAACTGTAAGTGTGAATCCTTATCTGGATTGTAGTAATTTAGACGATACTGAAAATGTATTAAAAATCGCCTCACAGCTAGGGGCGTCAATGATTCGAGTCGGTGTTCCGAGATATGACAGAAGCGTTAACTATCAAGACTTATTTAAACAAGCTAGAAATTATCTACATGAAGTAGAAGAAATGTGCAAGCAATATAAAATTAAGGGGTTAGTCGAAACGCATCATGTGACAATTGCCCCAAGCGCTTCGCTGGCGCATCGTTTAGTTGATCAATTAGATCCAAAATATATAGGGGTTTTATTTGATCCAGGTAATATGATATTTGAAGGCTATGAAAATCACAAAATGGGATTAGAGTTACTAGGCCCATATTTGGCTCATGTTCACATGAAGAATGCATCTTGGAAAACAAAAGGTCAGAGAGAGGATGGAAGTGCAATTTGGGAGCCAGCATGGGACTTAGTTGAAAATGGTGTTGTCAATTGGAAGCAAGTATTAAGCGATTTAAAATCTGTAGGTTATGATGGTTATATTGGTATGGAGGATTTCAGTGGTGTATTTACGAATGAGGAAGCATTAAGACACAATATTTCGTTCATCAAACACCTATTAGATGATTAAAAGAATAAACGATGAAAGAGCTGTGAGTTAGAATGCTCAACAGCTCTTTTTAATTTGGGTACTTATGTGTTTGCCGATACTGATTAGGAGACATGTTTAACGATTTTTTAAAAACTCTATAAAAAGTTGATAATGTCTCATAGCCAACTTCAAAACAAATTGTCACAATTTCTTTATCAGATTCGACTAGTAATTTTTGCGCGTGCTGAACTCGAACATCTGATAGATATTGCATAGGAGTAAGGTGATATTGCTCTTTAAAAATAGCATTTAAGTAACGACTGCTAAGCCCCATGCGAGAAGAGATGATGCTTAATGTTAATGGCTCATAATATTGCGTCTCAATGACCTGTTTTATCCGTTCAGCACGTATGCTATTGGTATCAATATACTGAGTGAATTCTTGTGATCTAGCTATTATAAGGAGAAGCTGTAGTAAATAAATTTTAAGAGCAGAACTTTTAATAATAGAATTATTAGATTGCTCGAAAAGCATCTTCCGTAGTAATTGTCTTAGTTCGCTGCTAACAATTGAGTTTGGTTTTAAAGAAGAGGATATTTGAAAGAAAGCATTTATTAAATCAAGCTGAATGGTTGTATCAAGAGACTTTTTGTCAAAGGCAAGCACGAGCATTGTTAAGCTAGAATTGGAAATAATAGAGTGCTTCGAAAAAGGAGCGATAATCATTGTATTATCTTGGGTTACAGAGTGAGAGATCCCATCGATGATGATGTGCCCTTGCCCTTCAATAATATAAAGAATTTGATGAATAGGATGATGATGTTCATGTACCACGTCCTTGTCTTTATGTTTACTTTCAAAAAGGTATGTACCGTATTTGGGTAAATCAATATTGCGGAGCACCATTAACAACCCTTCTCTCTTTTATATATTTACTTCGCTTTTGTAAAAAATCATAGCGGGTTTTAAAAGTCATTGCAACAGATAACTAGTTCCTAAATTGAGAATATATTTCCTAGAATAATAAGACAGACAAAAGCGAGTTTGATTAAAATGAAGTTAGAATTAGAAATCATCCAATCAGGAAGGGGTTTGAAAAATGGCAGTAAAGAAAATAGGCATTATCATGAATGGTGTAACTGGTCGCATGGGAACAAATCAACATCTTATTCGTTCTATTATCGCAATTCGAAATCAAGGAGGAATAACGCTACCTAACAATGATATTATCATGCCGGATCCGATACTTGTGGGACGAAATGAGAAAAAGCTTCAAGCACTCGCTGAACAACATGAACTTACCAATTGGAGTACGGATCTAGAAGCTTGTTTGGATGACTCTTATTACGAAATTTACTTTGACGCACAAACTACAGATAGAAGAGCGGAAAGTATAAAGAGAGCCATTCAAGCCGGGAAGCACATTTATTGTGAAAAACCTACTGCTACTAACTTAGAAGGTGCCTTAGAAATAGCTCTGTTGGCTAAAGAGGCAGGAGTGAAAAACGGAGTTGTTCAAGATAAGCTATTTCTTCCAGGTTTACTCAAGTTAAAACGAGTAATAGATTCAGGATTTTTCGGGAGAATTCTGTCTGTAAGAATGGAGTTCGGTTATTGGGTGTTTGAGGGGGATTGGCAACCTGGACAACGACCGTCTTGGAACTACCGTAAAGAAGATAGTGGCGGTATGATCGTTGATATGTTTGCTCACTGGCGCTATGTGTTGGATAACCTATTTGGAAATGTAAGCGCTGTTTCTTGTTTAGGAACAACTCATATTCCAGAGAGGGTAGATGAAGAAGGGAACACCTACAAATGTACAGCTGATGATGCTGCGTATGCAACCTTTGAGTTGGAGGGGGGATTATCGCTCAGTGTAACTCTTCTTGGGCGGTTCGAGTGAATAGAGAAGATTTACTCACCATTCAAGTTGATGGAACAGAAGGGAGTGCCGTGGCTGGATTACGTAATTGTAAAACACAACACCGAGTAAATACACCAAAGCCCACATGGAACCCTGATATTGAAAATCCATTCGTTTTCGAGGAACAGTGGGATAAAGTACCTGATAACCAAATTTTTGATAACGGTTTCAAAATTCAGTGGGAAGCGTTTCTAAAACATGTCGTTATTGATCAACCGTTCCCATGGGATTTACTTGAAGGGGCTAAAGGAACGCAGCTTTCAGATCTTGGATTACAGTCTTGGGAAGAACGTAGATGGGTTGATGTACCTAAATTAAACATATAGGGGGGCTTTATGGGACAGATATTAAATTTACCTCGACAAGATGGATCTTTATATCAATATCAGTTTCAGGATATGAATCCAATAGAGGTTCCAGTTGGCCAATTTCAAAGTAGGGTAGCGTTCGCCGCTGCTCATGTCGTCTGTGATCCTTTAGGAACCAATGATCCACTCAAAAACGCAACGATTGATTGGGAAAGTACACTAGCTTATCGACGGCATTTATGGTCACTTGGATTTTCCGTAGCTGAAGCAATGGATACGGCTCAGAGAGGCATGGGACTAAGTTGGCAACAAGCTAAGGAATTAATTAAACGATCAGTAAAAGAGGCAAGAGCTGTTGATGGTCAAATCGCATGTGGTGCTGGTACGGATCACCAAACCCCTAGAACAGATATCACTTTGGAGGAAGTGGAGGCTGCTTACGAAGAACAATGTGAGTTTGTAGAATCGCAAGGTGGGCAAATTATTTTAATGGCTAGTAGAGCACTAGCAGCTTGTGCTAAAGGACCAGAAGATTATAGAAGAGTTTATGGGAAAATTCTCAATCAAGTCTCACAGCCTGTTATATTACATTGGCTAGGTGACATGTTTGATCCTGCTTTAGAAGGTTACTGGGGTCATAAAGATGTAGATGAGGCAATGAATGTTTGTCTTAGTATTATTGCTGATAATGCTGATAAAATTGATGGAATTAAGATTTCTCTCCTTGATGCGGATAAGGAAATAAAAATGCGTAGACTCCTGCCGAATGGTGTAAAGATGTATACTGGTGATGATTATAATTATCCAACGTTAATTCAAGGAGACGAACAAGGGTATAGTCATGCGCTACTTGGGATTTTTGATGCGATAGCGCCAGCGGCTGCAGCTGCGCTTCATGCTCTTGATAAAGGGGAGATGAACCGTTATAACTCTCTGCTAGAGAAAACGGTTCCTTTATCGCGACACATCTTTCAAGAACCAACGTTTGCTTATAAAACAGGCATTGTTTTTATGGCTTATTTAAATGGTCACCAATCTCATTTTCGGATGATTGGAGGTACTGAATCAGCACGTTCCATCGTGCACTTATCTGAACTCTTCGTTATGGCAAACGAAGCAGGCTTGTTAGTGGATCCGGAAATGGCTATCAGACGTATGAAATTGGCATTGGAATTATCAGGGATAACCTCTTAATTTAACTCAGTAATTTGACCTTAATCATCAAGAGAGGAGTGTTTAAAATGAATCATTTCAACTCAATTGACCGCCTCAGTTTGAATCAAATTACTACGGAAAAGTGGAGTTTGAAAGAGGCAGTAGATGGCTGTTTACGGGCCGATGTTCCTTGGATGGCTCTATGGAGGCATAAAATTTCTGAAATTGGACTTAGAGAAAGTAAAAATATTATCAAAGGTTCTGGGATTAAAATTTCAAGCGTGTGTCGTGGTGGGATGTTTCCAGCAACAACTGCTAAGTTACGGCAAGTGGCTATAGATGATAACAAACGTGCTGTCGATGAAGCAGCAGAACTAGGCGCAGAAGTACTTGTTCTTGTATGTGGACCTTCAGCCGGGAAAGATATTAGCGAAGGCCGAAAAATGGTAGAAGAGGGTATTGAAGAACTTGTACCATATGCAGAGGAGAGAGGAATAAAATTAGGAATTGAGCCACTTCACCCTATGTATGCAGCTGAACGTTCTGTCATCGTATCTTTAAGTGAAGCTGTCACCTTGTCGGAAAAATTTCAGGCTAAACAAGTTGGTGTAGTGGTAGATGTTTTTCATGTATGGTGGGATCATGATTTATATAACCAGATTAATAGAGCTAAAGGCCGTATTTTAGGCTTTCATATTTCTGATTGGATTGTTCCGACACCAGACATGCTTATGGGTAGAGGAATGATGGGAGATGGAGTCATTGAGTTGCGTCGGATTCGACAAGCGGTTGAAAAAGCAGGCTATGGCGGTCCAATCGAAGTCGAGATCTTTAATCAAAAAATTTGGGATACACCTGGTGATGAAGTTCTTGCATTAATGAAAGAGCGTTATCTAGAACATGTTTAAGTCTATTTAGATTCTAAGAGGTGACGTCATGATTGATGTCGTTTTAGTGGGCATAGAAGGCTATGCTTCAAGCCATTTTGAAGCTTTTCTTAAAAGAGCAAAACAAGGAAAAGTAAGAATTGTTGGAGTAGTAAATCCGTATAGTCCAAAAAAAGAGACATTGAACAAATTGCAGGAGTTTAATATTCCTCACTTTAAAACGTTAGAATCGTTTTATCAAAATGGTAGAGCAGATTTAGTAAACATTGCTTCACCGATTCAATTCCATTGTGAACAAACATGCTTGGCCTTAAGTAATGGAAGTCATGTTCTATGTGAAAAGCCTTTGGCTGCTACAACGGTGGAAGTTATGGAAATGATGAATTACCGTGACAAGACTAATTTAAAAGTGGGCATTGGCTATCAATGGATTTATTCAAGTGCGTTTCAACAATTAAAAATGGATTTCGTAAATGGAAAATTTGGAAAACCAAAACGTCTAAAATCAATAGTGTTATGGCCTCGTCCTGAAAAGTATTTTCATCGAAGCTGGGCTGGTAAAATTAAAGATGACACAGGAAGATGGGTATTAGATAGTGTAACTGCTAATGCAACCGCTCATTTTTTACAAAACATGTTTTATATCATTGGAAAATCAATGAATGAAAGTCAACTTCCTCTTAAACTAGTAGCGGAATCATATAGGGCTAATCATATTGAGAACTATGATACTTCGGCTATTAGAACTATAACAGACGAAGGTGTTGAAATTCTATTCCTTGCTTCACATGCTATTCAAAAAAACGAAGTGTTTGGACCTGAATTTGAATATGAATTTGAGAACGCAGTAGTAAAGTTTACAAGCGTTGCGGGGGAAGATCAAAATCTAATAAAAGCATATTATTCAGATGGAACGGTAGATAATTATGGCTCCCCGTTTGCAGATGACTTTTTAAAAATTGATCATATGTTAGCTGCAATTAACGTTAAAAATAAAACCGTGGATTGTAGTATAGAAGTGGCAAGCTCTCATACATTATGTATTTCAGGAATACAACAGTCTGTGCCATCTCCAGTCAACTTTCCAAAAGAAAAGGTACATTTTGATTCAATCGAGCAAATAGTGTGGGTTGATCAGCTAAGTGACGTGTTAAAACATTCCTATAAGAAATGGAAAATGCCTCATGAATTGAAAGTGAATTGGGCAATTAGCGGTGAGGTGGTTTCTTTAGAAAGAAATGAGCTTTATCGTATTTTAAAAAATGAGTCTACTTGAAAATTAACACACCTAACAATTCTCAGAACAATACAGTGACCTGTCTCATTGCGAAACGGGTCACTGTTTTTGTTAACTTTCATTTCTAAATTTTGAGTTCCTACAAATTGTGACGCAGAAATCAAATTCGCTCCCAATTAAACCCAGTTATATGTAAAATTTCTCTGGCTAAAATCATATGTCCAGTTGTTGTTGGGTGGACTCGGTCCCAGGCTAACGTGGCAGGATATAAATCTTTTAATACTTCATTGAAAGCTGACTGAGTATCAACAAAAACACACTTATTAGTACTAGCAAGTCTTCGAACAATATCACCGTACCTGTCCATTGTTCGTCGCATAAGGTCTTCTTCATTCAATTCTAAATAAAAAGGAGTCATTAAAATGATGCCTTTTACATTTGGTTTTGTATCAACAATTAGTTTCTCAAGAGTTTTCTCATATTCATCTATGTAAACATGGTTTTCAGGTCCAAACTCTAACATTTTCTCAGTGTAAAAGGGATAACGTTAATATTAATTACCTTAATAATACGGATATCCGAACACTTCAAAATTTTATATTTTACAAAATGATAAATAAATAACTACCACTATTTAACACTATGTATAGTGTATTAGCCTATGATTCCAAGTAAAATAAACTCAAACTTCAGATATACGGAGGAGGTATAAAGTAAGAGATAGCTAAATTATTACGGATATCCCAAAGAGTGGAAGCGCTTACTAATTGAACTGTTGAACCTAGACAACGAATAAAAACTTTCTAATTTACTAGATTGGTTTAGGAGGAATGGTTTATGACTGATAAAGTAAAAATTGGCCTTGTTCAGAGTAGGAGTAGAAGGGCCTTGGAATATGGGAGAGTTTTATGGACAATCCTATTTAGTCGATCCGAGAGGGAGCTTTGTCTCTATTGGCAGTCGTGATAAAGATGAAGTGATTATTGGTGAGATGAATAAAAAACTTATACGTGAAGTAAGAGATACATGGCAATTTTACAGGGATCGGCGTCCCGAAACGTATGAAGAAATGACATCACTACTTCCATAAATAAAATGATTTGGATTTTACATAGAGGAAGTTGTTCTATTTATCTATGTGAAATCCTATTTATTTAAAAATATGATCTATGAAGAAAAGGAGGCTTTTCTATTGACTAAAAATAGCTTGCAAAATATATCACTAGTCGATTTAAAGAAGAATTTTCAGGAAGCTCATCTAGGGCTATCTAACCAAGAGGCACTGGAAGAAGCTAACCGTTGTTTGTACTGTTATGATGCTCCCTGTATCACCGCTTGTCCTACGGGAATAGATATACCGACCTTTATCAAGAAAATTGCAACAGGAAACCTAAAAGGGTCTGCTAAAACGATCATGACTTCTAATCCCGTTGGTGCAAGCTGTGCTAGAGTGTGTCCAACTGAAGAACTTTGTGAGGGTGCCTGTGTACTCAACCATTCTACCAAACCAATTATGATAGGAAACTTACAAAGATATGCAACTGATTGGGCAATAAAAAATGAACAAGTTTTATTTAAAGCTGGTCAAAAGAACGGTAAAACAGTAGCTATTGTGGGCGGGGGGCCTGCAGGCTTATCTGCGGCTCGTGAATTAGCTTTATTTGGTTATCAAGTAACCATTTTTGAGGCAGAAAAAGAAGCAGGTGGTTTAAATACGTATGGAATTGTTTCTTTTAGGTTACCTCAATCCATTTCTTTTTGGGAAGTAGAACAAGTTAAAAAACTAGATGTAAAGATTCAAACGAACACAAAAGTAGGCATAGATATAGCTGTGACAGAGCTAACGGAAAATTTTGATGCTGTGATTCTTGCTGTTGGGATGTCAAGTGTTCCAAATCTCGGGATTGATGGAGAAGAATTAGAAGGGGTATATGACGCGATTGATTTTGTGAAATCAACCAAGTCAGGTGAAATACCACATCACTTAGTTGGAAAGCGTGCTGTTGTTATTGGGGCAGGGAATACAGCTATTGATGGCGCAACATGTTCTGTTCGACTCGGAGCAGAAAATGTAAAAATATTATATCGAAGAACGGAAGCAGAAATGACCGCGTATGATTTTGAATATGAATTTGCAAAGCAGGACGGCGTGGAATTCCGTTGGTTAACTGCACCTAAGCGAATTATCGGAGATGAAAATGGAAAAGTAAAGGCTATTGAATGCATTAAAATGAAGTTGACAGAGTCAACCGACGACGGTCGTAGACGCCCTGTACCGGTAGAAGGGTCCGAATTCACGTTACAGGTAGATGCAGTAATTAAAGCTATTGGACAATCAAGATATATCCAACTTATTGAGCAGTTTGGTTTGGAACATGAAGGCGGAGTTGTGAAAATCAATCAAGATACGTTCCAAACATCTAATGAAAAAATTTACGCATGTGGTGATGTTATTTTTGGTAAAGGACAAGGAGAGGCAATGGTTGTCTCTGCAGCACAGCAGGGAAAAGATACAGCTTATGCAATTCACAGACAAATGTTTAAAAACCAAACAGAAACGGCGTAATCAATATTTTTTCTTATAAGGAGGAATCTTATGGCAGACTTACGAATAAATCTTGCAGGCATTAAATCTCCTAATCCATTTTGGTTAGCTTCAGCACCACCTACTAATTCTGGTTATCAAGTTCAAAGAGCGTTTGAAGCAGGTTGGGGTGGAGCAGTTTGGAAGACTTTGGGTGACCCCATATTAAATGTATCGTCACGTTTTGCTGCTGTTGGCTTTAACGGTCAAAAGGTAGCTGGTTTTAATAACATTGAGTTAATTACTGACAGACCTCTTGAAGTCAATCTAAAAGAAATCTATGAAACTAAAAAGAGGTTTCCGGACCATGCCATTATCGCCTCTTTAATGGTTGAACCGAAACAAGAGAAGTGGCACGAAATTGTTAAGCGAGTTGAGGATGTCGGGGTTGATGGTCTTGAGCTAAACTTTGGGTGTCCTCATGGTATGGCTGAAAGAGGAATGGGGGCGGCTTCAGGGCAAGTTCCAGATTTAGTTGAAAAACAAACCTATTGGGCAAAAGAAGTAGCTCAAACGCCTGTTATTGTAAAGTTAACGCCGAATATTACAGATATTACCGTTACTGCAGAAGCTGCCGTCCAAGGTGGAGCAGATGCCATAAGCATGATTAATACAATTAATAGTCTTGCAGGGGTTGATATTCATACGTGGAATACGATTCCTCACGTTGCTGGAAAGGGAGCTCATGGTGGGTATTGTGGACCAGCAGTAAAGCCGATCGCTCTTAATATGGTAGCTGAATGTGCCCGTAATCCTAGAATTAATGTTCCGATTTCTGGAATTGGTGGGATTTCGAATTGGCAGGACACAGTAGAATATTTATTGATGGGAGCTACTGGTGTTCAAATCTGTACGGCGGCTATGCACCACGGATTCCGTATAGTGGAAGACATGATTGATGGTCTATCCAACTATCTAGATGAAAAAGGAATCGAATCAATTGACGGAATAATCGGAAAATCAGTGTCGCGTTATTCAGATTGGGGAAATTTAGATTTAAATTATAAAGTCGTAGCCAGAATTAATACAGACGTTTGTATCAATTGCAATAAATGTCACATCGCTTGCGAAGATACGTCTCACCAATGTATTGACATGCTTAAGGACGATAAAGGTAAAGGTTACTTAAAAGTTGATGAAGATAATTGTGTAGGATGTAATCTCTGTTCAATCGTCTGTCCGGTTGATGGAGCGATTAATATGGTTGAATTACCTCATGAACAACCACCGATGACATGGAATGAACGTCAAGCGGCTATTCAGGCAGTTCAGAGTTGTGAAGTAGATATAGGAAAGTGATAGGAGGAGTTTTTATGAAAAAAGTTATCAAAAATGGAGTTATTGTAACTGCAACAGATACGTACCAAGCAGATTTATTAATTGAAAATGGCAAGATTTCTAGCATTGGCCAGAATTTTAATGAAACTGGGGCAGAAGTGGTTGATGCCAATGGATGCTATGTATTTCCTGGAGGGATAGATCCACATACCCACTTGGAAATGCCTTTTGGTGGAACTGTTTCCAAGGATGATTTTGAAACTGGAACAATTGCGGCAGCGTTTGGTGGGACAACAACAGTAATTGATTTTTGCTTAACTAATAAAGGTGAACCTTTAAAACATGCGCTTCAAACATGGCATGCTAAGTCCAAGGATAAAGCGGTTATTGATTATGGGTTTCATTTAATGATTGGTGAGATGAATGAAGATGTTCTAGAAGAACTTCCAACCATTATTAATGAAGAGGGGATCACATCTTTTAAAGTATTTATGGCTTATAAAAATGTTTTTCAAGCTGATGATGGCACTTTATTTAAAACATTACTTGCAGCTAAAGAGCTTGGCGGTTTAGTAATGGTTCATGCTGAAAATGGCGATGTAATTGACTATTTAGTCAAGCAAGCTTTGGCAGAAGGGAAAACGGATCCTATTTATCATGCTCTTACAAGACCACCTGAGGTAGAAGGCGAAGCAACTGGTAGAGCAGCAGAATTAACAGGCTTAGCGAATTCTCAATTGTATGTTGTACATGTTTCTTGTGCGGAGGCAGCAAAGAAAATTGCAGAAGCAAGAAGAAGAGGGTTTGATGTGTGGGGAGAAACGTGCCCACAATATCTTGTTCTAGATAAGAGTTATTTAGAGAAGCCTGATTTTGAAGGAGCCAAATATGTCTGGTCTCCTCCACTTAGAGATAAATGGCATCAAGATGAATTATGGAATGCTCTTAGAACAGGAGACTTACAAACTTTAGGATCTGATCAATGCTCCTTTGATTTTAAAGGGCAAAAAGATTTAGGAAAGGGAGATTTCAGTAAAATTCCTAACGGTGGTCCGATAATTGAAGATAGAGTAAGCATTCTTTATTCTGAGGGGGTAAAAAAAGGAAGAATCACATTAAATCAATTTGTTGATATTACCTCAACTAGAATTGCAAAATTGTTTGGTTTATATCCAAAAAAGGGGACAATTGCAGTTGGAACCGATGCTGATATTGTCATATTTGACCCGAATGTAGAAAGAACGATTTCGGCTGAAACCCATCACATGGCAGCGGATTACAATCCCTTTGAAGGCATGAAAGTGACAGGAGAGCCTGTATCTGTGTTGTCACGTGGTGAATTTGTTATTCAAAATAAACAATTTGTAGGAAAACTTGGCCAAGGAAAGTATTTAAAAAGAGCAAAATACAATCTTAGTCAAACTGAACCAACGAAAAGCGATGAGTTGACGATTTAATGAGGAGATGATTGCTTGATTAGATATAGTTAATTTAATATCAGCACAAGCAATTGTCTTTACCCAAATCCAAACCCAAACGCCAACTACTGTTTAAGTGGATATGAAAAAATTTAAGGGTAAAGGGTGATACGATGAAGGAAAAACAAAATCATTTAAAATCTCCAGATTTATTACCGATTCCGCATAGTGGAAAGAAGATTGGAACGTTTGGGTTTGCATTTATTTGGGTTGGAATGGCCGTCGTCTTAGCAGCTTTTGCAATTGGGGGCTCAGGTGTCCAGAGTCTCTCACTCGGTTGGGTTATTTTAGCAACGATTATAGGGTCGATAGCTATTGGGCTTTTTATGACAATGACTGGAGACATTGGGGTTGAACATGGACTCTCGTTTCCAGTTTACTTAAGAGCTCCATTTGGAACAATGGGTACTCATATACCATCGGTCATAAGGGGATTTGTAGCTTCCTGTTGGTTTGGGATTAACACCTATTTTGGTTCAACAGCTATGAATGGTATTTTGTTTGTTTTATTTGGTTTTGATAATTGGTTTGTCTGTTTTCTAGTATTTGCTACACTTCAAATCGTTAATACATCACTAGGAATTAAAGCGGTAGAGCGCTTTGCTGATTTGGCAGCACCTATAATTATTATTATATCTGGATGGATGTACATGACTTTATCAGATCAAGCTTTATCACAAGGCCGCGATGTATGGGCTTGGATAGAGAGTCCAGTGACAGGTGGAGCTGCTGTTACAGCATTTATAGTAGTGATTATGAGTAATATGGGATTTTGGGGCACCTTAGCGGCCGACATGCCGTCTATTTCCCGCTTTATTAAAGCACCGAAACATGAGAGAAGTTGGATTAAGCGAAATAAATCACAAATCGTTGGTAGTTTGATTGCTTTACCAATAACTCAAACATTCATGGTAGTAATTGGTGCGGTTTCTTATATTGCAGTTTCTAATTACGACCCGGTTGTTGCTCTTCAGCAGGCTGCGAGTGGCTTAGTGCTTGGTGTTTTATTACTTATGATTGTATTTGCACAATGGTCTACTAACATCTCTGCAAATTTAATTCCGGCTGCGACAATTTTTTCAAACGTGGGAGGCCCTAAAGTTCCATTTTGGGCAGGGGTTGTTGCTGCGGGCTTAGTTGGTACTCTCGTTCAACCTTGGAGTTTATTTGATATTATCATTCCAGCCTTATTAATTGTTGGTGGTATCTTATCTGCCATTGTAGGTATATTAATAGCCGACTATTACCTTATTCGTAAACGTCGTGTTAATGTTCCAGACTTATATAACAAAGAAGGTCAATATAAGTATATGAATGGCTTTAATTTAGCTGGTTTTATTGCTTTTATCTTAGGAGGCACGGCATCTTATTTTCTAGCAAACTATTCGTTCGTTGTTGGATTTGTAGTAGGGTTATGCTCCTATTATTACCTAGCGAAATATTGGTGGTTTGAAAAATATAAACAGGCTGAACTAGAGGATCCGAATGATCAGAAATACTTAGGTATAACAGTAGGTAGAGATTGGGTAATACCTGAAGAAGATGATGCAATGATTGAGCAAAGATCGTCAAGAGAAGTGAAATAGCTAGTAGGAAGGGGTTCTGTATGTCTGATTATCAGGATTTCATTGCAGAAAGAGAGCAAATAGATTTTCTAATCGAACAAGGATACCAAATCAAGTCAGTAACTGAAAATTTGAGCGGTGCATTCGTTGATTTTGAATTAGTGACACCTGATCCGAATGGTTATAAAGAGCCAATTGAACGTTTGCATCTTTTAACTGCTGATGCTAGAAAGTATTTTAGCTCGCTGATTATTGCCCAGAAGAAATTAAGTTAAGTTAATCTTTCCAAAGAAGGTGTTATATATCATATTAGATTATATAGATTTCGCATTAAGATGTAACAAAGTTCATAGGAACTTTTGTTACATCTTTTTTTGGAAAAATTAGTTACAAGTACAAGATTCATATTATAATGAATATAGATTAATATATGTTTGCCGATAAGACAGTAAAGGAAGTGAATGAATGCAATCAATCACCATTACTGAAATATTAAAGCGGAAGCATTTTGAAAAAGCAGAAGTAGTTGCTGGTACAAGTGGCCTACATAAAAATGTAAAATGGGTCCATGTCGTTGAAGTAATCGCGATTAAGAAGTTGTTGAATGGTCACGAGCTAATTCTAACAACTGGTTTGGGCTGGAAAGAAAATAAAGCATTATTCAAATCATTTTTAACTCAATTAATAGAAAGCAATGCAACAGGGTTATGCATTGAAGTTAGTTCGCACACCTCTTTTATTCCTCAAGATATAATAGATCTTGCAAATGAACATCAATTTCCAATTATCCTCTTTCATGAAGAGGTGCCGTTTGTACAAATTACGCAGGATATCCATTCACTCTTAATTAACCATCAATACAGATTGATCTCAGATCTAGAAAACTACTCTCAGAACCTAAACAAAAAATTACTCGAAGTTAATAATCATAAAGAAATTCTTGTCTTTTTTCAGACTTTTCTAAATGTACAAGTGGTTGCTTTCTTTGATGAAGAAACGATCCTTTTACCAGAGCTCCCAACTAAAGAAAGGTGGAACTTAATAGAAAAGATTAAAAATAACCAACAAAGTAGTTTTAAGTATATGGCAAGCCAATCTGTTCAGGTTCTAGAAAATCACTTTGCAGAACTTGTTATTTTAACAGAAGATCGAGAAATAAATGAATTTGATCTTTTAATACTCGACCGGACGACTACTGCTCTTGCTCAACATTTCTTAAGAGATTTATACGTAGAAGAAAAAAGAAGACTTGAGGAAACAGAATGGATGATAGATTGGCTTGATGGGCTTCATAATAACGTTGAAATTAAAGAACACCTTTCATATTTAGAACCAGGATTAAAATTAAACGGGGGAGTGGTTTGTGCGTGTAAATGGCAATCAACAGATCACTCAACAGCAACCACTTTAGATAAAACGTATTTTAAGCTTCTTTTCCGAACCATTTTTGAACAACAAGGCTTTTATGTTTTTTCTATCGAGGTAAAGCATCATATCATTTTCATTCTAGGGAATCAGAGGCCTTTAAAATCATGGAAACAAAGAGTGGAAGAAGCGTTTAAACGATTTGAAAAAGTTGACTATAATCAGAAGTTAAAAGCAGCAAATATCTCTTTTGGCATCGGAAAGTTTGTTAAGCAGTTGAATGAGATACATAGTAGTTATAAGTCTGCAAAAGAAACATTGTTGTTTCAGAAAATGCTAACCAAAGATGGACAAAGCTATTTTTATGAAGATTTACACATGTACCGGATCATGTCCTTGTTAAATAAACACAGTGATTTACAAGAAATCGTTCTAGAATATTTACAACCTGTTATTGACTATGACAACAAATTCAATGGCAAGTTAGTTGAAACTTTGAAAACGTATTTAGCTTGTAATGGTTCAAAACAAGAAACAGCCAAAAAGTTATTTGTAGTAAGACAGACGATGTACCATCGAATAGAAAAACTTGAAACACTTCTCGGGAAAGATTTTATGAGCTCGGAGAAACGCTTGGCAATTGAGTTCATGCTATTAGCTTATGAGTATCTAAATACAACTGAACGATACACGAAAGCATTACCAGATCTGTGAAAGGTTGTTCCAAGGTTTTAAAAACTTTGGGGCAACCTTTTTTTAGTCTGAAAATAAGTTGATTTGTAGATTAAACGTTAAGACTGTTCATTTTGTGGAAAAAAAAGACTTAGTTATTTGACAAAACGTCTAATGATAGCTGTTTAGGAACAAGAGATAATACTTATAAGAGATAAGTAATTTAAGAGAAATGGGAGGCTAAATCATGACCGTAATAAAAAGACAAACGAATGTGTTGAAAAATTATATTAATGGACAATGGGTAAATGCAAACAGTGGAGAAACATTAGATGTCATCAATCCTGCTACGAATGAGGTACTCGCTAGTGTTCCAGTTTCATCGACCACTGATGTAGATCAAGCCGTGAAAGCGGCAACAGAAGCTTTTCAAACTTGGAAGAACACACCAGTACCAAAGCGAGCGAGAATATTGTTCAAATTTCATACATTACTATCAGATCACCATGATGAACTTGCGAAGCTGATTGTGCTAGAAAATGGTAAAGCATTTAAAGAAGCACACGGTGAAGTACAAAGAGGAATAGAGTGTGTAGAATTTGCTGCTGGAGCACCGACGTTAATGATGGGTGAAACATTATCTGGCATAGCAGAAGAAATAGATTCAGAGATGTTCCGTTACCCATTAGGGGTTATCGGTGGAATCACACCTTTTAACTTCCCAATGATGGTTCCATTATGGATGTTCCCGTTAGCGATTGCATGTGGTAATACATTTGTCTTAAAACCATCTGAGCGAACACCAATGTTAGCAAATAAACTTGTTGAATTGTTTACTCAAGCCGGAGCTCCGGCAGGTGTTTTAAATGTTGTTCATGGAGCACATGATGTAGTAAACGGCTTACTCGATCACGAAGATATAAAAGCGATCTCGTTTGTTGGCTCTCAGCCAGTAGCGAAATATGTATATGAGCGTGCTGCTGCAAATGGGAAACGTGTGCAAGCGCTATCAGGAGCAAAAAACCACCATATTGTGATGCCAGACGCTGACATTTCAAAAGCAGTTACGCACATTATTGCCTCTGCATACGGAAGTGCAGGACAACGTTGTATGGCTTGTAGTGCGGTTGTTGTGATTGGAGATGGCGATCAATTTGTGGAAGAGTTGAAATCAAGAGCTGATGAGTTAGTTATCGGAAGTGGTTTAGAAGATGACGTTCTTCTCACTCCTGTTATTCGCGACTCACATCGTACCAAAGTTTTAGAGTATATCATTAAAGGTCAAGAAGAAGGAGCGGCACTTATTCGAGATGGTCGTAAAGAGATGGATGAAATGACCACTGGAAATTTTCTTGGTCCGACCATTTTTGATTATGTAACACCTGATATGACGATTGCAAAAGAAGAAATTTTTGCTCCTGTCGTTAGCTTACTTAGAGCAGACAGTTTAGATGAAGGATTAGATTACATTAGAAAATCCAGATATGGCAATGGTGCAACCATTTACACGAAAGATGCAAAAGCAATCCGTAAGTTTCGAGAAGAAGCAGATGCAGGAATGTTAGGGGTTAATGTAGGGGTTCCTGCGACAATGGCCTTCTTCCCGTTTTCTGGTTGGAAAGATTCTTTCTACGGTGATCTCCATGTAAACGGTAAAGATGGTGTTAACTTTTTCACTCGTAAAAAAATGATTACATCAAGGTATGATTTTTAATTTTAATTTATATGATGTAGAAGCTAGAGAGGAGGAGCAACAATGGTTAAAATAAACCAAACGAATGAAGCTTTAGAAAAAGACGACAAATATATTTGGCACTCGATGAAGCCTTATAATCCTGATGCGACAATGGTTATTACAAAAGCTGAAGGCTCCTGGATAACAGATAATGAAGGCAATAAGTATTTAGATGCAATGTCTGGCCTTTGGTGTGTCAATATCGGTTATGGACGTACTGAATTAGCAGATGCTGCTTATGAACAGTTAAAGGATTTGGCGTATTATCCATTAACCCAAAGTCACTTACCTGCCATAAAATTAGGTGAGAAGTTAAATGAAATTCTTGGGGAAGAGTATGTAATTTTCTTTTCTAACAGTGGATCAGAAGCTAATGAGACAGCTTTTAAAATTGTACGTCAATATCATCAACAAAAAGGTGATCATCAGCGTTATAAATTTATTTCTAGATACCGTGCTTATCACGGTAATTCGATGGGGGCACTTGCAGCAACAGGGCAAGCGGAGAGGAAATATAAATATGAGCCACTAGCTCCTGGTTTTATTCATGTTACTCCTCCGGATTCATATCGGTCTAATGACTTACCAGAATGTGATCCTACCGAGTTGGAATCGGTCAAAGAAATCGACCGTGTCATGACGTGGGAGATGAGTGAAACGGTCGCAGGAGTAATCATGGAACCGATTATTACTGGTGGGGGAGTGATTATGCCTCCTGATGGTTATTTAACCGGGGTCAAAGAAGTTTGCGAAAAACACGGTGCTCTGCTAATTGTAGATGAAGTAATTTGTGGATTTGGAAGAACGGGTGAACCTTTTGGGTTCATGAATTACGGGGTGAAACCAGATATTATCACAATGGCTAAAGGAATCACAAGTGGTTACCTTCCTTTATCAGCAACAGCAGTGAGAAAAGAGATTTATGATTCATTTAAGGGCTCTGAACAATACGATTATCTAAGACATGTGAATACATTTGGTGGGAATCCTGCTTCATGCGCATTAGCTTTAAAAAACCTAGAAATGATGGAAAAAGAAAATTTATATGAGCGTTCCAAACAATTAGGTGCTTGGTTAAAAAGTGATTTGATTAACGTGTTACAACATCATCCTTATGTCGGGGATGTAAGAGGGAAGGGTCTTCTAATAGGGATCGAACTTGTTACTGATAAAGAAACGAAAGAACCCATTGATGTGAGCATTGTAAATAAAGTAATTGCTTCGTGTAAGAAAAGAGGAGTTATTATTGGGAAGAACGGTGCAACAGTTGCTGGTTACAATAATGTGCTAACAATCGCTCCACCGTTAAATATAGAAGAGGAAGATCTTACTTTACTAGTACAGACCTTAAAAGAGGCCTTAAATGAAATTAAATAAAGAACAAGATAAGAGGTCAGCAATCATGTCGATTGCTGACCTCTTTATGTGTGATTATACATTTAGGATTTTTACTCATGCTTCCTATATGTCCCTGGACTAACTCCATATTTTTTTTTAAACACTTTATGAAAATAAGAATATCCACCAAATCCACAGTTTTCAGCAATTTGATCTAATGTCATTAATGTATACTTCATCTGATTAATGGCTGATGATAATCTGATATCATGAGCATATTCAATCATCGTTTTCCCAACACTATTTTTGAACAGGTGGGCTGCACGTGAGATACTTAGTCCTGAATGCTTGGCTACTTCTTCAATTTTAAATGCAGTTAAAGCATGTTCTTCAATATAACGCATCATTCTGGTTACAACATAAGGCCTTTCACTATATGTAGAAGCTGTTTCGGTTACCGCACGTTCCAACGATAAGCAAAGTGCCTGAAGTAAGAAGCCGGTTAATTCCTTATTCTGTTCCGTATAAGGGCGTCGTTCCTCAATAATTATATGTCGCCATAATGATAGGATTTTATCATCAATATCAATTCTAGAAATGCTAGGTTTAATGGAACTTTGCCACCACTGATCAAGCCATTCACCTCGACAGAATAAGTAATAATCTCCACTCATCTGTCCTTCTTCAATTCGAAGCTCATAAGAGTCTCCGGGTTTAATTAAAAGAAGATCTCCTTTTTCAATGAAGAGTTTTCTTTTGTTTACATTCACTTCGCAAGATCCTTCTGTTTGAAGACGAAAAAGATAATCATTTAATCCAGATTGATGGAAAGAATAAAATTGTTCTGTATGATAGGAATAATTACACAAGCCAATATTAATCATTTGAAAGTTCTCCTGTCTTTTAAAAAAAGCAAAATAGTAGAGGTTTTTATTATATCATGTATGGTTAACATCGGATGAATCAGATATGATTCAGTAATTACCTTTAAAGCCGATAGGGGATTAGATTAATGAAACATCATTATATTTATTTTATAGGACTGATTCTTGTATCTATTATCTGGGGAGCTAACTTCGGAATATCACGTTGGGCCATGGATGTATTCACTCCAGAAGTGTTTGTGTTTATTCGTTTTTTCTTTGCGTTTCCAATTCTATTTGTCCTTCTTTATAAGTTAGAAGGAGGAATAAAAGTGGAAAGAAATGATTTAATTAAGCTAGCGGTCATAGGTTTTCTAGGGGTGAGTATATTAGAATTACTTGTTATGTACTCAATCAAATTTACGACTCTTGCCAATGCATCTTTATTAAATGTAGCTCCTTGGCCTATTTTTGTCGCACTCTTTGCTCCTTTATTTACTAAAGAAGTGATGACGAAGAGAATTCTCTTTGGAGGGTCGATGGCTTTTGTTGGTGTTGCTTTAATTATTTTAGGGGGAAATCAGGCATTTGACCTTTCTTCTCAATATATGCTTGGAAACCTTTTAGCTTTATTAGTGAGTTTAATTGGAGCATTATTTAATTTAGCTTGCATACCTTTAATGAAGAAGTATTCTGCATTACGTGTAACAACCTGGTATATATTCTTTGGTTCTATCTTTTTATTTCCATTTACGATCGGAGGATGGAGTGCAATCGAATGGTCCAATCTAACTCTACCAGTTTGGGGAGCCATTTTTTACAATGTTATTTTATGTACAATTACTGCGTTTTTAGTATGGAATTTAGCAATGAGACGGGTTGGTGCAACTAAATCTAACTTTTATCGTTATGTCGTGCCAGCAGCGGCAGCAGTTACGGGCGCTTTGTTTTTTGGTGAAACGATTCTATTCACTCAAATTATCGGAGCTTTCATCATTATGTCCGGACTTGTATTTATTGGCTATGAACGAAAAAACGATCTCAACAAAAAGTATGATCGTTCTAAGTTAGCTTAAATATTCGACGCAAGAAAAGAGTACTTTTTTAGAAAAAAGTAAAATAATTGATGTCCTAACACTTTCATTGATGTTCAAAAGGTCTAAACTTATCTATGATAGATAGAGAATGTCAGTAAGAATAAAAATAATTGAATATGAATGTGACATGATAAGAGTATGATCATTTGTATTCATATTTTTCTTATTCATAAAAATACTAGTTGAAGAAAAGAGGGTCTATGATGACAACCATTAAAGTAGCTGTACAAATGTACACTTTGCGTGACGAAACAGAAAAAGATTTTGCTGGTACTTTAAAAAAAGTAGCAGAACTAGGTTTTGAAGGTGTGGAATTTGCTGGTTACGGTGGATTAACAGCAGAGGAAGTAAGAACGCTTTTAGACGAGCTTGGATTAGAGGCAGCAGCTAGCCATGTTCCACTAGATCAATTACAAAATAATTTAGCAAAAGTTATTGAAGATCAGAAAGCTTTAGGAAGTAAATATGTCGTTTGTCCTTTCTTAATGCCTGACCAACGAACTGAAGAAGACTATCAAAAATTAATTCCTTTTCTTGAAAAAGCTGGTGAGCAATGTAAACAAGAGGGTATCACTCTTTGCTACCACAATCATGATTTTGAACTTGAGCGTTTGAATGATGGAAGAATGGCACTTGAGGCCATTTTTGAAGATACAAGTGCAAGTAATGTTCAGACAGAGTTAGATGTGTATTGGTTAACAAAAGCGGGAGAAAATCCAGTTGAGTGGATTAAGCGTTATCAAAACAGAGCCCCGCTTGTACATTTAAAGGATATGACTACAGATGAAGAGAAGTTTTTTGCAGAGCTAGGTACTGGTGGGGTTGATATTGAGAGCGTTATCGCTATCGGTGAAGAAGCTGGTGTCAAATGGTGGGTAGTGGAGCAAGACGTGAGTCGTCGTACACCACTTGAAAGTATTGAAATCAGTATGAACTTCTTAAAAACAAAACTTCCGCAGTTTAGCTAATTTTAGTTTAACAAGCGCAATGGGTTAGTAGGCTCATTGCGCTTTTTGTTGTCTAAATTATCGAAAAATAAGTTGAAAGATTCAATAAATTAAGAATGTTTGTGAATAAACCTAACAAATAAGCTGTATTTAAAATGTATCTTTGTGATAATGAACGAAACAAATACATATGAGGTGGTTGAAAAATGAAATTATCTGAATTAAAGAAAAGTGGTCACGCACCTTCGTTGTTGTCGTCATTTTTATATTTTGATATTAGTTTTATGATATGGGTATTGTTGGGTGCTTTAGGCGTTTATATAACCGCAGATTTTGGATTAACTCCTTCTCAAGTTGGATTAATTGTAGCTATTCCGATATTGGCTGGCTCTTTTTTTAGAATAATTATGGGTATTTTAACTGATCGGTTTGGTCCGAAAAAAACAGCGATTGGTGGGATGCTGGTAACAATGATCCCATTATTATGGGGATGGTTATTTGGGTTTACTGTAGCTGAACTTTTTTTAATCGGAATTTTACTTGGTGTTGCTGGAGCGAGCTTCTCAGCTGCCCTTCCTATGGCGAGTCGTTGGTACCCTCCCCATCTACAAGGTTTAGCAATGGGGATAGCTGGGGCTGGTAACAGTGGAACATTACTTGCAACGCTATTTGGGCCAAGAATCGCAGAACATATTGGCTGGAACGGAGTGTTTGGCGTTGCACTTATTCCGTTAACACTTGTTTTATTTTCTTACATCTTTTTAGCAAAAGAGCCTCCTAATCAACCAGCTCCAAAACCTATAAAAGAATATTTCTCTGTTTTTAAAGAAAAGGACACATGGTACTTTTGTATACTTTATAGTGTTACCTTCGGTGGATTTGTTGGTCTAGCTAGTTTTTTAAGTTATTTCTTTTCTACTCAATACGGAGTGTCCGGGGTTAGAGCTGGTGATTTTGTTACGTTAGTTGTGGCTGCAGGCAGTTTCTTAAGACCTGTTGGAGGTTTAATTGCAGATAAAATCGGTGGAGTAAAGTTATTACAGATCTTATTTATTGGAGTAGCAATATGTATGTTTGCTGTCAGTTTACTTCCTCCTTTAGCGATGGTTACTGTAGCTTTATTTGTTGGTATGGGATGCTTAGGAATGGGGAATGGTGCTATCTTTCAATTAGTACCACAACGTTTTCAAAAGGAAATAGGAATGGTGACAGGTGTAGTTGGAGCGGCGGGAGGGATTGGAGGATTCTTCCTTCCCAATATACTTGGATCACTGAAAGATCTAACAGGAACATACGCAGCTGGCTTTATAACCTTCTCATTAATAGCATTAGTCGCACTTGGCATACTCGTAGTTGCTCAAATTGGTTGGAGAAAACAATGGAAGTTATCAGGAAAATCAGTTCGAATTTAATAGTTGTTTTTAAAGGAACCGTAGTCAAGTTGCTACGGTTTTATTTAAGGAGAAGAAACTAAAATCAAGAAAGTAATCTGAGACTGCCTTCTAAAACGAAAATTTAGAGTATAATAGAAAAGCCTGTTTTCTAAGGTGAAAAGAGAGAATGTAAAATAGGGGAGAATCATGAAAAAACTAATTGTTTTAAACCTGTTCCTGTTGGCTGTCCTTTTTTTAGTTGCTTGTACAAACGATCCTTCAACAGACGAAAATAAAGAGGACATCTTAATAGAAACAAGTAGTGCAGTAGAAACTGACGAAGTTGAGGTTGATGAGCAGGAGCATAAGGAAGAATCGCCAGAAGAATCAAATGGAACTTTTATACAAGCAACAGTTGTTAGAGTGGTTGACGGTGATACAGTTATAGTGAAGTTACCTAATAACACAGAAGAAAGAGTAAGATTGTTATTAATAGATACACCTGAGTCTGTTCACCCAACAAAACCCGTTCAACCATTTGGTCTTGAAGCAAGTGAATTTGCAAAAGAATTGATGTATCCAGGGAAAACGGTAGAGTTGGAACTAGATATTATTGAAAGAGATAGATATGGTCGATTACTTGCGTATGTCTGGATAGGAGAGAGATGCTAAATGAACTATTACTAGAAAATGGACTGGCGCGTGTTGCTTATATTTTCGCTCCAAATACAAGACATGTTGATCGGTTTTATGAAATTCAGAAGAAAGCCCAACAACAAGCAATAGGCATTTGGAGTATTGAAAACTATGCAACAGAAGGTGGTTTTGCCGAGGAAGTGGACTTAGAAAAGCAAGAACCTTCTAAGCTAGCTAACGCGTGTGATGATCCTAAGATTAAAGGGAATCATAGCTCTAGTGGAGACTTAATTTACCATATTCCTGGTGGACAGTATTACGAGAAAACAAATCCAGAAGAAATGTTCTGTACTGAAGAAGAAGCAAAGGAAGCAGGCTATCGCAAGTCAATGAGATAAGTAATTTTTAGGGAACTTGTGTTTTAAGACACTGGTTCTCTTTTTTGTATGGAATAGAATAGGTAAAGATCTTTTCTATTGACGTGGATTTTTATGAATACTTCAAGTAAAGTAAGGGGGAAAGGGAGGAATTAGTATGTCTAATATCCGTATGACTGGGTCTTTTCAATGGATGAAAACATTGAATAAATCAACAATATTAAATACTATCCGTCTGCATAGTCCTATTTCAAGAGCTGAGATAGCTAAGAAGACTAAATTAACCCCTCCAACGGTAACGAATATAGTAGCGGAATTAATAGAAGCCAATTTAGTTAGAGAAAGTGAGATTGGTGTTTCAAAAGGTGGGAGAAAGCCCATCTTATTAACAATTAATGACCAAGATTCTTTTATCGTAGGAGTAGATGTGGGGGGGCATCTTATAAGGACAATTGTGACTGATATAAATGCTAAAATCTTAACAAAATTTGAGATTGCTTTACCTATGGAACTAACTATAGAAACATTTATTGAAAAATTGATCCAAGCAATTGATGCTGCCATAAATAAATCAAAAGCACCAAAGGATAAAATTCTTGGAATAGGAGTGGGAATGCACGGAATTGTTGACTATGAGAAAGGGGTTTCCATATTTGCCCCTAATTTTCAATTAACAAACATTCCGATAAAAAGCTGTTTAGAGAAACATTTTCAGATAACTACTTTTGTTGAGAATGATGTAAGAGCGTTTGCGTTAGGCGAAACTTGGTACGGAAATGGACAAGGAACCGAACATCTAATATGTATTAACATTGGTGTAGGTATTGGAGCGGGGATTATATTAAACAGTGAATTATTTCATGGAAATAATGGGATAGCTGGGGAATTTGGCCATATGATCGTTGATATTAATGGAGAAAAATGCTCATGTGGTAGTTATGGATGCCTGCAAACGGTTGCTGGAGGAAGTGCATTAAGAGAAAGAGCTCTTAAAGAAATAAAAGGAGGAAGGCAATCGTTAATTTATGACCGAGCACAAGGACAAATCGAACGGATTGATGGTGCCTTTATTTTTAATTGTGCCAAAAGTGGGGATGAACTAGCTCTCGAAATTTTGGCTGAAACAGGCACCTATATTGGAATTGGTGTTCTGAACCTGATTAACGTCATTAATCCTGCACGAATTATCGTTGGAGGAGGCGTGGCAAAAGCTGGGGAATTTGTGTTAGAACCTTTACGTAAAATCGTAAAGCAACGTGCTTTAACATCTGGAGCGAGAGAAACAGAAATCATTCATTCGAAATTAGGTGATGATGCTACCGTGATTGGTGCGGTAACGTTAGTGTTGAAAGATTTATTCAGTCCACGTGTAAATGGTGAGTAGCTACTACTAGCAATTTTCTTTTTTTTATTGTGGAAGGGATTTCAAAACAAGAAAAACGTGTTATAATCTTAGTTAATTAAATTAATTAATAAAGTTGCATTGATCATATTAATAAATTGAGGTGTGAACAAATGGGTGAAAATCAAAAATTAATGTCATTGTTTGATCAGTTTTATCCTACATCAACCAAAAAAGATAAGCGTTTATTCTTTGCTCCAGGACGAGTGAATTTAATTGGAGAACATACAGATTATAATGGAGGCTATGTATTCCCAGCTGCTCTTACAATTGGAACTTATATGGTTGTTCGAGAAAGAGAGGATGAAGTTTTTCATTTAGCTAGCTTGAATTTTGATCAAAAAATAACTTTCTCTTTACATGAATTGGTTTTTAAAGAGGAAGATGATTGGGGCAACTATCCTAAAGGAATTATAAAAGAACTCGTAAAAGAAGGTGTTTCTTTAAAAGGGGCTGATATTTTATACGAAGGCACAATTCCCAATGGTGCTGGTCTTTCTTCATCGGCTTCGATCGGTATGGTAACAGCCTATGCGCTATCAAAATTAGCTAATGCTAAATTGTCACGAGTGGATTTGGCTAAATTATGTCAACGTATGGAAAATCATTTTATCGGGGTAAATAGCGGAATTATGGATCAATATGCAGTAGGTTTGTGCAAAGAAAAACATGCTATTTATCTAAATACGATGACGATGCATGCAGAGGATGTTCCACTAGAGCTACACGGTCATAAAATTGTGATAACAAATACGAACAAGAGAAGGGGTCTTGCTGACTCGAAATATAATGAACGTAGAGCTCAATGTGAGGAAGCGTTAAAAAGAATTCAGCGGGAAAAAACTAGTATACAAACACTAAGTGATTTATCTGTTGCAGACTTACCTTCTATCGAAAGGCTAATAGATGATGAATTGCTTTATCGTCGTGCCAAGCATGTTGTGACTGAAAATAAAAGAACAAGTGATGCAAAAAAAGCGCTACAAGCTGGTGATTTACTCTTGTTTGGGCAGTTAATGATCGGTTCTCATCTCTCACTAAAAGAAGATTACGAAGTGACTGGAAAAGAGCTCGATGCCTTATTTGAAGCACAAAGACGTGTAGAAGGATGTGTCGGAACTCGAATGACAGGAGCCGGATTTGGTGGATGTACGGTTAGTGTTGTAAAGGAAGAAGCCGTAGAATTATTTAAGGAATCTGTAGAAGTGGAGTATGAACAGGAAACTGGATTAACACCAACTTTCTATATTTGTGAAGCAGGTAATGGTGTTCATGAGGTCCAAGGGGAGGTATAAAAGATGAGCATTTTAATTACAGGTGGTGCAGGCTATATAGGCAGTCACACAGTTCTTTATTTCCGTGATCAGGGTGAAGATGTTATTGTCTTAGACAATCTTGAGAAAGGTCATGAACAAGCTCTACTGGGGACAACTTTCTATAAAGGATCCATTCAGGATGAGGCACTGTTAAGTCAAATATTTAAAAAGCATACAATTGAGGCAGTTATTCATTTTGCTGCTTCCTCATTAGTCGGAGAAAGTGTTGCAAAGCCATTAGATTATTATGAAAATAATGTTTTAGGGACTCAGAAGCTCGTAAAGCAAATGATTAATCATGATGTGAAACAAATTGTGTTTTCGTCTACAGCTGCAACATACGGAGAACCAAAAAATATACCGATTCAAGAAACGGATCCGACAAATCCTACTAGTCCATATGGGGAAACGAAACTTGCAATCGAAAAATTATTTCAATGGTGTGATGAGGCATATGGTCTGAAATCAATCTGTTTACGTTACTTTAATGCAGCCGGTGCAGACCCACAAGGACGGATCGGTGAAGATCATACACCAGAATCTCATCTTATCCCAATAGTCTTACAAGTAGCTCTTGGTCAACGAAAAAATGTACAAATCTTTGGTGATGACTATCAGACAAAGGACGGGAGTTGTGTACGTGATTATATTCATGTGATTGACCTAGCTGCCGCTCATTTTTTAGCATTACAAAAATTGCGTCAAGATCCTAAAACGGCTATCTACAACTTAGGAAACGGCAAAGGGTTTACTGTAAAAGAAGTTATTGAAACGTGTAGAGTTGTTACTAGTCATCCTATTCCAACAGTTGTATCAGATAGAAGAGCTGGAGACCCAGCGACACTTATTGCATCTGCGGAGTTAGCCGCAAGTGAATTAGGGTGGAAACCTAATTATCCTGAATTAGAGACGATCGTTCAACATGCTTGGAAATGGCATGAATCTAATCCTACTGGATACAACAAAAAATAAGTCAAAATCATCCATACAAACGGGGTCTAACTGAAAGGGTGTCAAACATGAGTGTAAACATTCATGAACAAATTGAACGTCTTCTACAGTATGGTCTACAAAAAGATCTCATTGCCAAATGGGACATTGATTATTGCCGTAACCAGCTGATTCAAACACTTAATCTAACAGAAGCTGAGCCTGTAGAAATCAAGAAAGAACAACTTGATTCACCAGTTACAATTTTGGCGGAGATGATCACATGGGCTGTGAATACTAAGCTAATTCAAGAAAATACTGTTACTTATCAAGATCTCTTTGATACTCAAATAATGGGATGCTTAACAGCAAGGCCATCAGAAGTTATTAGCACTTTCTATGATAGTTATCAGAATACTAGTCCAGAAGCTGCGACAAAGGCCTTTTATGCTTTTTCTAAAGACGTTCATTATATTCGCACGGACAGAATCGCTAAAAATGAACATTGGTTCTCTTCAACTGAATATGGAGACTTAGAAATTACGGTAAATCTTTCTAAACCTGAAAAAGACCCAAAAGCTATCGCTGCAGCAAAAGAATTTGCGTCAAGTTCTTATCCTACATGTTTATTATGTAAAGAAAATGTAGGGTTTGCTGGGAGAGTCAATCATCCTGCTAGGCAAAATTTAAGAATCATACCTATGACTTTAATGCAAGAACAATGGTTTCTTCAGTTCTCTCCTTATGTTTACTACAATGAACATGCAATCGTATTTAAGGGAGAACATGAACCGATGCAAATATCTAAAAAGACGTTTGCGAGATTGCTTGAATTTGTTGAGCAGTTTCCGCATTATTTTCTCGGATCGAATGCAGATCTGCCAATCGTAGGTGGTTCTATCTTAACACATGATCATTTTCAAGGGGGAAGTCATGATTTCCCAATGGCGAAAGCAAGAGTGGAGCAGGCTTTTCCATTGAATAAATTTCCTGGAATTAAAGCTGGTATCGTCAAATGGCCCATGTCTGTTATTCGTTTGCAAGGTGAATCAAGAGAACAACTCGTTAAGGCAGCAGATTATATTCTGCACAGTTGGAAGAAATACGAAGATCGTTCTGCGGAAATTCATGCTTTTACAGGCGAAGAACCTCATAATACAATTACTCCGATTGCAAGACGTCGAGGTGGATTATTTGAAATTGATTTAGTCTTAAGAAATAATCGAACAACTGCCGAGCATCCAGATGGACTATTTCATCCTCATGCACAAGTTCACCATATCAAAAAAGAGAATATTGGATTAATTGAAGTAATGGGCCTTGCTGTTTTACCTGGTCGACTAAAAGAGGAACTACAAGAGTTGGCTGAAGTGCTTCTTACTAATAACGTGGAGGAAGAGTTAAAAACGAGAAAGAACATTGTCAAACATTTTGAATGGGCACTTAACATAAAGGCCAAACATTCAAACATATCTAACGAAAATGTTCTATCCATTCTACAGGAAGAAGTTGGCTTCATTTTTGCGACCATCTTGGAGCATGCTGGAGTATTTAAACGAAATGAAGAAGGAATCAAAGCGTTTAATCGCTTTGTTCAGTCATTAAATTAATAGAGTAAAAAGAGAGTTATAACTATAATTGCTTATAGTATATAACTCTTTTTTGTGATTGATTCAGTTCATATAATTTGATAATAGATAGCATAAATAAAAAATAACAATAATAGCCATTAAACCAATAACTCCAGACCAAGTCCAATTTGGAATATCTTGGTTTCTTGATTTGTTTTTCATACTATCGCCCTCTTTGTCACAAGGTGTGCAAATCGTTCAAGAATGAACGATTTGCACATATATGAAGATGATAGGGCGCTCCTATCTCTTCTTTATTAATATGGCTAAGATGTTAATATTTATGTACATACAAGTTATTTGGAATATAGAGATTGTGATGAATATCACAGAAAAGAATGACAAAAATGAGTATTCTATAAATAGAAACAGAAAACCTGTTTCATTAAGGTGTAGGAGGAGATCTAGATGAGGTTTAACATTCGCGGTGAAAATCTACAAGTCACTGATGCACTCAAAGATTACATTATGAAAAAGGTTGAGAAGTTAGAAAGATACTTTGATGGTCCGATTACAACAGAAGTACAAGTGAAATTAAAAGTATACGATAAAAATACAAAAGTAGAAGTGACCATTCCATTAAAATCTTTATTACTCCGAGCTGAAGAACAAAATGAAAATATGTATGCTGCAATTGATTTAATTGTTGATAAATTAGAGCGTCAAGTTCGTAAATATAAAACAAAAGTAAATCGCAAACCCCGTCAAGTGAAAGCAGTTAAAAGGGATATGTCAAACGTTCTCTTAATGGAGCCTGAGGTAGAGTCCTTCCAAGATGAAGAAGAAGTAGATCATATTGTTAGAACCAAGAGATTTAATTTAAAACCAATGGATGCAGAAGAGGCTATTTTACAAATGAACTTACTAGGTCATCAATTCTTTATTTTTACAGACGCTGAAACAACGTCAACCAACATTGTGTATCAACGTGCTGATGGAAAATATGGATTAATTGAAACGAATTGAATCGAAGCTACTAGAAAAAAGCGTTACCATTTATTTGGTAACGCTTTTGGTCTTAAACTACTCTTTTAGCGACTAATAAACATTTGGGTCCAATAATGACCAGTCTGCTGATAACCTACTCCAATATGGGTATATTCAGCATTTAAAATATTGGCGCGATGCCCCTCACTATTCATCCAAGCTTGAACGACCTCTTGGGGTGAGCGTTGTCCTTGGGCAATGTTTTCTCCGGCAGAGTTATAGGAAACGTTAAAGTCACGCATCATGTCAAATGGTGAACCATAAGTCGGGCTAGTATGGGAAAAATAATTATTTTGTTGCATATCATTTGATTTTTCTCTTGCTACGTGACTTAAAGAAGCATCAGCTTGTAAATCAGGCAAACCATTGTTTCTTCTTTCAACATTCGTTAATTCAATGACTTGTGATTCAAGGTCTGTGATCCCCTGAGTTGGTTGTTGTTCTGTTTCTGTTCTAGCTTCTTCTTGTGGTGTTTCAGTTTGCTGTTCTGGTGCCGTTTGCCTAGGTGGCTCGGCAACCTCAGGTTGTTGTTGCTGAGGAGTTTCTGCTCTAGGTGCCCCTTGACCTGGTTGTTGTGTTGGAGTGCCAGCTCTAAGTTTCTGCGCAATCTCCTCAGGCGTTAATTGGGTTACACCTTCAGGTAATAGTCTTGAAATTTCTTCTGGAGAAAATTGTTCAATACCTCTAGGTAAATGATTAACAATTTCAGGTGGAAGCAATCGTTCAATTTCATTACGTGTTAGCTGAGCTGATTGCACAACTTCAAAATCATACTTGGCATGTTGAACTTGAATAGGTTTAGTATGTGGAAATTCTTCACTCGATACTGCAGTGTAATCACTAGAGATTTGTCCTTCCCCAACATTCATACCTTCCATTGCATTATCATTGTTACAACCAGTTATAAACAATATAACTAAACTCAAGGTAAAAAACAGGATTTGCTTTTTTGACATTGTCATGCTCCTTTATAAAGATTTATTTTTTTTTATTATTTTCTTTTTTACAATAAAAATTCACAGAAGAGATTAGAAAGGTCATGCACTTGTTTCGGTAGAAATGAATAAAGTTGTATAGGTATAAAACGAGTTAAAGGAGCTGAGTACGTGCAAATTCATGTTGTAGAACAAGGGGAATCGTTATGGAATATTGCTCAGACATATGGGATTTCATCTCAAGCTATTGTTGAAGCTAATCAACTTCCTAATCCAGATCGTTTAGTGGTCGGGCAAGCAATTGTTATACCAATTACAGGTAGATTTCACTGGGTGGAAGCAGGTGAGAATCTAAAAACATTAAGTGAACGTTACCAGTTATCACAACAAAGTATTTTGAATGCAAATAACTTACGAAATATAAATACTTTACCTGCAGGCTACAAGGTCTACATTCCTAATGCAAATAGACAGAAACCTGCTGTAGATGTTGGAGCTTATGTAGATTTAGGGATTACTGGGGCTGAATCACCTCAATACGTTGATCAAGTTGGAGAATTCCTTACGTATGTTCAAATTTTCAGTTACGAATTAAATGCAGATGGTTCGCTTACTCCCATAAATGAAGAAGCAATCATAAACGCTGCTTACAATAATCAAGTCGTACCTCTAATGGTCATTGCCAATTTAGAAGAAGGAGCTTTTAATACAGAGCTAGTCACTACGGTGCTTCAAAACGAGCAGTTACAAAATCGACTTCTAGATGAAGCGATTGCTATCATGGAGGAGAAAGGATATCTTGGGTTAGATTTTGACTTGGAGTATTTAGGAGCAGAGAATCGCGAGCAGTACAATCAGCTGATGAGAAAAGCGAGAATACGGTTAGATGAGCGCGGCTATTTTTTATCTAGTGCACTTGCACCAATTGTCGAGCCAGGAATGACGGGAGTTTTATATGAAGGTCATGACTATGCAACTCATGGTGAAATTGCTGATTTTGTTTTCTTGATGACATATGAATGGGGCTGGACGGGTGGTCCGCCAATGGCTGTATCGCCAATAAATCAAGTGCGAAGAGTAATTGAATATGCTGCTTCTGTTATGCCAAATGATAAGATTATGATGGGAATAGGATTATATGGTTATGATTGGACTTTGCCCTTTGTTGCAGGAGAAACAAGAGCGAGGGCAATTGATCATCAGGAAGCTATTCGCTTAGCCGTAACTTACAATGCAATTATCGAGTATGATGAAGCTGCTCAGTCTCCTCATTTCAATTACATTGATGAAGATGGGTTAGAACATGAAGTCTGGTTTGAAGACGCTAGAAGTATTCAAGCGAAATTTGATCTCGTAAAAGAATTAGGTTTAAGAGGATTCTATTATTGGGTGTTAGGGTGGATTTTCCACAAAACTGGTTATTAATAGATGCTAATTTTGAAGTTAATAAACGAGTGTAACGAAAACATTTTTTTATAAGGAAGTATTAACACCTTAGATAACAGGAGCCATTTTATGTATGTGTTCTTATTATTTAGGGTGTTAAAATTATCACTAACCAATCGAAAGTTCTTACACTGATTATTGTTAACTTATTAATTTTTAAGGTTTACGCAATTGGGTAAATATTGTAAACTGAAAATATTAAATAGTTAACAAAAATTGAAGTGGGGGAATAGTGATGAATCGTTGGATGGAGATTGCGGACCGAGCTTTAAATGGAGAAGAATTAACAGATAAAGAGGCATTATCAATTTTAACTTGTCCGGATGATGAGATATTGGTATTAATGCATTCTGCTTTTCAAGTTCGAAAACACTATTACGGTCGTAAAGTGAAGCTAAATATGATAATGAATGCCAAGTCAGGTTTTTGCCCAGAAAACTGTGGTTATTGCTCACAATCCTCTATTTCTGATGCACCTATTGACTCTTACCGTTTTGTTAGTAAAGAAACCATTTTAGCTGGGGCCAAACGGGCAAGTGAGTTAAATGTCGGAACCTACTGTATTGTGGCTAGTGGAAGAGGCCCTACTAATAAAGAGATTAGTCATGTGGTAGACGCAGTAAAAGAAATTAAAAGTACATATGGATTAAAAATCTGTGCTTGTCTTGGTTTGTTAAAACCCGAACAAGCCTCTCGTTTGAAAGAAGCAGGTGTCGATCGTTACAATCACAATGTAAATACTTCTGAAACACATCATGATTCTATTACAACTTCTCATAGTTACACAGACAGAGTGAATACAGTGGAGACGGTGAAAGCATCAGGAATTTCTCCTTGTTCAGGTGTTATTGTTGGAATGAAAGAGACAAAAGAAGATGTCATCAGTATGGCCAGGCAATTAAAGCTTCTCGATGCTGATTCAATCCCAGTCAATTTTCTTCATGCTATTGATGGTACTCCGTTAGAGGGCGTCAATGAATTGACACCTATGTACTGTTTAAAAGTATTGGCATTGTTCCGTTTTATAAATCCATCAAAAGAAATTAGAATTTCTGGAGGACGCGAAGTAAACTTAAGGTCTTTACAACCTTTAGGCCTTTATGCAGCCAATTCAATTTTTGTAGGTGATTATTTAACAACTGCAGGACAAGCAGAGACGATGGATCATAGGATGTTGATGGACCTTGGTTTTGAAGTGGAGACGGTAGAAGAAATGAAGGAGTCATTGAAGAATCCCTGTTAATACGAGTAAACTGCCAAACAAAGAGGTATCTCAAGGTTTGAAGCCGGATGAGATACCTCCTTTCTTTATGCTATTTTGTTTCATTTGAGAATTGAGCAAGGAAAAATCCAAACTCATTCAAATTAAGGGTAGTTGATAAGGTCTCTTTTTGGTTTTTCCACAAATTGAGAGCAACTCTATTTCGGTACTCTTCAGGTAAAAGAAATTCTTTTTCAAAATTGTTATGGTTAATTAAAACAATAATCTCGCCATTTCTGTCTTTTTTTCTGTAGAAAATAACATTTTCATCGTCTGGAGTTTCGAGAAAAAGAAAATTCTCGTTAGTCCGTAATAAATTATGCTGTTTTCGTAAAGCAATTAGTTTAGTTGTAAAAGAAAACATATTTGAATCCTGCTTAGATTCATCCCAAATCATACACTCTCGACAACCTGGATCTTGTTCACCAGTCATAGAAATTTCGTCTCCATAATAAATACACGGTGTGCCAGCCATTGTAAATTGAACGAGCATCTGCAATTTCACTTTGGCTTTGTTATTTTGACTTAAAGTGAGAATTCTTGGAGTGTCATGACTACCAAGTAAGTTAAACTGAACTTCATTAACTGTTTCAGGGTAAAGATTGACTATAGATGTTACGGAATGTATAAATTCAGTAGTAGTGATTTCATTTTTAGCAAAATACGCTGTAATAGCATTCGTTAAAGGGTAATTCATTACGGCATCAAATTGATCCCCATTAAGCCATGGCATCGAATCGTGCCAGATTTCTCCAAGTATATAAACATCAGGTTTAATTTTTTTTACGACAGACCTGAATTCACGCCAAAAATGATGATCTACTTCATTGGCGACATCTAATCGCCATCCGTCTATATCAAATTCTTCAATCCAATACTTAGCAACATTTAATAAATAGGTTTTAACATCTCTATTCTCAGTATTTAATTTTGGCATAGAAGGAACATAGGAAAAGGTATCATAGGAAGCTGGTTCTATAGTACTTACAGGGAAATTGTGTATATGAAACCAGTCTTTATAAGCAGATTTTTCATTTTTTTCAATCACGTCTTGAAATGGTGGGAAGTAGAAGCCGCTATGATTAAAAACAGCGTCTAGCATCACTTTAATTCCTCGTTCGTGACACATTTCGATGAGCTTTTTAAAAGTGGCTTTATCCCCGAATTGTGGGTCAATTTCCATATAGTCGATCGTATCGTACTTATGATTAGAGTATGCTTTAAAGATAGGAGTAAAATATAATCCTGTAATTCCTAGTTCAACTAAATAATCGAGATGATTGATGATCCCTTGAAAATCCCCACCAAAAAAATTGGAGGGAGTAGGTGGGGCGCTTCCCCAAGCTAAAGTTCCTTTTGGATCAATGGAGTCATCTCCATTTGCGAAACGTTCTGGGAAAATTTGATACCAGACTGTATTATTGACCCAGTTCGGTGGAGTAAAAACGTCAACGGCATTTAAAAAAGGAAAACAGAAATAAGAGCCGACATCAGTTGGCGTTTTTAAGAAAAATCCTTTCTCAGTGAAATATAGTATTTCTGTCTCACTTTCAAGTTGAAAACCATAACGCAGTCTACGATTTTTTGGGGTAATGGTAACTAACCAATAGTCAAAGAGCTGATCACTTCCATTAAAAACCATATGTTCTCGTTCGAAGATCCAGCTTTTACGTTTTGAATCATAGTCATAAGGATCTCCATATAACAAAGTGACCTTAATCATGTCACTTTTTTTTGTTTTGAGACGAATTTGAATTTCTCTTTCGTTAATGGCATAAGCATATTCATTTTTTGGTCGGTGATAGACAGCTTCTTTTAACATGTAAAAACTCCTTTATTCTATTTAGTTCTTGATTTTTTTGACCTGTTGTCAATCAAGATACTTTTTTTGAAGTACAGTGTCAAGCGTTTGCACAAAAAGTTGCTTTCTAGATGGAGTAGATTGGAAGATAAGTATCGTTCATAAAAAAATAAAAAAAATTAAAAAAGGTATTGTCAATAACGGAAAGGGCACGTATAATAAAACTCAACTGGTGCAACCGTTTTCACATTATAGCAAACGGATGCTTTTTTTAAAAGCATCAATGCAAACGATTGCGCCATTTGTGCAAGGTTGGTTAATTGATGACTGTTCTTTATTAAAGAGCAACTTTGAATACTGATTTTGCACGTAGAAGATAAATTATTTAGGGGGTAAGAGAAAATGTTTAAGAAAACCAAATTAATCACATTGTCACTGTCATTATCATTAGTTCTCGCTGCATGTGGAGGGGCAACTGAGGAAGAGGCTGCACCTGAAGAAACAGTTGATGAAGGAACTAGTGAAGAGATTGTTGATTTTGAAATCGTACCTGAAGAGGGTGCTGAGTTACTTTTATGGAGTGATGGTGATCAGCAACTAGAATGGGCACAGTTAATGGCCGAGAAATTCGAAGCTGAATATGGTGTTCCGGTTCAAGTAGAGGAAGTAAACCAAGAAGAAGCACCTGAGCGTTTAGCAACTGATGGTCCACAAGGTTTAGCTGGTGACGTTTTTGCTTCTACTCATGATCGTATTGGTCGTGCTATTTCCGCAGGGTTAGTTCTTGAGAACTTCTTCCCTGAAGAATATGAAGCTGAATTCATGGATGCTGCCATTACAGCAACTTCATTTGATGGAGAGCTTTTTGGTTACCCAAGTGGAATTGAAACATATGCGCTATATTATAACGCAGATTTAGTAGAGCAAGCTCCTGAAACAATGGAAGAATTATTTGAAGTAGCGAACGAATTAACTGAAGGAAACCAGTATGGTTTTATGATGGAGCCAGCTAATCTATACTTCATCTACGGGTTCCTAGGTGGATATGGTGCTTACGTATTTGGTGATGAAGGAACAAATCCTACTGAAATTGGATTAAATAATGAAGGCGCCGTACAAGGGATGGAAAATGTATTTAATCGTCTTCGTGATGAAATAACACCTGGCATGGCAGCTGAAGACATTACTTACGATGTAAGAACAGCTTTGTTTGAAGAAGGTAATCTAGCGTTTGATATTAATGGTCCTTGGGCTGTACGTGGTTATGAAGATGCAGGAGTGAACTTTGAAGTAGCGCCACTACCATTACTAGGTAATGGAGAAAATCCAACTAGTTTCTCTGGAACACGTGGTTTTTATGTTAATGCTTATACGGAATATCCAGATGCTGCGTCTCTATTAGCTCAATTTATTACGAACGAAGAGAATTTACTGCTTTCGTATGAAATTACTGGTGCATTACCTCCACGTCTAGCGTTAGTTGAGCATGAAGATATTCAAAGTAATCCAATTTCTGTTGTTTCTTAGAGCAAGCAACTCACGCTGTTCCAATGCCAAATATTCCTGAAATGCCACTTGTATGGGATCCTATGCATGCAGCATTCACAGAGATTTGGAATCAAAAAGTTGATGTTCAGGAAGCTTTAGATCGTGCAGTGAGTACGATTGAAACGGCTATCGCAGAACAACAACAATAGTTACAGCGATTAATACATGATAAAAAATCAGCGAGTGTGGTTTATAGGAATTATCCCCCTAAACCCACTTGCTGATTATCTAATTTCATTGAATTTATGTTCTGAAGGGGGAAATTATTGTGTCAACAAATAAGGAAGTTCAAATGTCCCATAAAGACAAAAGCCATAGCAAAATAGCAGCGTTGCTGTCTGTTTTCTTTATGGGACTTGGTCAATTTTATAATAAGCAATATTGGAAAGGTATCGTTTGGGTGGCGTTTGAAATCGTCGTGTTAATCTTTTTCGTTAAACCAATCGCAAATGGTTTATATGGATTAATCACACTTGGAGAAACGCCTCAAGTAAGGCAACGAGGACGCATTATTGAACAAGGAGACCATTCCATTTTATTAATGGCTGAAGGTTTAATGATGCTTATTGTTTTACTAGCTGTATTAGGGATCTGGTATTTTAGCATTCGTGACGCCTATTTGATTGGTAAATTACGTGAGCAAGGTGAGAGAATTCCTAATTTTAAAGAATCATTCCGTAACATTTGGGATAATGGGTATGCTTATATTTTAATTACTCCAACCGCTATCGCGATGTTACTATTAACCGTTTTTCCGCTTGTGTTTACAGCTTTAATTGCTTTTACAAACTTTTCTTCACCTAACTACTTACCTCCGAGAGCATTAGTAGACTGGGTTGGTTTTGAACAGTTCTTTCGATTATTTACGATGGAGTCTTGGAGAGGGACGTTTTTAGGTGTGTTCTCTTGGACGATCATTTGGGCAGTTTTATCAACATTAATTGTAGTATTTGCTGGATTATTTGTCGCAGTTGTTTTATCGCAAAAAGTAGTGAAGTATACGAAGTTTTGGAGAAATATATACATTATTCCTTGGGCTGTACCTGGTTTTGTTAGTATCTTGATCTTTAGGAATATGTACAATGGCCAGTTTGGAGTTATTAACGAAATGTTACGAACAGTTGGTTTGAATCCGATTCCGTGGCTTTCAGATCCGACTTGGGCAAAAGTAGCTGTATTACTAACTAATCTATGGTTAGGATTTCCGTTCTGGATGGCGCTATTTACAGCAGTTCTTACAACGATTAGTAAAGAGTTATATGAAGCTGCTGAAGTTGATGGGGCGACAATTGTTCAACAGTTTCGCAAAATTACCTTCCCAATTGTAATGGTAGCGGCAGTACCGCTAATGGTTTTTACCTTCGCATTTAACTTTAACCAGTTAACTTTTATTTACTTAATGACTGAAGGTGGACCGACGAACGCCAATTATAATTATGCAGGTCATACAGATATCCTTTTATCATGGATCTTTAAGATGACGCTCGATAACGGGCAATATGCCATTGCATCTGCTGTTGCTTTAGTGGTGTTCCTTGTAATTGCTGGGTTTGCGTATTTCAATTTACGCAATACCAAAGCCTTGAAAGGGGATGCGTAATATGTTTAGTACGAAAGTGAAAAGAACAATAAATTACATCATTGTATATACGATACTAGTTGCACTTGCGATTATTTGTTTGTTTCCTGTTTACTTTATCTTTATTGGATCAGTGAACCCAGGTTCTTCACTGCATTCGTCTCAAATCTTCCCAAGCCCTGCAGATTGGAATTGGGGTCATTACAAAGCATTATTCGAAAAACATGATTATGTAACTTGGTATAAAAATACGATGTTCATTGCTGTTTCCAATATGGCTATTTCAACTGTATTTGGAGTATTATCAGGTTATGCATTTTCGAAGTTTAGATTTAAAGGTAAGAAACAAGGGTTAATGGCGATTATTATCTTACAGATGTTCCCGACTATTATGGGAATGATCGCTATTTATACGTTACTTGGTGCTTTTAATCTATTGGATACGCATCTTGGTTATATTTTAGTTTTAGCTGCTGGAAGTGTAGCGTTTAATACTTGGATCGTAAAAGGATTCTTTGATGGGATTCCAAATAGTTTAATGGAAGCGGCTAGGATAGACGGTGCTTCCAATACAGATATTTTTGTCAGAGTCATGCTTCCTTTAGCGATGCCAATTATTGCCTTTATTGCGTTTAATAGTTTTGTTGGAGCTAGTATGGATTTTATTATGGCTGAAGTTATTTTAAGATCTAGCAGTAACTGGACGTTAGCGCAAGGTTTATTTACATTAGTTTCAGGTCAGGCGAATAACAATTTCACTGTCTTCGCAGCCGGAGCTGTGTTAATTTCGATTCCATTAATGGTGTTGTTCTTTGTATTCCAACGCTATATTGTGGAAGGACTAACTGCAGGAGCTGAAAAGGCTAAGTTTTATAGAATAGGTGGTATAATTGTTTAAGAAATTTAAAATCATATCTATCATTATTATGCTGCTTGGAATAGGTTTGTTTTTATATTCAGCGCTATTACTCTGGGTTGTAATGGCTTCATAAAATAACGTTTAGGGTGACGGTTAAGGTAAAAATAGCCTTACGTCACCCTTTCTTATTGAAAATAGATTGTTTATTAAGAATGTAAACGCTAAAATAGATATTAGAGGTAGGAGGTGATACCGATGGCGGTCACTATTAAAGATGTCGCTAAACGGGCAAATGTTGCTCCGTCGACGGTATCTCGAGTTATTGCGAATAGTTCTCGTATAAGTGAAAAAACAAAAGAGCGTGTTAGAAAAGCAATGGAAGAGTTAGGGTATCATCCAAACTTCAATGCTAGAAGCTTAGCAAATAAAAGCACGAAAACATTAGGGATTGTAATGCCTAATTCTGCAAAAATAGCCTTTCAAAACCCGTTCTTTCCAGAAGTTATACGAGGAATTAGTATGAAAGCATATCAAGAGGGATACGGTCTTTATTTATCAACAGGGCAAACGGAAGAAGAAATACTAGAAGAAGTTAAACATATGGTCTATGGTGGACGAGTTGATGGGATTTTGCTCTTGTATTCAAGAGTGAACGATCAGGTCATGCCATTTTTAATTGAGCAGAAATTTCCATTTGTTTTAATTGGGAGACCCCATAATATAGATGAAGAACAAGTTACTTTTGTCAATAATGATAACTTTAAAGCGGCAAAAACAGTAACTGAATACTTAATGCTCCTTGGTCATGAAAGAATTGGGTTCATAGGTGGAAATCTAGATTTTGTTGTTACGATCGACCATATGAAAGGGTATGAAAAAGCTTTAAGTAATGCAAACATTCCTGTTCGACAGGAATATATTGTTCATCACGAAGAACTTCTAGAAGGCGGGCAAGATGCTGTTATAGAATTAATGTCGCTCGGTGAAAGACCAACGGCTTTAATTGTTGCGGACGATATCATGACTTTTGGCGTTTTGAAAATGCTTGCAGATATGAACGTGCAAGTACCTAAAGATATGTCGATTGTTAGTTTTAATAATGTGATGATTTCAGAACTTTCTTCACCAACTATGACAACTGTCGATATCCACATTTATGAACTAGGCTTTGAGGCTACTAATTGTTTAATAAATAAAATTAAGTTACCTGAATTAGGAGAGCAACAAGTGATTGTGCCACATAAATTAGTGAAACGTGAATCTTGTAAATAAGGGTTATTCCAGAGGTCAAAATAGACCTTTTGGGGTATCCCTTTTTCTTCGTTTAAACTACTTTTGTATAAATGCAAATGTTTGTTCATAAAGAACTTATAGGATATAAAAATAAAAGTAAAAACAATTAAAAAACCTTAATGCAAACGATTGCGCAATTTGTTGGTATGTGGTATTTTAATGTTATAGAAGAGGGGGAGAGGAATATGCAAAAAAAATGGTGGAAAGAAGCCGTAGCTTATCAAATATATCCGCGCAGCTTTATGGACTCTAATGGAGACGGTATTGGTGATATTCAAGGGATCATTACAAAATTAGATTATTTGAAAAATCTAGGGATTGATGTTATTTGGATTTGTCCCATTTTTAGTTCGCCTAATGATGATAACGGTTACGACATTAGCGACTATAAAGGAATAATGGAAGACTTCGGAACAATGGCCGATTTTGATGAACTTTTAAAAGAAGTACATGCTCGCAATATGAAATTAATCTTAGATTTAGTTATTAATCATACATCAGATGAGCATCCATGGTTCATAGAGTCACGTTCATCAATTGATAATCCTTATAGAGACTATTACATTTGGCACGAAGGAACTAAGGAACAAGAACCAAATAATTGGGAATCTATCTTTGGTGGTTCAGCATGGGAATTTGATGAGAATACACAAGAGTACTATATGCATGTGTTTTCACGTAAACAACCTGATTTAAATTGGGAAAATCCAGCAGTTCGAAAAGATTTATATGCGATGGTAAATTGGTGGCTAGATAAAGGGATTGATGGGTTTAGGGTTGATGCTATATCACATATTAAGAAAGCTCCTGGTTTCCCTGATTTACCTAATCCAAAGAACAAAAAATATGTTTCTTCATTAGACGGTCATATGAATCAAGAAGGAATACAAGTCTTTTTAAATGAATTAAAGAAAGAAACATTTGAAAAATACGATATTATGACTGTTGGAGAAGCGAACGGAGTGAAAGTAGAACAGGCCGAACAATGGGTGGGAGAAAGCGATGGCTGTTTTAATATGATTTTTCAATTCGAGCACTTAGATTTATGGGGAAAAAGTGTAGACGGTGGCTTGGATTTACCAGCTCTGAAGAAAACTCTTTCAAAATGGCAAAATGGGCTAGATGGATTGGGTTGGAATGCATTATTCTTAGAGAACCATGATCAACCACGTTCTGTTTCAACATGGGGAAATGATCAGGAATACCGTGTTCAATCAGCTAAAGCGTTAGCAACGATGTATTTCTTAATGCAAGGAACTCCCTTTATTTATCAAGGTCAAGAAATTGGAATGACAAATGTTCAATTTCATGCAATTGAGGATTATAATGATGTAGCAATCAAGAATCTTTACCGAAATGAAATTGAAAGCGGAACCGCTCATGAAGAAATAATGAAAGTAATTTGGAAAAACGGAAGAGATAATTCAAGAACTCCAATGCAATGGACTAGCGAAGAAAAAGCTGGATTCACAAACGGCTCTCCTTGGTTAAAAGTAAATCCCAACTTCAAAGAGATTAATGTAGAACAATCTCTAGAAGATTCACAGTCTATTTATCATTTTTATAAAGAGTTAATAAAACTAAGAAAAGAAAATGAAGCGTTAATCTATGGAACATATGAGCTAATTTTAGAAGGTCACAATCAAATTTATGCTTATACTAGAACATTAGGGAACGAGAAATTTATAATCCTCTCAAACCTCTTTGCAAAAAGCACAGATTGTGAGTTACCTCTTAAATTTAATAATTGCTCTGTAGAGTTATTATTAAGTAATATGAATGAACCATTAAATGACTCAGAGACTAAGTTTGAGTTAAAACCTTATGAAGCAAGAGTATATAGAGTTAAATAAAAATAGACACAATGAAAGAAACCGTTATAAGCAACGGTTTCTTTCTGTATAAAATGGTATTTTTGCACTTTGGTGTTTATTGGTTAGTGGGTGGTATATTTTTTTTTCCACTGAGTGTAGCGGAATGAAACGAACTTCTAGAAATCTGATAAAAAGATGAAAAGAATTATACGTAACAATGCTTCGAGTTTACTAAATATGATGCCTCTCTCTATTAATAATTAGGAAACGTACACAAACAGCTTTTTTCGAATTGAATTAATGGCCGTCTTAGTGTATCGTCTATAGTATACATATCCATTATAAAACGTTTAAAAGCTAGTTCATATATGAATGAATTGAGGAGGAGAATATGTCTGCATTAAGAACTCTTGTAGGTTTATGGAAAAATCATGAGGAAACAAAAGAAAAACCGAAGTTGCCCGAATTAAAAACGCGTTACTATAAAAAAAGTCGAGAAGTAATGATTGAACAAGTTAAAAAGATTGTCAATAACAATAAATTTCCGAATTGGAAAATATCAGAGATTGACGAAGAACGAGGTGAGGTCACATTAGTTAAACAAGGGATGGGTTCATCAATTATGGTTGTCACCATCTTTAAAATTAATCCTGTAAAATCAGCAATTGATATTTACTGCGCAAAACAGGGATCATTTGGTGATTTGGGAAGTAGTTACAAAGCTATTTTACAATTTTTTAAAGCGCTTCACACAGAGGTAACACCGGAAGATTAATATCTAAAAGCTGAAACGTTGCAGAACGCTACTCACCTTAAGAAGTCAAATACTTCTATAGAAGGAAGGTAGAATCTCTCATATTGTCTCGGGGTTATTCCAAACGGGTCCTATATAGACCTTTTGGGATAACGCCTTTTTATTAGAGGTCAATATATTGCACCTTTAAGTCAATATAGTAAGTATTTATTCTTTGCAATGAGCTTTATAATTAAAATATGAAAGCGATTACAATATTGAAGGCGGTGAAAAAAGGTGAGTGAAGTGGTTAAAGTACGTGGGGAAAAAAAAGAGGTCTACTTAGAAAGATCTACCACTAAAAACAAAATAAAATTCAAAAAAATATTAACGTACTTGGCCTTTGTAGGACCTGCACTTTTATTCTTTCTAGTCATACAAATAATCCCATTTGTAATGGGGATTTATTATTCTTTTACTTCATGGAATGGAATTAGTTCTACAACGGAATGGGTAGGATTTGCTAACTACGCACGGATATTTACTAATGATGATCGGTTTTTTGACTCTTTCTTGTTTACGACAAAATTTATGTTTGCGGCAGTAGTAATTAGTAATATTATTGGTTTCTCGTTTGCTCTTTTATTAAATTCTGCTCTGAAAACAAGAAACATGCTACGAACAGCCTTTTTTATTCCTAATGTAATTGGAGGGTTGTTGCTAGGGTTTATCTGGCAATTTATTTTTGTTAGGGGTTTTGCAGCAATTGGTGATTTAACGAACCTAGCTTTTTTTCAGCAACCTTGGTTAGGAGATGCCAAAACAGCTTTTTGGGGAATTGTCATCGTATTTGCATGGCAAATAAGTGGGTATATGATGGTCATTTATATAGCGGCTCTTCAAGGAGTAGATTCTTCTTTACTAGAAGCAGCCAAAATAGATGGAGCTAGCCCAGTAACGATACTAACAAAGATTATTATACCGTTAATACTTCCAGCTTTTACAATTTGTTTCTTTTTAACGATTTCGATGGCCTTTAAAATCTTTGATTTGAACTTATCGTTAACTGGAGGAGGTCCTTTTAATTCAACGCAGTCAGTAGCTATTAATATCTATCAAGAAGCTTTTACAAATAATAACTATGGACTAGGATCAGCTAAGTCAATTTTATTCTTTCTCGTTGTTGCCATTGTAACAACTGTCCAAGTCATGATTACGAAGAAAAGGGAGGTTGAGGCGTAATGAATAATAAATATACGAGTAAAACATTTATTCTAGAAGTCTTCGCGATTCTAATTGCGATCCTCTTTCTTATTCCTTTTTACTTTGTCATTGTGAATTCTTTAAAAGGGTTTTCAGAAATATTAATAGATGCTGCAGCTTTACCTAATGAATGGTTGTTTTCTAATTATCAAAAGGTATGGGAAATATTGAATTTTCCTAGAGCGTTTTGGAATTCACTCATTATCACCGTCGTGAGCAATGTGGGTCTTGTGATTATTAGTTCCATGGCGGCCTGGAAAATGGTAAGAACACCTGGTAAATTCAGCAAAATATTGTTCGTATTTTTTGTATCTGCAATGGTAATCCCATTTCAAACAGTTATGATTCCGCTCGTAAAACTAGGGGGAATGCTTGGTATTATGAATAGCCTTCCTGGCATTATCATCATGTACTTTGGATTTGGCGTTCCATTATCACTGTTTTTATTTCATGGTTTTGTAAAGACAGTACCTATTGAAGTGGAGGAATCAGCAAGGATAGATGGGTGTTCTCAATTTGGAGTATTCTGGAGAATTGTATTTCCACTTTTAAAACCTATAACTGTAACCGTTATCATTCTAAATACTCTTTGGATTTGGAATGACTATTTGTTACCACTACTTGTATTACAAGATCCAGCACTGCGAACGATTCCTTTAGCAACTAGTTCATTTTTCGCTCAGTATACAAAACAATGGGATATGGGACTTGCAGCTTTAGTGCTCGGTATTGCACCTGTTATTTTATTCTTCTTATTTTTGCAAAAGCACATCATTAAAGGGATTGCGTCAGGATCTATTAAATAAGTTAACAACTTTGTAGTTTCTTACTACAAAATTTTATAAAATAAAAATGGATTTAGAGGAGGGCAATTGCAGATGAAACGACTATTCTTTCTTTGCATTTCAATGTTAATGTTAGCTAGTATCATTGCTTGTTCATCTAGTGATACGGGAAGTTCAACCGAGGAACCAAATTCTGATGGTGAAACTCCAGTAGAGGTAAAGGAAGAGATTGTTACGTTAAATTTCTTTCAGTTTAAAGTCGAGATTGCTGATCAACTTCAAGAAATGTTAAAAGAGTTTGAAGCAGAACATCCCCATATTAGGGTAAAGCTTGAGACAGTTGGTGGAGGTGCAGACTATGGTGCAGCTCTAAAGGCAAAATTTGCTTCTGGGGAAAAGCCAGATATTTTTAATAATGGTGGATTTAACGAACTTGGTCTTTGGAAAGAACATTTAGCTGATCTTTCAAATGAACCTTGGGTTGAACATTTGTTACCAATTGGAAAAGTACCAATGACTGATGAAGATGGTAAGCTTTATGGCATGCCTGTAAATCTAGAAGGCTATGGATTTGTTTATAATAAAGATCTATTTGAGCAAGCTGGAATAAGTGAAGCTCCAGCAACCATGTCTGATTTACAAGAAGCTGTAGAAAAGTTAGAAGCAGCTGGAATTACAGCTTTTGCCGCAGGATATGGTGAATGGTGGGTCGTTGGACAACATTTATTAAACATTCCATTTGCCCAGCAAGATGATCCTGTTGCGTTTATTGAAGGATTAAACGATGGGACAGAAACATTTATCGGAAACAAACATTTTGAAGATTTCAAACAAGTTATTGACACAGAAATTAAATACGGTAACAACAATCCACTAACGACAGATTACAATACTCAAGTCACTTTATTTGCTTCTGGTGAAACGGCAATGCTTCAACAAGGTAACTGGACTGAAAATATGATCTATCAAATTAATCCAGAGATTAACATGGCTTTCCTACCTATTCCTTTAAACGATGAGGCTGAAGCGAATCGGATCCCTGTTGGTGTTCCGAATAACTGGGCTATTAATAAAAACTCTGAAAATCTTGAAGAGGCTAAACTACTACTAGATTGGATGGTTTCTTCAGAAACTGGTAAGCGTTACATGACGGAAGAATTTGCTTTTATCCCTGCTTTTGATAATATTGAGCCTGCTGGTTTGGGTGCATTAGGGGAGTCTATTTTAGAATATTCAGTAGAAGATAAAACAATCCCTTGGACTTGGTTTAGATGGCCAGATGGCGCCAATATGGATTTCGCAGCTGCCATTCAAGAGTATGTTGCAGGGCAAATTGAGTATGATGAAGTGTTAGAGAAGTTCCAAGCAACTTGGGATAATTTAAAGAAATAAGAAGTGCAAGTAAAGGGAAAACAATAACTTTAAGAAAACAGAAAACATATCTATACGTAGATATGTTTTCTGGCTTATACTTTCCTCATGGGGAACGCTAGGAGGAATAGTATTGTTTAAAAATAGCATTAGAAATAAATTAATCGTGATATTACTTCTCATTACAGTCATCCCATTTGGGAGTTCTATCGTTGTTACCTATCTTTATACAAAAGAATCTTTAAAGGATCAATCAATTCAAGAAAATATTAATCTTTTATATCAAGGGAAAATAAACATTGAAAGCTATTTAAAGGAATTAAATAATTTTACGTTTTCTTTTTATAGTAATCCTGAGTTCATGAATTTTCTTCGGAAAAATGAAACAGACGGGTTTATTTCTAGAGGCATAGCTCCTGGCATTTTACATTCCCTACTATATAGTGAAGAAAGTGTATTTAGAGCTTCCTTGTTAATAGTAAAGCATCAAGAAATGTTAACAGCCTCAAAACGTTCTGCTATCATTTACACACAATTAATGGATCATGATGAAATTGATTATTATCAAAAAGCTCGAAATCATTCTGCTAATCTATATATTGAACCTTTAAATGAATTTAATCGCTTTACTATTCACAGAGTTTTTAGAGACGTCCCCGCTCAAGATATTTTAGCTTATGTTTCACTAGAAATTAGGCCAGATAAAATTAATCAGCTTAGTAAATATTTATACCATGAAGGCAAAGAGGAATTTTACATTTTAAACCGAGAAGGCAATTTTATTTATAACTCAGAAACTGGAGCGCATACTCAGAGTGAATCAGGTTGGAAAGAATCTCTATTACAAGGAAACGAACAAGGTGGCACAATTGTTTGGAAAGACTCGTCTTTTGATGGAGTAATCGTGTATGACACCATTTCTGAAGCTACAGGAAGCTGGATATTAGTCAAGCGTATTCCATTTACGACCCTTTATGAAAGCGCATACGGTGTAGCGATGATTAATATTTTCTTTGGAATCATTGGTTTATTACTAGTTGTTCTTTCTACGTTATTCGTTTCTTTTAAAATAACTTCACCGATTAGAATTCTTATGCAAAATATAAGGCAGATTGAAAAAGGGAACATGCAAACTCAATTTCACTCTCTTGGAACGGATGAAATTGGAATTTTAGGTGACCGTTTTAAGGCAATGGTTGAAAAAATTAATCAACTAATTAATAGAGAATATAAATTACAATTAGAAAATAAAACAAATCAATTAAAAGTCCTTCAATCTCAAGTTAACCCACATTTTCTTTATAATACTTTACAATCGATTGGAACGATGGCGTTAAAAAGTAAAGTACCTGAGATTTATTCTTCTCTTACTGATCTTTCACAGATTATGAGGTATAGCATGAATATGGAAGAAGATATAGTGGAATTAGCGAAAGAAGTAAATTACACGAAAGCTTATTTACTTTTGCAGAAGCAACGGTTCGGAGATGACCTTGAATTTATTATTGATTTAGACGAAAAGGCGCTTTATACAAAAGTACCAAAAATGATTTTGCAACCAATCGTAGAAAATTACTTCAAACATGGCTTCGATAATCGTCAGGAAAAAGGCATAATCAAAATTAAATGCAAACAGAAAGATTCACATTTGTTTATTTCAATCAGCGATAATGGAATTGGAGTTACAGTAGACAGATTAAAGGAGATTCAAGAGCAGCTGAAACTTAATCACATTAGCGGGTCCAATATAGGATTAAAAAATGTATATGAACGCTTGAGGTTGTATTATACGGGAGATATCATGTTTAAAGTCCAAAATCGAAATAAAGGTGGCTTTCTTGTTCTTATAAGGCTTCCAATAAAACTGGGGGAGGTTACTCATGAAGGCGATTATCATCGATGATGAGAAACATGTACGTGAGGGGCTCTTATTATTAGCTGACTGGGATAGATTCCATGTAACAACCGTATTAGAAGCAGCAGATGGGCATGAAGCTATGGATTTAATTTTGAAGCACAAACCTGAAATTATCTTTACGGATATGAATATGCCACGTTGTGATGGAATTGAGTTATTAAAAAAAATTCACACTACTAAACTAAATGCTAAGGTCATTGTTATAAGTGGATATGACGATTTTAAATATACAAAAAATGCGATTACCTGTGGTGGTTTTGATTATCTTTTAAAACCGATTAATCCAACTGAGCTAAATGATACAATACAAAGAGCCATAACCGAGTGGAAAGAACAAAATAAGGCTATTTCTATATCTCCTGTTGAAAAAGAGAAAAATACAGTACAACAAATTGAGGAATATATTAGATTAAATTTTCGCGAAGATATAAAACTTCAAGATATAGCTAATCGTTTTTTCCTGAGTAGAGAATATATCTCTCGAAAATTCAAACAAGAATATCAAGAGACGCTGATTGATTATGTTACAAAAGTTAGAATGGAACATGCAAAACAACTTTTGAGAAATCCAGTATTAAAAATTTATGAAGTTGCAGAAGAAGTTGGCTACCAAAATGATAAGTATTTCATAAAAGTATTTAAAAAAATGGAGGGAATTACCCCGAAGGAATTTCGTAACATTACCGCAAAAAAATCTATGATAATAACAGAAGAATTTAACAAAATACTATTGTCATCTAAAAAAGATTGCTTTAGAATGAAAGTGCCGAAACTTTTTAGTAAGCGTTAACAAGTTTGCGGGACTATGATGAAGGAGGGTCTAATGGCAACGATAGAAGATGTAGCTAAGTTAGCTGGCTTATCGCGATCTACCGTTTCTAGGGTTATTAATCATCATCCCTATGTTTCAGAAAAGAAAAAACAACTCGTGTATGCTGCAATGAAACAATTAGAGTATTATCCTAATTCATCAGCGCAACGCTTGAGAAGACAGAAAACCGATACGATTGCTGTACTTGTCCCAAGGTTAACAAATCCATTTTTCCCTGTTTTAATTGAAGAATTGGATTTAGTTGCAGTTGAACATGGGTTACAGTTGCTCATTTGTCAAACTCAGCAAAATGAAGAAAAGGAACTCAGTTTTCTAAACTTATTAAAAACGAAACAAGTCGATGGTTTAATTTTTACTGCAATTGAAAATGATTGGGAGACCATTGCCCCTTATAAGGAATGGGGACCGATCATATTATGCAATGAATATAAATCGGAGGCTACCGTTCCTATTGTTCGGTTGAATCAAGTAAAGGGCAGTTACTTAGGTACTAAGCATTTAATTGAAAGTGGTCATACGAAAATTGCCTTCTGTGGTGGAACGGAAAGTGAATTAGGTATAGATCGAAAAAAAGGTTTTATGAAAGCAATGGAAGAAGCTGGACTGATTATGTCAGAAGATTGGTTTTTCCCGTCGTCTTATAGTATTGATTGCGGAAAAGACATCTTAAAAACTCTGTTTGCTATGAAAAACCGGCCTACTGCAGTTTTCACAGGAAGTGATGAAATAGCCGCAGGAATTATTAAGGAAGCTAAAAGTCTTGGAGTGAGTATTCCAGATGAATTAGCAGTAATTGGCTTTGATGATCAACCGATTGCAGAGTTAATGGAGCCAGCATTAACAACTATCCAACAGCCTGTTAAAGATATGGGTAAGAAGACGATGGAAGTAATGGTATCTATGCTAAATTCTGATATAGTTAATGATCAAGACCAAATTTATGAATTACCAATTAGACTTGTTAAAAGACAATCTGTTTAATGAAAGGCAAGCTGAGATCGATTTCACATTTTAAAGTGGTGTTGTGGGAACGATCTCAGAAAAAATGATTGATGTGGGAACGATCTCACAAATACTTTTTCAATTTGCAGGCAGGAAATTCAAACAAAATAATAGGTGTAATATAGGAGGATTTATATGTTGAATGTTACCGTTTGGAATGAAAACCGTCATGAACAAAAGAACCCTGTCGTTCGTGAAATTTATCCAGAAGGAATTCATGGGGCCATTGCAAACTTTTTAACTACAGAATCGGTAAATGTTAAGACGGCTACACTTGATGAACCTAATCATGGTTTAAGTGATGATGTTTTAAATTCTACTGATGTATTAATTTGGTGGGGACATTTAGCTCATGAAGAGGTAGAAGACGCTATTGTAAATAAAGTGAAGCAAAGAGTGTTAGAGGGAATGGGTTTGATCGTTCTACATTCAGGACATTTCTCTAAAATTTTTAAAACTTTAATGGGAACAACTTGCGATTTAAAGTGGAGAGAAGCTGATGATAAAGAGCGATTATGGGTAATTGATCCTAGTCACCCAATCGTTGAAGGGATTGGCGAGTACATTGAACTTGAAAAAGAAGAAATGTATGGTGAACACTTTGACATTCCTGCACCTGACCAATTAATAATGATGAGTTGGTTCGAAGGTGGAGAAGTGTTTAGAAGTGCTTGTACATACCAAAGAGGTAAAGGGAAGGTATTTTATTTCCGTCCGGGACATGAAACTTATCCAACTTACCATAACGAAGAAATTCAGCGTGTCATATCAAATGCTGTTCAGTGGGCTAAACCAACAGAAAGAAATATGCCTGTTTATGGAAATGCAAAACCTCTAGAAGAAATTCAAGAGAAGAATTGAGTTTCATAACTAATTTAGAGTAGGCTGTTGAGTTTATGTACAGTCTAAGCAATGGATCTAGTTAGAAATTATAGTAAATATATAAATTAAAAATATATGTTTTTATTAGGAGGAAATTATTATGAGTAAAATTAAAGTAGGCGTTATTGGTTGTGGAAGTATTGCAAAGCATCGTCATTTACCTGAATATGCAAATAATAACAAGGTAGAAATTGTCGCTGTATGTGATATTAATGAAGAACGAGTAAATGAATTTGCAGAACTATACAATGCAAAAGCGTACACAAGCTACGAAGAGTTGCTAAGAGTATCTGATATTGATGCTGTAAGCGTTTGTACACCAAACTACCTACATGCACCGATCTCGATTGCTGCATTACAAGCGGGTAAACATGTTCTTTGTGAAAAGCCGATGGCTACATCACAGGTAGAAGCTGAGAATATGATTAAAGCAGCAAAAGAAAACAATAAAAAACTAATGATTGCTCATAATCAACGTTTTGTTCCTTCGCATCAAAAAGCAAGACAATTAATTGAAAATGGTGAAGTAGGAAAAATCTATAGCTTCCGTACAGCATTTGGTCATGGTGGTCCAGAAAGATGGAGTGCTGACGGGGCAGATAGCTGGTTTTTTAGAAAAGAAGAGGCATTCATTGGTGCGATGGGTGACCTAGGAGTCCATAAAACTGATTTATTACGCTTTATTCTTGGTGAAGAATTTGTGGAAGTCGGAGCATTTATTGAAACAAGTGCAAAAGCAAATGCAGATGTAGATGATACGGCTGTGTGTGTTTTAAAATCAGAAAGTGGCATTATTGGTACATTAGCTGCTAGTTGGTCTTATCAAAAAGAAGATAACTCTACGATTATTTATGGAGAAAAAGCCATTCTTCGTATTGAAGATGATCCAACTAACTCACTTGTTGTTCAATATAAAACAGGGGAAATTGTAAAATACGAATTAGGTGGAATTCAGACAAATGAATCGGGTGGACAAACAAATACACAAGTAATAGACCAGTTTGTTACGTCTATCGTTGAGGACATTGAACCTGTAATCTCTGGTGAAGAAGGAATGAAGTCGCTTCAAGTTGTACTCGCTGCCCTTGAATCAAATGAAACGAAACGTATAACAAGTTTATAAAAAATTAGTCTTGATAAATGAAATATAAGGAGGATGACAATGAAATTAGGCGTATTTACTGTGTTATTTTCACAGAAAAACCTTGATGAAATGTTAGATTATGTTAAAGAGGCTGGAGTAAAAGCTGTAGAAATTGGTACGGGTGGTTATCCTGGTAATGCACATTGCGATATTGATGCGTTATTAGAAAGTGAAGAGAAACGGAAGGAATATTTAGAAAAAGTGACATCGCGAGGGTTAGAAATTAGTGCTTTCAGTTGTCATGGAAATCCAATATCTCCTGATCAAACATTTGCAAAAGAATCACATGAAGCATTAGTTAAGACCATTAAGCTAGCAAGTCTAATGGGTGTACCAGTAGTCAATTGTTTCTCTGGAACTGCAGGAGACCATGAAGGGGCAAAATATCCGAATTGGCCGGTAACACCATGGCCAAATGAGTATGGTGATGTTTTAAAATGGCAGTGGGAAGAAAAACTGATTCCTTACTGGAAGGAATGGGGGCAATTTGCTAAAGATCATGACGTTAAAATTGGCTTAGAACTTCATGGAGGGTTTTTAGTACACACCCCTCACACGATTTTAAAATTAAGAGAGGCAACTTGTGATGCTATTGGTGCTAACTTGATCCGAGTCACTTATGGTGGCAAGGTATAGACCCTGTTGCAGCTATTAAAATATTAGGAAAAGCTAATGCGATCCACCATTTCCATGCAAAAGATACGTATATTGACCAAGATAATGTTAATATGTACGGTTTAACGGACATGCAACCTTACGGAGAGATTCGAACGAGAGCTTGGTCATTCCGTTCAGTCGGGTGTGGACATAGTATTCAAGAATGGTCTGATATGATCAGTGCACTTCGAACATATGGCTATGATTATGTTGTAAGTATTGAACATGAAGATCCGATTATGTCGATTGAAGAAGGCTTTGCTAGAGCAGTGAAAAACCTTAACTCAATTTTAATCGAAGAACAACCATCAGACATGTGGTGGGTATAATAAAAGAAAAAACTGAATCACATCATATTAAGCGCGAAGTTACAAAGCATTTCAACAGAAATTGCTTAGGCTTCGCGCTTTTTTCATTGTTCGCTTGCTTCTTTATTAATTTGTTTACAAAGTTGTAACCGGAACGCAACGGAACATATATCTCAAGGAAACATAAGCCATAAAAGCAATAAAGTGTATGAAAGCGGCTTTTTTTATTAAATAAGTGTTATGATAATAGCAATAGTCATTTTTTCTGATGGGGGATATATATGGTTCAATCAGTAGACAGAGCGCTTCAAATTATTAACTTGGTGAGTCAAACAAAGGAAGGTCGGGGAGTCACAGAATTAGCAGCATCCCTGGACCTTAATAAAAGCTCTATTTATAAAATACTAAGTACACTAGTCAATCATGGTTATATTGAACAAAATGTTGAAACAAAAAAGTATCGTCTTGGTTATAAATATCTTGAACTAAGTTCTATTTTATTAGATTCGATTGATATACGAAAGGAAGCAAAACCATTTTTGGAAGAATTAGAATCACTCACAAATGAAGTCATTCATTTAGTTGTTTTTGATCAAGGTGAAGTCATCTATATTGAGAAATTGGAAGGCAGCGAAACCTTACGAACTCACTCAAAAGTAGGTAGACGTGCTCCAATGCATTGTACTAGTGTTGGGAAAGTTATATTGTCTTTTTTACCTGAAGATCAAGTAATAGCCATTATAGAAAAGTTTGGTTTACCTAAACATACTGAGAACACGATTACGGATAAAGTAGAATTTCTTGCTGCTTTAGGAGAAATCAAAAAACAAGGGTACGGGATGGAAATTGAAGAGAATGAAGCAGGTATTTCTTGCATGGCAACACCTGTTTTTGATAACAGAGGAGAAATTACGGCAGCTGTTAGTATTTCTGGACCATCAACAAGACTTACAAAGATGAGAATGGAAAGTTTAAGTCCTTTTATTAAAGAAATAGGCAAAAAAATATCAAAACGTTTAGGTTACATTCAAACAAGCTAGCAGTATGTTGGCTTGTTTCCTTACCGTAATCCAAGGATACCGATTTGAACTCTTTTGCAGATATAAAATCTAAAGAGGATTTTGAACAATTGAATATTTTTGGAAATAAATGATTGAAATGAGAGCGTTAGCATGATACGCTAAAATCAATAGAAGAAACACCGTTTCCTAATAGGAAACGATTCTGATGGTATTAATTAAGGGGGATGGAAAATGTCAAATTACGTGAAAGTTAAAGGGTTACAAGTAGCTTCTGAACTTTATCAATTTGTTAATGAAGAAGCTTTACCTAATACCGGGCTTACTAGCAACCAATTTTGGAGTGGATTAGAAACACTTATGAAAGAATTAGCACCTCAAAATAGGGAATTACTTTTGATTAGAGAAAGAATTCAGCAACAGCTAGATTCTTGGCATCAAAAAAATAAAAGTAATTTTGACTTTAATTCTTATAAATCTTTCTTAGAGCAAATTGAGTATCTTGAACCTGAAGTAGAAGACTTTCAAGTTATGACTAAAGATGTAGATAACGAAATTACATTACAAGCGGGGCCTCAGTTAGTTGTGCCAGTAAATAATGCTCGATATGCCATCAATGCTGCTAATGCTCGGTGGGGAAGTTTATATGATGCATTGTATGGAACAGATGCGATAAGTGAGGAAAACGGGGCTGAACGTCAAAAGCTGTATAACCCAATTCGTGGTGAAAAAGTCATTTCATTTGCAAAGGCATTTTTAGATCAAGTGTTACCATTGGTCAAACAAACGCATGTGGAAGTTAAGAACTACGCTGTTGTGGACGATGAACTTTTCGTAACTCTTAGTAATGGAGAAACAACTACTTTACGATCTCCTGAACGCTTTGTAGGTTTTCAGGGGAAAGCTCTTGAACCAACTGCTCTCTTGTTTAAGAACAATGGTCTACATTTTGAAATACAAATTGATCGTAACGATCCAATTGGCAAATCAGATAAAGCAGGGATGAAAGATATACTTATGGAAGCTGCACTGTCTACTATTATGGACTGTGAAGATTCAGTTGCAGCTGTAGATGCAACCGATAAAGTAGTCGTGTATCGTAACTGGTTAGGATTAATGAATGGACGTTTAACGGCAACGTTTACTAAGGGAAATAAAACAATGACTAGAACGTTAAATTCCGATCGTGTCTACACAGCAGTTAATGGAGAAGAAATCACTTTATCAGGACGTTCACTTATGTTTGTCCGTAATGTAGGTCATTTAATGACGAGTAACGCAGTTTTAGATGAGGCTGGTCAGGAAGTCCCTGAGGGGATCTTAGATACGGTTATTACTAGTTTAATTGGTAAACATGACCTTTTAAGAGAAAGTGAAAATAACTCTAAAGAAGGTTCAATTTACATCGTTAAACCGAAAATGCATGGATCAAAAGAAGTAGCTTTTGCGAATAAATTGTTTGATAGAGTGGAAGATATGCTTGGACTAAGACGCAATACATTGAAAATTGGTGTGATGGACGAAGAACGTAGAACAACATTAAATTTAAAAGCTTGTATTCGAGAGGTAAAAGATCGAATTGTATTTATTAATACAGGGTTCTTAGATCGAACAGGTGATGAAATTCATACTTCTATGGAGGCTGGTCCTGTAATTCGTAAGCACGAAATGAAAGCTGCCAAATGGTTACTTGGTTATGAGAAATCAAATGTTAATATTGGTCTAGCGACCGGTTTAAAAGGGCGTGCTCAGATCGGTAAAGGAATGTGGGCGATGCCAGATTTAATGGCAGAAATGTTAAAGCAAAAGGGTGGCCATTTAAAAGCAGGAGCCAATACAGCTTGGGTTCCTTCACCAACTGCAGCTACATTGCATGCCCTTCATTATCATGAAATAAATGTAGCAAATGTCCAAAATGAGCTAGCAAAAGAAGTATTGGACTTGCGCGATGATATTTTAGCTTTACCGATAGCTGAGGATTTAGATTGGAGTATAGAAGAAATCCAACAAGAGCTAGATAATAACGCACAAGGAATCCTTGGTTACGTTGTTCGTTGGGTCGATCAAGGAGTTGGATGTTCAAAAGTGCCTGATATTAATAATATCGGCTTGATGGAAGATCGAGCTACACTTCGAATTTCAAGTCAGCATATGGCCAACTGGATTCGTCATAATGTAGTGACCGAAGAGCAAGTGCTAGAAACGCTAAAACGAATGGCAAAAGTAGTTGATGAACAAAATGCTAGTGATCCAGAATATCAAGCAATGTCAGTAGATTATGATGACTCTGTAGCATTTCAAGCTGCATGTGAACTAGTTTTTGAAGGAGGCGCACAGCCTAACGGTTATACGGAACCAATTTTACATCGCCGTCGTCAAGAGGCTAAAGCTAAGATTAAGCTAAAGGCTTAGATTAGAACTCCTCTAAAAAATATGCATTAGAGTACCGAATTAAGATTAAATACTCACACCTCAATAACGAAAGGACTTTATAAATGAAATTTGCTAGATTTCAATATGAATCAACTATATATACAGGAATTCTATCTGAAGAGGGACTGAAAGAGATTACTGGAGATATATTTGATACATGGACATATACAGGTAAAGTGTTCCGGGAAGATGATGTACAATTACTGGCACCAATTGAAGCAAATCAAGTTATTGGAATTGGAGCGAATTACGTATCTGTTTCAGAAGAGTTACCAAAAGTATTACCCGATATACCTGTTTTTTTCTTTAAACCAACTTCTTCCATTATTGGACCAGAAGAAAAGATTGTCATTCCTAATTCATTAAATGAAGTGAAATTTGAATCTGAGTTAGCAATTGTCATTGGGAAAGAGGCTAAAAATGTAGCTGAAGTAGATGTACTAGATTATATTTTTGGTTATACAGTCGCTAACGATGTTACAGCACCACAATTTTTTCACGAGGCTGGACACTGGATGATAGGAAAGGCATTTGATACTTTTACACCACTTGGGCCTTACATCGAAACAGAACTCGATCCATTTTCGGTAAGGGTGGAGGCTAGGTTGAATAGTATCGAAAAACAAAATAGCTCTACAAATCTGATGATTGTGCCTATTAGAAAGATGATTTCTTACCTCTCAAATGTGATGACACTAAAAAAAGGTGATGTTATCTTAACTGGCAGTCCGGTGGGGGCAGAGTTTGCTTTTGAAAATGATCGTATTGAGTGTGAAATAAAAGAAATAGGAATTTTACGAAATTCGTTTGTTAAAGGAAAATAGGATAAATAGTAGAAAGCCTCGACATGAGTTGTCGAGGCTTTCTTAGTATTAGTTAATTCTTAATTCACTTTCAACATCAAAGAAGTGAACTTTATTCATATCGAATGCTAAATCAATCTTTTGGCCACTATGGAAATCTGAACGAGCATCAACGCGAGCGATAAAGTCTTGACCTTCCACTTTTGAATAAAGATAAGATTCCGCCCCTAATAATTCTGCTACTTCAATTGTTGCATTAATCTTTGTTTCAGGAGAAGCTTCTAGGAAAAGTAATTCATCATGAATATCTTCAGGACGCACACCTAGAATTAATTCTTTTCCAGCGTAACCTCTTTCTTTTAGTAATTTTAATTTTCCTTCAGGAATTTTAATTTTTACTTTACCAAGAGAGAAGAAACCATCTGTTAAAGTTCCTTTAATAAAGTTCATAGCTGGTGAGCCAATAAATCCACCAACGAAAACATTATCAGGATTATCATAAACTTCTTTTGGAGTTCCAACTTGTTGAATAATACCATCTTTCATAATAACAATACGAGTAGCCATTGTCATTGCTTCTGTTTGGTCATGAGTAACATAAATTGTAGTCGTTTGTAGACGTTGGTGTAATTTACCAATCTCAGCACGCATTTGAACACGTAGCTTAGCATCAAGGTTAGATAAAGGCTCATCCATTAAGAAAACTTGTGGATCACGTACAATCGCTCTTCCTAGTGCCACACGTTGACGTTGACCACCAGACATTGCTTTTGGCTTACGATCAAGCATTTCAGTTAAACCTAAAATTTTTGCTGCTTCTTTAACACGTCTATCAATTTCATCTTTTTTGAACTTACGAAGTTTAAGACCAAAAGCCATATTGTCATATACATTCATATGTGGATATAGAGCGTAGTTTTGGAATACCATTGCGATATCACGGTCTTTTGGAGCAACATCGTTAACACGACGGTCGCCAATGTATAAATCCCCTTTAGAAATTTCTTCTAGGCCTGCAATCATACGTAATGTAGTTGATTTACCACAACCAGAAGGACCAACGAATACGATAAATTCTTTATCTTGAATGTGTAAATTAAAATCTGTTACCGCAGTAACATCACCATCATAAATCTTGTATACGTTTTCTAATCTAATTTCACCCATCTATTATCGCTCCTTTAATTTCTTAATATGATGTTAGTGTAACCGAAGTAAGCGTTTTCGTATATTGTAAATGTGCATAAAAAATAATGCATTGTATTTGTGCACAATGCATTATTTACTAGAATCGTTAAAAAGAAGAGCGAGATAAATAGAGACGGCATTGTTAAAATGTCTAATGTCTACTCCTGTTTTCTCTATGAATTTTTCTACTCGGTATTGTAATGTATTACGGTGAAGGTAAAGCTTTTTAGCAGCGAGTGAAATATTCATATTACAATCTAAATAAACTCTAATACTTTTAATAAGATCCTTATCGTCTTTAACATTATGAAGAAGCTGTTTTGATATTTGGTTTAAGTTTATAGAATTAGCTTCGTACAAAAGAAGGTGGGGGATCATTTCTTCACCAATGTAAATTTTCTTTTTGAATGATTGTCTAATTTTATCAAAACAATCCTTTTCCCAATCATAACGTTCTCTAGCTTCTTGTATGCTTGTACTTTTTAAACCTATATATAAAGAAAGATCTATATAAAAATCACTTGCAATCGTATCGGCAATTGCTTCATGTAAATTATCTATTTGATCGGTGATAGTCGGTTCAAGATCTATAATTACAGCTTCCGATCCAGTTACCCATAAAATAATGGTTTTGGTTGGATACAAACTTTTAATCGCCTCAACTAAAGAATCTGGTTCTGATACTTCGCCTTTTATTTTTAAGTGTGTAAACCTAAAATGATCACTAAGATTTTTTGAGTCGTTCGAGTTATATTCGGTATCGAATAGAATAGAAGACCAATATTTTTCCTCATTTGAAGTTAATTCAAAGCTGTTGTGAAAGGTAATGGGAGAGAGAAACAAATTTAATAAAGAGATTTCATCATCTGTCAGTTGTTCATTTGGAAAACCTACTGTAATTTGTTCAGGTGTTTTAAACCAATAATAATCTTCTTTTTTAAATTCAAATTCGCTACTATGTACAACTATTTTATTTCCAAAATGTTCTTTAAGCTTTTCTAACATAAAGAAGTCCTCTCGATACATTGATTTTTAAAGAACTTGCAAAACAAGTACTTGTCATTTAAGGATATCATAACCCTTATCGTTTGATAAATTTTTTTCTTTATGCAGAAGTTAATTGAAAGGATAATCCTTAGTTAATCTTTCAATACTATTTATGTAATAGCTATATCTAGGAGGTGGAATCAAATGACCCAATTAACGACAAAAGAGCTTTCCTTTATTGAAGATGAGATTCGCTCAGAAGAAATTACGGCTAAAACCATTAATTGGTGTGCTTCAAATTGTGATGACCAGGAAATACGAGACCTATTAGAACAAATTGCAGAAACTCATCAATTGAATATTGCAGAGTTGTCGCAGTATTTTAATCAAGCAAGAATGATTCAATAACAAGGGGGACTGGCTGTGCCAAATAATATAAACGAGAGAGGCTTAACCGATCGTGAGATGCTACAACTCTGTTTGGAATTAGAAAAAGGACGTTGTAGAAGTATTGGGAATACCATGTTAGAAACAAGTCATACTGAATTACGTGATTTGTATCGAACATTTTTCGAATCGGCTGACCAAAATCAAGTTAGCCTTTATGAGCTAATGAGTAGTAAAGGTTGGTATAAAACAGATCAAGCTAGTGCCGAACAAGTCACAAAGGTTCAAGAGTTTATGCAAAATAATTTGCACCCAGATCACAATGCATGAGCAACGATTGTATAACACTAAATTGCGAAACGGAGGTTGGTTAGGGATATGGTAAATCAAGACTTTGAACAATTTAATAAAGTACAACAGCAACATAAATCTCCTCATCTAAAAGGAGCAAAGAAACCGAAATTAGGAGAAGAACATCAAAATGATAGCAGAAATTCAGGAATTTCAGTCGGTGCAGAAGGTAGGGATATTTACTCTAAAAAATAAATCCATTAGGCTGTTCATTAAGAGAGTTACTAAGAAAATAATTTTCCTGTGATGAAGTGAGCGCAAATGGGGTCTAACATGTGAAGGACACGTAAGTAATCAAAAAAACAATTATTTAAAAACAGCTTTCCATAAAAAGACGAGATGCGTTTCGTCTTTTTTGTATTTTCAAATTAAATAAGCTCCTTTACAACAATGCAAGTAAAAGGGAGGGGAGGGTGTAAATGGGAACAAGAATAGCACAAAAAAACTGACCAGCTAAACTCGGCAAACGGTCAGTTTCGTCGATATAATATTAAAGTGCATTTTTCTCCCATGCTGTTACCAATAGGCTGGAAATGTATTGTGCTACTTCTTTGGCTTCAAGGTTATCAACAGATACTTTCAAATGATGGGTTGAATACATTTCTTGTCTTTTATAAAATAACTCTTCAATGTCTGTCATTGATTTCCCTTGAAGAACTGGTCGACTATCAACAATAAGATGAAACCTTTTAAGCCAATTATCAAAAGACATATCTAGTGCAATAACCATACAGTTTTTTAAACAAAGATCTTTTATTTCATCCTGTAAAAAAGCTCCACCACCCAAAGAAATAACGTTAGAATTGTCAGTACAATACTTGTAGATAAGTTCTTTCTCCTTCTCCCGGAACTTCTTTTCTCCATATTTGCTGAAAATTTCAGAGACTTCCATACCGAATTCCTTTTCAATTTCACAATCAAGGTCAATAAAACTTCTTAATAGTTGATCAGCTACTAATTTCCCAATTGTGCTCTTTCCAACACCCATAAAACCTATGAATACAATACTTTTATCTTTTGATGGAACGAATTCTTTTTGCATAAAATAGAAACTCTCTTTCAAATTTATTTAATGATCCTTTTATAGATGCGAAACCAGTCTTATCAAAGTATAATATAGATTTAAAAAGATGTAAAAATAAAATGAATTATTAAAATGTTATGATTTTATCGGTATGATTTATGAGATGAATATTGATTGGGTAAGAGGTTTGAATTATGATGGAAGAATCAAAAAAGAGATAGTTAAGAAATCTAGTAGAATAAGGGGCAACGATTAATGATGAGTAACAAAAAGGAAATTTTAGTAAAAGGTAGAACAATAAGTGCCCAAAATCCAAGTGTTTGTGTTCCTTTAGTTGGAATAACTCACGATGAACTAATTGAAACTGTTTTGGAACTTGTGAAAAAAGAACCAGACATTATTGAATGGCGAGCAGACTATTACGAACGGTTGGAAAATATACAGTTAGTTTTAAAGACATTAGCTTCAATTAGAAATGCAATTGGAGAAATTCCTCTATTATTTACAATAAGAGCCGAAAAAGAAGGAGGACAAGCTATTTCTTTAACTGTACAAGAAAAGATAGAGATTATGAATGTTGTTTGCGCTAGTGGACAAATTGACTTGATTGATCTCGAATTATTCCATAACAAAGAAGAAATTACTCAAGTTAGAGATATCGCAAAAAAACATCAAGTTTTATTAATATTATCTTATCATAACTTTCAAGCAACACCAGCGCTCCCGACTTTACTAGAAAAGTGCGTGGAAGCGGAGCTACTTGGAGCAGATCTAGCAAAAATATCAGTTATGGCCCAAGACGAGAAAGACGTTCTTCACCTACTTGAGGTTACTCAAGAAGCAAATGAGTCAACGGCTATACCTTTAATAACGATTTCAATGGGTCCTCTTGGTTCTATAACTAGAATGTTTGGATTTGCATTTGGATCCTGTATCACTTTTGGTATTGGTTATGCAAGTTCAGCCCCAGGGCAAATTCCAATAGAGGATGTTAGACAAGTCATAAAAATTGTTCAGCGATCGTTGAACCACTCATTATAGTCACGGTGTGTGAAAAGTCAAAGAAAAGCATCTTAGCTAATCTAAGATGCTTTCTTAATGGAGTGGGTGTGGGCAAAAAGTTATATTTTTATTAGAATCTCGATCCGTTTAACTGTTGTTCAGCCATTTGAACAAGGCGTTTTGTGATCTCGCCACCAACGGAACCGTTCGCACGTGCAGTAGTGTCGGCGCCAAGTTGAACACCAAACTCTTGTGCGATTTCGTATTTCATTTGGTCAAGAGCTTCTTCTACTCCAGGTACTAAAAGGTTGTTGTTGTTGTTGTTGTTCTGTGCCATATCTAATCACCTCTTTGTAAGTTTTCAAAATTAGTATGTCACTAGATCAACCCTTTATACATTCATTGAACAAAATGTAGTAATAGGTTAAATAGATAACGGTCACCGTTGGCTTTAAACCAGTGACCGTTTGACTTTATTACTATTTTGTTACAGCTTCAAGTGCGACTTCCATCATGTCACTAAACGTAGTTTGTCTTTCTTCTGATGTTGTTTCTTCCCCTGTAAGGATATGGTCGCTTACAGTAAGAACGGATAAAGCATTTCTATTGAATTTAGCTGCAATTGTATAGAGAGCGGCCGTTTCCATCTCAACTGCTAAAATACCGTATTTAGCCCACTTTTCGAGTTCAGAATTATCATTATAGAACATGTCTGCTGTAAAAACGTTCCCGACTTTAAGATTAAGTCCTTTTTCAGTTCCAACATCATACGCTTTTTTCAGTAGATCAAAATTTGCCGTTGGAGCATAGTCCACACCGCCAAAAGTAAGGCGATTCATTTGTGAATCAGTTGAAGCACTCATAGCTAAAATAACATCTCTTACTTTTACATCTTGTTGAATGGCACCACAAGTTCCTACACGAATTAAATTTTGAACATTATATTCTTGCATAAGTTCATTAATATAAATCGAGATAGATGGAACTCCCATTCCTGTTCCTTGTACAGAGATTCTTTTTCCTTTATATGTACCCGTAAAACCTAACATACCTCTAACTTCATTGTAACAAACTGCATCTTCTAGAAAAGTTTCTGCAATGTATTTTGCTCGTAACGGGTCTCCTGGAAGTAGAATTGTCTCCGCTATTTCACCTTGTTTTGCACCAATATGTACGCTCATTAGATGCCCTCCATCCTTATACTAAATAGTTCTAACAATCATTACTATAACATAATCATGTATTCGTTCAAATTGTAAGACAAGTCTTACAATCTAGATCGTAACTTTAGGGGAAAAAGAACTTTCTTTCCCTTTTTCACATAAGATAAATCAATATTGTATAGAAAGGAACTGAGCAAAGATGAATCATGATTTAACGTTTGTTTCAAAATCACTCCTTCTAATCGGCTCAATTTTCTTTTTAATTGGATCTTACCTTTCGTTTAAAATGGAATTAGACCGATAGAGCTTATGACTAAAAGAGGTGATTCATAAGAAGGTCTCCTTTGAATCACCTCTAATATATCTCTCCATAAATCATAGTTACCTATCTATACCAACTTACACCGAGGATTATGAGCAGGATGACTAGCACTACAATGAGAGCAAATCCTAAACCTGACCCATGCCTAGGTGCAGTCGGGCAACAGTATCCGTAGCCTCCGTACCAAGGACCGTAATAACCCATTTCTACACCACCTTTCAAAAGTGGATTTACTACACCATATGCACAAATGGTGAACTCTGAGCTAGGTATTAGTGGAATTTAATGAGATAAATAGAGATATTTGTTGGTGCACATTGTGATGAAAAACATCCTTAAAACGCTTCAATTGTTTTTTCGGTGACAGTTATGATAGGATACGACCAAATTAAAGAAAGGAGATGGAGTATGAATCAGGAAAACATAAAATTAAAAATACTTGAAGCTTTTCAGTTTAGACATGCCACGAAAAAATTCGATGCTAGTAAAAAGATTGCTAATGAGGATTTCGAATTCATTTTAGAAACGGCAAGGTTGTCACCAAGCTCAATCGGTTTAGAACCTTGGAAGTTTATTATCGTACAAAATGAAGAGTGGAGAGAAAAATTAATAGAGATAGCTTGGGGAGCTGGTGGTCAATTACCGACAGCAAGTCATTTTGTTCTCATACTTGCCAGAACAGGAAAAGATGTGAAATATAACTCTGAATACATAAGGCAACATCTAAAGACGGTCAAGGAAATTCCAGAAGAGTTACTTGACGATATTTCTGAAAGGTATGGTACATTTCAAAAAAACTTTGGCTTGTTAGAAAGTGAGCGTGCCTTGTATGACTGGTCTTGTAAACAAACTTATATTGCGCTAGCTAACATGATGACAGCTGCAGCGCAAATTGGAATAGATTCATGTCCAATTGAAGGATTTAATTTTAAGCTTGTCCATCAATTTTTAAATGAGCAAGGCCTACTAGAAGATGGGTCTTTTGATATTTCAGTCATGGCAGCTTTTGGGTATCGCCTTGAAGAACCACGTCCTAAAACTAGGAAACAAATAGCCGAAATTGTGACATGGATTAAATAAAATAACGGTCATCTTAAGAAGTCTGTATTTGGACCTTCTTTAGATGACCGTCTTTTTATTTTGCAACTAATTCAGACAGTTGATTCAACACTTTTCCGAAAGCTTGTTGCTCTTTTATGCTTCGCAGTTTTTGAAAGGGATCTCCTATCTTTTCTAAGCGATTAATAACAGCAGGAATTGTGAACATTGCAGGAGTTAACTGGGATGTTACTTCACTCCACTCTAATGGTGTAGCAATTTGACCTAATGCACTTCCTCTTGGAGAATAGGGGGAAACAATGGTTTTTCCTTCATCATGTTGAATGTAATCTAAGTAAAGTCGATTACCTCTATTTTTCTTCAAACGCTCTGTCGTAAACCATTTCGGGCTTTGTTCACATAGAAAACGGCAAACAAACTCTGTAAACACTCTTGTTTCATCGTATGAATAGTTCTGTTCTGGTAAAGGAATGTATACTTGTAACCCTTTACCTCCCGATGTTTTAACAAATGACTGTAAATCAAACTGATCAAATATCGCCTTCATTTGCAATGCAGCTTCTATAGCTAAAGAAAATTCGTCTACAGATGGGGGATCTAAATCAAACACAATCTCTTTAGGATTTTCAGACTTTCTTGTTTGAAAAGGAATGTGGAATTCAAGAGCAAGTTGATTGCCAAGCCAAAGTAAAGTTTCAATATCATTACATAAAATGTAGTTAATATCATCGACTAATTCAGTATTAACAAATGTAGGAGCGTAGTCAGGGCAGTGTTTTTGATAAAACTGTTCAGCATTAGCTCCGTGTGGAAAGCGAATGACAGTCAGAAGTCGTTCTTTCAAAAATGGAAGTAGAAAGGGAGCTGCTTTTTGCAAATAATACAAATATTGGTCTTTATTAATGTCTAGATTTGGCCAAATAGGTTTATCAGGATGTGTAATATTAATTGTTTCTGGCAGTGGATTCATTTTTCTTAATAGGGAATGCCAAGTACAATCAGCTGGTTCTAACTCAAAGTTAAAAGCATGAAATTTAGGTTCTCTGAGCTGCTTTCCATCAAAATCAATGCAAGCAACTTCAACACAGATGGAAGGTTGCAATTGCCAAATATTTGGTGCAGTTCGTTCCCCGTTTTGTTGAAAAAAAGTAAGAAGTGTCTGTTCTTCTTCATCTGTTAATCCATGCCGAAAAATTACAACCTCAGTTAATTGGTCTTCTTTGAATACAGATCCGTGAAAATAACCATTTCCTTTATCGTATTTGGTTAAGCAAACAGATATGTACCGGTAATTTTTCACTTTTAACCAATTAGAAGTTCTTTTTCCACTTTCCCAGACAGAAGATTCTCTTTTAGCGACCATGCCTTCCCCGTTATGTGTCGTTATTAAATTCCAGAGAGACTTTCCGTCTTCTATTGCTTGAATCATCTGAAGACGATCTTGACTTTCATAAGATATAGAAATGGGCAAATGTAACTTGGTAAACAGATTTTGAAGTTTTTGTTTTCGATATGAGAACGGTTTGTTTTCAAAGTTCTGACCTTTGTATAGAAGGAGATCAAAGATAGCAAGATGACAAGGGAAACGCTTAGCATGATCCTTTATAACATTTTTGGTTCTCATACGTCCGCGTAGCTGAATCTGAGTAAAATCACTTTGAAAGTTATTAGTGAGATAAACCATTTCACCGTCAAACATTAAAGGTAGATCCGACTTTATTTCGTGATAAATGCTCTCACAGTAGCTTATGATTTCTGGAAATTGAGCGTTTAAGTTGTTGCCATTACGACTAATTAGTTGAGGCTCTTTTTCAACCCAATGAAGTAAGCAGCGAAACCCATCAAATTTGGTTTCATATAGCCAACCTTTTTCTATAGGGTATTCTGTTGCGGGTGACAACAGCATTGGTTTCAATAGGAAAACCTACTTTCTTAAAAATGGTATTACTTAGCTTTTTCACTTTTTCTTTTACCATACATAATCTTCGCATTTTGATTGCACATTAAGTAAAAAAGTAGGTGAAGAAAAATGCATACAGTTTGGAAAGGGAGTATTAGTTTTGGTTTAGTTAATATTCCAATTAAACTTCATACAGCTACCGAAAACAAAGACATTAAATTAAGACAATTACACAAAGAATGCCATACACCAATAAGTTATCAAAAAGTTTGTCCCGGCTGCGATAAAGAAGTGAAAACAGAAGATATCGTGAAGGCATACGAGTATGCCAAAAATAAATTTGTTATTTTGGATGATGAAGAACTAGAAAAACTTAAAAAAGAGAATGAAGATAAAGCAGTTGAGATTGTAGATTTTGTGAAATTAGAAGAAATAGATCCAATTTATTTTGAAAAAAGCTATTTTATTGCTCCTGATAATGGTGGTGCTAAAGCTTATTCCTTATTAAGAAAAGCTCTAGTTGAATCGGGGAAAATAGGCATAGCCAAAATCATCATTCGTTCAAAAGAACAGCTTGCAGTCGTTCGTGTTTATAAGGATACTTTATTAATGGAAACGATCCATTTTCCTGATGAGGTTCGGAATGTGGACGAAGTCCCTAATGTACCAGCAGAGCAACTTGTTGTTCAAAAAGAACTCGACACAGCTTTAATGCTCGTGGACCAACTCACAACAACTTTTGATCCTGAAAAATATAACGATGATTATCGGACAGCTCTAATGGATTTAATTGAAGAAAAGAAATCGGGCAAAGAAACCGTTACAACAACAGAAAAGCAGCCTGCTGCGACGTCAAATGTTACAGATTTAATGTCTGCTCTTCAGGCTTCACTCGATAAAACAAAAACCAAAAAAACAACTACAAGAAAAAGAAAACCTGTAGCTGCAAAATCTACAAATGACAAAAAGACAACGACTGCTTTAAAAAATGCTTAATTCACTCTTGGAAACGAAATACGCTTCTATAAAAATATAGATCACTATCGTAGGGCACTGAAAATTAAGTAAGACCTTTTCAGTGTCCTTTCGTGTTGATTACTAGTTTTGTCTAAATTAAATGTCTAATTCTGTAGTTTAGATATACTAAATATAGTAAAATGGTATTTAAAGCTTAGAATGAAAGTCATATTCGAGAAGGGTAAACATAATGAAATTAAAAACAAAACTTATTATCAGTTTAGGTACCATTACTTTAATTATCTTAGCTTTAAGTGCTACTGTCATTTTTACGATGGATAGACAACATGAAACGATGAGAAATCTGATTGCCGAAAATTATGCAAGGGTTATGGTTGCTGAACAAATTAAAAATGAAACGAATTTTATTGCAAGAGAAGTTCGGGAACTTCTGTTAACTACTTCAGAATCACAACAGAATGAAAAGATTACGTTAATAAATGAGTCATTGCAGGGGATTGGAGGAACGTTTCAAACCCTAGAACAAATGTCTATAGGCGATAGCGAGAAGTTACAAAGGATTGCTTCCATTCAAACAAGTCATGGTAACTATACTGATATGATCCTAACTGTAATGATGACTGCTATGAATGAAGGCAATGAAGCTGCTTCGGAGTTTTTATTGAATCAAAATATAAGGCAGCAAATTCTGCAAGAAGTCGATGAGCTAGTAAGTCAAGAAGAACAGGTGATGATTACAACTTACGAGGAATCAACAGAAGCCTATGAATATGCAATGCTCATCCTGACAATTTTCATTATTTTGTCTATCGCTATTGTTATTATTATCACATACATAACGATTAAGAATATTACGAAAAGTATTAATACCGTTCGTAAAGTTATTACAAGCGTTCCATCACATTCCCTTGAACAGTTACCCCGTATTGCTGTTACTTCTAAAGATGAGGTTGGTGATATTTCAATTGCTTATAATGAAATGGCAGCCTCTTTAGAGAAATTATCTATAAACGAGAAGCAGTTGGCGGATGAATTGAAAGAAGAAAACTGGATTAAGACTCGCTATGCTGAAATCGCGATGAAATTCCAAGGGATAGCAGATTTAAGTGAATTTGGAAATGTTTTCATGATAAATATTGCTCAATTTGTAAAGGCCACTCATGGGGTTTTATATATAAAAGATGAATCTCAGAAGCTTCAACGAATTGCTACTTATGCAACATCAAATGGGTCTATTGAACCGGAATTAACGGTTGAGTTTGGTCATGGATTAGTAGGACAATGTGCCGCAGATAGTCATTCCATGTATATTGAACCTTTGCCAAAGGGTTATATCTCTACCCAATCGGGTCTTGGAGAAGCAACGCCTACTTCATTACTTTTAGTTCCCATTGAGTTTGAAGGGGAAGTTTTAGGAGTTTTAGAAGTAGCAAAATTTGAATCATTCTCTAAATCTGAAATTAGTATCGTAGAACAAGTTTGTAAAGTGACTGGAACAAGTATTGAACGAATTCTTGATCACATGAAAATTGAAGAACTGCTAGCTGAGTCGCAAACTCAATCAGAAGAACTCCAAACGCAATCAGAAGAGTTGCAGCAGCAACAAGAAGAACTAAGATTAATCAATGAGCAATTGCACGAACAGTATAAACAATCTGATGCTAGAAAGAAAGAGCTAGAGAAGATCAAAGAAGACTTAGAAGATAAGAATAAAAGCATCAAGCTTGGCTCTAGGTATAAGTCAGAGTTTCTTGCGAATATGTCTCATGAACTAAGAACACCTTTAAATAGTATGTTAATCTTGTCTCAAATTCTTGCAGAGAACCAATATGGAAACTTGACGGAGAAACAAGTTGAACATGCAAGTACAATTTACTCTTCAGGTAAAGACCTGCTTGAGCTGATAAATGACATACTTGATTTATCTAAGATTGAATCTGGAAAAGTAGATATCTATCCAGAAGAAGTCTTAGTTGAAGATGTACAGGCTTTTGTAAAAAGACAATTCATGCCGATCTCCAATCAGAAAAATATTGATTTCAAAATAAGAGTGGATGAAAAAGCTCCAGCTTATATTTTTACAGATGATCAAAGGTTAAAGCAGATTTTAAAAAATCTATTGTCTAATGCTTTCAAATTTACGAGTAAAGGAAGCGTCGAGCTTTATGTGAAAAAAGGAATAGAAAAGCAAGGAATGAAAATCTCTTTCTCTGTTTTAGATACAGGAATCGGTATTTCAGAAGAAAAGCAACAACAAATTTTCGAGGCGTTTTATCAAGAAGATGGAACGATCACGAGAAAATATGGCGGAACTGGCTTAGGTTTATCAATTAGTAGAGAACTTTCAGAGTTGCTTGGTGGTTATATAGAAGTTGAAAGTGTAGAGGGGAGAGGAAGTGTCTTCACTCTACACATTCCGGATTTAAATGATCTTTCTGTCCTCCAAGAAGTTGCAGTAACAAAAGAAGAAGTGAAGGAATTAGAAGTAGTAGACGAAACAGAAAAAATAACAAATCCTTTAATACTCGAGAACTTAACCAGCGAACCAATTCAAAATCGGGGTGAACTTGAGAACAAAACGGTTTTGGTTGTTGATGATGATATGAGAAATGTTTTCGCTCTTACAGCGGCGTTGGAAATGCACAATATGAATGTTGTGTTTGCTGAAAACGGTAAGGAGGCTCTTAATATCCTTGATAAGGAGACTGACATTGACATCATATTAATGGATATCATGATGCCTGAAATGAATGGTTATGAAACGATGCAAGCAATTAGACAAGATCATCAATGGGGCGAAGTACCAATTATTGCATTAACGGCAAAAGCAATGAAAAATGATCGAGAGAAATGTATTCAAGCAGGAGCTTCTGATTATATTAGTAAGCCTGTTAATATGGAACAATTACTATCCTTAATTAAGGTTTGGTTGTACAAGTAAAGTAGGGGGTTGTAGTAAATGAATCATTTGCTGCAGAATCAAACAGAGAATGAAGATGAAAAAACAGAACAAATAGAGATTGTGCTTATATTAGAGGCTATTTATCAAAAATACGGTTATGACTTTAGAAATTATGCTTATTCTTCGATAAGAAGAAGACTTTGGTACAGAGCGCAAATTGAAGAGATGAACACAATCTCAGAATTTCAATCCAAGCTTTTGCGTGAACCTGCATTAATGAAAGTTCTGCTTAAAGATTTTTCAATTAATGTAACGGAAATGTTTCGTGATCCAGGTTTTTTCAAAGTCTTTCGTTCAAAGGTGGTTCCTGTTTTAAGGGAACTACCTTACATTAGAATATGGCATGCAGGTTGTTCTTCTGGAGAAGAAGCTTATTCAATGGCTATTTTGCTACATGAAGAAGGTATATACGAAAAAACACAAATATACGCAACCGATATGGATGAAGATATTCTTGAGAGAGCAAAGTCTGGAAAAATATCGCTTGATCATATGAAACAATATACGAAGAATTATCAACAAGCAGGTGGAACAAAGGAGTTCTCTGAATATTACACGGTGAAAGATAACTATGTAACATTAAATCCTTTTCTAAAGAAAAATATCATTTTTGCTCATCATAATTTAGTGACAGACCACTCTTTTAATGAATTTCAAGTAATTATTTGTAGAAATGTACTAATTTATTTTAATAAACAGTTAACCAACAGAGTATATGATCTGTTTTATGATAGTCTGATGTGTACGAA
>NZ_BAUV01000015.1 GCF_000513135.1 Halalkalibacter akibai JCM 9157
TATGATCATAACTGTGGATGGCCAACTTTTACGAAACCGATTCTTTCTTATCATCTCAAAGAAAATCTCGATCAAAGCCACGGAATGTTAAGAACTGAAATCAAAAGCTTATATGGAGATTCCCATCTAGGTCACGTTTTTGAGGATGGTCCAAAAGAAAGAGGAGGACGTAGATATTGTGTGAACTCAGCAGCCCTCTGTTTTATTCCGTTGAATGAGTTAGAAGAGAAAGGTTATGGTGAATATCGAGCTCTTTTTAGTTGTACGAAAAACCGAACATAATAATATATTTAGGAAGAAATCAAAACCGTATCGAACATCAAACATTCAATACGGTTTCTCATTTATTTCAAGTGATAAATATTTTGAGCAGAATAATGAGTAGGAATATTTGATAAGAATTGTTTAGGATTTTTCAATTGTTTGTTTAGCTTTTTGTAAATAGCGTTTAAATGTTTTATATAGGGTTCGTAGATAACATCAAGTAATGATTTCGTGAATGGAAGCGGATTGTATTTCCAAAGTTCGAATTTAGTTGAGCTAATTAGGAACATACTACTGAAATTAAAACATATTAATGGTGTCTCGTTTATAAAAATGTTGTTTTTTTGTTTGGAAGTCTTGTAATGATCTATATCCATAAATAGAAGATTCCACGGAGCGACGTTTATTCCAATATGATCCATTATTTTTATATTTTCAAATTGATTGGGAATGTCATTTAAATATTTTTGATCTAACCAACGATCCTCTTCATCAAGAAGAGTATTATAGCACCAATCTACACAATGATCTCTCCACCACGAGAGAATATGTTTGCTATTTGATTCTTGTTTAAAACCAATTAAACCAGATTGATATAAACCGTGATTATTTGTGTGTAACTCTGTTGTTCTTGTTGTACATAGAAAAACAGAGTAATTTGCCCATTGTTCAAAAATGGCTTTTGGATCAGAGAAAAAGTACATATCTGCATCACAGTACACTATATGGTCAAGCTCTCTATAGTTGTCGAGAATATGCTTGCATAAAGGTGCTTTCATCGTTGCGCAGCATTCCTTCATAGTGCGGTTATGGTTTATTTGGTTTAATAGATTTTGTTCAACTTCCCAAACAGGGATAAGGCTAACGTTACTTAAGTCTAATTTCTTTAATTCTTCCAAACTCTCATGATCCATACAACAGATCCATAGGTGAAAGGCCTCAGTTTGATTTAATAAAGATTCGTATAAAGCGTATCCTTTCAATAGATAATCTTTACTCAAGATAGTAGTAAAACAATAAAATTCATCATATTGATCCATCTTTTTACGGAATTTTGTGTTCTTATAATACGAGCGTGCTTCAGATGTAGGATTTTTACTATAGAGAGGATTTACATCAATCTTTTCACTAGCTAACCTTTTTATGACCTCAGCCAGCTTTATCATGTAAGGCTCATAAATATGTTTTTTGATGGACCGACTAAATTTAACAGAGTCCAGAGACCATAAATCAAATTCATCTTCGTTAAAAATGGTAAAGCATGCAAAATGAAAAGCAACTAATTTGTCATTTCCAATATAAACAGTGTTGTTCCTTTTAGAAACTTGTGGGAAATGGTTATATACACAGTTCCAAGGTGCGGCATCTATTCCTAAATGATAGGAGGTTTTTACGTTTGGAAATAATAAAGGTAGATGATCTAAATATTTCTGATCTCCAAATCTGTTTTCCTCAGGTTCTAAGAAACACCATTCTTCACATCTCCTTCGCCACCACCTTAACCCGTCAAGACCATGTTGATCATTTCGAAATCCGATGATGCCTGCTTGATATTTGCCATACCTTTCTTCGACCCAGTCGATATCGCGTTGAGTACATAAATAAATGGAAGCAGAACCCCAGTCATCAAAAATTTCTTTGGGGTCAGAGAAAAAAAGATGTCTCCGTCACAGTACAACATTGTTTCAAGATCGTGTCTTATTAATAGATGATGAATTAATGGTGCCTTTAATGTCCAGCAATATTCATTAACAGCACGCTCTTGTTTAAGTGCACGAAGCTCGTCATTTTCAACTTCATCTACTTTAAAAACAACGGCATGTGTCAAATTCATTTTATTCAGTATAGAAAACGAACTTTCATCTATACAACAAATCCATAATTTAAATTGATCTGAGTAATCGATAAGTGATTGATACATGGCTCGTACTTTAATGACATAGTCTTTACTTGCGATCACACAAATATGATTAAGGCCCCAATTATCTGGCATTTTATCAACATTCCTTTTTTAAAGTTTTCTTCCCTAGATTTTTCCCTCTCTTTTTTTAGTGTCTCAATACACTATGAAATAAGTTTGTTTTTGCTGTAGTCAGATAACTGTTTTTACTAGAAAAAAGAGAAGAGAACGTATATCTAGTTTGTTCGTACAAGCAAATTAAAGATTCATTCCATCTGATTAGAACTAGTTAAAGGGCATCATAAGGTAGATGAAGACTGAACCGAGCGAGCGCAGACAGAAAAAAGGTCTTCATAAGGCTGATGAAGACCGAATCGACCGAGCACAGACAAAAAGAAGGTCTTCATAAAGTAGATGAAGACTGAATCGAGCAAGCACGGACAGAAAGAAGGTCTTCATTAGGTAGATGAAGACTGAACCGAGCGTTCGCAAACAGAAAAAAGCACCGCAAACGCGGTGCTTCAAACTTTAATTTGCAAAACTCATCAATCTCTTCATGAGCCAGTAATTAAGAGATTTTTTTCGCCTCTAAAATCTCTTTATCACAAGGAACTTCTGCATTTTTCCGTTGGTAGTAATACCAGTTTAATGCGATAGAAATCACATAGAAAGTGATAAAGAAGTAAAGCGCTGTGATCGGTGTACCCGTGTTAGAGACAGACCAACCAAATAATTTAGGAATAAAAAATGATCCGTATGCAGCAAATGCAGCCGTAAATCCAAGAACGGGTGCTGCTTCTTTAACAGGGAAGATAATCGGAATCATTTGGAATGTTGAACCCGAACCCATACCAGCTGCAATAAATAAGATTAAAAACGATATTAAAAATCCAACGAAATTTTGTTGACCAATAAAGTAGATAACAGAAATAGCACCAAGGCTCATGCCAACAAGAACAAATGTGGTAACTCTTGCTCCACCAAATTTATCGGAAACCCAACCACCAACAGGGCGGAACGCAGCTGCTAAGAAAGCACCTAAAAAGGCTAGCGCTACGTATTCAGGAAACTGAGATCTTAGTAGTAAAGGAAATGCAGCACCGTATCCAATGAAAGATCCGAAAGTAGCTACATATAATATTGTCATAATCCATGTGTGTTTGCGTTTTACAATGATAAATTGATCTTTAACAGATTGTTTAGCTGTTGGTAAATTATCCATTCCGAAATAAGCAATAATTGTCATAACTACAATAGGAACGACCCAAATGAATGCGGCATTTTGCAACCAAATTTCTTGGCCATTAGGTAATACTTGAGCTTCTCCACCAATAAAAGCAAATGTACCGACCGTAATAATGAGGGGTGTTACAAATTGAACAACAGAAACCCCCATATTACCTAAACCACCGTTAACACCAAGTGCTGTCCCTTTTTCTTTTTTCGGGAAAAAGAAACTAATATTTGCTAAAGCAGAAGAAAAGTTACCGCCACCAAGTCCACAAAGCGCTGCAAGTGAAAGCATTACCCAGTAAGGTGTATCTGGATTTTGAACTGCGAAACCAATCCCTAGTGTTGGAATAATTAACACCCCAGTTGAGAAGACAACCCAGTTTCTACCTCCGAATTTACCTACTGCAAAAGTATAAATAAAGCGTAATGAAGCTCCTACTAAACCTGGAGTTGCTGCTAATGTGAACAATTGTTCATCTGTAAATGCGAAACCAATATCATTTAAGCGTACAGCTACAACTGACCAAATCTGCCATACAATAAAGGCTAGCATTAATGTTGGAACGGATATCCATAGGTTCCTTCTTGCATGACGTTTTCCTTCTCGTTCCCAAAATTCTTGATTTTCTGGCTGCCATTCTTTAATTCTTGCCATTTAAATTTCCCCCATTTTCATTTATAGAAATTAACGTCTTTATCTCGTTTACAAGATTGATCATACAAACATTTTCAAGCCTTGAAAGTGATGTACGTCACAAAATATAACAAACGAGTCGAAGTTATTTCTGTATATATAAAGGAAGCTACACGGAATTAATGAAAGAAAAAATTAATATCTTACATTTATATTTCTTCTGAATACGTGCCATTTAAATTTTTCTTATAACTGTGATGAACCTCACATTTATTGTGAGGAAAAACAAATACAATGTGAGTAAGAAAGATATTGTGAATCAATGCACAAGTGGAGGGTTTGAAAATGAAAAAGCAAAAGTTAGTAATGGTAGGTAATGGAATGGCAGGAGTTCGAGTAATTGAAGAGATCATTAAAATAAATCCTAATTTATATAGTGTTACCATCTTTGGATCTGAGCCGCACCCTAACTATAATCGCATCAAATTATCAAATGTTCTTCAAGGAGAAACGAGATTTGAAGAAACCATTATTAATGATTGGGATTGGTATCAAGCAAACGAAATTGAGTTATATACTGGAGAAACAGTGTTAAAAGTGGATCCAGAGAGTCAAATTATAATCACTGATAAAGGACGAGAAGAGAGCTACGATAAATTAATTCTAGCAACAGGATCATTGCCATTTATCTTACCAGTCCCAGGCGCTGATAAAAAAGGTGTTATCGGTTTCCGTGATATCAAAGATTGTGAAATGATGATCAAAGCATCAGAGCAATATAAGAAAGCGGTTGTAATAGGTGGTGGATTGCTAGGCTTAGAAGCGGCAAAAGGCTTAATTCACCTAGGCATGCAAGTAGATGTTGTTCATCTTATGGAGCATTTAATGGAAAGACAGTTAGATCCAGTTGCATCTAGCATGTTAAAACGCGAACTTGAAGAACAAGGGATGAATTTCTTAATGGAAAAGGCAACTGTTGAATTAGTTGGCGATGATCGAGTAAAAGGAATTCGCTTCAAGGATGGAACAGAAGTTCAAGCAGATCTAGTGGTAATGGCTGCTGGAATCAAACCAAACGTAACGGCTGCAAATGAAAGTGGAATTTATGTAAATCGAGGAATTGTAGTGAATGATTTTATGGAAACGAACCAGCCAAATATTTATGCTATTGGGGAGTGCGCAGAACATAGAGAAGTGGTATACGGTCTGGTAGCTCCACTGTATGAACAAGGCAAAGTGCTTGCTCAAGTGCTATGTGATCAAAAAGATAAAGGTTATGAAGGTTCTATTACAGGAACACAATTAAAGGTTTCAGGGATTGACCTTTTCTCAGCAGGGGAAATTTATGAAGATTCAACATCAAAATCAATCATCGTTCATAACGAGTTCGATGGAGTCTATAAAAAAGTTCAAATTAGGGATAATCGTGTAGTTGGGATCGTCTTATATGGAGATACAAAAGATAGCAACCGTTTATATAAGATGCTAATTGAAAAACAAGATGTATCTGATTTAACGTCAATTGCATTTTTACAAGCAGCAGGTCAAGGGGAAGCGAATGACATTGCCTCTATGCCAGCAGACGAAATTGTTTGCGGATGTAATGGGATTGTGAAAGAAACGATCGTGCAGGCTATTCAAAATGAGGGAGTAACAACTGTTGAACAAGTAGGAGGATGTACGAATGCAGGGCGTTCTTGCGGACGTTGCAAACCACTGATTCAAGATATATTAGAATATACGCTTGGGGACAGTTTTGATCAATCGAACAATAAGAAAACACTCTGTGGTTGTACGTCTTTAAACCGCGATGAAGTCGTCCATGATATACGTTCAAAAGAATTAACAACGATTAAGGAAGTTATGAATGTTTTAGAATGGCAAAATGAAGAAGGTTGTTCTAAGTGTCGTCCTGCACTGAACTATTTTTTAGGAATGGTTCATCACGATTATGTGGATGAGAGAAATTCTAGATTAGTGAATGAGAAAATGCATGCAAATATTCAAAAAGACGGAACATATTCTGTTATCCCAAGAATGTATGGGGGCGTTACGTCAGCTAAAGATCTTCGTACTATCGCTGATGTAGCTGAAAAATATAATGTTGGCCTTGTGAAATTAACAGGTGGTCAAAGAATTGGTCTTTACGGTTTGAAAAAAGAGGACCTGCCTGCTGTTTGGGAGGATCTTGGAATGCCTTCAGGATATGCATACGGGAAAACTTTACGAACAGTTAAAACGTGTGTCGGTAAGACATTTTGCCGATTTGGAACTCAAGATTCAATGAGTATGGGAATTGAGCTAGAAAAACGGTTTGAGCGTTTGGATACGCCACATAAAGTAAAAATGGGAGTATCTGCTTGTCCAAGAAACTGTGCAGAATCTGGTATTAAAGACGTTGGAGTTGTAGGTCTTGATGGTGGCTGGGAACTGTATGTTGGTGGGAACGGCGGAACTGACCTTCGAGCTGGTGACCTTCTTTGCAAAGTAAAAACTAAAGGAGAGGTACTAGAGTTAACTGGAGCTTACCTACAATATTACAGAGAAACAGCGATGTATTTAGAGCGTACTTCCCAGTGGTTAGAGCGAGTTGGCTTAGAACAAGTAAAAGAAGTGTTAGCTGACGAAGCGAAGCGAAATGAGTTAAACGAGCGTTTGCAGCAAACATTAGCTCGCTATGAAGAGCCTTGGCAAAAAGCGATTGAAGATGAGTCAATAAGAGACACTTATTACACGGTTAAGTAATAACTAAGGAGGAGATAAAATGATTGCGACAGGTACACAAGTGAAAATTAGTAATATTAAAGAACTACCGGTTGGCATCGGTCAAGTTTACCGAGTCAATAACGAAGAAATTGCCGTGTTTCGTTTGTCAAACGGAAAGGTGTATGCGATTGAGAACAAAAGTCCACACCCTAAAGGTGGTAGGCTAGCAGATGGTCTCGTTAGTGGAGAATATTTATTTTGTCCGATTCATGACTGGAAAATTTCTTTAATAGACGGAACGGTTCAGGCACCGGATCAAGGTAAAGTGAAGAGTTTCCAAGTCGACATTTCAAACAATGAAGGAGTCATTTACCTTTAACACTGCTTTATTTCATAATTTTGACAAACTTAATATAGAGATTGTGATTTATATCACATTGTTTTAAGAAGGATTTGTTTAAACTTATAGATAAGAGGAATTCCTTTTTAGATTTATTATTTGATTACCGATAAGGTAAAGGTTTTAAAACAGTATTAGTGTGTGAGGAAAATTACTATTTATAAGAAGTATATGAAAGCGGGGAATTATAATGGCAGTTATGACAGCTACTAATACAGATCACTGGAGAACTTTTAAAAAAGGAAAATGGCAACATGGAATCGACGTAAGAAACTTTATTCAACGTAACTATGCAGTGTATGAGGGTGATGATGTTTTCCTAGCTCAGCCTACAGAGCATTCTAATAAATTATGGGCCCAAATTATGGAGCTAACTAAAAAAGAAAGAGAAAACGGTGGAGTGTTAGATATGGATACTGAGATTGTATCTACGATCGTCTCTCACGGTCCAGGCTATTTAAACAAAGATTTAGAGCAAATTGTCGGGTTACAAACAGACGTTCCGTTCAAACGTTCTTTACAGCCTTATGGCGGAATTCGTATGGCGATGGATTCTTGTAAGTCTTATGGCTATGAAGTTGATGAAAAAGTAGTAGATACGTTTACAAACTATCGCAAAACCCATAACCAAGGTGTATTTGATGCTTATACAACGGAGATGAAACTTGCGCGTAAAGCCGGAATCGTGACTGGTCTACCGGATGCTTATGGTCGTGGTCGTATTATCGGTGATTATCGCAGAGTAGCTTTATACGGAGTTGATTTTCTAATTGAACAAAAACAAAAAGATTTAGAAGCGACGAGTAGTGTGATGTCTGAGGAAGTTATTCGCGATCGTGAAGAAATCACAGAACAAATAAGAGCTTTGCAAGAATTAAGAGCAATGGCAAAAGCTTATGGCTGCGATATTTCATTACCAGCTACAACAGCTCAAGAAGCTTTCCAGTGGTTATATTTTGCTTATCTAGCTGCTATCAAAGAACAAAACGGTGCAGCGATGAGCTTAGGTCGAACATCTACGTTCTTAGATATCTACATCGAGCGCGACATTCAAGAAGGTAGATTAACGGAAGAAGCAGCTCAAGAGCTAGTGGACCATTTTGTTATGAAGCTTAGATTAGTTAAGTTTGCTAGAACTCCAGATTATAACGAATTATTTAGTGGAGACCCAACATGGGTAACGGAATCTATCGGTGGAGTTGGTGTAGATGGCAGACCGCTAGTTACAAAGAGTTCTTTCCGATTCTTGCATACGCTTGATAATTTAGGACCAGCACCAGAACCAAACTTAACTGTACTTTGGTCAAATAATTTGCCTAAAAACTTTAAAGATTACTGCGCGAAAATGTCTATCAAAACGAGCTCTATTCAATATGAAAATGACGATATTATGAGAGCTCAGTTTGGTGATGATTACGGAATTGCTTGTTGTGTAAGTGCGATGAAAATTGGAAAACAGATGCAATTTTTCGGAGCGCGTGCGAACCTAGCAAAAACATTGCTATATGCGATTAATGGTGGGGTTGATGAAAAATTAAAACTACAAGTAGGACCGAAATTTGCTCCGATAACGTCAGAATATCTTGAGTATGAAGAAGTGTTAGAAAGATTTGACAAGGTAATGGATTGGTTAGCAGACATCTACATGAATACATTAAATGTTATTCATTATATGCATGATAAATATAGCTATGAGCGTATTGAAATGGCCTTGCACGATAAAGAGATCGTTCGCACAATGGCTTGCGGAATTGCAGGATTATCCGTTACTGCCGACAGCTTAAGTGCTATTAAGCATTCAAAAGTTAAAGTGATTCGTGATGAAAATGGAATTGCTATTGACTATGATATTGAAGGAGAGTATCCACAATACGGTAATAACGATGAAAGAGTAGATGAAATTGCTGTATGGCTTGTTAAAACTTTTATGAATAAGCTAAAGAAGCATAAAACATATCGTAATGCGATTCCAACTATGTCTGTTTTAACGATTACTAGTAATGTGGTTTACGGAAAGAAAACGGGAACGACTCCAGACGGGCGTAAAGCTGGAGAGCCTTTTGCACCAGGAGCTAATCCTCTTCATGGTCGTGATCGAAAAGGAGCACTTGCTTCACTAACATCAGTAGCTAAGCTACCATATGAAGATTCATTAGATGGTATTTCAAACACATTTAGTATCGTTCCAAAAGCACTAGGAAAAGAAGAAGTTGATCAAATATCCAATTTAGTAGGTATTTTAGATGGTTACGCAAAACAAGGAGGACATCACTTAAATATCAATGTATTTAACCGTGAAACTCTTTTAGATGCTATGGAGCGACCTGAAGAATATCCACAGCTAACGATTCGTGTATCTGGTTATGCAGTAAACTTTATTAAATTAACTAGAGATCAACAAATCGACGTTATTAATCGCACATTCCACGAATCACTATAATAGGATTGTAGTTTCAGCCCCGAGAAAAGGTCGGGGCTGACTACTTTAGAAAATGAGGGATTTTACATGATGGGGAAAGTACATTCTATAGAAACATGCGGAACAGTAGATGGACCGGGTCTAAGGTATGTGGTATTTATGCAAGGCTGTTTGTTACGCTGTCAATATTGCCATAATCCAGATACATGGAAGATTGGTGAAGGCAAAGACATGAGCGTTGATGATATTATGGCTGATTTAGAGCATTATCTTCCGTACTTTGAAAGTAGCAATGGGGGAATCACGGTTTCTGGTGGTGAGCCATTACTTCATCTCGACTTTTTAATTGAACTATTCACAAAATGTAAAGAACGTGGCATTCATACAACGATAGATTCTTCTGGTGGTTGCTTTCAGGAACATCCTGAGTTTCTAAGAAAATTAGATCTGCTATTAGAATTAACTGATTTAATCTTACTTGATATTAAACATATTGACTCCAAGAAACATCACGCCTTAACAGGGATGAAGAATGATCATATTTTAAAGTTTGCTAAATTACTTTCTGCGAAAAACTTCCCAGTTTGGGTGAGACATGTATTGGTTCCTGGCATAAGTGATGATACGAACGATCTGCTCGCCTTGAGATTGTTTCTTAATCAATTAAATAATGTAAAAAAGGTAGAAATTTTGCCTTATCATAAATTAGGTGTTTATAAATGGAAAGAATTGGGACTCAAATATCCTTTAGAAGAGGTTGAACCGCCTTCTGAAGAGAAAGTAATGGAAGCTAAAAAGTGGTTACAAATGGTGTAAAAAAAGCTATTGAGATGATGATTCTCAATAGCTTTTTACATATAAAGGGATTAATGGATAAGACATGTGCCGAAAAGCTTTAAGATAACCACTGAATTAAGATACTCATTGGCCTTATTTATGATTTGGTGGAAAAATAATCTAATTTGTGATAAATATCACAGTATTTTTGATAAGTAGTATATAAAATACATCTTATAGAAGTGTTATTTATTACTTAGGAGGCGATTCGTTATGTTCTGTTATCAATGTGAACAAACACCAACTGGAGGATGTCAAATCGTGGGTGTCTGTGGGAAAAATGAAGATATTGCAAGTTTACAAGATACACTTGTATTCGCTTTAAAAGGAATCGCAGCATATGCAACACACGCGAAACAACTAGGCTATTCGAGCCCGGAGGTAGATGCCATTACACATGAGGCACTTTATATGACTTTAACTAATTCAAACTTTAACTTACAGGAACATGTTGATATGGCATTAAAGGTAGGATCTTCGGCAGTAAAAGTGATGGAGTTATTAGATGCTGCTCACACTGCGAAATTAGGAGTTCCAGAACCGATTACGGTTAGCCAAAATAAAGTAGAAGGAAAAGCGATCGTTGTAACAGGACATAATTTATTTGCCCTAGAAGAACTGTTAAAGCAAACAGAAGGAACAGGAATTAACATTTATACACACTCAGAAATGCTTCCTGCTCATGGGTACCCAGAACTGAAGAAATATAACCACCTAAAAGGAAACATAGGAAAAGCATGGTTCGACCAACGTCGTTTATTTGAAAAGTTTCCAGGAGCTATCCTTGCAACAACAAACTGTGTTATGCCAATTAAAGGGACTTATGCTGATCGTTTCTTTTCTTATGAAGTTGCTGGATTAGAAGGAGTGGAGAAAATCATGAATGATGACTTTACCCCTTTAATTGAAAAAGCTTTGTCATTGCCAGAAGCAAATATGCAAAGTGAAGAAAAGTTAACAACGGGCTTTCATCATAATACAGTAATTGGAATTGCACCAGAGATTGTAACCGCGGTTAAAGAAGGAAAGATTAAACGTTTCTTTGTTATTGCTGGCTGTGATGCACCAGGTCCAGGAGGGAAATATTATCGGGATTTAGCGACTAGCTTACCTAATGACACGGTCATTTTAACAACATCTTGTGGAAAATTTAGATTTAATGATCATGATTTCGGAACAGTAGCAGACACAGGAATTCCTCGTTATATAGACTTAGGTCAGTGTAATAACTCTATTTCGACAGTGAAAATTGCACTTGCTTTAGCAGAGGCCTTTGATTGCGAAGTCAATGAATTACCTGTTAGTATTGTGCTTTCTTGGTTTGAACAGAAAGCTGTTGCGATTTTATTAGGGCTGTTTAGTTTAGGAATTAAAGATGTTCGTATTGGACCTAAACCACCAGAATGGATCACTCCAGGGGTATTAGGAGTTTTACAAGAAGCTTTTGGTCTTAAATTAATTACGAATGTTGATGATGACATGAAGGCTATGCTTCAACATTGATCTTGAAACTAGTATTAATATGCTTATCAACAGATTCTAAATTCATAACGGTTTTATTTTCATGATTTAATGTAAGAAAACCTTTTGGATTAACGCAATCTAAAAAAGTTTAATATTGATTTATATTAATAATTTTTTTATACTGTCAAAATATCAAAATCAATGATGAAGAGAGTAGTTATGATGATGGATTAAAGCGAGTTAGGGATGGTGAAAGCCTAATGGATGTCTCATAATGAAGCGCACTTCGGAGATGCAGCCTGAAAATATTAGGGTGTAGTCGGGGGAACCCGTTATTAATCTGTAAGAAGGTTCCTTTGGGAACAATAAGAGTGGTACCGCGGGAAATCTCGTCTCTAATTAGAGAGAGATTTTTTGTGTTTTTAAGAAAGGTTGTTGTTTAACCATAATAATAGAAGGGTGAGGAAAAGAATGGAATTTAAAAAGATATTTGCAAACGAAATTGTTCTTCATTTAGAGAATCTGTTATCAATAAACGAGGTAGAGAAATTAATTGAGAATCCGAAATACGAACAACAAGGGGATATGGCCTTCCCCTGTTTCTCTCTTGCTAAGCTATTAAAAAAAGCCCCAAATCTTATAGCAATAGATCTGGCTAGTAAAATAAACCATCCTTTTATTGAGAACGTAGTTGCTGATGGACCATATGTAAATGGATTTCTGAACAAAGAGATTGTGAGTAAACGGATATTGGATACAATCTTGAGTGAGGGTAATCATTACGGAAATCATTCCATTGGGATGGGTAAAAATGTGGTTATAGATTTTTCTTCACCAAATATCGCAAAGCCCTTTTCAATGGGGCACTTAAGGTCTACTGTAATTGGAAATTCACTTTCGAATATTATTGAAAAGTGCGGGTTCAACATAATTAAAGTGAATCACCTCGGAGACTGGGGGACTCAGTTTGGTAAGCTGATCGTAGCTTATAAACTCTGGGGAGAAGAACAGCAAGTTAGGAACAATCCTATAAAAGAACTATTGCATTTATATGTGAAGTTCCACGAAGAAGCTGAAAATAAACCTAATTTGGAGGACGAAGCTAGGTATTGGTTTAAGAAATTAGAGGATGGTGACGAAGAAGCCAAAATACTCTGGAAATGGTTTAGGGATGAATCTTTGAAAGAGTTTTCTAAAATTTACGGATTGTTAGACGTTGAGTTTGATTCTTATCAAGGAGAAGCTTTCTATAATGATAAAATGGATAAAACCATCAAACATTTATATCATCAGCAACTAATTAAGGAATCAGAGGGTGCAGATGTGATTGAATTAAAGGAGTTTGATTTACCGCCATGTTTAATCAGAAAGTCGGATGGAGCCACACTTTACGCAACTAGAGATTTAACAGCTGCCATGTTTAGACAAAAGGAATATCAGTTTGAAAAAGCATTGTACGTAGTTGGGCAAGAACAAAGCTTGCATTTTAAACAAGTGTTTCTTGTTCTTGAAAAAATGGGTTATTCATGGTCACAAGGTTTAGAGCATGTTCCATTTGGTTTTATCTTAAAAGAAGGAAAGAAGATGTCAACGAGAAAAGGCAAGGTAGTACTTTTAGAACACGTAATTAAGGAAGCTATTGAGTTAGCTGAAGAAAATATAAAACTGAAAAATCCTGATCTAGAAAATAAAAGTGAAGTTGCTAAGATGGTTGGAGTAGGCGCAATTATTTTCCATGATCTTAAAAATGAAAGGCAGAATAATGTAGAATTTTCTCTTGAAGACATGTTGAGGTTCGAAGGGACTACAGGACCTTATGTCCAGTACACACATGCAAGAGCCACTTCCATTTTAAGAAAGGGAAATGATACGAATGATTTTTTTAATGTACTTGGGTTAAGTGATAATCACAGTTGGTCAGTGCTCAAAATATTAATGGAATTTCCAAATGTAATTGAGAGAAGTTTTAACTTAAATGAACCATCTCAAATCTCTAAGTACTTATTAGACGTCTCTCAGGAGTTTAATACTTATTACAGTCGTGTGAAAATTCTTGCAGAGGATAACGAGAAACAAGGTAGATTGGCTTTAGTAAAATCAATCACGATTGTTTTGAAAGAAGGGTTAAGGTTACTTGGGATTAAAGCACCTGAGAAGATGTAATGTGAAGCTGTATAGGTCATTAAGAGTATCTCTCTTAAGACGAAATTTGTAGTAGTACGATCAGAATATAAAAAATGAGGCCTCTCTAAAAGTCTACGTTCAGACATTTAGGAGAACCCCATTTCATATAAACTTTCTTTAGATCATTGATTAAAACTGAGTTCCACCCATTTGTTGCTCAGCCATTTGAACTAAGCGCTTTGTAATTTCTCCACCAACAGAGCCGTTTGCACGGGAAGTTGTGTCAGCTCCTAATTGAACACCAAATTCTGATGCAATTTCATACTTCATTTGATCCAATGCTTGCTGTACACCTGGAACTAATAATTGATTTGAATTATTGTTGTTACTTGCCATGTTTGAAACACCTCTTTCTTGGTTTTGAGATTAGTATTGTGGAGAAATGATTTTTTTATGTGTGAGAAAAGAAAAGAAGCGGATTGTAAATGTTTCCAGTTATTATGAGATTGGCATTTTCATTGAATTCTTTTATGTGAAAAAGGTTGTGTTAAAAGGTTTGAGCACCTTAACACAACCGTAATTCGTTTAGCAAATGAATATTCTTTATTATCTCTTTTGTTATTTCTTCGATCACGATCTCTGTAATCACATCTGCTAGGAATTGCATTTTTGACGACTATACCAGCTAAAACAATGAGTCCTATGAATGTCCTTACACTAAGTGGTGTTAGGGTAATGGTTAACGCTAATGCGACCCCAATAATAACCAATGGTACACTGTACATGATGGCGAGCGGATTTTTGAACGATTCAAACTGTGCTACAAGGACTAAATAAACGAATACTAACGTTAAAATTAACTAGGGATCAGTTATATTCTCCAGAAAGAGAGCATAGGCGAGAATATTGGGCGTGTTACAGGAATCTAGACTTAGAAATGGACCTTCAAACAGCTAGGTTCCAAAGAAAATCGATACTAGAATCAGCAAAATAGAAAAACATTGCTGTTAAGAGAAAAACCAGCCTTCTAATTAAGAATCGGCTGGTTTTGGTTTCATGATAGGCTAGTCTTCTTTGTTAAACCATAATGGTTCATTGTCATCAACATCACCATTATAGTTGATGAGAACTTCTTCGCCTTTTTTAATATCTTTGTAAGCATAGTAATCAAATGTATGGTTATCAAAATTAATATCATACGTTGCATTCGGCTCGTACGAATGGTTAAACAGCATTCCAAATCCTAAAACAACTGCAGTATGATTGATTCCGTACTCATATACATAATCAGCAAGGATTGTTTTTTCAATGTGTTCGTGTTCCTCGTTCGGCAATGGTACAACAGGTGCTTCGTGTATTAACTCTCCTTTTTTAATATCACAAGTAGCAAATACACCTCTATTAAATTCCCCGTCACTTAACCGAGAAGCTTTTACTTCTAACATATTACTCACCCACTCAATTTATTGTGTTCTATCTAACTATAACATTAATAGAACAGTAATTAAAATTCAGCTGAACACACATTATTCAAAAGTCAATCATTGCAAATGAAAAAAGGATAGCTCTAGCTAGAATAAACAACTTAGCTTAAGTCGTTTTATAAAAAGGAGTCAGCCTTAGACACCCGTTCTTTTGCGTTGATTGTTTTGCTTTTTAGTTTGTTGACTCTTCAGTTGTTTTGTTGAGTGGCTTTGGTTTGAGAATGATTTACCAGATGTAGATTGTTTCTTTTTATTTTCTAATTGCTGTCTTACTGCTTCTTGAAGGCTTATTTTCTTCTTTGGTGTATCTTGATTTGATTCTGACATAGTTTAATCCCTTTCTTTCCTTAATATATCTGTATTATGTTCAGTATAAACGATAACAAGATAACTATGTGATTTTTTTTGATCGGTTACCTAACTCTAGGTATTTTAAATCCATTTTCAATTTTTTTGAAACCGATATTAGGATAATAATTCATAGCGGTTTCTGACGCTAAGAGAATTAAAACAACTTCATTACTAATGTGTTCTTGAACAGTTTTGATGAGATTTTTCCCTATACCATTCTGTTGGTACTCCTTGTGTACGGCTAAATCAGATAAGTAACAGCAATAACTAAAATCAGTAATTGCCCTCGCTATACCGACAATTTCAGGACCATCCCAAGCGGTAATGATCAGGTCAGCATGATCAATCATCCTCTGGAGTCTGGCTAAATCATCAATGGGTCTTTTAATACCTGACATAGTAAATAAAGCTGCTAATTGTTCTGCATTGATCGTTTTAGTACTACTGTACGTAATTTGAGTCATAAAACTACCTCCTTTAAAAAAAATTATAATAACCATCTGGCATAAGTAAAAGGGTCAGTTATAATATAAATAACCATGCCAGTAATGTAGGAGGAGGTTATCTTGATTGAGATTACATTGCATTTAGACCCAGAAGGAAAAGTCCCACTTTATATTCAACTTTATCAATACATCCGTCATGAAATTGAAAGTCATACGATAAAACCAGGAGATAAATTGCCTTCAAAACGACAGCTTTCTACTCATCTTGGAGTGAGTCAAAGTACGATAGAAGCCGCGTACCAACAGTTAGTTGCAGAGGGCTATCTTGATAGTAAACCTAGAAAAGGGCTCTATGTAAATGATATTAAAGGTCTATACATGAATCCAATTTCAATTAATAATAGAGAATTGAACGAAAATCTCTCAGTTGAACCAACTTATCAAATTGATTTTAGCCATGGGTGTATTGCATTAGATCATTTTCCATATTCTCTCTGGAGGAAATTAACCATTCAAAGTTTATATGAAGAGCAAAATAAGCTTTTTATGAATGGAGACAGGCAAGGGGATTTGGCTCTTCGAGAAGAAATAGCAAAGCATGTTTATCAGTCTAGAGGTGTAATTTGTGAACCATCTCAAATTTTGATTGGCGCAGGAACACAATATCTAATAAGTCTCCTAGTATTGCTTATAGGGAGAGACACTACCTTTGCATTAGAAGAACCGGGATTTCATCGTACACGAGGGGTGTTATTAGATCAAAACGTGAATATTAAACCAATCCCATTGGATGATTTCGGGCTAAGTGTGACCGAGCTCGAACGTAGTAAAGCGCGTGTCGTATACGTAACGCCTTCACATCAATTTCCGCAAGGTGTCGTAATGCCAGTCACTAAAAGAATAGAATTGCTTAGATGGGCTGTTCAGTCTAACGGCTATATTATTGAGGATGACTACGATGGTGAATTCAGGTTTAAGGGAAAACCGATCCCGTCACTTCAAGGGCTTGATACAAATAATCGCGTCATTTATTTAGGCACATTTTCAAAATCTCTACTTCCATCTATTAGAATTAGCTATATGATCTTACCACCAATACTTTTAGATAACTACTTGAATAACTTTACTCTTTATAAACAAACCGTTTCTAGATTACATCAACATACATTAACTGAATTTATGAAAAACGGTTATTTTAATAGGCACTTGAATAAGATGCGTACCATTTACCGAAGAAAACAAAAAATATTAATAGCAGCTATTCAAGAGCATTTGGGAGATAGAGTATCAATTATCGGAGAAAACTCAGGTTTACATTTATTAATTAACGTAAATGCTGGACTAACAGAAAAAGAGTTGATTCATAAAGCAAGGGAGAAGAAAGTAAATGTGTACCCCACATCTGTTTATTATCATGAGTATAATACTGAATCAGTTCCAAATATTCTACTAGGATATGGTGGGGTAGAGGAACAACAATTAACTGCTGGGATTAAATTACTAAAGGAAGCTTGGTTCTAGTAAAATCATTCAGCACTTGGAGTGTTGAACTTTGTGTGAACTGTATCATTTTCCACATATCCGATTCTTATTAGGAGGAAACTATTAACAAAAGGAGGTGACATATCATGCCAATCTTGAATTCCTTTGAAGAATGGAAGGAGCACCTTGGTGAACTGTTAAAACAAAGTAAGAAGGAAGAACTAGAAAGAATTACAACTGAACTAGGCAACTATCTACAGGCTAATGAAGACCCATGTAACGATCAGGAGAGGCTATTAACAGATCTATGGAAAGAATCATCAGTGGAGGAACAACATATGATTGCCAAATTTGTCGTGAGGTTAGTAAAATAACAAATACTTAATTCACAAGGACATTATTTCTAATGCCCTTGTGAATATTTTCACATGATTTTTCAAATAAAGAAACATTCACCCTGTTTTCAAAAGTCGTGGTTTTGCTTGTAATTTCTTAATGTCAAATTGAATGAAAATGGAGACAATAAACGCAATTACTAACAGGACTGTAAAGAAATAAAATGTAAGGTTGTAATTCCCGGTAGCTTCGTGAAAGAAAGACACGGCAATTGGACCTACTACACCTGCTGCAGACCAGGCTGTTAATAAATATCCATGAATGGCTCCTAATTCTTTCGTACCAAACATATCAGCTATAAAGGCGGGTAGAGCGGCAAAACCACCACCATACACAGTCATGATCATAAAAATAAGCATTTGAAATAGGATGACGTTCGTTACATGAGGCAGTGTCATAAATGCTATGATTTGTATAATAAAAAACAAAGAAAAGACAGTTGGGCGTCCTAAATAATCTGAAATACTGGCCCAACCAATTCTCCCACCACCATTAAAAATTCCCATCAATCCAACCATGGAAGCCGCTGATGCGACACTTAAACCAACCATTTCTTGTGATAAAGGGGAAGCAACTGATATGATCATAATTCCTGAACTTATATTGATGAAGATCATCGTCCAAAGTAGCCAAAATCTTTTTGTTTTAATAGCTTCATTAGCAGTAAGTTGAGAAAGATCTGTTTTGATTGTTCTATTTGATGGTTGGTTGATCACTTTTATTTTGTTAGGGTACCAACCTACTGGAGGGCGAACAATATAAAGAGCGCCTGATATCATAAGTAGGAAGTACGTTGTTCCTAATATATAAAAGGTATTTGAAATTCCTACGCCCTCAATCAATCTTGCAGCAATAGGACTAGCAATTAACGCACCAGCACCAAAACCAAATACAGCCATCCCTGTAGCTAGGCCTCTTCGATCAGGAAACCATTTAACTAGTGTAGAGACGGGAGAAATATATCCTAGCCCAAGCCCAATTCCACCAACAACCCCGTACATGATTAAGAATAGAGGTAAAGATTGAATCGCAATCGCAAACCCTGAACCTATTTGCCCGAGGCTAAATAGAATGGCAGCTAAAATGGCTGAAAAGCGTGGACCTTTTTTTCAACTAAACGGCCAAAACTTGCCGCTGAAATACCTAGGAATGCAATTGCTAAAGTAAACGCAAGTGTAATTTGTGTTGATTTCCAGCCGAGAGTTTCCACTATGGGGTTTTTATAAACACTATAAGCATAGGCAGATCCAATAGATAAATGGATTGCGATTGCAGACAAAGCGATTAACCATCTGTTTTTCTTTAATTTCATTTTACTCACTCACTTTCTTGAGATCTCTTAAATCTATAAACTTAACTAACCTCCCCTTTCAAATAGAACATGTAATATCTTTGCTGTTATAAATGTATCAAATTGTGTTTGACATAACTATGATGGCCGTCACACTGATTTACTCTTTTCAGAGTGTTAAACATATAAATTTAAGTGCGACTCATTACATGTGTAAGATACATGTAAAGATTTCTTCGTCTTTACAGTAAAAATATGATACTATTAATTAAAATTAGATAATTAGACCTATACACTTATCTTGATCATCTATCACATTGAATTCTCTTAAGGTCATGAGGAGTTAAAAGAATGAACCATCAAAAAACCTATATATTAGAGTCTAAACAACGGTGCAAAGATCTTTATCATCAGGATCCATCGGATATTCCGTTTCCTAAAGTTAGTTTAGTGAAAAAAGAAATCGAATTAAGGCAGGAAAAGTACAAAGAGCTTCTATCGGTTTCTAGAGAATTCATAAAAAAACTTTTAACCTTTATGGAAGGTACACCGACCTTAGTTTTGGTTTCTGATGATAAAGGTTATATTTTAGATTTATACGGAGATAAGATGATAGAAAATGTCATTCAATCTTTTGGAATACATGTGGGTACTTTGTTTACAGAAAAAGATGTTGGAACAAATGCTATTTCTTTAGCTCTTACCTTAAAGGAACCGATTAAATTAATAGGTGATGATCATTATCATCATTGTTTACATTCATCTGCATGTATCACAGCGCCATTCACATACGATAATCCGGAACCAATATGTGGAACAATCTCTATCATGACTTCGGTTGATTATGCAGGTCCTTTTCATTTAGGGCTGATTTCTTCAGCGGTTGATTCAATTGAGCGTGAATTAAAAATTAGAGTACAAAACAGAAGACTGAATTTATTGCATCAAGTAATGGTAGATTCAACACAAAGTGGCATTATCATAACCGATGCAGAGGGCATCATTACTGAATTTAACCCCGCTGGCGAAGAGATAACGGGTCTTTCAAAAAAACATTTAGTAGGAACTCATGTTGAATCGGTAAAACCTGTAAGTAAGTATCTATCACTAGTTTTAAGTTCCGGAGTGAAATACGAAAATCTAGAAATTGTGATTGATCGTAACAATGAACGAAGAACTTGTTTGTTTGATGCATTGCCTCTATATAATGAAAGAAATCATATAACCGGTGCATTTGGTAAATTCAAAGATATAACGGAGCGAATTAAATTAGAAAAACAGATGATCGCTGCTGAAAAACTATCGGTTGTCGGTAAACTTGGAGCAGGATTTGCACATGAAATTAAAAATCCGTTAACATCTATTATTGGCTTTATGACATTATTAAAAGATGATATTGAAACAGAAAAGTCAAGAAAGCACTTCATGATTATCTCTAATGAATTAGATAGAATAAAAAACTTAGTCACTCAATTTGTCATGATGCAAAACCAGCCGAACAAGTGAAAACAAAGAGCAACATTAAGGCTCTTATTAGTGATATTGTCACTCTTATGAATAACCAAGCTAGTTTACAAAATGTATCCATAAACTTTTCATCAAATGAAGTTGAAAATTGGGAAGTAATGATTGATGACTCTCAAATTAAACAAGTTTTGATTAACTTAATACAAAATGCGATTGAAGCTATCATAGACGAGGGTACCATTACTATTTCACTCTCACATGTTAACGTTTATGACTCATCATATATTCAGATTCAGATTGTAGATTCTGGTGATGGAATGACTAAAGAGGAACAGAAATCCATTTTCACTCCTTTCCATTCTTCTAAAGAACAAGGTCTAGGTCTTGGATTATCCATTTGTAAGGATATTATAGAATCACATAAAGGAATATTAACTGTGAGTTCAGTCAAACACGATGGAACAACTTTTAAAATATTACTGCCTGAATAAAATAACAAGAAAAGACGCTCACATTGAAGCGTCTTTTCTTGTTAAAAAATAGCTTACTAACAAATTGAAATAATTCTTTTAAAAATACAACATATTTTGAAACTTTTCACTCCATTCATTGTCCATACAGATATACAACAAAACGAGCAAAAGGAGAATGTTATGGAATGGGTTAGTCGAATTATATTACATATTGAAAATTATTTTTTATTAAGTATTTATAGCAAGTTAATTATTCAATTTTTAATGACTGCATTAATTTTGTATGCTGTTGCAAGATTTTTTTCAAGTAAAGTTCGAGAGGAACGTGTTATTTTTTATATTGGCTTTGCTATACGTATCATCTTACTAATTGGATTGTCGATCGAAATGCATCACCAAGTAAAGTTAACTGAACTAACAAGTATATATTATGAAAAGGACCAATCTATCAGGCAATTTTTATATTTTTTAACCTATGGCTATGTACTTATCGTTGGTTTTTATTATATCCTCACCATTAATCAAAAAGCGACTAAAGGACTTTTCTATACATTTGATATTGCCGTTTTGTCATTACCTGTTTTACAGTTATTAACAAGTTTTGCCATTTATCTTATGATAGGCAATCAATTTGAGCTAGGTAGCTTCATTTTTCTAATTATTATTATCTCGTTCATTAGTGCACTTTTGATTTTATTTTTCAAAAATTACTGGACGTTTAATCTAAACAAACTAATTTTGTTTTATATTCTTGTAATAATGCCGATCTTACCGATTTTTATTCAGGGGAATGGAATAAGAATGCATAACTTGATGGAGCTGACAAATTTCGCTTTGTTTCTAGCCCTACTAATGACATATCATTTATTAGAATCGACAAGTAAACCAGCTTTTCATAAAGGTCAATCTTATCTCCAAGTGGCCATTGTTGCCTTGTTTTTTCTTTTTATGAACCCCTTATATAACCTAGGGGATGTTGCATTGGCAACAACAGATGCAGAAGTGAAGTTAAGATTTTTTGAAGAAGTGGATTTACTTACATTTAATGAAGCTCGTAATTTAGCAATGAAGTTAACGGGAGATGAGGAATTCTATTTTTATCAACGTCCAAATGAAGACTTTCATAACGTCTATAAATTCTCCAACGAAAATTTTTCAATTGATATTGATGGTGTATCAGGAATGGTCTTAAACTTTCATAAACATCATTCAGTGAAAGGCTCATCGTTGACAAACGAAGACTATATTTCACTCTCTAGGAAAACGTTAGAATCATTAGGAAGAAATTTACTTCCAGAAGACCGACTTTCTTTTACAGTGAGTGATTCTGAAAATAGGGTATCAGTTGATATTGCGCCCACGTATTCAGATGGCTCTGTTATTGAAGAAACATACCCTGGTACTACTCTTATCTGGGAGAATGAAACACTTATGGAGATGCATGAATGGGCAGATGTATATCAGATTGATTCATTAAGAAATACAAGGGTTACAAATAGTGGTATTAAAGAAAAATTAACGAACTGGTTCGAACTCCTTGATCTTGAAGTACCGCCCTATGCCATTCGAAGAGTTCAATATGGTTATAGCAATAGAAGAATTGAATTAATGCTGGAAACAAAGGAACGTCATAACATTACAATTGACGGGATATCTGGGGAGATTATTAGTTTTAATGGGGATTTTCCTGAGAACCAAAACTTCAGTGAGTGGGAAAACCGTCTTTTAGCAGAGAAAGGAATTTCGAAGTCTAAATGGATTCGACATAGAGAAAGTAATTGGTGGGTTTGGACTATGGAAAAACCGTCTGATAGATTTCTTATGTATGAGCATCGTTTCGGTTATCAACATAATGATACATTCTTCAGCTATGATAAAGCGATTGATTATTTCTCGATCCCAAAAAGTAAAACAAAAAATGCTGGAAGTAAAGAGGCTATTGAAATAGTTCTAGATCATATTGGCCAATTTCCTTACGCAACACGAACTAGGTTTACACATGTCATTAATCAGCACGATGAAATTAAGCCTGCTTGGCTAGTTGTTGTTCAACCATATGGTAGCTCCGAACGCAAACTTTATTTAGTCAATATTGAAACAAAAGAGGTGGAGCCGTTATATGAATAAAAAGGATGAGTGTTCAATTTATCAATCATTATATGAGTTATATGTGGATGAAGAAGTGGAAGAAGAGACGGTCAAATGGATGAAAAATCACGAAAAGACATGTGAGAACTGTAGAGGTACAGAGGAGAAGAACATGGAAGTAATACGGAATACAGAAGATTATCAAAAAATAAAATCCATAAAGATCGTTACATTTATTATGTATGGCTTCTTTCTCGCGCTCTCGATCTGGATGTCTATATGGTATCTTTGGTAATGAAAAAATGGGATAGTCTTGAAAATTTATATATAGAATATTACGATGAAATATTCCGTTACCTTCTTAAACGTGTGCAGAGAATAGAACTAGCGCAAGACTTAACACAAGATACATTTATTAAAGCGTTTAATGGCTTATCTTCTTTTCAAGGTAAGTCTTCTATTAAAACATGGCTTTATACCATTGCACATAATACCTTTATCAACTGGTATAGACGTGATACAAAATTTCACTATCATTCCATTGATATTGTGCAGCCAATGGAACAAACATTGTATTCGGATCCAGTTGCTTCTTTTCAACTTAAAGAAAAACAACAGGAAGTCATACATCTTATTTTTAAGCTCAAACAGGATTATCAACATGTATTAATTTTGAGAGAATTTCAAGAATTAACTTATGAGGAAATAGCAGAAGTTTTAGATTGGAAATTGTCTAAAGTGAAAACAAATTTACACCGAGCTAAGCTAGAACTTAAGAAATGTATAGCGAAAAAAGAGGATGATATAGATGAATTGTTTTCTAATTAGAGATTTACTGCCTCTTTATATAGAAGGAGATTGTTCATTTGAAACTGAGAAACTGATTAAAGAGCATATTAACAATTGCCAGGAGTGTAAGAAACTTCTGGAAATGATGGATGAACCTTTTGATGTTAAAGAAATGACAGGTAGTGAAGAAGAAAAAGTTTTACCCGACTCCAAAAAGCTCATGCAATTATATTATGCCAAACTAATCTTAAAAGGGACCGGGTTGTTTATATTGATTTATGTGCTGATTGTAACTTTTACTCTATTAAAATAATGTAAGTAAGGAGATTCACATGATTATTTGGAACATAGAAAAGCTGGCTCTTAAATTAAAAAATAATGAAATAACAGAAAAAGAGAAATTCATTTACTTCTTTATTTATATTGTATTAAGTGGTTTTGTAGGGTATTACACTATTGAATTTGCTTCTAATTTACAAAGGATGATAGAGCTACTGATTACTTCTATTATAACAATACTTGGTTTATTGTTTTGTTTTAACATCAATCAAAAAGGAGATGGAAAGGTCTTTATTGAAAGATATATTTGTTTAAGTTTACCGATTTCAATCAGAATAATTGTCTACGGTACACTTTTATATGGACTATATATGATTATCGCTTTATTCACCATGTCTGGATATTATGATCCTACAAACGATCTCTTACTTGATTTTGTTTACACTTTTTTGATTCAACTTGTTTTCTATGTACTGCTGTATCGTTGGATTCGAGTTATTGCTAATAATAAGGAGAATAAGAATTCTCAATAGGCACTATCATAAAATTAATTTGATTAATACCTTCTAAAAGCTTCAATAGTTTACAAATTGAAATGTTCTTGCTACTATAACGGAAGCAAGGAACCGCTTTCTCTACTCTAAAATAGACTTAGTTGGAGGTTATATAATGGACTATCGCAAGCTGGGTAATACTGATTTAAATGTAAGTGAACTAAGTTTTGGTACATGGGCAATTGGTGGCTCATGGGGTAATGTCAATGATGAAGAATCCTTAAGAGCACTTGAATATGCTATGGATAAAGGAGTTAACTTCTTTGATACAGCTGATGTTTATGGAGATGGACACAGTGAAGAACTTCTAGCCAAGGCAACGAAAGGAAAAGAAGATAAAATACACATTGCAACAAAATTTTGCCGTGCCGGTGACATACATAACCCAGAAACATATTCATACGACTCTGTTAAGAAATATTTAGAGCAGAGCTTAACACGTTTGAACCGTGACTATATCGACTTATATCAAATTCATTGTCCGCCAACGGCTATTCTAAAAGATGGCCAGGTGTTTGAAGTGTTAGATAAGCTTCAACAAGAAGGAAAGATTAGATATTACGGAGTTAGTGTCGAGACAGTTGAAGAAGGTCTTATTTGCTTAGAAAACCCCAATGTACGTGCCCTACAAGTGATCTTTAACTTGTTTAGACAAAAGCCTTTAGAAGAGCTTTTTCCAAAAGCATATAATAAAGGAGTTGGAATTCTAGCTCGAGTTCCATTAGCTAGCGGACTTCTTACAGGTAAATTTACAAAGGAAACCTCTTTTGAAGTAGACGACCATCGGAACTTCAACCGCAACGGTGAAGCTTTTAATGTTGGAGAAACATTTGCAGGTATTGAGTTTAAAAAGGGCGTTGAACTGAGTGAAAAGCTTCAATGGATTACAACTGGACGTGATCAAATGGCAAAAGCTGCATTGCGTTGGATTCTTGATCAAAAAGAAATAAGCTGTGTAATACCAGGTTTTAAAAATGTTAACCAAGTTGATAGTAATCTCCAGGCTAGAACGGTTCCTTCTTTTACATCAGAGGAACTAACTAAGTTAAAAGAATTTTACCAAAATGAAGTAAAATCACATATTAGAGGGCCGTACTAAGGCCAATACAGGACCCGAGTATCACAGATAAGCTGTGCATATTCGGGTTTTTTACATTAATCACACTAGTAAGGTAGTCATCATATCAGATTCTTGTTTAGCCATAGTTAATATTTCCACTTATTTCTAAGGAGTAAATATCCTTGGTTGAAGACAATAAGGTAGGAGAGGTGGTGAAGAATATGCAAAAAACACTAGGTGTTCATGAGAGTTTAGAATTGCATGAATTACTAACTTTTAAAAATCTTTGCCTTACTAAGGCAACAACCATGAAAGCAATCGTAAATTGTGAACAGCTTCAATCCTTAATGGAACAAGATATTCAAAACAGTACTCAGGCTATACAGCAATACCAAAGTCTAATGCAAAAATAGGAGCGATAAGATGAACGATTTTATCCAAAAAGTAACTGGTTTAGGTGCCATGACCGATCAAATTGTAGCAACAGATATGCTAATTTCTTCGAAAACAGCAATGAAAAACATAGCTTTTGCAATCACCGAAACCGTGACACCAGAAGTGCGAACAGTACTAACCCAACAACTTCAACAGTCAATCCAGCTTCATAATCAACTTTCAGATTACATGATTGAAAAAGGGTATTATCATCCATATGATTTAAATGAACAAGTAAAAGTTGATTTTGTTGCTGCACAAACGGCTCTATCTTTAACTAATCAAGGCCAACAAATCCAACAATAACGATAGAACCTTCACAAAGAGTGAAGGTTTTCTACGTTTAATGTTTAGGTACTTACCACTCCACTTATTAGTAATAAACATATTTCAAAATAAACGTTACAAAGATAGTCTTATTACTATCTACCAACATTTAAATCAATATTGACAGAGGGCAAAAGAATATGATAAATAAAAATAGAGTTAGCAATCACTAGTAGAGAGTGCTAATAATGATCATTAATTACATTGGAAGGGGAACTATTCATGGCGAAAAAACAATTCAAAGCAGAATCAAAACGACTATTAGAAATGATGATTAACTCAATTTACACACAGAAAGAAATATTTCTAAGAGAGTTAATTTCTAATGCGAGTGATGCTATTGATAAAATGTATTATAAGGCTTTAACGGATGAGTCGATTGTGTTTGATAAAGATCAATACTACATAAAAGTGGAAACAGATAAACAAAACCGCAAATTAACAATCACTGATACAGGAATTGGTATGACAAAAGAAGAGCTTGAAATTAATTTAGGTACAATTGCTAAAAGTGGCTCTTTAGCGTTTAAAAGTGAAAATGAATTAAAAGATGGACATGATATTATAGGTCAATTTGGAGTAGGCTTTTATTCAGCCTTTATGGTAGCTGATGAGGTTACGGTTACAAGTAAAGCTTTAGGTAGTCATGATGCATATAAATGGCAATCTGATGGAACAGACGGATATACCATTGAAGAAGCTGAAAAAGACACTTTTGGAACTACCATTGAATTAACGATAAAAGAAAATACAGAAGACGAAAACTATGACGAATACGTTGACTCTCATCGCTTACGAGCTATTATTAAGAAATATTCTGATTTCATACGTTACCCTATTAAAATGAATGTAACAGAAAGAAAACTTAAAGAAGGTAGTGACAATGAGTGGGAAGACTATACAGAAGTACAAACGATAAACAGTATGGTTCCCATTTGGAGAAAGAATAAAAGCGAGTTAACAACAGAGGATTACGAGAATTTCTACAAAGAAAAGCACTATGGTTTTGATAAGCCTTTAAAGCACATTCATATCAGCGTGGATGGTGCAGTGCGCTATAATGCTATTTTGTATATTCCAGAGAACATTCCATTTGATTATTACACGAAGGAGTATGAAAAAGGGCTTGAGCTTTATTCCAATGGTGTGTTAATTATGAATAAATGTTCGGATCTCTTACCTGATCATTTTAGCTTTGTTAAAGGTATGGTAGATTCAGAGGATTTATCTCTTAATATTTCTAGAGAAATCCTGCAACATGATCGTCAACTAAAATTAATTGCAAAGAACATTAACAATAAAATTAAAAGCCAGTTACAGAGTTTATTAAAAGATGAACGCGAGAAATATGAACAATTTTTTAAAGCTTTTGGTAGACAGATCAAATATGGTGTTTACACTGATTTTGGTTCAAATAAAGAGGCTTTACAAGATTTATTGATGTTCTACTCTTCTACTGAGAAGAAAATGGTTACATTAGCTGAATATACAGCTAGAATGCCAGAAGAACAAAAGTATATTTATTATGCTTCTGGAGAGTCGCATGAGCGAATTGAAAAATCACCGCAACTTGAACTTGTTACAGATAAGGGATATGAAGTGTTATACTTCACAGAAGATATTGATGAATTTGCGATCAAAATGCTAATAAATTATAAAGAAAAAGAGTTTAAATCCGTATCAAGTGGGGATTTAGGAATCGAACCAGATGATCAGATTGAAAAGACGGAATCAGAAGAGCAAGAACATCACGATCTTTTTGAAGCTATGAAGAAGATTCTAGCAGATAAAGTCAAGGATGTTCGAGTTTCTAAACGTTTAAGAACACATCCAGTGTGCTTAGCAACAGACGGTGAAGTAACCATTGAAATGGAAAAAATTCTACAAGCAATGCCTGATAACCAAAATATTAAAGCTGATAAAATTTTAGAAATCAACTTAAATCACGAAGTTTTCCAATCAATTAAGAAAGCTTTCCAAAATGATCAAGAGAAACTAAACCTATATACAAAATTATTGTACAACCAAGCTCTATTAATTGAAGGACTTCCAATTGCGGATCCTGTTGAATTTACTAATGATATGTGCAAAATTATGAACTAATTCATAGTCAGTAGATTATTACGAGGATCAGCTGAAAATGTCTATTTTCTCTTCGGTTTAAGAGGGGAAATTTAAAATCAGTCTAAATATAGAAATTGCTTATTGGATTAATCCAGAAGGTCCGTACCTTTTGGATTAATCTTTTTTATTGATACTGATACGACATTATTTTCGGGGTATTTAAGGTTTCAGGATAATTTAAAACTGATTTGAGCACAGTAAGGTGTAAAAGAGGGATTTTATGAAATTACTGAAACTATTATTTATTGTACTGTTATCCGTATTCATTTTTTCAGGAGCGGTTTCTGCGGGAACAACAATAGATAAAAATGAATTTATTTCTCAATTTGAAAAATCAGATTTTGAATTTAACATTATAGATCAAGTAGATATAGAAATTAATTTTGCTGCTTCACAAACGATTTTAAAATTAGACGATGGGCGCATTCATATTTTTGAATTTAGAGACCCTATAGAGATGGAAAATGAATCGCTTTTTGTTAGTAAAGATGGCTTTAGAATTGGTCATTCATTTTATAGTTGGGTGTCACAACCTCACTTTTATAAAAAAGGTAATATTATCGTTCTTTATGTAGGAGAAAACAAAGAAATCATTCGCTGTTTAGATAAATTGTTAGGTAAACCATTCGCGGGCCAAAATGATTGAAAAACGAGACGTTTTTAAGAGACTGAGTAACTTTTGCGTTCCTGTAAAAAAACAGGGGCGCTTTTCTATTTTCTTTTTATTCAAAGGAAATTAATGTTAAAATAACTGCAACAAAATGTGTACAAACATAATTATAGTTGACCTTATTTAATAATAGTTAGTCTTTATAATTTTCAATTGAAAATAATAGAATCAGGAGAAATGATGGATGTCAGATGCAAAACTTCTTCGTGGTACACTTGTTTTAACTGCTGCAACCTATATATCTAAAATGTTAGGTCTTATCTACGTTATTCCTTTTACAGCTATCGTGGGGCAAACAGGAAATGCATTATATCAATTTGGTTTTATTCCTTATACCGTTTTATTAAGTTTAGCAACACTAGGAGTACCTTTAGCTGTCTCGAAATTTGTTTCAAAATACCAATCTATGGGAGATTATCAAATCGGTTATCGGCTATTAAAGACAGGGATTCTTTTTATGGCCGTTAATGGTGTTATTGCGTTTCTTGTGTTATATGTTAGTGCACCTTTGATAGCGAGTTGGATTGTCATAGATCCTAACGAACTAAAAGGAAATTCAATGGAAGACGTGATCTTTACAATTCGAATGGTTAGTGTTGCTTTATTAATCGTTCCAATAATGGCAATCATACGAGGTTTCTTTCAAGGACATCAGTCGATGGGGCCCACAGCTGTTTCACAAGTTATTGAACAAATTGTTCGGATTATCTTTATCCTTTTAGCAGTCTATTTCATCATTTATGTAAAAGATGGTTCACTAGGATTAGCAGTTGGAATAGCAACACTAGGAGCTTTTTTTGGCGCTGGGGCAGGTATGATCGTATTATTATGGTATTGGATTAAAAGAAAATCTCTTATTTTGAACGAAGTAAAGTCTAGTACAGTCACACATACTCTTTCTCTAAAAGAAATGTATAAAGAAGTGATTGGCTATGCTATCCCTTTATCATTTATTGGATTGGCCATCCCCTTATTCCAATTAGTTGATTTATTTACAGTGACGAATGCCTTAAGCAAAAGTGGCTTAATGGCAGAGGGTGAACCCGTTACTTTTTTTGCCATTTTCAGTTCAACTGCTCATAAACTGATTCTAATTCCGATGGCATTAGCAACTGCTTTTTCGATTACGTTAGTACCAACTATCACTAAATCGTTTATATTAAATGATCGAAAGGCCCTACAACAACAGATTACAAAAACATTTCGTATTATCTTATTCTTTACGGTTCCGGCTATTGTAGGATTATCTACCTTATCATATCCTGTATTTAGTTTTTTTTACTGGCCTAATGAGGTAGAAATGGGTGGAATGGTATTAAGATACTACGCTCCGATTGCTTTATTTTTCTCTTTATTCGCTGTTTCAGGAGCTATTTTGCAAGGAATTAATAAACAAAGATTCGCGGTGATTGCACTCGTTTGTGGCTTAATTGTTAAGTTGTCTCTTAATTATATTCTTTTGTATCAATGGGGACCCCTTGGAGGAATATTCTCTACATACCTTGGATATGCTCTGTCAATCGCAATAATGTTATGGGCGATACGGAGATATGCTGGTTATCAATTTAATGAGCTGTTTAAAGAAACGACATCAGTATTTGTTTTTTCTACTATTATGGGCCTATATGCTTGGATCGTAATGATATACACTCAACATCATTTCCCTATCGTAAATTGGACTAGTGCTGCAATTGTACTAAGTTCAAGTGTGTTAGTTGGTTTTTCGATTTACATTCTTTTAGGCTATCGATTTGGTGTAATTCAATCTGTATTAGGTAATCGGTCAAGGCAACAATCGTTCAATAGTAAACAAAATGAGGACTGATAATCGGTTTTGACTCCTTCTTTAAATTAATTAACATAGACGCCTAAACTAAGATTGTAAAGTAAAGTTATCATCTAACCATTTACTTGTTAATCTATCTGTTAAATGGAAATACTACACAGAAAATAACTTTACTAATGCTGTTAAATTCCAATTTATCTAGTAGCCTATAATTGTATTTGACTTTTATTTATTAGTCTTCATAATAAACATATATAATAGTAGACGAAAGGGCAAAATCATTGAAAAATGATGACGCAAAACTATAGGAGCTAAGGGAATGGAAACTATGCTAGCCAGTTGCCGATATTCACCTTCCGTCTTATATTTTGGAGGAGGGGCGATCACATTGCCAGATTCGATTAAAAAGAAAAGAATGTTGATGTATGTTCAAAGACTAATCTGTAGAAGAAACACTTTATTCGAACAAATTGAAAACGAAAAACTCGTTGAATTAAAACAAATTTTGTTAGGTGAAGTGAAAGGAATGGACTTAGTCATTAAAGAGATGATTAAAGAATTTGACTTACCTGTAAACGAATTTAAGGGATTATAATATAGGTTACTTATTAAAGTAGTATTGCACGGATTATATTGGATATATTAGTTAAAGGGTTAATACTGGAATTGTTAACCTTTTTTTTTACTTCTAATTTGAATAACAACTAGGAAGGTCTGATTATGGAAACAAGAGGCTATAGGAATATCATGGAGGAAATTGTTGAAGTCTTGGTTGATATCCTTCTTACAGGGCCAGAGTATCAAGCTTTTTGTAAATGTAAGAAATGCAGGAATGATGTGATTGCACTCTCCCTTAATAGTTTATCACCTCAATATGCGACTACTCAAGAAAACAGACAAAGCATATATGAAAATTATAACCAACCAAACATGAGAAATTGGGTAAATAAAAGGATTATCAGTTCTTTACACATTGTCAATAAATACCCACAGCATAAGAAATAAATGATGAAAAAAGCCAACTTTTGAGTTGGCTTTTTTCTTATGGTAAACAGCAGTAATTGTATAATAGCTAATAGAACAGTTGGTTGTTAGTATTAGAAAAAGTAGAAAAAATAAAATCACTGTAACTTTTAATTTATAAAAACAGACTAATCTTTGAATAAAAGAAAATGGAGGTGAAGTCTTGAGTGGAAATAAAGAATTAGAAGAAGACATCAGAAGATTGTACGGCCTTTATTTTAATGATGTCTATCGGTTCATCGCATCGTTTATAAATAACCGAAATGATATCGAGGATTTAACACAAGAGGTATTTATGCGATTATTCAAATCTCTATCTACTTATAAAGGCCAATCAGAAATGAAAACTTGGTTATTTTCTATTGCTAAAAATGTAACTTTTGACCATCTACGTAAGGTAAAACGTCAAAACTTTCTTTATGAGTATTTACTAAAATGGTTACCAAATCAACAACAAGAAAAATTGACTGAAGATGTTGTAACTAGAAAAGAAGAGGTTTCTGCTCTTTATTCACATTTAAAAGATTTAAAGTATGATTACCGCATGGTTGTTCTTCTTCGAGGAGTGCACGAATTATCGATTATTGAAACAGCTAAGATAATGGACTGGACTGAGTCTAAAGTGAAAGTAACGTACCATCGCGCTCTTAAAATCTTAAAAAAGGAATTAGAAGCAACTGAGGAAATGGCGAAAGAGAGGTGGATAGATAATGGATAAAAAGGAAGATCAAGACATTCTTAACGAACTAAAACGAAAACATGCAGCTCTTATGCCGAGTAACCAATTTAAAAATGAATTAGAGGATAAGTTGATTCTAAAATTTTCAAAGAAACGTAATTTCACCTCTTTAATTCCAGCTTTTGGATTAAGCTTAGCTAGTATTATATTCTTTATTTTATTTATAAATTCAGAGGCGCTTCTTACTAATACAATGAATATACCAAGTGAACCACCACAAGTTTATATTTTGCATACTCATAATTACGAATCGTTTGTACCTGACTTAGAAAATTTAACAGCGAGTGATGTCCCTGTTGAAGAAGCACAACACCATGATTTAAATATCACATTAGTTGGTGAATATTTAAGTAAACAACTTCATGATAATGGAATAAATGCAATTCAGGAAAAAAGAGATGTTCAATCAGATCTTCTAAATAAAGGTTGGATGTACTCAAAGTCATACGATATTTCAAGAATTTACACGAATGAAGTGTTGAAACAACATGATTCTATTGAGCTTATATTGGATATCCATCGAGATTCACTTCCTAGAAATCGCACGACTATGAAGTATAATGATGAAGACGTTGCGAGAATTGTTTTTGTTGTGAATGGAAATCATTCAAATTATCAACCAAACTTGAGCTTTGCTGAAAAATTAAACCAAAGACTCGAAGAATATCATCCGGGCTTATCAAGAGGAGTAATACTTAGACAGGGTGCGTTCACTAATCATAATTATAATCAAGACTTGTCCGAAAAGTCGATCTTATTAGAGATTGGAGGTCCTGAAAATACGATCGAGGAAGTCAATAAGGCAGCTGGCTTTTTAGCGGAGGTGATTGTAGAGGTCCTAAAAGAAAAATAGTTTATTGTTTTTTAGATGCGATTACAGAACCTGGTAATCGCATCTATTTTTATGAAATTGAAGTTAGACAACTAATATATTTACAAGTTAATTTTCAAATAAGGTACAGTAATAGACCAAATAGCAGAGAAAATTTGTATAATTATGGTATTATTAATAAAACTACTTTTTCTACACAATTTCTCATTACACACAGAGGTTTGTTTGAATATTAAAAGAAAATAAAATTTTGAGAATTGCTGCTGGTGTGTGGGGATTAGTTGCTATTTTAAATTTATGGTTACTAATTTATATGTTAAACGACAGCTGCCTTTTGGTTTAATCATGATGCCGATTTTTGTTGTGACGATCCCTAATATTATCAATCTATCATTTTAAATTACATTCAATTGATTATCTTAGAATAGATAAGGAAGTCCTGTCTATTCATAAAGGTTTAGTTTTTCCTAGGAAGAAAATCCCTTTATCCGAAATTGAAGAAGGTCATGATTTAGGCACTTGGTTCGTTCTAATTTTAAAAACAGGAAATGAGATCGAAATCAATACAAAACTAATAACAATCAGAGATTACGAGAAGTTAAAAGACACATTAATGAAGTAAGTAACGATCAAATAAGAATTATTAGAATGTATTTGGAGGAAGATGTTATTGGATCACGACTATGAAGATGAAAAGAAGAAAGTTTACAAAAAACTAATTAAAAGTTTTTTTATAGGATTCTTACTAATTACTGGACTCATTACCTATGGCGTTTATTGGTTATTTTATGACTATAGTAGATTTAAACAAGAATTAATTGTGGAGTCAACTTCTCCAGGTGGTACATATACAATTAAAGCTTATCTCAATAATGGTGGCGCTACCGTTTCTTACACTGTTCTTGGCGAATTGGTTTTTAATCAACAAAACAAAAGACCTAAGAAAATATATTGGCAATATAGAGAAGAGAATGCAGATATAGTTTGGTTAGATGATCAGACCGTCCGCATCAATCAAGTGCAATTAGAACTTCCTCATCAAACGTATGATTATAGGAGAGGAGTAAAATAAAAGTATTGGAAAACAATTATTAATGGAGTAGGGTCCTTATGATCCTTACACTGTTTTTGAAACTCAAAGTAAAGAATATACGTAGATTAAGATGTTAGGAACTTTAACCAGAGGTGATCATGGTGGGGCAAAAGCAAATTATACCTGAGCAACATTTGAAAACTAGATCTCTTTTTAGATGGCTAGGTCCAGTTCTAATTTTTATTGGAGTAGTTTGTATGATAGTCGCATTCATTGATTTTTTTACAGCCGACTTTTTTAGAGAGCCGAGATTTTTTGGGCTATTTTTTGTAGCAATGCCATTTTTATTTGTTGGAATTAGTTTGTCGGGACTTGGCTATGGAGGAACGGTCGCATAGTACCAAAGCAGAGAATATGCTCCTGTTGCCAAAGATACCTTTAATTACTTGGCAAAAGAAACTTTTGGTGGGGTTAAAGAAATAACTAAGGCAGTTCAAGCAGGTCAAAATAGTAAAGCTTCTTTAACATGTCAAGGGTGCCTAAAACAAAATCCGAGTAACTCAAAATTTTGTAATGAATGTGGGAAGTCGCTTGTTCAAATCTGTGGAAAGTGTAACCATGAAAATGTAAAAGATGCTCGATTTTGTAATGATTGTGGCAGTTCATTTTGATCTTTTGGTAAGCTCATAGTAATGGCTAAAGCGTAAGGATAAGTTCGTTTAATTGAACTATCCTTTTTTTTATATTAATATTATATTGCAATAAATGAAATATATATTTCTCGGTTTAGAATTAATATCGTTTTTAGTGCATGTAGACGAAGATTAAAGAAAAACTAAGAAGGCTATTACTATTTTTAAGACATTACATAGCTACGTTCCTAATTTGTCTATATGGATTAAGGAAACGACATTCGATCATTGTAAGATTGGAAGGAGATTGACTATGACAGAAAAACGTAAAGTGACTATTGCTCGAGGAGACGGTATCGGTCCTGAAATAATGAACGCTACCCTAAAAATACTAGAACATTCGGGGGCACAGATTGAACCTGAATTTATTGATATCGGCGAAAAGGTATACATATCTGGTAATACAACTGGAATTCCAGACGAAGCATGGGAATCATTAAGACGAACTAAAATATTTTTTAAGGGACCAATAACAACTCCCCAAGGTGGAGGGTATAAAAGCCTTAACGTAACCATTCGGAAGACGTTAGGTTTATATGCAAATGTTAGGCCCAATGTTTCCTATGCACCATTTATACAAACAAAACACCCTGACATGGATCTCGTCATTATTCGTGAAAACGAAGAAGACTTATACGCTGGCATTGAGCATCAGCAAACGCCAGAAGTCGTTCAGTGTTTAAAGTTAATTACCCGCCCCGGTTGCGAAAAAATCGTAAGGTACGCATTTGAATATGCAAAAAAGAACAACCGCAAAAAGGTAACCTGCTTCACGAAAGATAATATTATGAAATTGACGGACGGTCTCTTTCACAAAGTTTTCAAAGAAATTTCGGTAGAGTATCCTGAAATTGAAACAGAGCATTGGATTATTGATATCGGAATGGCTAAAATCGCTGATTCTCCACAAGATTTTGATGTAATTGTCATGCCTAATTTATACGGGGACATTGCCTCTGATGTTGCTGCTCAAATTACGGGGAGTGTAGGACTTGCTGGTTCGGCAAATATTGGGGATCAAGTAGCGATGTTTGAGGCTATCCATGGAAGTGCTCCTGATATTGCTGGAAAAGGAATTGCCAACCCTTCTGGTTTAATTCAAGGGGCTATCATGATGTTAGTTCATATTGGTCAAGCTGACGTTGCTACTCGTATTCATAATGCATGGTTGAAAACATTAGAAGATGGAATTCATACAGGCGATATAGCAAAAGGCGGAGCATCTGTTGGTACGATGGAGTTTGCAGAGGCTGTAATCGAACGGTTAGGGCAAGAGCCTACTACGTTCAAACCAGTTCAATATAATAATGAAGACAACTCTAATGAAAATAATTTTAAACTAGCTCCACTCGTTAAAGATCGACCAAAATCTAATGTTGTTCGTGAATTAGATGGAGTAGATGTTTTCTTGTTTAATGATGACTTAACTCCTGATGAAATTGGAGAGAAATTAACAGCACTCGCTGAACCAGAATTCTCATTAGCTGTCATTACTAATCGCGGAGTCAAAGTTTATCCGAATGGCTTCCCTGAAACGTTTATGACAGATCATTTGCGCTGTCGTTTTCAGAAAAATGAAGAACAAGCTGTAACGAATGAAAGTATTATAAAATTATTAGCGCGCATTCAAGAATCGGGCTTGGACTTTATTAAGATTGAGAACCTGTATAAATTTAATGGTGAGCGAGGTTATTCTTTAGGTCAAGGTCAATAAATTTAAAAAGGGTATTCAATTTTTATTGGATACCCTTTTTGTTTGTTTTCAACTGTAAATATTAAATATTATATGTTTTTTGGATTTAGTGGGACGGAATGATTACACACTACCAATAAAAAGGAAGTTATTGTTATATTTTTTGAGCAATCGTAGCTGTTATTCTCGGTTTGTTATTCCTCAAGACGATACTTATTAGAAAAAACGTTACACAAATTTGATAAATAAAGAAGGAATTGAAAAATGACTGTAATCTATCAATCTTATATAGGAATACCAGAACCTGAAGTTTTAAAGGGGATAGCAGATTTACATCATCGAATATTCAATCAATCAGAAAACTTCTTATTGAAGATTCAAACAAAACCTGAATTATTATTTTTCGTTGCCATAGATCCTGAACAAAGAGTTATAGGTTTTAAAGTGGGCTATGCTGTTAATAATTCTTGCTTTTATAGTTGGTTAGGTGGGGTGGATGAACATTATAGAAGTGCTGGGATAGGTTCAACACTTATGTTAAAACAACATGCTTACTTAAAAGAGAATGGCTATAAAACCGTGCAAACGAAAACAATGAATAAGTGGCGCAATATGTTAATTTTGAACATAAAGTTGGGATTTAACGTCGTCTCAACATACACGGATGAAAAGGGATTACATAAAATCATATTAGAAAAATCACTTTAGTGAAAGAAAATTCATAGAGACAAAAAGAACTAATGTTCGGTATAATGGTATTATCTAATTTAAGGGAATGAAAATATTGAAAGGAAGACCATTCATGAAACCTAAAGTTTTTATTGGATCTGCACGAGAATCCATACGATATGTAAATGCCATTCAAGAACAACTATCCTATTGCGCTGAAGTAACTCCTTGGTCCGCTGGTGCGTTCAAAACACTGGAATATCCAATGGAAGCTCTTGAACGAGAGTTAACCCAAAATGATTTTGCTGTATTTGTCTTTTCTCCAGATGACGTTATTAATATTCGTGGTAGTATCTCTTTTATAACAAGAGACAATACTTTGTTTGAAATGGGCTTGTTTTGGGGGAGACTGAAGCGAGGTAGAGTATTTTACATAGTTCCTGACACAACTCCAGATACAAGCCATGCATCTGGGTTACGCCTTCCATCAGATTTAGCAGCATTGACAGTATTAACTTATCAAGTTCGAACTGATCAAAACTATAATGCTGCCGTGAATGTTGCCTGCGGGAAAATTCAATCAGCTATTGAACAATTAAGCTTTTTTCAAGATCCAGCAGTTCTTTTAGAGAGTGCATTAGAACATACTGAACAAGATTATGCAATCATACGTTTATTGAGAACGTTATCAAAAAGATTATTAGAAAATCCCTCAAAAAAGTATCAGTATTTATCAGACTCTGTTAGAAGTACGTATAAAGCGCCACCTTCTTTCTTTGTTGAAGGAATTGGTGTTTGGATAACAGAAGAAACGGAAGACCTTAGAGGATTGAGGCAAATTGCTGGAAATGAAGGATCTGGTAAGTTTTATGATTTTGGAGTAAACACAAACAAAGAAGCATCTGACCGCATTTTAGTTATTGATTGTCTACTCAATAGCGAAGAGCTGGTTCTTCTTAAGAGTGATATTACTTTTGATAAAACATATGTATTATGTTATCCTATTGGTAACGAAATCGTATTAACTGTGGCAATTAACGGAAGAAATGCGTTAACAGAAGAAGAAATTGACTCAATTTTTCTGGAAAACCATAAACTTTTGGGCATTATCAATTATCTTTTTGGAGGTGCTTCATCGTGAGTAAAACAGCTAAATCAATGATCAATACTTTAGGAAAAAATTCTTATAAAGTTGGAAAAGCTGTACCGGGTGTTCAAGCAATTATTACCTCTAAAAAAGGTGAAGAATCCGGAACCATTGTGTATAGAAGAAAAGCCGAATATCGTGAAGACCCTTTTGGTAAACGCGCGTAGAAGAGAGTGATACTCTCTTCTTTTTTATTTGCTCATTTAATTCATTTAAAAGTATGAACTTAATACAAAAATATGGTAATCTTAATCTATTGTTTTATCATTTAGAATAATATTCTTTTCGCATTGATTATTGCTATTAACATTGACAAAAAACAGAAATAGGAGTGGTCATCTTATGGAAAAATCAATCCCTGACATTATACTAAATGACGGTTTATCCATACCAGCTGTTGGTTTAGGTACATACTCACTTAAAGGAAATCAAGGGGTAGAAGCAATACAAAATGCAATTGACTTAGGATATAGATTACTTGACTCTGCTTATAATTATGAAAATGAAGGGACTGTTGGCGAGGCTGTTAGACGAAGTTCTATACCAAGAGATGCACTCAGGATAACTTCGAAGTTGCCCGGTCGCTATCAGACATATGAAAAAGCAGGTGTAACGATAGAAGAATCATTATATCGCGCTAATTTAGATTATTACGATTTATATCTAATCCATTGGCCCAATCCTAAACAAGACCTTTACGTCGAGGCTTGGCAGGCATTAATTGATGCAAAAAAGAAGGGACTTATTCGTTCTATTGGTGTATGTAACTTCTTACCAGAACATTTAGAACGATTAGAAAAAGAAACAGGTGTGAAACCAAGTATTAATCAAATTGAGTTACATCCGTTTTTCAATCAAGAACAATTAAGACTTTATCATGAGAAACATAATATTCAGATTCAATCATGGAGTCCATTAGCAAGAGCAAATGATGTTTTAGACAATCCTACTCTTTTTGACATAGCGAAAGAACACAATAAGTCCATATCCCAAGTTATATTAAGGTGGCATTTCCAACTAGGAGCGATCTCGATTCCAAAATCGGCCTCTAAAGAAAGACAGCTTGAGAACATCTCCATTTTCGATTTCTCTTTAACAGAATCAGAAATGAATTTAATTTCTAAATTAACAAGACCTGACGGAAGAATAAACAATCAAGATCCTGCAACATATGAAGAATTCTAAGGTAATAAATTGAATTATTATTTGAAGCGCTATCCATTTAATTGGGTAGCGCTTGATTAGCCTATAAGTCAAACTACATTTTCATTGTACAAATCAGAACAGTCATTCATTAGAAAGAGAGCAGGAAGGTCTATGAATAAATCTATAGGTATGTTATTAACTATTTCTATCATCGCCATTTCTTTTGCAGCGATATTCGTGAAATGGTCAGAAGCACCAGCAACTATTATTAGCATGTATCGTATGTATTTAGCTTCTCTTTTATTATCGCCGATCGTCTGGAAAAAAAGGAAAGAGTTTTGTAAGCTTTCTAATAAGGATTGGTTATTTTTAACAATGGCAGGGATCTTTCTTGCCCTCCATTTTGCTCTTTGGTTTGGGTCCTTAAAACTTACGACAGTTGCTAGTTCAACCATCATCCTTTCTTTACAGCCAATCGTTGCTTTATTAGGCGGTTTTCTTATTTATAAAGAAAGAATAAATCTGTTGATGGTGATTCCAATCGGTGTCTCAATGATGGGAGTTGTTTTAGTTGGGTGGGGAGATTTAGGTCATGGCAGTGTATCCGTCATGATTGGTAATCTACTATCTTTCCTTAGTGTCATCGCAGTTGTGGGTTATTTATTGATTGGACAAAGTAAAGTAAAGGCGATCTCTCATTGGATTTATAGCTTTTGTGTATTCTTTTTTGCAGGAATTGCTTTACATTTTTATAATCTAGTCGCCGGAATATCGATTACTGGGTATGACTCGAGAGAATGGGGAATATTTCTTCTTTTAGCTATTTTCCCAACACTAGCTCATGTGATATTTAATATGCTTTTAAATTATGTAAATACTACAACCATATCAATGAGTATTTTAGGTGAACCAGTAGGTGCTACTATTTTAGCTTTCCTGTTATTAAGAGAACAAGTGTTTTCATCACAAATAATTGGTGGTTTTCTAGCTTTAGTAGGTGTATTTATATTTTTAAAGCAACAGAAAAAACTCACTCAAACAAAATTGAAAGAAAAAGATCAAGCTAACAATGGTATTGCTTAACGTCGTATAACTTTGTTAAAAAATTGAACCCATCCTCTATACATTTGGATGGGTTTTTTCACTGTGAGTTTTACTTGAAGGAATTCCCTTACTCTATGAATGTTTTGTCCATCTTCAGAATAGCCATATACAAAGAGACGAAATGACCGCTTGAAAGTAGTTTTCATTTTAATGGTTGTTTGTCCTACGAGAATGGACCTAATATGGGATTTTGAAATGATTGATTTGGAAGAGGAGGGATTCAATTGATAGAAGCATTGTTAAAAATATTTTTAAGTGAACAGCAAGCTCAATCTGTTTTAGCAAGTCCAATTATTGAGATAATCTTTTTGGTGCTTCTCTGTTCCTTTGTAGCGGCCGTTTTTATTCACTTTATATTATTCAACCGGTTGAGAAGAATTCGTAATTTTATTCATGACAGCCAGTCACTCGATATTGCGCCTTTAAATAGATTCAAAGTAGAATTCGAGTTGAAAAATCAGCAGGAATCAGTAAATGTTGAGACATTTATTCAACAGAAATTCTCAAGTTGGCGTATGTTTAATTTGCCTGTTGTCAGTCTCATCAAAATGATTCAAATGACCGTATCAATTTTCATATTAATTGGCGTGCTAGGGACATTTATTGGACTTGCAATGTCTCTAGGTAGTATTGATTCAACAGGTGATCAGTTAGTAGAGAATGTAGCTCTCGTGCTTGCCGGAATAGATGTAGCATTCTACACCAGTATTGTTGGTATGGGTTTATCACTTATAATGACTGTCATTACACGCGTTGCTAATACCGAGTATCTACTAACAGATATTATGTTAAAAACAGAATCCTATTTAGAAGAAAACGAGCCTGATGCGATGGCTCGACTTATCGGAGTCTCAGAATCAATTCATGCCTCAATAGATCAGCTTCGTGAAACAAACCAGGAATCTTTACAAAGTATCGTTGACTCATTTAGTGGGTTTCAAGAATACACGGTTGGATTACAGCAATCTGCGAAAGATCTCGCCAAATTTAATGAGGGCCTTTCAGAAAATCTTAAAGATTTCACCGTGATTTTCGATAGTGTAAAAGAAGTTACACATGGTTTTGAAAAAGGCGTTACAAAGTTAAACAAGAACTTTGATCAATTATTTTCTTACTTTTATAAAATGGATCAAAGAAATGAAAAGATGACGAGTGCGTTCACAGAAACATATAAAAAAATTGATCAACTATCGAATTCACAAATAGAAACAATGAACGAATTTCAACAATCCGTTGTTGATTTGAAGGATTATTTCTCAACCATTGCAGGAAGACAAGAAGCGATACAATCTTCTTTTGAAAGAATGAATGCACAAAGTGATCAACTAGTAAAAACAATGAAAGAGAACAATAAACAATTTGAACGAATTTTCGGAGAAGATGTTAGCCAGAAACTTGGTGGAATTAATACGTATTTAAATGATTTAAGAAATGATTTCTATAAGCTTAGCAACTCAATTGAACGTTTACCAGATGAACTAGAAACGATTAACCGTGCACAAGGAGAATATAAGAACCTGTTATCAAACCGTTTTGACGAGTTAAAGCAGTTTAATCATGAGTTTCATAATCACTTAAAAGCCCATGCTGTTAACTCACAAGCATACGAAAAATATTTAAAGGATGCTTCAAAATTTTATGAACAATTAGGAATGAGCAATGATCAACTACTAAACGAGATCAATCGTACTATCACGCAAATGTCCGACTCTTATTCTCAGAGGGAAAATCAACTTGAGTCAAATGTAGGAATGCTAAAAGATACGCTTACTAGATATGTCACTAATTTAGAAGGAACTCTTGGTGATAAATTAGAAAAAACAAGTAGAAACATTGGCGATTACGTTATTGATATAAGTGATGCGATGAAAAGAGAATTTAAACAAATAGGTGAAATAACTGAAGAAAGTCAACTTAAAAATGCTCGCTATTTACAACAGACCATCCAAGAATTAAATCAAGAAATGCAACAACTGAATCGTCAACTACATCTACTTTCACAAGAGCCAGTTAGAGAAAATCGTCGAATAAGGGTTGGCACTAATGATTAATAAGTATAAACGGTTATTTCATCGCGAAGAAGAGGAAGGACATTTTTGGCCGTCTTTTACAGATTTATTAACGGTGATATTACTCTGCTTTATACTCATTTTCATTATAATGATGGTGATTAAATCTTACCAAATTGAGGAAATGAAAAAAACGATCGACCAGATTATGGGAGTTAGGGTCAATATCATACAAGATTTAAATGAAGAGTTTTCAGATTCACATTTACGTATTGAAATTGATGAGCAAACAGGGGCTTTGATCTTTAACACAGACATTTTATTCGAATTTGATGCAGCTGTCTTAAAACCAGAGGCATTTGAATTTCTAGATGAGTTTGTACCTGCTTATTTAGACGTATTACTAGAAAATGGCTATGAGGATTATATTTCAGAGATTATTATAGAAGGTCATGCTGATAGGCATGGAAGTTATTTATATAATCTTGAGTTGTCCCAACAAAGGGCATTTAGCGTAGCTGAGTATATTCTAAGTGATGATTTTCCTTATAAAAACATTCAAGAACATCTCAAAACGAAATTAACTGTGAACGGAAGATCTTTCACAGAAGGGCGTAATGACTCAGAAGGAAACTATAGCAATCAAGCTTCCCGTCGAGTAGAGTTTAAGTTTCGTTTGAAAGATGAAGAAATTTTGGAAAAAACGCGCGAGTTACTAGGTCAGTGAAGAGCGTAGTCTGAAACCTGTTGGTTACTTCTTGGACACAGAAGCCTCTATTGGGCTAAAATGGGATCGTTTTTATGTGAATTTCTGTTTTTAGAGGCTCTGGTGTCCATTTCCAACTCAAAAAAAGACAATTTACTATAATAACGGCTCGTGTGTCCGTACCTACTATCACTCAACTATTTTATTTAAGAGAGCACTTGGATTAACTGATCAGTTATCCAAGTGTTTTCTCATGGAAGGACTTCTACCAAAAAAAGATCATATCCCTTATAATAAGGGAACAAAAGATCATACAAGGTGGAATTACCAGAAATGTTATTAACCAAATACAAACCAATTCACTATTTATATATATATTCAAGACACGAGGATGAGGTTTCTCTATGTGATTTAGAGACGAGAGCTTTATTTGGAAAAGATGCTGATTCCATCATTTTAGAAAGCAATTTAGATATAGATCCAAGCAGAAGTCCGTTTATAAAAGAGAAAATAGACGTGTTATTTCAAGTTGAAACGCTAGAGCAACTGAAAACCCAACTAGTAGATTTTGTTATTAAAGACCATACTTTTAAAGTCACATTGATTAAAAATACCGAACTAGAAAAACATGACAAAATTGATTTTAAGATGAGACGGAATATTGAAAAAAATATCGGTCTTCTCATAAAAGGAACAGTTGATTTAAATAATGCAGATATCACATTTGGAATTATGAGAGTAAAAACAGGGTGGGTGTTTGGCTTACATCAAAAAAGTGAGGCTATCTGGTTACATCATCAACAGAAACCGCATCAATATTCAACTGCCCTTAGTACACGAGTTGCAAGAGCAGTCGTTAATATCGCGGTTCCAAACCCTGCTAATAAAAAAGTAATTGATCCTTGTTGCGGAATTGGCACAATTTTAATTGAAGCTTTGTCAATGGGTATATCTATAACTGGGAGAGATATAAATCCTTTGGTATTACCTGGTACAAGGGAGAATATATCTTTTTTTGGTTATCATACTGAAGTGATATTGGGAGATATAAGAGATGTCTGTGAAAAATATGATATCGCCATTGTCGATATGCCATACAATTTATGCTCAGTCCTTTCAACACAGGAACAACTTGATATGTTAAAAAAGCGCGCGTGCTTTTGCGAATAAAGTGGTCGTGGTCACAATTGAACCAATTGATCAGGCAATAAAAGAAGCAGGATTTACCATCATGGATCGTGGGGTAGCTAAAAAAAGTTCATTCACAAGGCAAATAATTGTTTGTGAATAATTCCAGAAGCTAAGAGATTGTTATATTCTCTTAGCTTTTTTGATTGCTAATATTTAAGACCACAATTAATATCTGCAATAAAATTCACCCTACAAAAAAATCTATGACTCACTCAAGAAAAGAAATTATTGACTGCCAGGTCGTACATCCTTTTCTTCCTGGCCAATGCTTCCATCCCAATTTGTTCTTGTACATCTAATTGGATTTTCTTTTCTGTTAATTCCTCATTTTTAAAACTTAAGTCAGGTTGAATATTGTTGTTTCTACTTGCTTGTTTATTCCAATCACCCATATCATTCACCTCCATTTGCTATAAGTATGTGGTAAAAAGACCACGAATATGATTGACTCTCTCATCAGACATTCACACTTGCAGTTGTGTATCTAAAGCGTTACGATTTAGAAATAATTAATTTGTTTATAGAGAGGAACGGACAATGATAAAACAATTAAAGGTGTTGATTATTGAAGATGATCCTAACATTTCAGACCTCATTCAAATGTATACAGAAAAAGAGAATTTCAAGTCCATCATTGCGAATAATGGAGAAGAGGGCCTAAGCAAATATTATGATGAAGATCCTGACTTTGTTTTACTTGATATTATGTTACCAGAGATAAATGGTTGGGATATATGTCAGCTTATTCGAAAAGATAAAAGTTTTATCCCCATTATCATGCTAACTGGAAAAGGAGAAAATTACGATAAAATTAAGGGTCTTGAAATAGGAGCTGATGATTACATTGTTAAACCTTTTGATCCTAACGAATTAATTGCTCGGATGAAAGCTGTAATAAGAAGAGCGTATCCTGCACAGGAGTTAAAAGAAGACATAGAACTTCCATCATTATTAATTGATATTACTCAATATAAAGTATATAGAAATGATACTCAGGTTATTATGCCTCCTAAAGAACTCGAATTGTTATATTTCCTAGCTTATTATCAGAATCAAGTATTTACTCGCCAACAGTTACTAGAAAAAATTTGGGGGATGGAGTATGAAGGTGATCCGCGTACAATTGACGTTCATATTAAACGAGTTAGAGAAAAAATTGGCGATCATTCGCCATTATGGACATTAAAAACAATAAGAGGAGTAGGTTATAAATTCGAGGTAAATGCCGATGTGTAAACGTAAAAGCATTTTTCTGAAGTTATTTTTAACGACTCTTCTCATTTTATTTACTTCATTGGTGTTTTTTGGAATTATATTTAATTATTTGGTTCATAATGTCTTTTTTAACTCTGCTAAAGAAAGTTTAAATCATCAACGCGAACAATTGGTTCATCATCTAAATTTAGCCTATGAAGAGAATTGGGACCGTGACGTAATTCAAGCATCTCTTGAATTAGCACTGGATCAAGAAGATAAGGTCACATTCATTTTTGGACAAGATCTAGAATTAAAGTATAAATCTATGCAAACAGGGATTGAAGATATCATCATTGAGCGTGAAATTGTTCAATCAGCCTTGAGTGGAGAAGAGGTTACAAAGATCATTCGAGTTCAACAAGATCGAATGTTTATTGTTGCTGCTCCAATGGTAGTAGAATCTGATGTACAGCCCAATCATGTTATTGTATCGGTTTTACATGGTTATGATAGAGAAGCTAGCCAAATCAAAATTATAAACTTAATTGCGCTTCTTATAACCGTGTTGTTTACAGCTATTATTATTTTCTTTGTATCACGGAAGATTACTTCACGCTTCGCGAAATGAATAATGTTGTTTTGAGATTTGCAAAAGGTGACTTCTCTAGAAAAGTAAAAATTGCGACGAAAGATGAGATTGGACAATTAGGTCATAGTGTGAACTACATGGCTAAAGAACTTGAAAGTATTGAACAAATGCGCAGAGATTTCGTCGCAAATGTTTCACATGACTTACGTTCACCTCTTACATCTATAAAAGGGTTCTTAGTCGCTTTCATTGACGGCACTATTCCAGAGCAAAAGAAATCTCGTTACTTATCAATTATGAAAAGCGAAACAGAAAGACTTATCAAATTGGTAAATGATTTACTTGATATCACTAAACTCGAATCAGCTGAACTGACTATAAATCCAACAAGTTATAATATTAGCGAGCAGCTGAGACTTGTTATCGCTAAAATGGAACCTGAACTTTCAAAATTCGAAATTGAAGTTGAATTGGATGAGGAGGAAGATTATTTTGTCTTTGCCGATTCAGATCGAATCGAGCAAGTATTTATCAATTTACTTCAAAATGCGATTCACTTTTCAACGAGGCAACAAGTCATATATATCAAGATGAAGAAAGTCGAGAATATGCTGTCGGTTTCCATTAAAGATGAAGGTAAGGGCATCAACGAAGAGAATCTGAAAAAAATCTGGGACCGATTTTATAAAGTTGATCAATCTCGAACGAATAACCTTGGCACAGGTATAGGTTTGTCAATTGTTAAACAAATTATCGATCTACATCAGACAGAGATTGAAGTCACGAGTGAGTTAGGTAAAGGAACCACGTTTACGTTTAAACTACAATTATCAGGTGAATAAAAATTATAAATAGCCTAAAGTCCTTCTAGATTGAGAGGACTTTAGGCTATTTTACTAAGTAAATATGACAAATTCTCTAAAAAAATTTATGTAACTTATGAATATCTAGCATTTGTTCATATTCTGTTCATGTTCGGATGTTACAATATGAAAGGTTGTGGAATAGTTATCTTATATATCTGACGGAGGTTAAGTGAATGACTGTAAATAAAAACATATGGTTAGCTCTTATCGTATTGTTATTACTAATAACCGGATGTAGCTCAGAAGCTTCTAATGTGGTAAGCAGTGATGAAGAAGCAGAAGCTCCTGTACACCCTGTTGAAATTGCTGAAATTAACAGAGGTATCTTATCAAATGAATTAAAACTACCAGGGACCATTATGGCAGGGAAGCATATGCCTGTATTACCGATGTTAACTGGTGAAGTAACCGTTGTTCATGTGAAAAATGGAGACACTGTAAAACGTGGTGATACCCTAATTGAATTAGATGCTTCTGATGTTGAATTAAACATTGCCCAAGCTCGTGCGGGATTAGATGCTGCAAAAGCGAACTTAAATAGTGCTAAAACAATGCGCGATCAAAGTATTAAGCAAGCTGAGCTTCAATTAAGTCAAGCTAGAGATATGCACCAAATGCTTACTAATGCTGAGGTTCCGTCTGATGTTGTGTTAGACGATGTTCCAGAAGAACTACAAGCAGTTTTTGGAACTTTATTAGGTAGTAACATGCCAACAGAACATGATATTAACCAAGCAAAAACGGCTGTAAAACAAGCAGAGATGGGACTCGAGCAAGCGAAATCTTCTGCTCAAATTGATGCTGCTCAAGCATCTGTGAAACAAGCAGAGATTTCAGTACAAATGGCTGAACAGCAAAAAACACATGCAGTCGTTACAGCACCAATGGCGGGACAAGTAACGGGCTTTAATACAATTGTTGGAGAAATGGTATCCCCACAGGCACCACTCTTGCAACTAGTTCAAATGGACTCACCTATCGTACAATTAAGTGTAACCGAGTCAATGTTACCAAGTATTGAACTTGATCAGTCTGTTCAAGTATATGTGAAATCTTTCAATCAATCATATGAGGGACGAATTAAATATATTAGTTTATTACCTGGTGAGCAGTCCCGCTCTTATCCTGTTGAAATTGAACTAGTCAATCCAGATGAGAACCTTCGAGTTGGTATGCTTGCTGAGGTTGTGATTGAGACCGCTATAGCAAACGAACAAGTACTTCTTCCTGTTGCAGCAGTAGTCGAAGAAAATAACGAGCAATTTGTTTATGTTATCAAGGATGATGGAGACCAAGTTGAAAGACGTGTCATCTCTATAGCAAATGAGACGGCGGAATGGTTTGCCATAGAAGATGGTTTAAACGAAGGCGACTTTGTCGTCATAAGAGGTAATCACCAATTATACGATGGAGCCTTATAAACATCCGTAATGAGGTTACACCAGTTCGAAACATAGAGGAAGCAGCAGAAGACAGTGAAGACGATAATACCAATCCAGAGTCTGATACCGAAGAACAAGATGAATCTGATGAAGACAAGTAATTTATAACGGAGGTACTCTAGTTGAAACTAATTAATGAATCTGTTAAACGCCCTGTTGGTGTGATCATTATTGCTCTCGTTATGATTATACTTGGAGTGGTCTCATTAACGGGGTTAAAGGTAGATTTAATGCCAGATTTAGATTTACCAATCGCTGTTGTAGCGACACCTTATAACGGAGCTGCACCTCAAGAAGTCGAAAATTTAGTGACTCGTCCTTTAGAAGGTGCACTGAGTGCTACTGAAGGATTAGAAACGATGCAGTCAATGTCAGCGCAGAATCAATCAATCATCTTTCTAATGTATGATTTTAATACGAATTTAGATGTTGTGATGTTAGATGTGAGAGAGAGAATTGACATGGTGCGTCAAAGTTTGCCCGATGGAGCAGGTTCACCAAGTGTCATGCGTTTTGATCCAAATCAAATGCCTATTATGCAAATTGGCTTATCAGCAGATATGGATTTAACTAGATTAACGTATATAGCTGAAGAAACCATTATTCCTAGAATAGAACGTATTCCCGGAGTAGCACAAGTTAATTTAACAGGCGGTGAAGAAAGAGAAATTATAGTAGAGCCCGATTTAACAACTTTACAACGTTATGGGATGACACTCTCACAGCTAGCTCAAATAATTGGCGGAGAGAGTATGAGCGCATCTGCCGGTGAGATTAATCGTGGTGGACAAGATGTTCCTCTTAGAATTGTAGGAGAATTTAGATCGGTTAGAGATATTGAGAATATAAATATCCCACTCCGAACCGGGCAGACGATCAAGCTCACTGAAGTAGCTGAGGTGAAAGAGACTTATAGCGAAAAAGATTCTCTAGCATACTTAAACGGACAACCTACATTAAGTATTGATATTTTAAAACAATCCGACTCAAATACGGTTGAAGTATCCAGAGCTGTTACGAAAGAATTAGACAACATCCAAGATAACGTTGCTCAAGGTGTTACGCTAACAACAGTAATGGATTCTGCTCTATTCATTAACGAGTCGATTAAAAATGTGGTTATTAACATGATCCTTGGGGCAGTTATGGCCATTGTTGTCTTACTTGTTTTCCTTCGGAGTTTTAGAAGTACGTTGATTATTGGATTATCCATTCCTATTGCCTTAATTTCTGCATTTACCCTTTTGTATTTTGCAGGGGAAACGATTAACATTATCACTTTAGGTGGACTTGCATTAGGAATAGGATTATTAGTTGATAGTTCAATTGTTATTTTAGAAAACATCTATAAATATCGCGAGAGAGGCTATAGTCGCATTGAAGCAGCTAAAAAAGGTGCCTCGGAAGTGTCATCAGCTGTTATCGCTTCAACATTAACTAGTTTAGTTGTTTTTGTTCCAATTGTCTTCACGGGAGGAATTGCTTCTGAGTTATTTATGCCTTTAGCGTTAACGGTAGGATTTACTCTTCTTGCTTCTTTAGTAGTAGCTCTTACATTTGTTCCAATGTTGTCAGGGTTATTACTACCTGACATAATTGAAGAAGAAGATCCTAAAGGTTTAAGAAAAGTAAGTGTGGCTATCGGTCGATTTTTTGATCGTGTAGATAACTTTTATCGCTCGATTTTACGATGGTCGCTACGAAAAAAGAAAACGATCGTCTTTGGTACGCTTATTTTGTTGATTGCCAGTTTAGGCGGCGTTAAACTCGTTGGTGTAGAATTAATGCCATCTTTCGATCAGGGAGAAATTTCTGCAAGTTTTGAAGTACCTCCAGGAACTTCATTGGAAGATATGCGAGATACAGTAAGCCAATTAGAACAATATCTACTCGACACAGGATTAACTGAAGTTATTCAAACTTCTATTGGAGGTGGAGGGTTCATGGGCGGAGGTTCCAACGAAGGTGAGCTTTATATTCGTTTGATTCCGCAAGATGAAAGAACTAGTTCAACAAATGACCTGATAAGTCAGTTTAGCGACTTTTCAGAAACAGTTCCGGATATTGAAGTCAATGTACGATCACTTGAAAGTGATGGAATGGGCGGCAATCCAATTGAAATTGAATTAAGAGGGGACGATTTTGATACGTTAAAATTACTTGCTGATGATATTCAAGATATCATTCGTGACGTACCAGGTACTTCAAATGTCACTCATTCAATGGGAGAAACTCGCCCTGAAACACAAATCCATATTAACCGAGACTTGGCGTCGCAATATGGATTAAATTACGCAGACGTTATGCAAACTATCACGTCAAGCGTGACAGGACAGCTTGCAACTTTAATGAGAACCGAGGGACAAGAGATAAGTGTTACGGTCATACTACCGGAAGATCAACGGGATAACTATAATAGTTTGCAAAATCTTCCTATTTTAACTGCTAATGGCGACATTATTCCATTAACAGCTATCGCGGACTTTGTTCAAGCTGAGGGTCCAAATGTCATTAACAGACAAAATCAGTCGCGAGGCGTATCCATTACAGGAGATATTATGGATCGCGATCTTGGGAGTGTCATTGCTGACATTGAAGCAGAGTTGGACCAATATATTTTTCCAGAAGGCTACGAATATCGTACTGGCGGGGACTATGAAATGATGATGGAAGCTTTTTTCGATTTAACTCTAGCGTTAGGGTTAGCAATTTTCCTAGTTTATGCTGTAATGGCGTTCCAATTTGAAAAAGTTATCTATCCTTTCATAGTCATGTTTAGTTTACCTGCAACTTTTATTGGAATTATGGCTGGTTTTGTGTTAACAGGCAGACCTTTAAGTGCACCTGCTTTTATAGGGGTTATTATGTTAGCGGGGATCGTCGTAAATAATGCGATTGTTTTAGTTGACTATATTAACAAGTTAAAAGAAACAGGTTTGTCAACTGAGGAAGCTATCTTAGAAGCAGGACCAACTAGATTACGACCAATTCTTATGACAATGTTGACTACTGTATTAGCGATGGTTCCTCTTGCAATTGGATTTGGTGAAGGTGCTGAACTCCAAGCACCTATGGCTACTGTCATTGTATTCGGTTTGTCGTTCTCTACATTCATTACACTAGTACTAGTACCGGTGATGTACATTTATACAGATCGTTTTACAGAGTGGTGGAAAGGGTTATTTATTCGTCGCAGAAAAAAAGACCAACTTGAAATCGAATAATCAATACTTGCTTTCAATAACGTTAATTGGTCGCATTGAAGTTTCCTTCAATGCGACTTTTTTACATTCAATAATTGTTATAAGAGTAAGAATATTATTCTAATGTGAGGGGGAGATTAGGAGTAAATTGGAAAAGAAGGAGTTTTATGATGAATCATGGTCTAACAGGTAAGGTAGCTATCGTTACAGGAGCATCTTCTGGCATAGGTAGATCAAGTGCACTTAAACTTGCAAAAGAAGGAGTTAAAGTAGCTCTAGTCGATTTGAAAGACGAAAATGCAGAGAAGGTAAAACAAGAAATTGAACAAATAGGCGGAGAGGCAATTGTAACAGATACAGATGTTTCTGACATGAAAAGAATGGAAGCCAGTTTCAATGAAATTATTGAAAAATGGGGGAGGTTAGACATTGTATTTGCAAACGCAGGGATAAATGGAAAAGTTGAACCGATTGAAGATCTCTCTGCAGATGATTGGGATCAAACACTAAATACGAATTTGAAAAGTACCTTCTTGACTGTGAAGCTAGCTATACCTTATATGAAAGCTCAAGGAGGTAGTGTGATTATTACTAGCTCTATTAACGGTACAAGAACTTTTAAAAGTTTTGGTATGTCAGCATATAGTACATCAAAAGCAGGACAAGTCGCATTTGGAAAAATGGCAGCTCTTGAGTTAGCGCGTTATAAAATCCGGGTTAATATTATTTGTCCAGGCGCTATTGAAACAAATATTGGAGAAAATACGTTCCCTAATGAAGAAGAGCTGAAAAAAATCAAGATTCCAATTGAATACCCTGAAGGATCGCAGCCATTAGAACATCACGCAGGAAAACCTGACCAAGTTGCCGATCTAGTTTCATTCCTAGCTTCTGATTTATCAAGTCATATAACAGGTAGTCAAATATTTATAGATGGCGCTGAATCCTTGTTATAATTTCATTGACTTATGGTAAATAAAACCATACACTAAAACCTAGTCATTGGTAAATAAGAAGGAAGGAAGGGTGCCTTCTACATGAAGTACTAATTTCTGATTTCAGACATTATTTTTTTATTTACAAAGATAATTTTGTCTAGATTGGATTAGTTTGTACTTTTAGGTATTTGTTCGAACGGAAAATCTACTTTCTTCTAGTAAGGACCCCCGACTACCTGAATAATACAATCCATCCTCTCTAGAAAAATAGGGAGGTTTTTTTATTAAACAGTTAGCAATTATAACAGGAGTAAGTCATGAACATGGAATCGGAGCAGCAATCTGCTTAAAATTGGCTGAAGAAGGAATAAATATTTTGTTTACTCATTATAAAGCAGAAAGTGAATGGGCTCAGTTATTTCAAACTAAATTACAAGCTATGAATATATTATGTGACAGTTTGGAGATTAACTTAGCTGAAAGTGGTGCGGCCACTAAGGTCTTAAACAAGGCATTTACTAGTGGCGTACCAAATATTTTAATTAATAATGCTGCACATTCAACACGTGATGGGTACCAGATATTATCTGCTAAAATAATAGATGAACATTACGCAGTAAATGTTAGGACCCCGATGTTACTATGTGCAGAATTTGCAAAAAGGTTAAAGGATAGTAGTGTTGAAGCAGGACGGATTATTAATATGACATCTGGTCAAGATCTTGGACCGATGACTGAAGAGTTAGCGTATGTAGCATCAAAAGGGGCTATGTCAGCATTTACCCGGTCCTTTTCGGCAGAAGTTGCACATTTAGGCATAACGGTAAATGCTATCAATCCTGGACCAACTGATACTGGTTGGATGACAGATGACATTAAAGAACATCTTCGACCTAAATTTCTTATGGGACGCATTGGCTTGCCACAAGACACCGCTCGATTAGTTTCTTTTCTCGTCAGTAAAGAAGGCGGCTGGATAACAGGGCAAGTCCTTCATTCAGAAGGCGGTTTTTTAAGATCATAATTTTATTATATTCTGATTCTAAGTAAAAAGAGTCCTTCAGAATGAACAGGCTAGAACCTTACTAAAGTATATTGCAGTAACTTAGCTTGAAGTAATTTACTTATTCTAACTATGAGATCAAAGGTCGGGGCACTGAGAAAAGTAATTTTTTTAGTGCCCTACCATCTGTTACGGAAAGTGTAATTTCTTTCCGAAGCGTCTTCATAGACTTCTTAAACCTTTTTACAACTAAGCAAACAATTATTGCCACTGGTTAAGCTGCTTTTCCATAATATCTAATGAGATTAGCATTTTTTGCATTGGTGCTGGACACATTCGATTGTATTTTTTTATCTTTTCATTGATCAAATTCAATTCTGCTGCCAGATCTTTTGAGTTAGTCGTTCTTAACTTTATCAGATTAATAAGTTGATCTCTAATTTGATGCTGAAGAGCTATCCACTCAGGTAAATAATTTGCATTCTTGATAGTTCGATCCAGAACATTTCCCTCTAGAACCTCTTTGCTAATCGGTTTACCGTGACCTTTTAATGTTTCGTTTGAATCTCCATGTTTCTTGATAATATCTCCTAGCCAGTCTCTAGACATCATTAATCCACCCCCACACATCTCTTTATCTTTCATTATAATAGTATTAATTCGATATATAACAATTTGATGTGAAGTTTTCTAGATTTTTACATAAGTTGAAAATCATTATTATGTTATAATATGGAAAGTTATAATGGTAGGGGGCGATTTAATTAATAGGTGTAAATGGGCTGAAGCTCATATTTTATTACAACAATACCATGACATTGAATGGGGTATTCCTTGTTATGATGATAATAAGCTATTTGAGTGCTTAACACTTGAAGGAGCACAAGCCGGATTAAGTTGGCTAACCGTACTGAAGAAAAAAGAACATTATCAAAATGCCTTTTGTAAGTTTAATATTCAAAAGGTAGCTGCTTTTACAGAAGAAGACTTTCAATCTTTACTAGCCAATTCACATCTAATTCAACATAAATTGAAACTTAAATCGGTTTCTCATAATGCCAATTGTATCCTTGTCATTCAAGAGGAGTTTGGTAGCTTTTCTAACTATTTATGGTCTTTTGTGCATCATAAACCTATTATAAACCTTTGGGTAAACCAAGAGGATGTGCCAGCTAGTACTGAGTTATCACAAACTCTTAGTAAATCTCTTAAGTCGTATGGGTTCAAATTTGTTGGCCCAACGATCTGTTATTCTTTTATGCAAGCTATCGGGATGGTTAATGATCATACTATTGATTGTTTTAAAACTAACTAAGACTCAACAACTTAGATTAGGAGTGATAAGATGATCACGTTAAAAAGTGAAAGAGAAATTCAAATGATGAAAGGTGCTGGAGAGATTTTAGCAGCTTGTCATAACGAAATTTCAAACATAATAAAACCAGGAATAAGTACGTTAGAAATTGATTCGTTTGTTGAGTTATTTCTGAAAAAAAATGGAGCAACCCCTGAACAGAAAGGTTATAAAGGCTTCGAATTTGCCACGTGTGCTTCTGTTAATGATGAAATCTGTCATGGCTTTCCTAGAAGAGATCCACTTCAGGATGGAGATATTGTTACGATTGATATGGTTGTCAATTGGAAGGGTGCCTTGGCTGACTCAGCTTGGACATATGCTATTGGTAACGTTTCTAAATCTGCTCAAAACTTACTAATGATTACCGAAAAAGCCTTGTATAAAGGTATAGAACAGGCCGTCTGTGGAAACCGAACAGGTGACATTGGTCATGCGATTCAGTCATATACAGAGGCTGAAGGATTTTCAGTTGTCAGAGACTTTACAGGTCATGGAATTGGTCCAACTTTACATGAAGATCCTCAGATCCTTCATTTTGGTGCTCCTGGAAGAGGGTATCGACTTCGAGAGGGCATGGTTATAACGATTGAACCTATGATTAACGAAGGTTTATGGGGAAGCAAGATGGATTCAAACGGATGGACAGCTCGTACTGTAGACGGTAAATTGTCAGCTCAGTACGAACATACAATTGCAATCACGAAAGAAGGCCTTCTTATTTTGACTCAACAGTCATAGGACGAATTCCATACTAAAAGAACTAGCTTTTATCAAAAAGTAGCTAGTTCTTTTTTTGTTTTCTTATTGTGTAAGCTGCTGCTTTGCAAATTTACGGTATAACTCATGTGTTTCAAATAGTTCTTGATGAGTTCCAGTTCCTGTTACTTCACCGTTTTCTATAAAAACTATTTTATTAGCATCTACGATTGTTGACAAGCGATGTGCAATAACGAAGGTTGTACGACCTTCCATTAATCTGGTTAATGCTTGTTGAACGACTAGCTCTGATTGACTGTCTAAACTAGCGGTTGCTTCATCCATCATTAGCAATTTGGGATCACGTAAAAAGGCACGCGCAATCGCGATTCGTTGGCGTTGGCCTCCAGAGAGCTTAACTCCTCTTTCACCGACCTTCGTTTCTAGCTTATCTGGAAACTGTCGTATGAATTCGTCTGCATACGCCATTTTCGCAACTTCCCACAACTTTGCATCAGCAATTTGGTCAGCATCTTCCAATCCATAGCATAGGTTTTCACGTATTGTACCTGCCATCATTGCATTTTCTTGAGATACATAGCCTATTTGGTTACGCCAAGATTCCAAGGAAAGCTCTTTAATTGGCGTTTGACCAATGAGGATTTCTCCATGAGTCGGTTCATAAAAACGTTCTAATAAGGCAAACATGGTAGTTTTCCCACCACCACTTGGTCCGGCAAAAGCAATCATTTCTCCTGGATTTGCTACAAATGAAATATCTTTCAGGACTGGTTCTTGTTCACTATATGAAAATGAAACATCTTTAACAGTTAGTGGTTGATTGGATATATCCATTTCTTTACCTTTATGCTCTTCTTCTAACGGGAGGTCTAAGATTTCTATAATGCGTTCTGTCGCACCTTTTGCTTTTTGCAATTGTGTAAAAAACATCGCAAATGAAGTAATAGGCATAATAATTTGAAAGAGGTAGAGTAGAAAAGCAACTAAGGAACCCGTTGTCATCGTGCCGTTTGCAACACGAATCCCACCGTAACCAATGATAATGACAATGACTGCCATAACAATTAAATACATTAAGGGCCCAATTAACGAGAAAATACGAGCTTCCTTCAAACCGTAACCTAACAGTTTTTTAATTCCATTTAAACCATTTTGTTCTTCTTTCCCCTCTGCTGTAGACGCTTTCATCAATCGTATTTCACCAATTGTTTGTTGCACATGGCCTGAGAATACAGCTGTTTCATCTTGTAACCCTCGAGAAATTTTGGCCATTTTACGGCCGAGGGGAATCATGAAAGCTAGTGTAAGCGGAACGGAAATTAACATTAAACTTGTCATTTTCCAATCCATAATTAACAGAATCGTAACGGCTCCGATAATAGAAATGATGCCAGTAACGAATTGCGGGAAATGGTTTGAGATTAAATCACGTACAATACTCGTATCATTCACAACTCGACTTACAGAAGCACCGCTAGATTGTTTATCAAAATAACTGACAGGTAAGCGTACTAATTTTGTCCACATGCGGTTACGTAAACCCGCAACAATTTTTTGTCCTACATAACTTAAAAGATAAATGGAAATTCCGTTTATGATAGCATGAGCAATAAAAGCGATTACGATTGCGACAATAATCATGCTATTTAAAGCTTCAACTGAAAAGCCATCAATTAATTCTCTCGTGAGTAAGGGCACAAGAAGACCAACTAAAGTGGTAATCACACTTGCAAGCAAACCGATAACTAATGCAAGTTTAGGTATGTTCGTTGATAAAATTAAAGACATAAAAGGTTTGGTGCTTTGACGTGTTTGATCCATTATTTAGCTCCTAAAAGTATAATTTATTAAACGTTTAGAACCGTACAGTACATGTATAAAAGTTCATACATTATTATAGCATGTTTGCATTATATGGAAGACTAAATACAACTAGAATTGAACAGGGGAGGAAGCTCTTCCTAACACGAACTCATATAAAAAACAACTTCCGCATGTGAAGTTGTTTTTTTAATTTGGCAGTTTTTCGTAATCAAAGCGGACGGGATGGGGGCACGACTCCTGCAGGAGGGAAGGGAGGGCACTGAAAAATTCCTTTTTAGCAGATTCAAGGAAGCAGCAATGGCTTCACACGTTGCGCGCCTGCTATGAGAAACCCACTCATAGCAAGCTTTAAAAGATTGCAACGGTTTCGCTCATTGCTTAGAGACCACTGAAAAAGCTGAAAAACACACCTTTTTCAGTGGCCTCAGGGAAGGGCAAGTGGAAATCCACCGGCGCAGCCGGTTAGTTCCACGCCCGCCTGCGGAAAGCGTGCCCCCCCATCCCGGTAGCGGGTTCGAAGCGAGTTTTCAAGGCCACTCTTTTTAAATAAAAACAGACTTCATTTTTAAGTTAAATGGATTCAACTGACTGATTGTTGACTTTTTCTATAAGTGATTTTGCCAATGTTTCATAAAGTTCTTTCAAAACTGGCTCTTCACTTATTAGAACAGAAGGTTGACCGTTTTCTTGCGGGGCTGCAAGAGGAATGGAAGCAAGTAATTCAGTCTCTAACTTTTTTGCAAGTGTTTCACCACCACCCTTGCCAAAGAGATGATATTTATCCGTTCCATTTGGTGAAAAATAAGACATATTCTCAACGACTCCGAGTATCGTATGATTCGTTTGCTTTGCCATTAGCCCCGTGCGTTCTGCAACATGTACCGCGTTCGGGTGAGGCGTTGTAACAATAATCTCTTGACATTCTGGCAATTTTTGATGTAAATCCAAAGCCATGTCACCAGTACCAGGAGGCAAGTCAAGGATAATAAAATCCTGTTTGCCCCAGATCACTTCATCAAAAAAGTGTCCTACCATTTTTCCTATCATGGGACCACGCCACACTACAGGTTCATTGCCTTTTACTAGAAATCCCATTGACATGAGTGTAATACTTTCATGTCCTACAGGTATGATTTTATTATTCATCGTTTTAGGTTTGGAATCTACGTTTAATATTTTAGGAATACTATATCCGTATATATCTAAATCAATTAAAGCAACTTTTTTACCTAAGTTTGCTAACGATAAAGCGATATTAACGGCCACGGTTGATTTTCCTACTCCACCTTTTCCACTTGTGATTGCTATTACATTTCCGTTTATCATAATTGATCACTCCCTAATACATACAATAAACGATATCATGAAGAAAAACTGTGAGGAGCATCACAGTTTTTAAAGGGAGCCGTTCTTCCTACCCAAAGAGAAAGAGGGAGTGTTTTAAAGGATACTTTATCCTTTTGAAACACTCCCTCTGAAAAATTAATCGGAATAATACCCTGTCTTGTTACATTCTACAAATTTCTAACGGACAATTCTCACAATGACAAATTTGTTTTAATTCTTCTAGGTTACGAACAATTAAATAACCTTTATCTTGGCTAAGAATTTCTTTAGAACGTAAATCAGATAACATTCGGTTTACACTTTCTCTTGTTGCGCCGATGTATTCTCCTAATTCACCATTTTTCACTTTTTTCGTAATCCGAATTCCTTCTGAATCTTTTCTCCATAAGAATTCGCCATTCTAATCAGAGTAGAACATAAAGCACCAAGTTTACCGTGGAATGTTAAATCCCGTAACTTTGATTGTGTGATCTGGTTTAATAATGAAGTCCATTTAAGAAATTCAACAGCAATCTCACCTTGTTGCCATAAGATAATTTCTAAGTCTTTTTGTTGAATGACTCCAATCACACTATCTTTCATGACTTGTGCATTATAGGCATATTTAATATTCATAAAGCTACTCAATTCACCAAACAAGTCACCATTACTAAACATATTTAGGATATATTCTTTTCCATCTGAAGTCGCTTTGGTCATTTTAACGTGACCTTCTTTAATATAAAATAATTTATCAGCTTGATCACCTTCCCAAAATAGGTAAGAACCAGCTTCTACTTTTTGTTCGTACATAATATCGGTTAAAGCCGTTAATGTTTTATCTGAAAGATGGAATGTATTTTGTTGGATATTTCGCTCAAGTGTTAATTTTGTCATTGTAATTCCCCCTGACATCTGAATAACTTCATTATAGAGGATATATAAAAAAGAAAATGTGATAAAAATCACACCTATTAAAAACAGGCTCATGTCAACTTAAGTTAGAACTGTGATCAAGTTAACAGCAAATTCGCTTCATTCAATCTATAGTTTAGCTAAGGAGGTGTGAAGCAATGAACGTAACAGGTGTAATTATAGATTGTGAGTCGAAAAAAGAGTTTGATACTGCAGGACTACTAAAGATAGGCGAGGAAACGGTGATCGAGAGACAAATTAATGAAATGAAAAAAGTTTGTCAGGAAATCATACTAGTCACTAACAAACCGCATGCATACTTACCTGTTCTAGGAAGCTCCATTCGAATCATCACTGATTATTTTAAAGGGACAGGTACTTTAAGTGGGATGCACGCGGCACTAGCGCTAGCTAAAAACGAGACATTATGGGTCGTTACTCCGGATATGCCTTTTCTCTCAGTCAAAGTAATGACAAATATGCTAAAGGAAATGAAACAATCAAATGTCCAATTAGTTGTTCCTGAGTGGAATGGCCACTTACAATTATTTCATGGTTTATATGATCGTTCCTGTCTGAAAATTACGGAAGAATTAGTTGAGCAAGAACAGTTAGGGATTATAAATCTACTTGAACGCATTAAGTTTAAAATTGTGCGATATGATGAGCTTATTCCATTTTCTTTTAGAATATTAAATAAAGAAGACTATCAAAAAGCTTTACAATTAATAATAGAGAACCAAGTTTCTTAATAGAAAAGTAAACGATTTATTTACTTATATAAAACGTTTCATTCATAGATTAGAATTTCTGTAAACACAAGGCAACCATTCAAGAAGGAGGCTTTGTGTTTATTTTTATTTTATTTAATTTTCTCAATCGCTTTAGTGGCAGTGACTTAGAGATTTGAAATATAAATAGTGTGAGCAACGTCACAGTTTTCTTTGGAAGACAATCTTACAATGTGTTTAACAAGTTCAACAAGAAAGTAAGGAGTGGCAAAATGAATCAGATTGAAAGATCTTTTTATTCAAAAGCAAGCATGTATTCATTTGGGATTGTAATGATATTAATTTTTTTAATGTGGATCGGAACGGGACAGTTTTCACACGTAGATATAATGCTTTTCGGATATTTAATATCATCATTCGTATTTGCAATTGGGATGACAATTCGCATGTGCGCATGGGCCGTACGTCCAGCAACTCATCAAGTATTAAAAAGAAGTTTCGCCAACATGAAGAAAAGAAAGAGAGTAAAAAGAAATTGGAAAGCGATTGTAAAAACAATTATTGACAACATTATCTTACAAAAGTTTATTTTTAAACGTGGTATCTATCGTGGCATTATGCACTGGCTAATTGCCTGGGGCTGTATCGGATCATTTGCAATTACGTTCGGTTTAACTTTTGGGTGGATGCATTTTAAACTAATTGATCCTGAGACTTATCAAATGGTAGTAATGGGAATTCCGACTATAACGATGGCTGCAAACGGCTTATTTGCTCAACTGGTATATGAAGGATTAAATATTACGGCCATGATGGTCTTAGTCGGTGTGACAATGGCCCTTATTAGACGGTCAAGAAATCAAGATGTCAAAGTTACTCAGCGTGTCGAATTTGACTTGTTACCTTTATATATTTTGCTTTGGGTAACCGTTTCAGGATTGTTACTAACCGTTTCTTATAAATTATTGGGTGGATGGATGCATTCCTATCTTGCCTTAATTCATCAAATTACAGTAGTCATTTTCTTAGTCTATTTCCCATTTGGTAAACTATTTCATCTACCTGTTCGGCCTCTTGCAACGGCTGTACCGATGAACTACCAAGAAGTCGTAGGGGTTGATACAAGAGAGTGTAAATCTTGCGAAACACCATACAGCAATGACGATCAAATAGATGACGTGAAAGAAATTCTTGGGGCACAAAGCTTTGATCTTCAGCTAGCAGACGGTTCCTATTTAGCAGACTATTGCCCAAGTTGCCGAAGAAGAATTAGGGTAATGAAGCAATTAAACATTCCATCGAATTTGCCTTCACCAAATAGACCTATTCAAACAAATAACGGAATTCATATTCCTGGGTTTGGTCAAAAAAGAGACGATTCCTACTATAAGAAGACGGGGGAGAAATAAATGAGTGACTTTCTAGTAAAAGATGGCGTGAAAAATTTACAAAAACCAGGTGAAAAATTAATTACAACACACTGTTGTTACTGTGGAATGCAATGTGGCATGCACATTAGAGTGAATGAAAAAACAAATAAAGTCGTTGGAGTTGAGCCGAGATACGACTGGCCAGTAACTTTAGGCAAGATGTGTCCAAAAGGAGTAACAGCGTATCAAACGGTTAATCATAAAGACCGTATTTTAAAACCTCTTATAAAGAAGAATGGAAAATTCGTAGAATCAAGCTGGAAAGAAGCTTACGATTTAATCGAGAAAAATTTTAAAAAATTACAAAAAGACCACGGAAAAGATGCTGTTAGCGTTTTTGGCGGTGTATCAATGACGAATGAAAAGTGCTACTTGGTTGGAAAATATGCGCGGGTTGGACTTGGAACAAGATTCCTAGATTATAATGGTCGCTTCTGTATGTCTTCAGCTGCTGGAGGATTTATGAAAACATTAGGAGTTGACCGTGGATCGAGCTTACCTTTACCTGAGTTTGAACATACCGATTGTCTATTTATGGCTGGTTCCAATACGGCTGAATGTCACCCGACCATGATTCAATGGTTATGGAAGGCGAAAGATAAAGGAGCTAAATTAATCGTTGCCGATCCAAGAGAAACACCGACTGCTCGCGTCGCTGACGTTCATTTAGATTTAAAACCAGGGACCGATTCTGCATTAGCTAACGGTTTGATGCATCTTATTATTAAAAATAATCAAGTCGATAAAGAGTTTGTTCAAACCCGTTGTAATAACTATGAAGAGTTAGAAGCGATGGTTGAAAAATTCACACCAGCCTATACATCGGAAATTACAGGTGTCTCTATTGAAAAAATCATCAAAGCCGCTTCTATTTATGGTGAGTCACCACGTTCGATCGTTACTTTTTGCCGCGGAATAGAACAACAAAATAAAGGAGTAGATAACGTTTCACTCTATACTTCTATGGCTCTATTAAGAGGCCAAGTAGGTAAGTTTGCATCAGGTATCGCAACGATTACGGGACAAGGAAATGGGCAAGGTGGTCGGGAACATGGCCAAAAAGCAGATGCACTTCCTGGCTATCGTAAAATTGACAACCCAGACCATGTTAAATATATTGCAGGAGTTTGGGGCATTCAACCGGAAGAAATGCCTAAAGCAGGTGTTTCAGCTTATGAAATGTTTGATGAAATTCATAAGGGGAACATTCGGGCAATGCACGTAATGTGTAGCAACCCAGCTGTATCGGCACCAAATTTAGAATATATCTGGAGCGGGTTTAAGAAATTAGATTTCTTAGTTGTTAGTGACTTCTTCTTATCTGAAACAGCCGAATTTGCCGATGTTGTCCTACCAACAACCACTTGGGCGGAGGATGAAGGTACAACAACAAATTTAGAAGGCCGTGTCATTCGCGTTCGTAAGGTTACAGAACCAATAGGAGAGTCAAAGACCGATTGGGAGATCATGTGTGATATTGCCGCAAGAATGGGGAAAGGCTCATATTTTCAATACGAGAATCCGAGACAAATATTTGAAGAACTAAGAATCGCTTCAAAAGGTGGTAAAGCAGATTATCACGGAATTACATGGGAGCGCATTGATAAGGAAGATGGTGTGTTCTGGCCATGCCCATCTGAGGATCACCCTGGAACACCAACTATGTTTAAAGAAAAATTTGGCACAGAAGATGGCAAGGCAAATTTAGCAGCTGTTGATTGGGCGGAGCTGGTGAAACACCAACAAAAGAATTTCCGCTCATCTTAACAACAGGGCGAGTTGTCTACCATTATCTATCTGGTAATCAAACAAGACGAGTTGACTTCTTGATGCAACAATGTCCTGTTCCATATATTGAGATTCACCCTGAACTTGCAAGTCAGTATAACATTTCAAATAAAGAAATAGTAAAAGTTACAACGCCAAGGTCTTCAATGGAAGTTGAAGCTAGAATAACAAAGGCCATTCGTACAGATACCCTTTTTATTCCTTATCATTGGGGTAAAGAGTTAGCTGCAAACCTTTTAACGAACCCAGCATTAGATCCGGTTTCAAGAATGCCTGAATTTAAAGTATGTACGGTTAAAATAGAAAAAATCTAAAACGATTCTTTTGGGGGAACCATCTATGAACAAGATTATGTATCTAGAATTTGAGCGTTGTATTGGCTGTCGAGCCTGTCAGGCAGCCTGCCGAGAGTGCGGCGATCATGACGCAAAAGAACGAAATTATGTAGAATACATTGATTTTACTGAAAGCAGACAAACATTTCCAATGATGTGTATGCAGTGTAAAGACCCGGCTTGCGCTAGAGTTTGTCCTGCAAATGCCATTCAAATCACAGAGGAGGGTGTCGTGTTATCAGCAATGGATGAAAAGTGCATCGGTTGTCGCAACTGTACATTTGCCTGTCCATTTGGGATTCCTAAATTCGATTTTGAAGAAAACAAGATGTATAAATGCGATATGTGTTATGACCGTTCTAAATATGATATTGCACCGATGTGTGCATCTGTTTGCCCGAGTGATGCCATTCGCTTCATTGATTTTGAAGAAATGCAATCATTAAGAAGAAGACGTACACAAATGAATTTAATTGAAGGAAAGAAACCAAGTGAGCAAGATAAATGGAAGTATGTACCTGAATTTTTTGGAGTTTATTCAGACTAGAAGGGAGGATGCACGATGAACGAAGAAAACAAATGTCCAAAACGCAACAAACCAAAGAGTCAGGATGACATGATTCAATTGACGGAAAATGTGAACCGTTTTGATGATTTGAAATTTAATAGAAGAGCTTTTCTTAAGACTGCTGTAGGGGCAACTGTTGCATTAGGCCTTTCTACATTGCCGTTTTCAGTTAAAGCATTTCTCGGTGATTTTGAAGATGAAAAAGAACTTGTTGAAATTGTTAAACTAGATTCTTTACCACCTGGCTCGTCAGTCACATTTAACTATCCAACAGAGAATGATCCGGCTTTATTAGTTCATACAAAGGCGGGTGAGTTAAAAGCATATAATAGTGCCTGTACTCATTTAATGTGTCCAGTGTTTTACGAAAAAGAAAGTGAAGTATTATTATGTCCATGTCATAAGGGTTATTTTGACTTAAATAATGGCCATCCTCTTGCTGGCCCTCCGCAAAGAGAATTGCCATTAATTGAACTAGAAGTACAAAACGAAGTAGTTTACGCCGTCGGAAGGAAGATTCGTCATGGCTAAAAGGACTTGTTGGATCATCATTTTCCTGGCGTTAGCTTTAAATGTCGTTATGTTACAATGGACGATTGAAGCTTATCTAGGACATGAGTTTGAGTTGGTTTTTAAATATACAGTGATCGCCATTGTTTCATCTGTCGTTGCACTCCTGACATTACTTCAATGGAGACGGTTAGAATATAAATAGTTTATTATAATGGACCAAAAAGTCAGCTTGATAAGCTGGCTTTTTACTTGTATTCGGAATATGATAGTAACAATGATAAATCAATTAATCATGAGTAAACTATATATGAAGAATACGATTACGGGGTTGTGATACGTTGAAAAAACAAGAATTAAAAATCTCACGCTTTTTTGATATGCTTTCCGAGGAGAGTAAGAGCTTATTTTTAAACAAAGGTCAGAAAATGACTGTGGATTCAGGAACCATTTTATTTTCAGAAGGTGAAGAGTCTCAATCTATTTATTTAATCTTATCAGGTCTTATCAGACTTAGTAAGTTAACAGCTGACGGGAAGGAGTTCGCAGTTAATTTAAATCAAAAAGATGAGCTTGTTGGAGAATCTGGGTTGTTTAACGGTTTGCCTTTAAGCGTGACTGCTACGGCTATAGAAGATGCTGTTTTAATGAGATATGATAGAAGTGTGATTGAGAAACTGTTTGAGGAAAATGGAGAAATGGCTGTTGCTTATATGAAATGGTCGTCGATTCACAATCAATCGACGCAATCAAAATTTAGAGATTTAATTTTATGTGGGAAAAAAGGCGGCCTCTACTCGACTTTAATTCGTTTTAGTAATTCTTACGGCGAAAATCATCCAGACGGAGTACTCATAAACGTAAACTTAACTAATCATGAAATAGCTAATTATATAGGTACCACTCGCGAAGGCGTTAACCGAATGATGAGCGAACTAAAGAAAGATCAAATCATTTCTTACGAAAACAATATGATCGTAATTCATGATCTAAACTACTTAAAAGAATTCTTGAAATGTGGAGATTGTCCAGTTGAAATCTGTACTATTTAAAAACAAGTTATTAGCAGGAATAATAGCTTGTTTTTTATTTTTCAAATGATAATATGCGATTCAATTGCATCTTTTTACACTATTAAGCTAAAATAAAGTCGTAGTAAGTAAATAATTAGAAAGAAGGCATTTTAATGATTCAACGTACCGTATTAGTTAAGTTTGCTGAAACAACTACTGAGGAGCAACTACAAGAAGTTGTCACACGCTTTAAAGCACTAGAAAGCCATTTAAAAGGGATTGTGGATCTTCAAGCGGGTTTAAACTTTGCTGAAAAAAGCAAGGAATATCAAGTTGTGTTAATGGTTCGTTTTGAGAACCGTGCCGCTCTTGACGCCTATGTTGAGAACGCTGAGCACCAAGCAGTAGCTGCTTACATAAGAGAAAATGGTCGAGTTGATAGTATTGGCGTGGATATTGAGATTTAACTACTGAGGTTGAAAACTTTTGTTCACTAAGACGTAGCGATTCTGCTCATCACTTAGGGGTGTTCCAGTCAAAAACAGGCTGAAACAACCCTTTTCTTTATAATTTATCTTCATAAAACACATGCTCAGCTTCAATTGTTTGATTAACCGTTAAGATGCCAAACGAGTAGCATTTTTGTCTTCTTTTATCAGTGGCAGAACCAGGATTAAATAAAAGAATATTATCTACCTTTTTCAAAACAGGGATATGAGAGTGTCCATAAATGATACAATCAACGTTATCCTCTAAAAACGCAGAGATCGCCCGTTTTTCAGTTGTTTGTTTAGTGCCATGTCCGTGGATAACTCCAATTTTCCATTGATTACACTGAACTATAATTTTATCTGAAAATAACTCCTTGATTTCATCTCCATCCACATTTCCATACACACCTTTGACCTCTGCATAAAGTGATAACTCCTTATATACTGCTTTTGTTTGCCAGTCTCCTGCGTGTATGATTAAGTCTGCAGTTGGTAATTCGAAAAGCAAGCGTTCAGGCAATTTCTTTGCTTTTGTCGGGATATGAGTATCAGATAAAACAATGATTTTCATTTCTATCTCCTTTGTTTCAGTTCATGTCATAATTTGACGAAGAGTTGGGGCTTGTTGGAAAAACTAGACTAGGTTATCATAAAATTGTGAGTTTAGTCCTCATCTTATCATAAAATAAACAAAACAATAAATCTTTATACCTAATTTCAGAATAAAGAAAAGGCAAATCTATTGAAAAGTAGAGACGCAAAGTCACAGGTCTAAGGTCAAATGACTAGGACGGCTGGGTTACCGAATGTATGGGCATGTATATGTTTCATTCGATATCCTATCTACTCTATTCATAGAGTAGTTTTTTTAATGAAGTCATAAAATGCTGATTCATTTGAGGTGTTTATTGTGCAAGCCAACTATAATAAAGTCAATCACGAGTTAACAGAAATAAAATACGCACTAGATCAATCATCAATCCTGGCAATCACTGACATTGCTGGTGTTATTACGTATGTAAATGATAAATTTTGTGAGATCTCTCAGTATCAAGCTCAAGAGCTGATCGGCCAAACTCATAGAGTTATCAATTCTGGATATCATTCAAAGCTTTTTTTTAACGAGATGTGGCAGACGATTTCTGGTGGCCATATTTGGAAAGGCGAAATACAAAATAGAGCAAAAGATGGTTCACTCTATTGGGTAGATACAACTATTGTTCCATCCTTAGATGAAAACGGACGTGTTTACCAATACGTGGCGATTAGAAACGATATAACAAAAATAAAATCATTAGAAATGAAGTTACGTAGGAGTGAAGCGCAATTCAAACAGATTGCCTATCACGATTCTTTAACTAAATTACCTAATCGAATAAATTTCAAACGAGCTCTAGATCACCTGGTTACGCAAGATCAAGCGTTCGCAGTCTTGTTCTTAGATTTAGACCGATTTAAATTACTAAATGATACATTCGGACATTCTTTCGGCGATCAAGTATTAATTGAGGTAGCTAAGCGCTTATTGCACCTTCCATATAAAGATGTGGTAGTTTCTAGACAAAGTGGGGATGAGTTTACATTTGCTTTTCCGTATTCTGAAATAGATGACGTGGTCCATTACGCTAAAGCTATTTTAAAAGCATTATCTTCTTCTTTGATTATTAATGGCAACGAAATATACGTTGCCCCAAGTGTTGGCATTAGCATATATGCTGAACATACCCGAACAGTTGAAGACCTAATTAAGCAGGCTGATATTGCTATGTATAGTGCAAAACAAAAAGGTGGCAATCAGTTTTGTTTCTATCATCAACAAGAAGAAGACGATCTGTTCAAAAAACTTAGAATAGAAACAAGATTAAGGAAAGCGATTGAAAATGATGAATTTGAACTTTGCTATCATCCTAAACTAAACCTAGAAACAAATGAGGTTTGTGGTTTGGAAGCTCGGATTATTTGGAACCATTCTACATTCGGTCCTTTACAAGCGATAGATTTCCTTCCCTATGCTGATAAAATGGGGTTGTCTAATGTTATTGGCAAATGGGCACTAAAGACCTTATGTAGAAAAATTGAAACCTTCTCTAGTAGCGGTTCTTTTATTCCCATTTCGATTTCAATCTCTATTAATCTATTATTACAACATGACTTTATTCAAAATGTTGATAACTGGTTAAAAGAGTTTAATGTTCTACCTAATCAACTTGGTCTAGAACTTACAGAGACAACCATTATAAAACATAAAAGTTTTCTCAACCCTATTTTACAATCTTTAAAAAGGATGGGTGTTTTATTAGTTTTAAATCAATTTGGAGCAGCCTCAACATCGTTAACATTGCTTAAAGAACTTTCAATAGATTCAGTTAAAATTGATGCAAATATAAGTAAAGATATTGGAGGTAACTCCTTCAATTATAATCTGATTAAAGCCATAATTGCTGTTGGCCACAGCTTACAATATTCTGTTATAGCAGACGGCGTTGAATCATTAGAACAGGTGAACATGTTAAAAAACATAAACTGTGATACAATTCAGGGACCTATCCTACACAACGGGCTTAATGAAAAGGAAATTAACTTATTTCTCACTAACAACGAAATTGCTCCTGTGTAGTTATCTGCCTAAAAAAACTTTCAGCTAGGTTAAATAGCTGAAAGTTTTTTTTATCAACAAGAACACTATAAGCAATCATCTATAAATAAAAGATTAATGTCTTATCGTGGCAAATTTCTTGTTATAATAAAAAAAACTACAGTGAGGTAGCTATATGTCTAAATTATTTTCAACTAAAATGGATTTTTTTCAAACTAGTATCTTCAATGAGCTAGCATCCTATAAACAACAAAAAATAAAACAAGGAATAGAAGTGTTTGATTTAAGTATTGGTAGTCCGGATCTTCCTCCTCCTAAACATGTGATGGAACAACTCAGCTTATCAGCATTAGATCCGAAATCATATCGTTATTCATTAGCTGGAACATCTGAATTACATCAGGCTATTATTAACTATTCTAAGCAAAATGACCAGGTTATTCTTGATCCTGAGAGTGAAGTACTGACTGTTATGGGATCACAAGATGGTTTAGTTCATTTACCTTTAGTTCTTGCAAATGCAGGAGATGTTGTGTTAGTACCCGACCCAGGTTACACAGCTTATGCCGCTGGAATTGCTTTAACAGAGGCGACTCCTTATCCAATGCCTTTGCTAGAAGAAAATCATTTTTTGCCTGATTTGCAAGCAATCCCAACTGAGATTCGGCAACGCGCCAAATTAATGATCTTAAATTATCCAGGTAATCCAGTACCAGCAATGGCCACCAAAGAGTTCTTCCAACAAGTCATTCAGTTTGCACGCGAACACAATATAATTGTTCTTCATGACTTTGCTTATTCTGAATTATATTATTCAGAAAGACCGATTAGTTTCTTATCAATTGAAGGAGCAAAAGAAGTTGGTATTGAATTTAATTCACTCTCGAAAAGCTTTAATATGGCTGGAGCTAGGATTGGTTATGTTACTGGAAATTCATTAGTTATTGAAGGCTTAAAACGGCTCAAGTCAAATCTTGATTATGGAGTATTTCTTCCTATACAAAAAGCTGCTGTAAGTGCGTTATCGAAATCCTCCCATTTTAGTAATGAACTCAGAGAAGTTTATAAAGATAGAAGAGATGTTCTTGTTAATGGTCTGAATGCACTAGGATGGACCGTGCAACCACCGCGAGCTTCAATGTTTGTTTGGGCAAAAGTTCCATCGGGTTATACGTCAACAGAGTTCGCTTATAAATTAATAGATGAGACCGGGGTTGTTACAACACCTGGAGTGGCTTTCGGACAAAGGGGAGAAGGATATATACGTATTTCTCTCGTTCAAGATAAGAATATCCTCCACAAAGCAGTCCAACAACTTCATCACAGCAAGATCTTTTGAAAGAACGAGGTTACGCAGATGCGTAACCTCGTTTTTCTTCTGCTAAAATATACATCGCACTTGACCAACCGAGTGGTGTATTTGGATTAGGTTCTTTTGTTTCTGCAAAATAAGCTTCTGGTAGAATCGCTTCTTCTAACATTGCTTCCTTTGTTCTAGATAGATAAAACGTAGAACGATTGTCATCATTTAAAACTTGATAACAAAGAGACAGCCATGGTAATCCAAAAGTCCACTCAGCTTCCGTTCCGTAGTAAAAAGTACGGTCTTGATGTCTGCCATAATCCTTTTCAAGTTTAGAATAATAGCTGTCTCCCTGATATCGAATTACTCCGTTTGTTCGTAACAAATGTCTTTCAACATTTTCTAATATTATTTTAGCTTTATCACCTTGATAGATCTGATAAGGATAGATTAAGCTTAACTGCGCAAGATCAACCTCTTTGCTCCAGCTTTCTCTAGGAAATAAAGAATCTAAGGATGACTGACCGTACTCAATAGCTTCTTGCGGAACAAAGACAATGGGTTGAACCGCTTTTAGGCCAGCTACGCATGCACCAATGCTACTAGCATGAATTTCTCTGTCTTCTTCCACATGCCATTGTCTTCATCCTCCCAATACCTACAACACATCAAATAAAGAACTAGTTTTTGTACAATGTTATGATCTCTTTCATTACGAAAAATGTTCTTCTTATATTTATACATCCCTGTTCCAATTGCAAATAGAAAGGCTCCAATCATATCGTGCTGGGCATGCCCCCATTCTTGCTCATGTATTTCAAATCCATCGGGACAATATCTAGCATGTATATATTCATACATCGCTTGCGGTCTTTGACTCGTATGTATATCTATTTTCCACTCGTAACGAAGAAACACATCTAATATCGCTCTCATTGTATCAGTAAATGTCGGACAATCTTTATCAAGGTAAGGGAGAGACATGTAAACAGCATCTCTAATCCAAAAGTAGTGATAATCGTTTGAGTGACTAGCTAAATACAAATGGTTAGGCTGCTTAAAAGTTGCTAATAAGTGATAACTTTCTTTTAAGTGATTCATATAAGTACCTCCCTAATAATCATGATTCAATTCCTTTTTTGCCTTTTTCAGAGGTACTTATACATATTTTTCAAAAATCAATCTTTTTCTACTAGTCATAGAGTCAAAATATATAGACAAATTCATAAAAATATGGAACAATATAAATGTTGCCTTAGTGAAACTTTTATTTTTTTAATCAAAAAGTTTACCTTGTGCAAGTTTATTAGACAAATCAAATATAAAGAAGACAAGGAAAGGAGACTTATTATGTTAAATAGAAAGAAATGGTTTCTGGTGATTTTTAGTGTTTTTGTTTTAGTAGGCTGTAGTTCTGAAGAAACTCACATAAACCCTTCTGAAGCAGTAGAAAAAGAGGGGCTAACCATCATCACTAGCTTCTCTATTTTAGGAGATATTGCAGGAGAGATTATCGGAAACAGAGGAACTGTTGAATACTTAGTTCCAATTGGTGAAGAGCCTCATGAATATGAACCAGTACCTAGTGACTTTCAAAAAGTTAGTGATTCAGATGTTTTTTATGTTAATGGGCTAAATTTGGAAGAATGGCTTGAAAAGTTAGTTGCGAATGTCGGGGAAATTCCTGTTGTTGCAGTTAGTGACGGCATAACGCCAATTATGTTAGAAGGGAACAATGAAGAGGATCCTCATGCTTGGTTAGCTATTGAAAATGTTAAAACTTATGTGAATAATATATTAAATGACCTCATTGAACGAGATCCATCAGGTGAGAGCGAATATCGATCAAATGCTGAGCAATATTTAAAAGAATTAGATGGCTTAGAAGCTTGGATCAATGAAATGATTGAATCCGTTCCTAATGAAAATCGCTTTATTGTTGTAACAGAAAACGCCTTTAAATACTTCGGAGCATCTTATGGCTTTCAAACAGAGGGCGTTTGGGATATTAACTCTCAAGAAGAAGGAACTCCTGGCCAAGTAGGACGGGTGATTGATCTTGTTAATGATCAACAGATTCCTAGCTTATTTGTAGAGACGACTGTTGATAAAAGATATATGCAAACCATATCTTTAGACACTGGCGTAAACATTGCCGGAGAAGTATACACTGATGCAGTTGGACCAGAAGGAAGTGGTGCTGAAACGTATATTCTTATGATGAAGCATAATGTCGAAACATTTGTGAGCGGCTTAAAATAATAGAACAAAAAAGAGAATGTTTCTCTAGGTAAATTACCTTTGAGACAGTCTCTTTTTTGGTTTGGATGCAAGAGTGTTATCATTTTTTATTTAGTAATTCTTTACGGTTTGTTGCTTGTGGGGGCTCTTCAAGCCAATGATTCTTGAGCATGATATCTAAACCATCTTTTGCATATAAGGCTACTTCTATAGCTAACCTCTGGTAATCTGCTACTAAGTCATACCTCATACTCGCAGTAGACGCTGTACTATAATTTCCTTGACTTGTGGATGTAAGAACACTTTTTAAGAACATCATTAATTTATCGGAAAAAACACGTGTTGTAGACTCCGTTATACCATGATCATGAGAAGTGGGAGGTTGAATCTCCGATTGGATTAATTTATCGGAAAACACTTTAACATGTTTCGTACCAATGTTCTTCCCATCAGTAAAAAAAGATTGAATTTGTTTATTATCCGTTGTTTGAGCAAAGCTTGTACAAAACTGAGAGCCGAGAATATTAGCTTTAAGGTTTTCGAATAGATGAAAGATCTCAACACTATTTAATGTACGTTTATTAAAAGGATTTAGCCCATTTGTAAAATAGGACTTTCCATTAACATATTCCACTTCACTTGGGGGTGTTATAGTAGGAGGACTTGTATAGCTACCTTTTAATAATCCAATTTCTACTGTCATATTAAACAATTTTGTGAGATCGTGGACGGTATTAGTCAAAAAACTCCTTATATCTTTCCTTGTGCATCCACCTAAAGATACACTATAAGCTAATGTTCCAGATTTACTAAACATTTCAATAAAAGACAGCATAAAGGGGTCCGTGTATAATTTAGGTGCTGTTAAATTAACATCACTTTCTGAGAATCCGGCTGGAATCGGTATTTGCTCTTCATTAAATAGACGTTCGATCTCAAGCTTTACTTTCTCAATATAACTAAGTGTTTGATCCAGTACGTTTTTAATTTCTTCATCTTCCACAATTTCTACAAAGTATCTAGTTATCTGCATGGACATACTGTTCTGAATATATTGAGACCAGAGAATACCTATTTCTGAGGCCGTCATTTTTAAATTGGTCATTTTGCACCTCAATCTATTTGGATTCATTCATTAGAATGTGCAGAGAAAAAGAGATGTATTACCTTTTATAAAACAAAGTGGGAAGAAAAATTAAAAGTTCCGTTTAGAATCATTCAAATCGGTTCATAATAGGAAGGCAAGATTTTAAGATACACGCTAGGAGGAAACAACAAATGGAACGTGGAAAAGTTAAATGGTTTAATGGTGAAAAAGGTTTTGGTTTCATTGAAAGAGAGGGTGGCGACGATGTTTTCGTTCACTTCTCTGCAATTCAAGGAGAAGGTTACAAATCATTAGACGAAGGTCAAGAAGTTACTTTTGACATAGAAGAAGGTCAACGCGGACCTCAAGCAACTAATGTGCAAAAAGCATAAGTAACCAAAAGCGGATCTCTATGAGATCTGCTTTTTTTGTTGCTTTTACTAACCATACATAAATATAACGAACTGTTCAAAGGGTAAAAGAACTTGAGCAGGAACTTCATATGCAAGGATAGTGAACTGGTTGTCCCATGAATAATAAAATGAAAGAAAAAGCATAATAAATGTAGTTGGATGAAATTGGGGGTATTATTATGAGAAAACTCAGTCTATCTATGTTTCTAGTCTTTTTCATAACCATTGCGACTATTTTCAGTCTTGAAGTACATGCAGATTCTCTAGAGGAAGATCAGATTAAAGAATTTATTAAGGCAAATAATTATATGCCATTAGATCAGGCCATTTCTGAATTTGAACAGCAAGTTCAGAGAGAGGTAAGTCTTCCGTCTAAGTTACCTTTTACTCCGAGCTACCAATTAGGAAAAATCAGCAATGAAGGAGATCTACAAATACATTACTTATCAGTTATTGATAACCAGCAACAAGATTTTGTTTTTTACATTATGTATCCTGAATCAAAGCTTGATAAGCATTTAACCGAAAGTGACAAAGTTATTACGTTAAATGATCAGAGTAAGGCCTTCTATAGAGAAAACAGTGTTCATTTACGTAGTCTTGCTTTTAAAAAGAATGGTTTTGGTTACTTAATCGGTGGAAATCCACAGCAGAATGAAATGTACAGTGTAGAAGGTCTCCTCGAGATTGCCAATTCAACTCAATAAATAACTTCGGGGTTATTCCAAAAGGTCAAGATCAGGCCTTATGGGATAACCCTTTTTTGGTTTCTTACCATTTATCTTTTATCTTCTTCTGATAATTGCTTCAATGACTTGATTTTACCATGGGGATTTTGTGATTCTTTACGTTGTCTGAATTGCCTGTCTTCTTGTCGTTTGGATTGAGTCATAATATTTCTCCTTTTTTATATAGATATAATAGGTCGGTTAAACCTATTCATAAGTTTCCTATAGGCACTGATTAGTATACAGATTAAATAATGGATTAGATCGCTAAAATTAATCATAAAACTGTATGAATGAAGGGTTTTATAAAAAATGAAAGAGGTGAGTTGATGACGTTTTTTGCCCGTTTTTCAAATATCCATTTAGAGGTTTCCTTATCCATGATTTATGTTTTCTTGAAAAATGTTAGAGAAACCTATGACTACAAATGGGTACGAAAACATAAATCACGAGTCCTAATCATATACGGAGAAAATGAATATGAGCTACCTTTTACCGAGAGGGAAAGTAAAGTGTATTTGTCGATACAAGAATTGACAACAAGCGAAAAAACATTTGCTCTTTTATTTAATCAACTTTTATTTGAAGCTAGAAAGCATAAACTTGGAATAAAAAATATTAAAACAAAAAAGCTGCTATCTTCAACGGCTCAGGATCTGATTCCTGTAGAAATAGACAAAGATTACTTAGAAAAGAAAAATGAGTTTATAATTCAAAAAGAAATTGATTATTTGTTAATGGATTTGTATGAAGCCTTACAAAGGAACGATGAAGATACAGTGGCTTTATGTAAAAAAAAATTAGAAGAAATGGTTCAAAAGAAGACAGGAAGTTCTAATTAGGTAATCAAACATTGTAAACGCTTACTAATGCGTTTGTAAGTCGGAGGTTAAGATGGCGAAAAGAAATGACCAAGACAATAATAAAATAGAAATTGAACAAGGGATTCATACTGACTTCATTAAAAATATGACCTATGCTGAGTATTTAAAACTAGATGCTATTCTTACTAATCAAAATAGGCTTTCTGAAAATCATGATGAGATGTTATTTATCATAATTCATCAAGTGAGTGAATTATGGATGAAACTTATCTTACACGAACTAAATGCAGCTATAGATTGTATTGAAGAAAATGAGCTACTAGCATCTTACAAATGTTTGGCACGTGTATCTAGAACTCAAACACAAATGATTCAAACGTGGGATGTGCTTTCAACATTAACGCCTGCAGAGTATCTACAATTTCGAGATTCGCTTGGGAGGGCATCTGGTTTCCAATCTTACCAACATCGCTTAATTGAGTTTGCTTTTGGATATAAAACAAGTTCCATTTTACAGATTTATGAAAAAGAACCTGAAATTAAAAATAAACTCAAACTGGCTTTGCAAAAGCCAAGTATTTATGATGCTTCTATAAGAGCATTGATAAGAGCAGGGTTTGATATTAAGAAGGGTTCTAGTGATTATTCCAAACCTTATGAAGAGAGTGAAGCTGTTAAGCAAGCGTGGTTAACCGTGTATCAAAATGTTGAGCGTTACTGGGAATTATATCAATTAGCTGAAAAACTAATTGATATAGAAGATAGCTTTCATCAATGGCGTTACCGTCATATGAAAACCGTTGAACGAATTATCGGGTTTAAAAAAGGCACTGGCGGTTCTTCCGGAGTTGCTTATTTGAAAAAGGTTTTAGACCAACGATTTTTCCCTGAATTATGGGATGTTCGCACTGAGTTATAATTTCATGTAGCAGGAGAAGGTTCTTTTATGGTTAAACGTATTTAACATGAATGTCAGTAGCAAATAATCACACACCGTTCTTTACTATTTAATTTTGAATACGATTAAAGGAAGTAATCGTTTAAAGGAGGGCGCTGTGAAAATCATTGAGTCGTTTCATTTTATGTATGAGAAGGAAGAGTATCTAAAATCAAATTTTAATATTTGTCGTAAACATGCACATCATGGGCTCGAAGGTATTTACGCAACAATTAAATGGTTGCAATCCTCTATATTTAAAAATGCCGTCAAAGACATTACTTTTTATCTTTCGGATGAACCAATTAACTTCCCTGGTGAATTAGCCATTGATGATACATCAACATTCGATCCAGTCATTTATATCAATATAATGTCTGTTACAGAGGACTTTCAAAACAAAGAATATTTAATTGATTTAAAGAAGAAAAGGACAACCTGCTTTGAATATGCTTCCTTTATCCTCTTGCATGAAGTTGGTCACTATATCCATGCGCTAATAGGAGGAAACGGTCAAACCAAAAAAGACCGTATATTGGACTATTTTGATAAAGGAGAATATCATTACGAAAGATATATTGAAAAAATGGTTCATGGTGATACGACGGAAGAAAAGAAAAAATATAGAAATATCCCACATGAAAAAGCTGCAGATAATTTCGCTAAACAATACATTAACAAAGTATGTGGTAATGAACCTTAAAGAGAGCTGTTGACGTGGATTCAACAGCTCTCTTTAATAGTTAGTAGGATCTGGATGTGTAAAAAGCAAAGTTATTCTTACCATTGTCCTTAGCCTGATACATGGCATAATCAGCAAACTTTAATAAATCAGATAGTGTGGTTCCATCTGTTGGGAAACGCGAAATACCAATACTTGTTGTTACACACAATTCTACTCCTTGAAAAGAAACGGGTTTGCTAATCTCCTCAATTATTTGTTTTGATAACTCCTCTAGAAATGGGTCACTCGCATTATTAAATACAAGAACAAATTCGTCGCCACCCCATCTAGCTACCATTCCTTTATCCAGAATACAGTTGCTTAACCTGAAAGATAGTTCCTTTAATACTTCATCACCATATAAATGCCCATAGGAATCATTAATTGTTTTAAAGTTATCCAAATCTAAAATCATAAGAGCTACTGTACCAGCATTTAGCATAGCCTGATTAAAAGCTAACGCTACTTGCTCTTTAAAATGTAAACGATTAGGTAATTTCGTTAGTTCGTCATGATAGGCAATAAAATGTATTTTATCTTCATTTGCTTTCTTTTCTAACGCAATAGAAGCAAGACTTGAAAATTGTTGAAAAAACTTAATTTCACTGTCAAGTAGATGTTTTTCTTTTGGGTAATAAATCGCAAATGTACCTAATAAATCACCTTTTGAAGAGAAGATAGGAAATGAAATACAAGCTTGAAATCCTTCTTTTAGTACGATTTCTTTATAACGTACCCACATCGGATTTTCATTTATATTTGGGACATTCACCATTTCTTTATTAAATGCAGCGGCCCCACAAGAACCCTCGTTTCGGTCGACCGGAATGACTCCAAGTTTGTCTTTGAATTCATTAGATAGAGAAGGGGCAGAAATTAGTTGAAGATTGTTTGTGCTGTGATTGAATTTTAATATTGTACAACGAACCCCTTTTACAATTTGTTCAACTTTTAGGCAAATATCATTTAAAACCCTTGAAATAGATTGCCCTTGAGCAATCTCAGTTAAGATGAGATTATGAGCACTAACCAATTCTTCTGCTTGTTTTTTTTGTTCTATTTCTTCATCTAGCTCAATTAAGTTGGAAAGATAGTACGACATCGTCTGAATCATTTTAATTTCTTTTTCTGAAAAATCATAAGGGACAGCATCAATCGCGCATAACGTACCAATAACAGAACCATCTCGTTTCATGATAGGGGTTCCTAGATAACTTTTGAAGTGTTTTGTCAACTCCATCTCTTTGGTGAGAGGATGTTTCGTCAAATCAACAATTGCTAGCGGTTCCCGACCGCTATTAATCATCAGACTTCAGTAGCTATCTTGAAAATTCACTATAGTTTCATTATCAACTAAGCTTGTCTTTTTATTAAAGGTTTGAACAACTCGATTAACTTTTCCATCATTTATCGCGATAAAAAACGTGTTTGAGCCGATGAATTCACCCATCATCTCAAAAACGTCTTTTGCAGAGTTATATAGTTCATCTAAATAAACAGCCATAGAGGGGGTACCTCCTTTTCTTCAAATCTCTACCGATACTATAACATAATCTATATGAAGAGTTGAGTTTATGTAAAAAGATTTAAATTATTGTAACACAGTAAACAAAACATCATTCAATTTTCATATATCTTAATTCTTCCTTAAAAATCAATAATCAGGATTTTAAATGATTAGTATCATTAAAAACAATTTGACTAATTCAGAGTATATCGCTACGATTAATTTATCAATTATTAAATGAAGAAGAATAACATTTTATATTGGTATTCCGTCATTATAATAATGGCAATCTAAGTTATATTCCTTTGTGAGGTGGATTTTGTTGCAACTTCAAGTAATGAACAGTCCGTTTAATCAGGAGCAGGCAGAGCTCCTTAATAGACTTCTGCCAACATTGACAGAGTCTCAAAAAGTTTGGTTGTGCGGGTATTTAGCTGCAACCCAATCAGCATCAGCAGCACCTTCTTCTGTTATACAAGAAGAAAAAGTAGTAGAGGCTGCTCCTCAACCTACAGAGCAAACCGTATCTAAAGAAGTAACAATTCTCTACGGATCGCAAACTGGTAATGCTCAACGTCTTGCTGAAAACGCTGGTAAGACACTTGATGCTAATGGTTTTCAGGTGAAGGTTTCTTCAATGAATGATTTTAAACCAAACAATTTAAAAAAGGTTGAGAATCTATTAATTGTAGTAAGTACACACGGTGAAGGAGAGCCACCTGATAATGCCTTGTCATTCCATGAATTCCTTCATGGCAGACGAGCTCCTAAACTTGAAAATTTACGTTTCTCCGTACTCTCTTTAGGCGATAGCTCTTATGAGTTCTTCTGTCATACAGGGAAAGAATTCGATGAACGACTAGAGGCACTAGGTGGAACAAGACTTACAACACGTGTTGATTGTGATCTTGATTTTGAAGAACCAGCAGCAGAATGGTTAGCAGGTGTTTTATCAAGCTTAAGTAACGCAGGTCAATCTGGAACTACAACAAGCTCCAATGATGTGGCGGTTACACAAGTAGGTGAATCAGTTTATTCTAGATCAAATCCTTTTAACGCAGAAGTACTTGAAAACTTAAACTTAAATGGTCGAGGCTCTAATAAAGAAACTAGACACCTTGAACTATCTTTAGAAGGATCAGGTTTGACATTTGAGCCTGGTGATAGCCTTGGGGTATACCCAACAAATGATCCTACTCTCGTTGAAAACCTATTAAAGGAATTAAACTGGAGTGCTGATGAAAAGGTAACGGTTAATAAACAAGGGGATCAACTAACTCTTAAAGAAGCTCTAACATCTCAGTATGAGATCACGGTTATAACCAAACCAATACTTGAACAAGTTGCAAATCTTTCAGGAAATACAGAACTGCAACAGTTAGTAGCATCAGGTAGTGAGAAAGTAAAAGAATATATTGATGGCCGTGATGTTCTTGACTTAGTACGTGATTTTAGTGCTTGGGGTAACTCTGCACAAGAATTTGTTTCACTTCTTCGGAAAATGCCACCACGTCTATATTCTATTGCAAGTAGCTTATCGGCAAATCCAGAAGAAGTGCATTTAACAATTGGTGCGGTCCGTTATGACTCTCATGGACGGGAAAGAAACGGCGTATGCTCGATTTTATGTGCAGAGCGTCTTGCGCCAGGAGACACACTACCTGTTTTCATTCAACATAATCAAAACTTCAAGTTACCAGAAAACCCAGAAACACCAGTTATTATGGTAGGACCTGGTACTGGTATTGCGCCTTTCCGTTCATTTATGCAAGAACGTGAAGAAATCGGCGCTGAAGGTCCATCTTGGTTATTCTTCGGTGACCAACATTTCGTTACAGATTTCTTGTATCAAATTGAATGGCAAAAGTGGATTAAAGACGGCATTTTAACAAAGATGGATGTTGCGTTTTCTCGTGACACAGATGAAAAAGTATATGTACAACATCGTATGATGGAACAAAGTAAAGAATTGTTCGACTGGCTTCAAAAAGGAGCAGCAGTATACATTTGCGGCGACGAAAAACATATGGCACATGATGTTCATACTACTCTTCTTGCAATTATTGAAAAAGAAGGAAATATGAGTCAAGATCAAGCAAAAGAGTATCTTGCAGCAATGCAGCAACAAAAACGTTACCAACGTGATGTATATTGATTTTTGAAGTGAAAGGAGTTTATTCATAAAATGGCTAAAGAACTATTAAAGGCACCAGAGGGACCACCAAGTGATGTAGAGCGTATTAAAGAAGAGAGTGATTACTTACGTGGCACACTTGCTGAAACTATGTTAGATCGTCTTAGCTCAGGGATCTCAGATGATGACAATCGTCTAATGAAATTCCATGGTAGCTACTTACAAGACGATAGAGATCTTCGTAATGAACGTCAAAAACAAAAGCTTGAACCAGCTTATCAATTTATGCTTCGTGTTCGTACTCCTGGTGGGGTTTCTACACCAGAACAGTGGCTTGTGATGGATGAACTGGCTCAAAAGTACGGAAACGGAACATTAAAGCTTACGACAAGACAAGCGTTTCAAATGCACGGGATTTTAAAATGGAATATGAAGAAGACGATCCAAGAAATTCATGCTTCTCTTCTTGATACCATTGCTGCCTGTGGAGACGTTAACCGAAATGTCATGTGTAACCCGAACCCTGACCAATCAGAGGTACACGCTGAAGTATTTAAATGGTCTAAGCTATTAAGTGACGATTTACTTCCACGTACAAGAGCTTATCATGAACTATGGTTAGATGAAGAAAAAGTTGCAGGAACACCTGATGTTGAAGAAGTAGAACCTATGTACGGTGCTTTATATTTGCCTCGTAAATTTAAAATTGGGGTAGCGGTACCGCCATCAAATGATGTTGATATCTTCTCACAAGACCTTGGCTATATTGCCATTGTCAAAGACAACAAACTTAAAGGATTTAATATTACTATTGGTGGCGGCATGGGAATGTCTCACGGTGATAAAGAAACCTATCCACAACTAGGAAAAGTAATTGGTTTCTGTAAACCGGAACAAATTTATGACGTTGCAGAAAAAATTATCATGATTCAACGTGATTACGGTAATCGCTCTGAACGTAAAAACGCGCGCTTCAAATACACAGTAGATAGACTTGGTCTTGACACCGTAAAAGCTGAACTTGAAAACCGCTTAGGTTGGAGCTTAGAAGAGGCGAAACCTTTCCATTTTGACCATAATGGAGACCGTTACGGCTGGGTTAAGGGAGTCAAAGGTAAATGGCACTTTACTCTATTTGTTCAAGGTGGTCGTATTACTGATTTAGAAGATTATAAATTAATGACTGGACTTCGTGAAATTGCAAAAATTCATACAGGTGATTTTCGTTTAACAGCAAATCAAAACCTAGTCATTGCTGATGTTTCTAGTCAGAAGAAGAAAAAAATTAATGAACTTATCGAACAATACGGGTTAACGGATGGCAAGCATTACTCCGCGATTCGTAGAAGTTCTCTTGCTTGTGTTGCCTTACCAACATGTGGGTTAGCAATGGCTGAAGCAGAGCGTTATTTACCAGAAATGATTGATAAAATTGATGCTATTGTTGATGAGAATGGTCTGCGTGATAAAGAAATTACCATTCGTATGACAGGCTGTCCGAACAGCTGTGCGCGTCCTACATTAGCTGAAATTGGTTTCATTGGAAAAGCACCTGGTAAATACAATATGTATCTTGGGGCTGCTTTTGACGGAAGCCGGTTAAGTAAAATGTATCGCGAAAATATTGGCGAGGCTGAAATCTTAAGTGAGTTAAATGTTTTACTTTCACGCTATGCAAAAGAGCGCGAAGAAAACGAACATTTTGGAGATTTCGTTGTACGTGTAGGTGTTATTAAAGCAACTACTGACGGTACAAATTTCCATGATTAAAACCGTAATTATCAAAGACCAAATCTTCATGATTTGGTCTTTAATTTGTGCAATGCAACTTTGGAAAAAGTTCGGTAAAGATTCAAGTAATAAAACGTATACAAACCAGTTGATTTATATAATAATGTAGGTCAAGTTCATTTATTTAGGAGTGACCATTATGTTTAAATTAACTCACGTAAGTTTAACAGCTCTCCTAGTTATTGTATTGCTTCTCTTAATTAGATCATTTTCTTACAACCATGAAGCAGCAATCTTAGATAAATTAGAAGGAAATGTTCATGATGAGCAAATAGACGGAGAATCACTTGAAGATAATTACTATCATTTTTTTATATATACTAATGAACAAGTTAAAGAAAATCTGATTCAGCTAATAGATCATTTAGTTGAATTCAATGATACTGAAATATGGAAAGCTGATCATGACGATTACCGGAAACAATTAATTGGTTGGCTAAGTGCGTTTAGCAATCAAAAAGAAGTTCCAACTAAATATAGCGTTGTACACTCAACTTACGAAGAAGGAATTAATGATGTGAAAGAGGCATTTCAGTTAGCCGAAACAACTCTTACCTTCGGAGATAATAGTCATTTAGAAGAAATTATTGCAACATTTTGGTTGGCAGACGAGAAATTTCGGGAATCAGAATCTCTTGTAAGGCAATTGAAGACGAACTAGAATGGTTTTGCTTATTGACCTTGTACCAAATCCAAAACTAACTTGATTTACCTACAATATTTTTTATTGGTAACATAATATGCAGAAGTTTGTTGATATTATTAATGTGTAGTTGAATCTAGAAGAGAAGAGGAAATACATTTGGATACAATGTCATATGGCGACGATTATAAATATATTCCAACAACATCCGCTACTAGTGGAATTGGTTTAGAAGTACTACCTGATTTATATTGCTATAATGTAAAGATAGTTAATATATCGCTTATTGGGAATCCAGACACTAAGGATTTTTTATTGGTTGATGCCGGAATGCCAGGTTCCGCTAATGAAATCATTACTGCTACAGAAAAACGTTTTGGCTCAAGTAGCCGTCCAAAAGCAATTATCCTTACTCATGGGCATTTTGATCACGTTGGTGCAATACTGGAGTTAGTTAAGCATTGGAATGTACCTGTTTTTGCACATGAGTTAGAACTGCCTTATCTAACAGGCATTAAGAGTTACCCAGATCCTGATCCAACTGTAGAGGGTGGATTAATAGCTAAGATATCGTCCTTGTTTCCTAATGAACCGATTAATCTAGGTGAACAGGTCCAAGCACTTCCTGCAGATGGAACCATTCCATTCTTACCTGCTTTTCACTGGATCCATACTCCTGGGCATACTCCTGGACATGTGTCTTTTTTTAGAGAAGCAGATCGCTCACTAATAGCAGGTGATGCGTTTGTAACAGTAAAACAGGAATCTTTGTATTCTGTTCTTACTCAAGAACAAGAAATTAGTGGTCCACCAAGGTATCTTACACCAGATTGGACCGCAGCGTGGAACTCTGTAAGAAAATTAGAACAATTAAACCCGGCGGTAGCTATAACAGGACATGGGCTCCCAATGGAAGGAGAATTACTAAAAAGTAATTTACAAAAACTTTCAAACCATTTTGATCAAATCGCCATTCCTGATTATGGTAAATATGTAAAACCGAAAGATTTGCATTAAAATTCATTCTATTCTAACTTCATTTTAGTCTATTTTAGTACTTGGATACCTTTATGGAGTTTGATAAGATTAAATTAAAGCAATAAAATCTAGAATCGTTGCTTTGGTATAAGGTTCGTTTTATTATGAAAGTCGGGGTGTAATTATGGCAGAAACAACAGAAAATGAAGGACTATCATTGAGATAGGAGAAAAAGTGAAAGTTTTAGACGGTGAATACAAGGGTGAGGAAGGAAGTATCATCAACGTTTATAACAACACAGTAGCAGTTGAATTCAACAATATCCATACGAAAGATGGAAGTAAGTTTCGTACAGTAATTAAACACGGTAATTATAAAAGTTTATCATAGATTATTATTGATAAAATAGAGTACATCCAGGTGGCACAAGTATTACTTGTGTCACCTTT
>NZ_BAUV01000014.1 GCF_000513135.1 Halalkalibacter akibai JCM 9157
AGCGTTAGTTCAACAACAAGGGAACCCACGACTAACGTGGGTTCCCTAATTTCTTGTTATAAAATCAACAATTATTTAACATAACTAATTAAAAAAGGTTTTTGAAGGGTGCGTTGGTTTCTTTCTTCTTTAGATCATATATATCACTGCGTCCCCTTCACTATCAACCTTTATCTCCTTTACAACCGTTCGAATTAATTCTCGCTTAGCTTCAAAAGACAAGTTGTCAGTATCAAGACTTAAGTAATATTCAGCTGCTTGTTTCATTATGTTCGAGCTTAGAGTAATATTACTATTTTGATGCAATGACGACTCTAACTCTTCTTTGGCCTTAACTAATTTTTGTTCCCTTTCTTTTAACTCACGAAGCTGTTCTCTAATATCATTTTCATCAACACTTTCATCAAGTGTGATAATATTTAACAACCGCTTTCTCCCAGTCTTTAAGCGCTTTAAATCATTTTCTAATCGTTCTAATTCTGCTTCTTCGTAACTCGGGTTGACATTCTCATCAACTGTTAATTCATCCATCTCTTCAGGTCGATCTAACCATTTCTTAATATGATTCCATACTTTATCATCCAAATCATCAAGTTTAACTCTGTTTCCACATCCAGGATGTTTTGCTCCAGCAGTATTTTTAATATCTGTGTATTCTAATACGTATTTACCCCAATTTTTTGACTTTCTGCCCGTCATTGTATTGCCACAAGAGGAACAGCGAAGAAGACCACTAAGGAGATACTCATTCTTACTAGTACCGCTCCAACGTCTTCGCGATTGTTTAAGTAATTCTTGTGCATGATAAAATTGATCCTTATCAATTATTGCAGGACATTGGATACGTATCCACTCTTCTTTTGGTCTAGCTTTCATTTTAATTTTTTCAGAATCCGTTCGATCAGGGTTTCCGAGCATTCCTTCTGTATTCCAGCGATTCTGATAAAACTCCCCTATGTAAACAGGGTTCAGCAATATTTGTCTAACCACTTGTCTGTGCCACTGTTTGGCTCTTCTCTTTGTTGGAACTCCTTGATTCGTGAGATACTTAGCGATCCCGTTAATCCCCTTAACCAGATCATTGGGTTTCGTAAACAATTCAAATATTAGTTTCACAACCTTTGATTCATAATCATTAATAACGATACGAGCGTTCTCTGAGTCATAACTATAACCATAAATCTGAAAATCTCTTAGTACCTTCCCTTGTCGTGCTTTTTCCCTTCTCCCACGACTCATCCGTTCTGTAATTTTAGCCTTCTCAAATTCGGCTATAGCACCGCGCATTTGATAGAAGAGCATTCCTTCTGGAGTTTTTTGATACTCTCCGTTTACAAATAAGAGAAGCGCCTTCTTTTCAATTTCTTCAGATAATATCAACTGATTCATTAATTTACGAGAAAGACGGTCTGGGTCCAAACAAACAACTTTTTCAATGATTCCTTCTCGTAAATCTTCACGAAGATGATTGAGAGCAGGTCGATCGAGAAGTTCTCCCGATAGACCTTCATCTACATATTCTCTAATATCAGCCGAATTAGCTTTTTCTCTACAAGCTCTCAGCTGTTCCTTCAGACTGTACCCGCTTTTCGCTTGTTCTTCTGTCGACACTCGAGCGTAGATTGCGATCATCCTTGTCAATGTGCTCCTTTCGATAAAGTTCCTTCAAATAGTGATAAGCGTTTGAACGAGCTTTTTTCGAAAGTTCCCCTTCTACGATACGTACGTTCACAACCTCATCCCCCCTCATAGTCCATGTCTATGAAGATAGGAGGTTGTCCTAGAAGCGCACTTTTGACATTAGAATATCATTCTCAATACACCTCGCCGCATAGGTAGCTAACTTTGTCCCTTTTCCATCAGAATAACTTTCAATTGCTTTTATTAATCCAATGGTCCCAATAGAAATCAGATCTTCTGTATCTTCCCTAGTGTTCTCAAATTTCTTAACAATATGAGCAACAAGCCTTAAATTATGTTCAATTAGAAGGTCCCTTGCTTCTTCGTCGCCTTCTTGCATAAGCTTTAAGTATTTTCTTTCTTCATCTTTTTTTAATGGCTGTGGGAAGGCGTTGTTCTTGACGTAGGATACAAAAACGATAACTTCTTTAAATAAATAAGATATCGCTGCGATTATAGCTGACACGAAATCACCCCCAAATTGTCGTTAATTTATTCCTATGTTTATTTGGGCTTGGTCGTGTCTGTACACCTAAAATAAATTTTAAATTAATAAAAATAAACTCCAAGATTCAATCCAATTAAAAAAGTTAGAATAGAACCAAAAATACTTAGTGTCACATATAGAATCAGTTTCTTCCACAGCTTATTATTATAAAGCTGAAATGCTTCAACACTAAAGGTTGAAAAGGTCGTAAAAGCACCAAAAAAGCCAATCCCTATTGAAAGATAAAGAGGATCGTTATATGCCCCTAATGGAATTAGTTGATAATTAATCCCGAAAAAAGCACCCAAACCAAAAGACCCGATTAAATTTACGATTAACATAGCTACCGGAAACGGTGGATTTGAGTAGCGTTTCATAATGGCTAATCCAACTAAATATCTTGAAATGGCTCCTATTGAGCCACCACATATTAATAGAAGAAGGTTCATTTAGTATTTACCTCCCTCTTTTGTCTTGATCTATTAGCTAACAAGGAACCGCTACGATATCCAATTAATGCAAACATCATTCCTCCAAACAGAGATCCTCCTATATAAATAGCTGACTCAAAAGGAGAAGATGTTTGATATAAAAATGTAGCATCTGCTGCTAGTGTTGACATCGTTGTAAATCCTCCGCATAAACCAACACCCAAACCAACTTTCACCCACTCTTTCGGGATAAAGTAAATAAACCAGGCAGTTAAAAATCCTAACAGTAAGCTTCCAAATAAATTCTCTATGATCGTTCCAAATGGATAACCACTTTCTAATGTGAGTAAGTTTAAAGAGTAGCGGCTAAAAGTACCAAGAGCTGATCCTATTCCAATTGCAATTAAATTCTTTGGCAAATCATTCAATTATTCCACTCCCTCGCTAAAACTCCCTAATTAAAGTGTAAATGACCTTTCCTCTTAGAACAAGCTAATACTAATAGAGTAATAGTCTAATCATGGTTTTAAGCTTGAGGAAGATTCCTCAAGCTTCATTAATTTCCCTTTGTTACAATACATCGTTCAAAACCTTGACTGTGGCTAAATAAGATTTTTTTTATCAATCCAAAATAATAGTAATAGCACAACAGACATGAAGGAAAGGTAAAATCCAGTTATAGCTAATGGGATTCCCCATAATAAAGCCTCATAAGCAAAAGCATAGGTTCCTATTCCTAACATAAGTGAAGAGACAAGAAAAAGTACCACTAAAATTTTATACTTTAAATTTTTCATTAGATTATTTTTATTCATAATACGATAGTTTACTCCATTTCATCAATAAGATACAAACTACCCAAATAATTCCGAAAGTCCCATTAGGATTTAATGGTTTCTAACTATATTGGTTATTCTATAAAAAACTGATGATAGGTATAGGAGTTATAATCATGTCACTTGATGCTTTTATAATGGGAATCTCTTTTATTTTAATCCATTTATTTGCCAATAAACTGATTCCTTCCAAACGAATTCATCGTTTAAAATGGTTTTCATTTTCAGGTGGATTAGCTGTATCTTATGTGTTCGTGTATGTTCTTCCGACATTACATAAGGAACAGATTCTCGTTAAGAAATATGGAGATTATTTTACTATGGAGTCAGAGTTGTATTTTATTGGCTTAATAGGTGTTTTAATTTTTTACGGCATCCAAAAGATTGTCCGAAAGGCGCAACTAAATAACAAAACCAAAAAGGCTAGAACCTTGTTTTGGTTACAAATTGGCTTCTTCGGTATTTATAATATGCTTGTAGCTTATACCGTTATTTCACATGATGTGTTAGGTATTCAAGCCATTTTTTACGGACTTGCTGTTGGTCTCCATTTTGTTGCTGTTGCTCATGATTTATGGAGAGAATATGCCGATATTTATGATAAAGTTGGACGGTATGTACTTGCGCTTGGGATTATTGCAGGTTGGATTTTAGGGGTTCTTGTTACCTTATCACCATTAATTGAGTCCATTATTTTTGCTTTTATTTCAGGAGCGATGATCTTGAATGTTTTAAAATACGAATTACCACCAGATGATGAAGCACATTTTATAACCTTCGCAATTGGAGTTATTTCTTATACGACTATTACCATGTCTCTAAAGTTTTTCTTTCAGTGGTAAGATAACTTATCTTGAACTAGCACCCCTGTATACTATAACTAAAAAAGCCCACTGGTCATACGTCCAAGGAAGCTTGACTAGTGGGAATTCAAGAATATTGTGTGGGTATTTCTAATTACTTAAACCATCTATGAATGAGATATAAAAACAGTAATGTAGCAACACTTAAAATTAAAACCATGATATGAGCATCCATCATGCGATCTGCTTGTACCGCATCATAGATGGCAATTGAAAGGGTCTGTGTTTTACCTGGGATGTTTCCTGCTACCATTAACGTTGCACCAAACTCTCCCATAGCCCTGGCAAAGCCAAGTACTAATCCTGCTAACACTCCTTTGTACGCTAAAGGAATAATGATATAAATTAATAACTGAAACTTGTCAGCCCCGTCTAATTGCGCTGCTCCGATAGTTTCCTTGCTAATAGATTCAAAGGCAGCTTGAATAGGTCTAATTAATAATGGAATTGCAGCAATAGTAGCTGCTATGACAGCAGCTTTCCACGTGAAAACAATAGGCTGCCCTGTCAAATTTTCAATCCATTGCCCAATAAAGCTATTCCTCCCTAATAACAACAGCAAATAATACCCTAAAACAGTTGGTGGTATAATCAAAGGAATTGTAATTAAGATAGACAGTAAATCTGTGAGTTTATTTTTATTAAAAGCAAACCACCAAGCACAAAGAATTCCGACAACAAAAGCAATGAGAGTAGCAATGGATGCTATTTTTAGAGATAAAAGAAGAGGGTTTATTATCGTATCCATTAAGGTAGATCGAATCCGTACTTCATTAAGATTTCCTGGCCTCTCGCACTCAACATAAAGTCTGCGAACAATCTACTTTCTTCTTCCATCTCCGTTTGCTTGGTTATCCCAAGAGCTTGCACTATAGGTTGATGATTGCTTTCATCAATTAATTCATATGTGTAATCCGTATTTGTCATTAGAGCTAACGCTATAATTCCAATATCGGCATTTCCTGACTCTACATACTGATATGCTTGTCTAATATTCTCTGCATATACTAATTTAGGTTCTACCTCTTCCCAGATCCCCCATGCTTCTAGGGCTTCTTTTGCCGCTTTTCCATAAGGGGCATGTTCAGGATTAGCTATTGTGATCGTTCTTATTTCAGGATCTAATAGGAGTTGCTCATCAAGGTTTCTCCCTGGTGATTCTCCCATTATGACAATTCTACCTATCGCGTAATAATTTTTTGAGTTTGGTATAATAGCCCCTACTTCAACCAGTTTGTCTACGTAAGATTCATGAGCTGATGCAAACAAATCAAAAGGAGCCCCCTCTTGAATTTGTTGGGTTAAGAGGCCTGTTGAACCAAATGTAAATTCAACCTTAATATCAGTCTCCTCCATAAACTCTAATCCAATCTCTGTTAGAGCATGATATAAATCAGATGCAGCTGCAACATAGATTGTTTTCTCCTCATTATTTGCAGTTTGACACCCAGTTATTAAAAACAAGATTCCCAACAAAAGTATAATTACATTTCCTTTCATGCTAACGCCACTCCAAGCACTTAATTTTTCTATCTCTTCAGGTTCTATATCAATTTTAGCTGAAATTTGACATTACTACTAGGATGGATCATAAAACTTAATAACTTAGAAATTACCGATCCCAATGTCTTCTCCTCTTAAACGAAATCTACTTCGTTTCCTCACTAGTAAGTCGTTCGACTACATTTGCTAGTAATAATGTTCTCTCGGTCAATGAGGCTATTTCCAGGTACTCTTTATCACTGTGTGCGTTTCCGCCAATTGGTCCAAGACCATCAATAGTCGGGATTCCCATGGCAGCAGTAAATGAAGCATCCGAGCCTCCACCTGTTTTAGTATCTCTTACATCAATTCCGAGGTCAGCTCCGACATCTCTAACAATATGAAACAAAGCTTCTATCTTCTTATCTTTTAACATTGGTGGTCTGCGCATATCACCTGTTAATTCAATTTCAGTTCCCTTAACATCAGAAGAAGAACAAACCTCTTCTATTTGGTGTTCAACCTCTTCGGCTTGTTCAGCAGTTGAAACTCGAACATCTACATGTCCAATTGCCGTATCTGATACAGTGTTCACTGCGTTCCCACCTTCAATCATACCTACGTTAACAGAAATGCCATGCTCATGGTCATTCAGATCATGAAGTTTCACTATTTTATGGGCAAGTTCTTCAATTGCACTTCTCCCTTTTTCAGGTTCTATGCCAGAATGCGCAGCTTTACCATGAACTTCTATCGTAAACCTGCCACTCCCTCTTCTTTCTGTTACAACAGAACCGTCTCGTCTAGCAGGTTCCATAATAAGAGCGTAAGATTTCCCTTTAGCTGCTTCTTCAATTAGTTTTCTAGAACTAACTGAGCCTATCTCTTCATCACTATTAAGAATAAGGTGGACGTTTTGATAAGCATTAGATCCTATTTCCTTTAAATAACGAAGAGCATAGAGAACAGTAACTAAACTAGCTTTCATATCAATCACACCTGGCCCATATGCCCGTCCTTCTTTCATTGTAAATGGTCGAATAGCTGCAGTCCCCTTTTCAAAAACGGTGTCCATATGGGCAATGATTAGGATTGATGCTTGTTTACCTTTAGGATGTGTAATGATAAGATGATCTCCCACTGCATCCTGCTCACATTTTTGTATGTCATAGCCTAATTCAACATAATAAGCTGAGAGTATTTCACCAATTTTATCTACTCCGGTCTTACAATATGATCCACTATCTATATTTACTAGCTTCTCTAAGAGCTTGAGCATCTTTCCTTCTTCAATAAGATCCTTATTCATCTTGCCTCTTCCCCTCATCCTTCAACCTTTATCTGTACATTTAATTTTCGTGTATTTTGTCATTTTTAGCAAGCTTGTTTCGTTTCATATACTACCAATATATGCTTGTTTTTAATAAAAAACACTCAATCCGTCTCGTTTTGTCATTTCCTCGGGAATAAATAGACAAAAAAATGAGCGATTCATAATTGAATCGCTCGCAATGGGGGAGAGTAGAGAGAACATTTTTGGAAGCTAGGTCAATGACCTTTCCTGTTATTAATGTACCTTACTATTACTCTCATAACATCATTCTTGTTACATCTTCTAACATAGAAACTTTTAACACGTTACATCAACTAACAGCAATAAAGATAAAGTGTTTACATTCGTATGATATAATTAAAATAATCTAACTCAACCATTTTATATAGAACGAACCAATATACTAATCAAAGGAGTCTTGGACAGTGGATGATTTTAGCTATATAAAAAAACAACTTCATAATAGAGAAATCGGTATCCTAGGAAGTTCTCAAGCGATGCAATCTGCTGTTATCGTTCCACTTATTTACGTAGATCATCAACTTTCTGTTTTATTTGAAGTTCGTTCAAAAACACTTAATAAACAACCGGGTGAAATTTGTTTCCCAGGGGGTAAAATAGATGCCACTGATTTAAATGCCGAAGAAGCAGCCAAAAGAGAATTATGTGAGGAATTAGGTATTACCCATGATCATGTCGAAATGGTTGCTCCTCTCGATATCCTCGTCACTCCGTTCCGAGGCATCATCTACCCTTTTGTTGGAAGAGTAAATACCACAGATTTTACGAATCTAAATAAAGATGAAGTAGATCATATCTTTACTGTACCTCTCTCATTTCTTGAAAACTACCAGCCAATTAGGCATAAAATGCGAATGAAATTTGAACCTAGTGAGGACTTTCCTCTTGAAAAAATTGCAAATAAACGCTCGTACTCTGATCGGTCTAGTGAATTCACGGAAACGTTTTACTACTATGAACAATATGTTATCTGGGGGTTAACAGCCCGTATTTTAACTCACTTCATTGACGAAATAAGAAAAAACTAACTAGATTACGGGTATCCGTGATCCAGTTAGTTTTTTATTGTTTATCTTCATAAAGTTGTCTTTGTGTTTTCATAGCAATACGATGAAAAACAACAGCAAGTGTTAATGTAATAATAATGCCCCCAACGAACAATTCAGGCATTGTCATGACCGTACTTTCTGTAGGAATAATTAATCCGATAAACAGAAAGATACTTAAAGATAATAAAATGAACCCATATTGTTTATAGTCCGCTACTTTAGCTTCAAGTTGCTTTAACTTTTTGTCTTCCATTTATCTTCCTCCTAACTCTTCTATCATCTTACCATCTTTAATAGATTAAAAGCTGATGTAATATTCGTTAATAGAGGAAGAGCTATCCAGATTAACTCCAACTTCCATCTAGTCTAATAATAAGTTATCATGTTTACAGGTTAGAACTTTATTAATTGGAGGAACTACATAAAATGAAAAGCATTGTACGTGACATGAATCTTGCTAAAAATGGTCATCTGAAGATTGATTGGGTAAAAGAGCATATGCCTGTTTTAAACCGTATTCGTGAAGAATTTGAAGCTACCCAACCGTTTAAAGGATTAAAAGTAGCAATCTGCCTTCATCTAGAAGCGAAAACAGCTTATTTGGCTAAAGTTGTACAAGCAGCTGGTGCTGATGTTTATATTGCAGGAAGTAACCCATTATCTACTCAAGATGATGTTTGCGCGGCACTAGTTGAGGATGGTATCACTGTTTTTGCAAAGCATAAGCCTGATCCAGAGGAGTTTAAACAGCATCTACTCATGACGTTAGAAGTAGAACCGGATTTAATTATTGATGACGGTGGTGACTTTGTTACGCTCCTTCATTCAGAAAGACCAGACCTCATTAAAAATATACGTGGTGGTTGTGAAGAAACAACAACAGGAGTAATTCGAGATAAAGCACTTGAAAAAACAGGAGACTTGCCGTTTCCGATGATTGCTGTTAACGACGGTTATTGCAAACATTTATTTGATAACAGGTACGGAACAGGACAATCCGTTTGGGACAGCATACTTCGCACCACTAATCTTGTTGTAGCCGGTAAGACAGTTGTTGTAGTTGGCTACGGCTGGTGTGGTCGTGGTGTGGCAATGCGTGCGAAGGGATTAGGTGCTAAAGTCATTGTAACAGAGGTTGATAGCATTAAAGCGATTGAGGCTTATATGGATGGGTATGAAGTTATGTCTCTAACAGAAGCTGCTAAACATGGCGATTACTTTATTGCTGTAACTGGTAATCAGTATGTGATTAGCCGTGAGCATTTAGAGAATATGAAAGATGGAGCTATCTTAGCTAATGCGGGTCATTTTGATGTTGAAGTAAATAAACATGACTTAGCTGCTTTAGCCGTCTCAAAACGTGAAGTACGTGCTAACATCGAAGAATACCTTTTAGAAGATGGGAGAAAATTATATTTATTAGCTGAAGGACGCTTAGTAAACCTTGGCGCCGGCGATGGCCATCCAGCTGAGATTATGGATATGACATTCGCCTTACAAGCAGTTTCTTTAGCTTATATTAACGAGCACTATAAGGAAATGAAGAATTCAATCATTACAGTTCCTTATGAGCTAGACCAAAAAGTAGCCAACCTGAAATTAGAAGCACTTGGAATCAAAATAGACTCTTTAACCGAGGCACAAAAAGATTATTTACAAAGTTGGAAAATTGATTGATTTAAGGAGCTATTGCATGACTAGACTTGGCGTTAACGTTAGCGGTCATGAGAATAATGATACAAAACAGCCATATTAAAAGAGGATGCTTCAAAGGTAGCTTTACCACCTTTTGAAGCATCCTCTTTAGTTTATTTTAAAATTGTTTACTTAAGCGATTCACCTCAAATATAACCATTTCCTCATCTATCGTTACACACTGTCCATTTTTAACAACCTGTTTCCCTTGAACGTATACATCTTTAACATCCCGACCACTACCAGAATACACTAAATGCGAGATTGGGTTATGTGCAGGTTGATAGAAAGCTTGCTTCGTGTTAATGACAACTAAATCAGCTTGTTTTCCTACTTCAATACTTCCCACTTGATGATCAAGCCAGATCGCTTCAGCACCATGAATCGTTGCTAATTGTAGGGCTTTTTCTGCAGGAATTAACGTAGCATCATTATGAACACCTTTATATAACAGAGCAACTTGCTTTAGCTCTTCAAATAAATCTAAATTATTATTTGATGCAGAGCTGTCCGTTCCCAGCGAAACGGTAATACCTTTATTCAGCATTTCAGGAACAGGCGCAATTCCACTTGCAAGCTTTAAGTTACTTATAATATTATTGGACACTTTAACATCGTATTCAGCCAATATATCCATTTCCCAGTCTTCTACGTGAACAGCATGAGCTACAAGCGTAGGCTGATGAAACATTCCTAGCTTTTCTAGATGCTTAACTGGTCGTTCACCATACTCTTTAACATTTAATTCTACCTCTGCTTTTGTTTCAGACATGTGAATGTGAAGAGGTGAATTCAGTTCAACTGCTCTTGAGACGATCTTTTCAATAAAATCAGGTGTACACGTGTAAGGAGAATGTGGTGACATCATAGTCGTAATTCTTCCATTGGCTTGATTGCTCCAATTTCGTACAAAGTTAGACGCTTCATCCAACTTGCTTTGTCTTAATTCCTCTGAACCAAAACCAATCATTCCACGACATAGTCTAGCTCTTATACCGGATTTGTCTACAGCCATAGCTACTTCATCCATGTTATCATACATGTCGACAAAAGTAGTTGTACCTGTGCGTAACATTTCTATGATGGAAAGATTCGTTCCCCACTTCGCATGTTCTTTTGTATAAGTAGCTTCGATTGGCCACATTTTTTCTTCTAGCCATTGCTGTAGGGGAAGATCGTCAGCATACCCTCTTAGCAAAGACATAGAAGCATGTCCATGCGTATTAATAAGACCAGGAATGACATAGTCACCTTTCACATCAATCACTTCGGTATATGTAGTTAAATCATTAGGAGTCTCACCTACGTAGGTAATTTCTCCGTTTTCAAATGCAACAGCCCCATCTTTAATCAATAGGTTGTTCACATCCATAGTAATAATTGTTCCATTTATGATAATTTTTTTTGACATAATAAGACTCCTTTTATAAAAAAGGGGGATTCACCTCCCCCTTTTGCTTCTATTAGCGATATGGATTAAACTCTAATTCATTTTTTTCCACTGGCATCCAGCCTTGACCATCAACCCATTCAATATACACTTCATAAGCCAAATCAGGTGTTGCTTTTTCACTAATGACGCCTCGAGCTCTTGTCGGTGCTCCCCCGTTCTCTATGCGCCATAAAATCATATTATCTTGTGAGATTCCTGTTGCATATCTAACAGCTTGTTCCATCTCTAATCTATTTAAACTACCTTCTGTGAAGCCAGGAGTAAATTCTGCTTGTTCTGTACCGATAGGCTGCCACTCACCATCTGAAGCTGGCTCCTCTGTTTCTTCATTGTCTATAGCATCCTCATCTTCTACTGCTGGTTCAATCTCTGATTCACTTGTTTCTGATGTGTCGACTTCTTCCTGTTCTGATTCTATTGTTTTTTCTTCAGAAGCAAAATCAGTTTCTTCCTCATCCGTCATTTCTTCCGTCATAACTTCTGATGTCGTTGTACCAAAAAAGATTTGATAAGCAAAAAATAAAATAAGAATGGTCACAATACTAATCGCTACATTTAACACTCTGTTAATTCTTTTTTTCTTTCGTTGTTCATAACGAAATCCTTGCATATCTCCACTCCCTTTTCTTATCTCTATCTCGTCATTATACAAGATCTTCTCTGAAACTGCGAGATTGGATTAGACTATTTACATAGTATTACAAGTAAATGTTCAAACAAAAGAAGCTCCTCAAGTCGAGCAGCTTCTTTTATTTTTCCTATCGGATATCAACAATTTTTATTTCCATTTCTCCACCAGGTGTATTAACCGTCACCTTGTCATTGATTGCTCGTCCAAGTAAACTTTGTGCCATTGGAGAATCATTAGAAATTTTTCCTTCAGCTGGATCTGATTCAGCACTACCTACGATAGTGTATTCTTCTTCATCACCATCTGGAAGTTCAACAAACTTAACGGTTTTTCCTAGAGAAACTACATTTGCAGCTCCTTCTTCTTCTTCAATCATTACAGCATTGCGAATCATTTTCTCAAGCTGCGCAATACGTCCTTCAACAAATGCTTGCTCTTCTTTTGCTGAATCATACTCTGAGTTCTCAGAAAGGTCACCAAAGCTACGAGCAATCTTTATACGTTCAACGACCTCTTTACGTCGTTCCGTTTTCAAAAACTCCAACTCTTCTTCGAGCTTGTTCTTTCCATCCATTGTCATATAATGCTTTTTTTCTTCTGCCATGTCTTTCACTCCTCGTCTGCTACTATAAAAATAAAAAATAAAAATAATTCAAATTCTATGTAGATGAAAACTCAAGAAACTTGAGTTTCTGATCTAACTTAGAGGATCACTCAAAAAATACTATACAGAAGTCACATCTTAAAGGCCTGTCACGAGAGATTTTCTTGTGACAGGCGAACATTAAGTGTGCCAAAGAAAGTAATAATACTTACCTTTTGAGGTATCTTCTTCCTATGCTATTACAAAATCGCTTTCTCTTCAATAATTGTACGAATTTTTGTCACCATTAGATCAATTGCGACACGATTCTGCCCACCTTCAGGGATAATAACGTCTGCATATCGCTTCGTTGGTTCAATAAACTGCAAATGCATAGGTCTTACCACAGAAGTATACTGGTCAATTACTGATTCAATAGAACGTCCACGGTCTTGGATGTCTCTTACTAACCGTCTAATAATTCGAATATCGGCGTCTGCGTCAACAAAAAGCTTAATATCCATCATATCGCGAAGTCGTTTATCTTCTAGAATTAAGATTCCTTCTAGAATGATTACATCTTTTGGTTGGATATCAATTACTTTTTCAGAACGGGTATGTGCTGCGTAATCATATACAGGTTTTGAAATCGCTTTTCCATCAGTTAGTTTTTGTAAATGTTCTAGCAATAGATCGTTATCAAAAGCTAACGGATGATCGTAATTTGTTTTCAAGCGTTCTTCAAAACTTAAATGACTTTGATCTTTATAATATGCATCTTGTTCAATTAATACAATAGATTGTTCATTAAATTGATAAAAAATTTCTTTAGCTACCGTTGTTTTACCAGAGCCTGTTCCTCCAGCAACACCAATAACAATAGGTTTATTTGACATTACTTTACCTCTTTACGCATCATGTTTTGCGGATATACCGCTCTATCTACTTTAAAGCGAACAATCTGAAGTGGGTGTCTAGCAACATCAATCTCATTACCGTCTTCATCCCATATTGTTCCTACCTTTTGGACAAAATTTGAAATTTCCGGACCGAAAAACTCAATTTCATCTCCTGGCTTAAAGTAATTTCGTTGTTGTAGAGTTACCACCTGTGTCTCAGGATTATAGTCTAGTACCAAACCAGCGAAATCATATTTCGTACGTTTTGGATGCTTTCCATACATTTGATCTTCAAATGTTGGAGTTCCTTCAAAAAATTGAGGAGCAAAATCACGGTTTGCACATTTTTCAAGTTCATCTAACCAAGCTTTGTCAATTTGGAAGTTGTCCGGATCTGCACAGTAAGCATCAATAACTTTCCGATAAACACTTGTTACAGTTGCCACATAATGAATGGACTTCATTCTTCCTTCAACCTTTAAGCTGTCAATACCAGCCTCAATCATCTTTGGAATAGCCTGTACTAAGTTTAAGTCTTTAGGGCTCATTGTATATTGCGCGTCGCCTTCATCAAACAGAGCCTTCTCGCCAGCTTCGTTCGTTTCGTATAAATCGTATTCCCATCGACAGGACTGACAACAGCCTCCACGATTTGAATCTCTTGCTGTCATGTGATTACTTAGGACACAACGACCTGAGTATGAAATACACATAGCTCCATGAATAAATGCCTCAATTTCAATATCAACATTCTTCTTCATTTCAAGCATTTCTTCCAAACCAACTTCTCTAGCAAGTACTACTCGGTGTAGGCCTTCTTCTTTCCAGAACTTTACCGATAACCAGTTACTTAACGATTGTTGAGTACTTAAATGTACCTCTACTTTCGGCGCAACTCGTTTACACGTTTCGATAATGAGTGGATCTGCTACGATAATTCCCGTAACACCAACATCTTGAAGCGAAACTAAATATTCTTCTAACCCATCCATGTTTTCGTTGTGAGCAAAGATGTTTGTTGTAACATAAATCTTCGCACCGTATTTGTTTGCAAATTCAACGCCTTCTCTCATTTCTTCAATTGAGAAGTTATCCGCACTGGAACGCAAACCAAATTCTCGTCCACCAATAAAAACCGCGTCAGCTCCGTAATGAACAGCCACTTTTAACTTTTCTAAACTACCAGCTGGTGCTAGTAATTCAGGCTTTTTCGTTATAACTCGCTTATGTTTAGTTGCTTGTTCTGTAATAGTTGTCATCATAGTTCCTCCTTCCTAGTAAACCGTTTCTTTAAAGAAAAACCCTGTATCGAGTTTTCGATTGTTTGGTTGAATTTCTTCAATCTTACTTACATAACTTTCTTTACGATCTTCATATGTGTCGCGATCGTCCACACATAAATCAATTGCTTCACGGTACAGAGCTGTAACAACTTTCATATACTCTGTAGACTTAAGTAATCCGTCAATTTTAAAACTATCAATACCAGCGTCCACCATATCTTCTAGTTCATCTATGATGCAGATATCATTTGGACTCATAATATGAGTTCCATTCTCATCTTCAAAGATCGGATACCTTGCTTCTCTTTCAGGGTCATGTAAATGCAAGTTGCGGTTTTTATCGCGCTTTTCCACTTCAAGATTCTTCCCTTGAAATTGCATGTAATTTCCAATTAACGTACGTTTTGATTGGAACATCGCTGTCATACCATGAACTTGAACTTCAACCTCAACTTCTGCATTTTCTTTTATTTCAACAATAGCATCCATGTTGATTTCACGGGCTAAGACTGCTCGCTTTGCACCTTTACTTCCCCAGTAATTAGCTGTGAACCAATTAGTAGCAGTTTGTTCCGTATTCCAATGTAATTTCATTTCTGGCGCTATTTCCCTAGCAACCATTAATACAGCAGGGTCACCAAAAATAATTCCATCCACTTCAATTTCTTTTAAAGATTGAATATAACCTGAAAGCGCGTCAATTTTATCATTATGAAACAGCGCATTCATTGACACATACACCTTTTTATTTTTCCCATGGGCGATTTCAGTTGCCTGTTTTACTGCATTAAGATCAAATTCACCAGCTAATCTAAGCCCGAATTTTTCCTCTCCTATAACAATGGCATCTGCACCAGCTTCAAATAAGCTCTCAACCGCTTCTATATCCTTTGGTGTTACAAGTAGCTCCGGTTTCATTCCCACTTTCACCATCCTCCCAGTTTATTGCTTTAAACTAATAGCTAGTCCATCTCCGACAGGTAGAACTCTCGTTTGAAAACCTTCTAGTTCTATCAGCCATTGATTATAGCCATCTATTTTTTTCGCTAAATTTTTTAACCTTTTATTATCGATGTCCTCTTTCGCAACTAACCCTCGAAAAAGCACATTATCCGAATAAATAACTCCACCACTTCTTACAAATTTACTATACAGATCAAAAAATCGTTGGTACTGCCCTTTAGCAGCATCAATAAATAATACATCAAAAAGGGGTTCAGATTCAAGTTTTTCAGCTAATTCAAGGGCATCGCCAAATCTGACATCAATTCGATTGGCAAGATTTAACTTATTTATATTTTTGATCGCTTCTTCATAGCGATCCTGATCCCGTTCAATCGTCAATATTTCCGTTTCTGGCAATGCACTTGCCATTCGAATGGCTGAATAACCGATCGCTGTACCAATCTCTAGAATCCTTCTTGGTTGGTGTAGCTTCATTAGTTGCAACAAACTTTCCATCCCAACTAAATCCATAATCGGTACCTCATTAACTTGTGCAAATTCCTCTATTTGTTCAATTTCATCTCCACGTGAGGGTACAAGAGATTTCAAGTATTTTTCAACTTCCTTATTAATCATTCTTTCACTTCCTTCTGCTTTTCATTACATAGAGGCTGTTACATAACTAAAATGATATTCAGAAAGTGTTTTTGTTCAGCCTCAACCTTTTAATTTATCTAACCATTACTGAAAGAGTTTGACATAAAAAGAGGGCGTGTCTTCACACATCCCTCTAGTCAGTTTGTTATTCTTCATCCGATGATTGACCGTCAACCCATTCTTGACGATATTGTTGAACAGCTCTGTTATGCTCCTCATATGTTTCATTGTAGATCACTTCTCCGCCAAAACGGGCATAGAAGTAAATCGCGCTGGTTTCCTCAGGATTTAAAGCAGCTCTAATGGAATCCTTACCTGGGTTAGCAATAGGTCCTATTGGAATTCCTCGATACCTGTAAGTGTTATATGGAGAATCTACGTTCAAATCCGCATAAGAAGTCATATAACGATGTTCTCTTAGAGCATAAGAGACAGTTGGGTCAACCTGAAGCATCATATCTTTTTCTAAACGATTATACAATACTCCGGATATCGTATAGCGATCTTCTGACTTTTGTGCCTCTCTTTCAATAATAGAGGCCAACGTTAGTATTTCATGAATGCTATACTCACTGTCTTCAATTTCAGAAGCGAATTCTGTTAAAACAGCTTGTGTTCTCTTCAGCATCTCTTCCACAATCGTTTCAATTGTAGGTTGCTTTTCCATAAAGTCATAACGAGCTGGAAATAAATAACCCTCTAATGCATAATGAATGTCTTCATTTAGAATATCATCTGTTAACATAGAGTATTGGTTAATTAAAGTCTCAATATAATCACGATCCGTCAAAAGATCCATTACTTCTTCTTCGGAATGATTGGTTTCTCTTGCAATAATTTTTGCAACATCCGGTAACCACCTACTCCGGAACTGTAAAAACAAGCTCTGGATCCTGTAGAATTCTACCTTCTTTTAAAGCAGCAATTAGTTCATCCATTGTCATGGCAGTTGATAGCTTATAATCCCCCGCCTGAAACCCAGATTCATTTTTATAACGAACGTAATAACGAAACAACGTTCCATTTTTCACGAGTCCTTCTGCCTCTAGGATTGTCCCAATTTGATTAGCAGTAGATCCGATCGGAATGGTAACCTGAACTTCTTCGGGATTTTCCTGATCCACAGGCCCCAACGTATTTTTCATATAAAAATAAGCACTAAAAACAAAGATAATACCTAAAATCAACAGACCCATTACACAAAAGAAAACGATCTTCCTAACCGTTCTCGCCTGCGAAACTCTTTCTTCATACAATTCATTTCGTGGTTTTTCGTTGGAATTAGACATCATTCTCCTCCTTCCACCGTTTTATTATACTACATTTCACAAAAATTTAAAGAAAAAAACCAATTCCCTGGTATTGGGAATTGGTTTTTTTCTGAAGTTCCCCTGAACTCGGGGAACCAATCTTTTCAATTCCCTGGTATTGGGAATTGGTTTTTTTCTTTTTACTATTCTTCTTCGTCTTCTGGTTGGAATGTATTTAACATTTCTTCAACCATTTCCCACTCTTCATCAGTCTCAACTGGGAATAAAGCTATATCATCTTCTTCGCCTTCACGGTCTTCAAAACGAAAAGCAAAAACTTCTACTTCCTCATCCTCATCTTCTTCTGCCCCAACTGGAGTCACAAGAATATAAGACTTGTTTGTAGCATCTACATGAAATCTGAAAAGCTCATCAAAAAGATGCTCATCACCATTCTCGTCTGGAATTACAATACGTTCTTTTTCTTGTTCTGTCATTTTGCACCTCTGATTGTCATTTTTTAAATGAGAAATTGGCTCACTTCTATAAGTATATCCACAATTAATTGCCTTTATGGTCAAGATACCCTTGTAAAATCATAACAGCAGCCATTTTATCAATTACTTGCTTTCTTTTCTTACGACTTACATCTGCGGAAATGAGCATGCGTTCTGCTGCAACAGTTGTTAAACGCTCGTCCCACATCTTTATCGTACACGATACTAGTTCACTTAATGTATCCGCAAATTCCTGACTTCGCTCTCCGCTCGGTCCAATTGTACCATTCATATTTTTAGGCAGACCAATTACGATTGTATCAACGTTATGCTCATTCACAAGATCTACGATTGCCTGAAAGTCCTTTTCTGGACTTTCCTCATTACGTCTTAATGTAGAAAGTCCTTGTGCAGTCCAACCTAATTCATCACTTAACGCAATACCAATCGTTTTCGTTCCAACATCTAATCCAAGTGCTCTCATTCATTCTCCTTACGGTGCTGTGATAAATAGGATTTTACTAACTCTTCAATTAGTTCATCTCTTTCAAGCTTACGAATGAGCGTACGTGCATCCTTATGACGTGGAATGTACGCAGGGTCTCCAGAAAGCAAATAGCCTACGATTTGGTTAATGGGGTTATAGCCTTTCTCTTCTAGTGACTCATACACAGAGAAAAGCACCTCTTGGACATCAACATCAACCGTATCATCATGAAAATTAAATTGCATCGTTTTGTCCATAGAGCTCATCACAAACACCTCTTTCATTCATTGCTATCACCTTCTATATTCGATATCTAGGTGATAGCTTGTCTAATCTCATTGTACACCATATAACGGTATTTAGGAAATCGAATTTACATATTCTTCTACAAATGCTAATGCAGCCTCTAACTCTTCTGGGTTCTTGCCTCCGGCTTGAGCCATATCCGGCCGACCGCCTCCGCCTCCGCCACAACGTGTTGCTACTTCTTTGACGATTTTACCAGCATGATAACCTTTAGGGTGAAGGTCTTTTGTGACTCCAGCTACAATATTAACTTTATCACCAGATACTGCCCCTAAAACAATGATACCAGAAGTTAAATCTTGTTTTAATTTATCGACAATCCCTCTTAGTCCGTCCATGTCAGCAGCATCAACTTTTTTAGCAAGTACACTTACACCATTAACAGTTACCGCTTCATTAACAAGATTACCAGCTTCCATGTTGCCCAACTTTGCTGCTAATGATTCATTATCACGCTGTAAATCACGAATTTGTTGAACATTTGCTTCAATTCGTGCAGGAACATCCTGTACTCGTTTCACCTTCAAATGCGAAGCAACATCTTTTAATAGTTGAAGTTGACTATTCATGTGCTCATAAGCACCTTTACCTGTTACGGCTTCAATACGACGGACGCCCGCTCCAATTCCAGATTCTGAAACTAGCTTAAACAAGCCTATTTCAGCTGTATTTCGAACGTGACACCCTCCGCATAGCTCTAAGCTGTAATCTCCAACTTTTACAACTCGAACGGTCTCACCATATTTTTCACCGAATAGAGCCATAGCTCCCATTTCTCTCGCTTCGTCTAACTTCTTCAACGAAATCTCAACTTCTAGCGCACTCCAAATTTGTTCGTTTACAATGTCTTCAACTTTTGCTAACTCTTCAGCTGTTACTTGTCCAAAGTGCGAGAAGTCAAAACGAAGACGGTCTTCAGACACTAAGGATCCAGCTTGGTTGACGTGAGTTCCTACAACATCTTTTAATGCTTGATGAAGAAGGTGAGTAGCAGTATGATTTTTTACAATCGATTTGCGCTCTGTTTCTTCTACTATACAAGTTACGACTGTACCCTTCTCAAGAACACCCTCTTTAATGACAACTGTGTGTAAATGTTGTCCATTCGGTGCTTTGGTTACATCGGTTACTTCAGCTAGTACATTCTCTCCACGAATCAATCCAGTATCAGCTACTTGTCCACCACTCTCTGCATAGAACGGGGTTTCATTTAAGATCACTTGAGCTGTACTTCCTGCTGCTACTGAATCTCTAACCTCTTTTTCAGCAACAATTACTTGTACTGTAGCCTCAACCTGTAAATGATCGTACCCAACAAACTTACTATCTTCCGTAATTTGACCAAGAATCTCATCTTGTACTTGCATGGAGCCAGATTCTTGACGCGCAGAACGAGCTCGGTCACGTTGAGCTTCCATCTCTCGTTCGAACCCTTCGCGGTCAATCACCAACCCTTTTTCTTCGACGTATTCTTCTGTTAAATCAACTGGGAACCCATATGTATCATACAAACGGAATACGTCTTTTCCTGCAATTTGAGTTTTCCCTTCAGCAACTGCTTCATCTAGCACTTTTTCAAGGATGGATAGTCCTTCATTAAGCGTTTCATGGAATCGCTCTTCTTCATTCTTCAATACTTTTTGTACAAATTCTGTTTTGTCCTTCACTTCTGGGTAGAAATCAACCATAATCTCTCCGACTACAGGTACTAGCTCGTACATGAATGGTCGATGGATTGAGATCAACTTAGCGTAACGAACAGCTCTACGTAACAATCTTCTAAGAACATAACCACGACCTTCATTAGAAGGAAGCGCCCCGTCTGCAACAGCAAATGTTACGGTTCTGACATGGTCTGCAATTACTTTAAAAGCAACATCTTTTTCTTGATCTACTCCATATTTCACACCAGAGATCTCTTCTGTTGCCTTTATAATTGGCATAAACAAATCTGTCTCAAAGTTTGTTGGAACATCTTGAATGACAGAAACCATTCGCTCTAATCCCATACCCGTATCAATGTTTTTCTTCGGTAACGGTGTGTATGTACCATCTGGATTGTGATTGAACTGTGAAAACACTAAATTCCAAACTTCTAGGTAACGTTCATTTTCTCCACCAGGGTATAGTTCAGAATCATTTTCATCATTGCCATAGCTTTCACCACGATCATAGAAAATTTCTGTATTAGGACCACTTGGACCTTCACCAATATCCCAAAAGTTACCTTCTAAACGAATAATTCGTTCTTCTGGAATGCCAATTTTTTCTTTCCAATAGTTATAAGCTTCATCATCCTCAGGGTGAACGGTAACAGATAATTTTTCTGCTTCAAAACCAATCCATTTCTCACTAGTTAGGAATTCCCAAGCCCACTCAATCGCCTCTTCTTTAAAGTAATCTCCAATTGAGAAATTACCTAACATCTCAAAAAAAGTATGGTGACGGGCTGTTTTTCCTACATTCTCAATATCATTCGTACGAATAGATTTTTGAGCATTCGTAATTCTAGGGTTTTCAGGAATAACTCGGCCATCGAAATATTTCTTCAAGGTTGCTACTCCACTATTAATCCATAATAAAGAAGGATCTTCGTGAGGAACAAGAGACGCACTTGGCTCGATATCATGTCCTTTTTCTTTAAAGAAATCTAAATACATTTGTCTTACTTCAGCAGAACTAAGTTTTTTCACTTTCGTCATCTCCTTATTTTTTAATTCTTACCTTAAATGCGTTAAATAAAAACAAAAAAACTCTCAATCCCCCAAAAAGGGACGAGAGTTATGATCACGCGGTACCACCCTAATTATAGACATTAAACTGTCTATCACTTAATAGCCTTAACGCGGCGGACGGCAGAGATTATCTGCACTCGGGAGTAGCTTTCTGAAACTCTTCGTTTAGTGTACCTCTCAGCCACGGGTACACTTCTCTTGAAACGGGCTGCTTCATACTTGTTCCTTCAACGTTTTCTCACTTGTCTATTTGCCCTTTTATTATAAAAATTGATCTCTTACTTGTCAATCTTTCATAAAGTGAAGGCGAATGTGTAATAACGTTACCTTTCCAATTGCCAAAATTGGAACCGCAATCAACATCCCAATAAATCCCCCGACTTCAGCCCCAACTAAAAGGGCTAATATAATTAAGGCTGGGTGAAGATGAAGGGTTTTTCCTACAATAACAGGAGAAAGAATATTTCCTTCTATTTGTTGAATAACAAATATTAATATAATCGTGAACACACCTAATTGCCAAGACTGTAAAAAGGCAATAATGACGGCAGGAATCGCCCCAATAAATGGTCCAAAGTAAGGAATTAAATCCATAATCCCCATAAAAAAACCTAAAACGATGGGATAAGGAACACCTAAAGCCCATAAACCAATCGTAGAAATGATAAAAACGGATAAAGAGACAAGTAGCTGCCCTCGAATATAACTACCAAATGTATGATCTACATCTTTCACATATCTTTTTAACTCATTGCGAGCTTTTCGAGGTGTGAGATACCACGCTACCTTTTGAATAAGTTCATGATCTTTTAAGAAAAAGAACACTAAGAACGGAATAACAATAAACGAAAACATAGATTTTATTAAAAATAAAGCGGCTGCTTCAATTTGATCGAATACACTTTTTCCGATTTGTTCTAACTGAACTCTCCACTCCTGGGACTGTTCTTGTAATGGAGCAGGTAAGTTGTTTAATTGTTGCTGTATTCGATCTGTTTCTCTTTCAATTTGTTTGACTTGATCAGGTATCGTCTGAAATGCATGTTGTATTTGTTCAATAAATGCCGGTAGGCCAATCATTAATAAAAAGGCGAATACAAACACGATCAAGAAAAAGATGAGTAGAACAGCCAACCCTCTTGATAACCCGTTTTCATGTAATTTTTCCACCAAAGGATGAAGCAAATAAGTTAAAATTACTGCAATACCAACTGGTAGTAGTAAAGCTCTAATGACTTGTCCTAATGGTGATAAGAGCGGAGCGAGTTGAACCATCATGTAAATAACTAGTAACGAAAGCAGAATAAGAGTAAGACGATATATCCACTTTTGTTGTAATTCCTTGTTCATACTTGCACACCTCCATCAATTATTGTGTGCAACCAATTCTTATCCATACAAAAAAAGAGAGACTCCGTCTAACGACTGCTATAGTCATTAGTAGAATCACTCTTTTTTTTTAAAAAAAATCGTCTCTTACGATTACTGGGCTTCCATCTCAATTTGAAGGTCCTGTTCTTCAAACAAATCATCCAATGAGCTTAGTGAGCCGTCTTCTTCAACTTGATGCATGGAGAGCTTACCTTTTGATAAACTCATCTCAACAAAACAATTCCAACAATAATATTGATTCGTTCCAATTTTTCCGATATCTTTGCTCTGGCAATTTGGACAACGCATGATTATAAGGCTCCCTTCTAATCAGATAGGATGGCACGGCCATCAGCAATCGTTAGACTAGCATTCGTCTTAACGACTCTACGACCTTCAACTAAGTCTGCTACCAACCTTCCGTTACTTCATACCCTATAATCGTGCCCAGTTCTTCCATAAAATATACGTCCTCCAAAAGCCCTAATTTCTCTCCCTCAGCTGTTAACAAAGCCGTTCCATGTAATTTTTTTTTGCCTGTCTTTAAAGAATAGCAATTTTTTATTTTATGGGTGATCGGCTTTAAATCTTGGGGATGTTCAACCATTACCCCATCTGTACCAATACTTTTAATAGCTGATACAGGAAGAAATTGATGTTTGGTAAACCAACCTTTTGCATCTATCATAAAGCCACATATTGATCCATTCTCATAAAAAAGATCTAATATGTGTCCACATTCTTCGCCAGAAGACAAAGAAATAACCGGTAATCCCTCAACGGTTGAAAATGTCCGCAAAGCTAATCGCCACCTTTCCGAACATTCTTAGTTTGTGGCTTTTTTTATGTGTTATGTTGGTCAGCTTTTTCCACCTTTAAATTTTGCAATTTGAATTGTAACATTGAGTTCCTAACTAATTCTTCTTTTTGCGTAATGGCGGTATGCATAGCTTTTAAATCTCCACATAAAAGTAAAAATTGCTTCGCACGAGTAATTCCCGTATACAGTAAGTTTCTTCGGAGCATTCGTGCATAGTTTTTAACTACAGGCATCACTACAATCGGAAATTCACTACCTTGTGCTTTATGAATGGAACAACAATAAGCATGAGTAATTTGATTTAAATCTTTTTTCAAATACACGACTTCGATTCCATCAAAGGAGATTACTAATTGATCCTGTTTTTCCTGATTTTCTTTCGCGTAAAAAATCGCTACAATTTCTCCGCGGTCTCCGTTATACACATTCTCTTCCGGATTGTTTACTAACTGTAGTACAACATCTCCAGTTCGATAAACTACATCACCAAAACTTAGTTCTCGGCGTTGTTCCGTTTTCGGATTGAACAAATTTTGCAACATCGTGTTTAATTCCGTTATACCCGCGCTACCTTTATACATCGGTGCCAACACTTGAATATCTTTTGCTGTATAGCCTTTTTTGGCTGCATTTTCACAAATTTGCGCAACTACTTGTTGTACTTGATCAAGCTGACAAGGAAAGAAGCGTCGATCCTTTTGGGGTTCAGGTAGGTTACCTGGCATTGTACCTTGTTTCATCGCATGTGCAAGTTCAATAATAGTTGAGCCTTCAGCTTGTCGGTAGATATCAACTAAATGTACGGTCGGAATAACTTTTGAGTCTAGAAAATCGCGCAGCACCTGTCCTGGACCAACAGATGGTAGTTGGTCTTGGTCACCAACTAAAACGACTTGCATCCCTTTTGGAACAGATTTTAATAACTGATTCATTAACCAAATATCGACCATTGAAGATTCATCAACAATTAATAATTCTCCCTCTAACGGTTCATGATCTCCTTTATCAAAACCACCATTTCCACCTTTCCAGCCGAGCAGTCGGTGAATGGTCGTCGCAGGTAATTCTGTCGCCTCACTCATCCGTTTTGCGGCTCTACCTGTTGGGGCAACAAGTAAGATTGGAAATGGGTTCGTTTTTGAATACGCTTTTTCGTCCAAAGGAAGACCATGCAACCTGGCGTACAACTCTACAATACCCTTGATAACAGTCGTCTTTCCTGTTCCCGGTCCACCTGTTAAGATCATTAATTGAGACGAGAGAGCAGTTTGAATCGCTTCCTTTTGCGACGGAGCATACTCCATCTTTAGCTCCTCTTCTAACTTCCCTAATGATTTAAGGAATTCCGCTTCAGGAAATTGATCCTCAACTTCTTCACTTAACAGCTTGCGAACGCTTGTGACAATCCCTTTTTCAGCAAAATAAAGAGTCTTCATATAAACTCGTTCATCTTCTATATATAAAACATCTTCCTCATGCATGAGTGAAATTTGTGTTTCAACCTCTTCAACTTCGATTTTTAATTCGTAGCTAGAGAGAAGTGAAATCACATGAGGAATCAGAGCATTCTTTTCTAAATAAACATGACCGTCTGAAAGACAAAGTTCTTGCAGTAAAAACAAACAACCAGCACGAATTCGATCTGGATGATTTCCTGTAATACCGATCGCTGCACCGAGTAAGTCTGCTCTTCTAAATCCTATCCCTTCCACATCGGCAATAAGTTGATAAGGGTTTGTTTGGATAATATCAAGAGCTTGTAACCCATAAGCTTGATAAACTTTCATGGAGAGTTCGATACCAAAACCATGCTTTGATAATGTCATCAGAACTTGCTCCACCCCTTGTTGGTCAATCAATTGTTCATATAAGGCATCAGCTTTATCTTTGGCCAATTTCGGTATTTCATCTAGAACAGAGCGATTCTCAACAATTTTCGTAATGGCTCTTTCCCCTAATGTTTCCACAATCGTTTCAGCTGTCTTAGTACCAATTCCCGGAAAGCGATCACTTGATAAATATTGAATGATTCCATTTTTGGTTTGTGGTAAATCTCTTCTAAATTGCTCGACTTGATATTGGATACCGAATTTAGGATGATCAATTATATGTCCAAAAAACAAAAAAGTCTCTTCTTGCTCTAATTTAGGTAAAACCCCAACAACCGTTAGTTTCTTTTCTTTTATCTCTTCATTTGTTTGTTGTACTCGAATAAGTGCGACTGTATAAAAGTTTTCCTCATTCCGAAAAACAATATGAATGACGTTGCCCTTTATAAATCCTCGGTCAATAGCTTTTTCATTTTCTGGTAAAAGTGATTCCTCATTCACAATCATCATCCTTACTTCATAGCTTGTTCGATTGTTTTCTTTCCATTGGCTGCTAGCGCGTGATCTGGCTGAATGAGAAGAGCTTTTTCAAAAGCGTCTAAAGCATCTTCTGCTCTTTCTTTATAAGCATAAGCGACACCTAAATTAAAATAAGCATCTGCATGTTTATTGTCTAATTGAACGACTTCTTCTAGCTCTTTTATTGCTTGATCAATTTGTTCTAATTGTGCTAAGCATAATCCATATTGAAATCGACCGTCAATGTCTTTTGGCTGAAGTTCTACCGTTGTTTTAAAAGAAGCTAATGCATGAGGAAGAGCTCCTAGTTGGTAATAACTCATTCCTAGCATGAAGTGAACATCTGTTTCATCTAATTTTTTTACTAATGCTTGTTTAAACATTTTTACGGCTTCTTCAAATTGGTCTTGTTTATAATAAACAGTACCTGCTCCATAATAAGCAGTCGCAGCATCCTCATCTAAACCAATAGCCTTATCAAAGAAAACTAACGCTCGTTCAAACTCTCCTAATACTCCAAGCAAATTCCCAAAATTAATAAAACCAGTCGGATCTTTTGGATTTTCCTCAATTGCTTGATTAAACATCTTAGCTGCTTCCTCGTAATTTCGTTCATTCATATATGCAATTCCTTTTTCATTAAACATGAATATTCCCCATTTCTAAAGGTCTTTTATATCAAACAAAATGAAAGGAAAATACCTAAATTAGGCATTTTCCCACTTTTTAATAACATGATCAATTGTACCGCCACCTAGACAAACTTCTCCATCATATAAGACAACAGCTTGTCCTGGAGTAACCGCACGTTGTGGTTCATGAAAGTGCACTCGTAATGTGTCATTCTCTCCTGGATAAACTGTTACTTCTTGGTCGTCTTGACGATAACGGAACTTTGCTGTGAGGGTTAGCTCTTTTTCAGCCGGCAACCCATTGATCCAATTCATACCAATTGCATCTAGACCTTCTGAATATAAGCCTTCATGATGGAACCCTTGACCAACGTGTAATACGTTTTTCTCGAGGTCTTTACCAATCACAAACCATGGCTCACCAGCTCCACCAATTCCAAGTCCTTGCCGTTGTCCTAATGTATAATACATTAGACCATCATGCTGACCCTTTACTTCACCTGTTAATGTTTGCATTTCACCAGGCTGTGCAGGCAAAAACTCACTTAAAAATTCTTTGAAGTTTCTTTCTCCAATGAAACAAATGCCTGTACTATCTTTTTTCTTAGCTGTAGCCAAATCGGCTTTTAACGCTAGTTCACGAACTTCTTTTTTCGGAATATGACCAATCGGAAACATCGTTTTTGACAATTGCTTTTGTGACAAAGCATTTAAAAAGTATGTTTGATCTTTATTGTTGTCTACTCCACGAAGTAAAACATATTGGCCTTCTCTTTCCTCTACTCGTGCATAATGCCCTGTAGCTACATAGTCAGCACCTAGTTGCATCGCATGATTTAAGAAAGCTTTAAATTTAATTTCTTTATTACACATCACATCAGGGTTTGGCGTTCTCCCTGATTTATATTCTTCTAAAAAGTATGTGAAAACCTTGTCCCAATACTGCTTTTCGAAATTAACAGCATAATACGGAATTCCAATTTGGTTACACACTCGAATGACATCTTCATAATCCTCAGTCGCCGTACAGAAACCATTCTCATCTGTATCATCCCAGTTTTTCATAAAGATTCCGATCACATCATACCCTTGTTCCTTCAGAACTAAAGCTGTAACAGAGGAATCAACTCCTCCAGACATTCCAACTACGACTCTTGTATCTTCTGGTCGTTTATTCAATTTTTCCACCGCCTATATTTCTAGCTGATAAATTCCTTTTGTTGTCCAAGCCTTTTTACAATTTGAGCCGTTTGACTGGCAACATGTTCAATCTCTTCTATTGTATTACCTAGTCCAAAACTAAAGCGAACCGCTGATTGAATGCGTTCAGTAGCCTGGCCAAACATCGCAACAAGAACGTGAGATGGTTCAATCGAACCAGCCGTACAAGCTGAACCACTTGAAGCACAAATACCAGCTAAATCTAAATTCATTAACAATGATTCTATATTTACACCCGGAAAACTAACATTTAATACATGTGGCAACCGTTCATGTTGATGTCCGTTAATCATGAATTCAACCTTTTCCTTTAACCAAGTGTCCGTCAGAATTTGAGCAAACTGTTGATAAAGCTCTTGTCTTTTAGTCATAGATTCAAGTGCTAACTCTAACGCTTTAGCAAATCCAACAATTGCTGCGACATTCTCCGTACCGGCTCTTCGCTTTTTCTCTTGCTCACCACCAAATAGTACAGGCTTTACCTTTACTCCATTTCGGATGTACAATAAGCCAATTCCCTTTGGGCCATTAATTTTATGAGCAGATACTGAAAGCATATCTATTTTTAATTCATCTAACTTCAAGTTAATTCCACCACAAGCTTGAACAGCATCCGTATGAAAAACGGCTTGATGATTCTCTATCAATTCTCCAATTTCTTTGATCGGCTGAATCGTTCCTACTTCATTATTTCCAAACATGAGCGTAACAAGAATCGTATCATTTCGCAGAGATTTTTGCACATCATTTAACCTGACCCTACCTGTTTCATCTACCGGCAAGTAGGTTACCTCAAACCCCCGTTTTTCGAGTTCTTCACAAGCATGCAAAACGGCATGATGTTCTATTTGAGAAGTAATAATATGTTTACCTTTGTTTTCATTTTCAAGAGCATATCCGATAATGGCCATATTGTCCGCCTCGGTTCCGCCACTTGTAAACACGAGAGTTTGCTCAGAGACAGCAAACAGACTAGCTAACCGGCTACGTGCTTGATCAAGAGCCTGTCTTGCTTGTCTACCTACTTGATGGATACTTGATGGATTACCAAATAACGTTTGATAATATGGAAGCATCTTTTCTAACACATCTGGGTGAAGAGGCGATGTAGCAGCATGATCGACGTAAATTACCTCCACGTTCATTCACCTTCTTGTACATTAAATTTGTTGTTATCCTTCATTCATTATATATAGAACATAAAATATTCTTGATCACCTGAATCTTCATAATTTGCTAAATCATCTAAAGTCGTGTTATCAAGTACATCCTTGACAGCATCACGAATTTTTATCCATAAGTTCCGTTTCGCCGGCTCTTCGTCTTCTAACACTTCAACCGGACTAATTGGCCCTTCTAGAACTCTAATAATATCTCCGGCAGTAATATCCTTCGCTTCTTTTGCTAACATATAGCCACCATATGCACCACGCACACTCTTAACTAACATCGCATTTCTAAGGGGCGCAATTAACTGCTCTAAATAATGTTCAGATAAATCATACTCCTTAGCAATAGATTTAAGCGAAATAGGACCTTCTCCCGTTCGTTTAGCTAACGCCATCATGATGGTAAGGCCGTAACGTCCCTTTGTTGATATCTTCATCCTTATTCCCTCTTTCTATTATATAATCGAATACTCGCTGACATTGTGGCAACGTAATCCCCACTACCGAGCCAATTCCAAAACAGAATAACAGTGTCCCAATGAAAACTGTTCCACCTAATAACCATCCAAAGGTTAGCACGATGATCTCCATAAGACCACGAACATACTGAACCTTCCAACCTGTCTTTTCTTGTAAAGCTAACATTAAACTATCACGAGGACCAGCGCCACATCGCGGAGCAATATATATTCCAATTCCATAACCTATGATAATGATTCCTAAACCCAACATAATATATTGAAAAAAAACGTAAGAAGGTGTTGAGATAAGCCACATAAATACATCAATAAACAATCCAACAAAAAGCATATTAATAAAGGCACCTATTTGTGGTAAGGATTTAGTCAACATGGTCGTTAAGAGTAAAATAACTACTCCCATTATAATAGACCACGTTCCAACTGTTAAACCGAGTTGAAAGCTCAAGCCTAAATGAAGAACATCCCAAGGAGCTCCTCCTAACTCAGCACGAATCATCAACGCAATCCCTAAAGACATGACCATTAATCCAAGTAAAAATATTCCCCATCGTAAAAAAAATGTACGTTTACTATGATGATAGACAGGTTTCTCCAAGAGAAAATCCCTTCTCTCTATATTAATTCTTTGCCATTATAGCACGAAATAGTTCTAGATGGCTTATAAGACAATCAAAAGTATTGATTGAGAAGTCGTTTTAAAGTTTGTTAATCAAGGTTGTTTTAAGTCATTATATCGTTGGTTTTTTTACAAGTCATCGTTTACACTTACACTAAGATTCTAATACGGAGGCTTCCCCATTATGAAGAAACAACCACTTGCATTTCGAATGCGACCACATAAAGTTGAGGATATCATCGGTCAAACACATTTACTCGGAGAAGGAAGTTTATTAAGGCGCATGGTTGACGTTGGACAACTTTCTTCAATGATTTTATACGGTCCCCCCGGTATAGGTAAAACTTCAATTGCCAGCGCAATTTCAGGTTCAACAGGTACTCCCTTTAAAATGTTAAATGCTGTTGTCCATAATAAAAAAGATATGGAAATTGCGGTAGAAGAAGCGAAAATGCACGGACAGCTTATTTTAATATTAGATGAGGTTCATCGTTTAGATAAAGGAAAGCAAGATTTTTTATTGCCTTACCTTGAAAGTGGATTACTTATTTTAATAGGAGCCACAACAGCTAATCCATATCATTCTATTAATCCAGCGATACGAAGTCGCTGCCAAATATTCGAGCTTGAACCGCTAACGCCAATTGATATCGAACGAGCGTTACAACGTGCACTAGATGATCATACAAATGGATATGGTAAAGAAAAGATCATCGTTGAAGAAGCTGCACTGAGTCATTTAGCCCATGCATGCGGTGGAGACGTTCGCTCAGCTTTGAATGGATTAGAATTAGCTATCTTGTCTACTTATCCTAATAAAAACGGTGAAAAATACATCCCACTGAAAACAGCAGAAGAATGTATTCAAAAAAGAAGCTTTCAACATGATAAAGACGGGGATGCCCATTATGACGTTCTTTCCGCATTTCAAAAATCAATCAGAGGAAGTGACGTGAATGCGGCCTTACATTACCTTGCTAGATTAATTGAAGCTGGCGATCTTATTAGCATCAATCGACGTTTACTTGTCATTGCCTATGAAGACATTGGACTCTCTAATCCACAAGCGGGACCTCGAACGCTTGCAGCAATCGAATCCGCGGAAAGACTTGGTTTTCCCGAGGCGCGAATCCCTTTAGCAAATGCAATTATTGAGCTCTGCTTATCTCCTAAGTCAAACTCTGCCTATAAAGCGCTAGATGCTGCTCTTGCTGATATTCAAAAAGGCAATATCGGAGCAGTCCCTAAGCACTTAAAAGATGCGCATTACCAAGGTGCAACCGAACTCGGGCGTGGTATTGACTATAAATATCCACACGACTTTGAACACGGTTGGGTTAAGCAACAATACCTACCTGATGCTTTGAAAAACCGATCTTATTATCAACCTAAGCGAACAGGAAAATTTGAATCGGCTTTAGCCGATGTATATGAACGACTTCAGAAAAATGAAAACTAAAAATATCTAGTTTTTTCATGTATCTATACAAGTTTCACATAACTATAGCACCAACTAATATTTTTCTAGATTATTCTTCAATCAATACGTGCTGTACAGCAACGCACTTTCTAATATTTCTGATTACTTTCATCTTTTTCTATCATCCTTGTATAAATCTTATTCGATCTGGTTAGAATTTGTAGCAACTAGAACAATACTATTTAGGAGTTGATTAGAATGAAAGTAAGACAAGATGCTTGGTCACATGAAGATGATGTATTATTAGCAGAAACGGTCCTGAAACATATAAAAGAAGGTAGCACACAATTAAGAGCTTTTGATGAAGTAGGTGACGAGTTGAATCGTACTTCTGCAGCTTGCGGATTTAGATGGAACGCAGTCGTCCGTAATCGTTTTATGAAACAAATCGCAGAAGCAAAAAAAGAACGCAAAGAAAGAAAACGTGCTGCTTCATTTTCTTACTACCCACAAATGAGACCTATGTGGACACCACAACCGATGATGGAACATATGACGCAATCACTAGATAGCGAGATGTCATTAGAGTCGGTTGTTCAATACCTACAAACATTAGCACAAAGTAACGCTCAAACTCCTGCTCTCCAACGTGAGAATGAAAAGTTAGCTAAAGAAAATAACGAACTACTAATTCGTAACCAGGAACTTGAACGTGAATTAAAGAAAATTAAACAAGATAATAGTATTATTGAAGAGGATTATCAATCTCTAATTCAAATAATGAATCGTGCTAGAAGGCTAGCGATCTTAGAAGATGAAGATTCCCTTTCATCTGCTTCATTCAAAATGGACAAGAATGGTAATTTAGAGAAATTAGCGAAATAAGAATGGATAAAAACCAAATGCACCGCAATCGCGGTGCATTCGGTTTATTTTAATAATAGCTAACCATTTTTGATTAAGCCATTTACATACTTTCGATAGGAGTTGACTTGATGAAGAACTTTCCCCTCCAACATCGACCTGGTTTAGGTCTTCAGCAGCCCTATGATAACCTTTTTACTCCAACTTCGACCTAGTTTAGGTCTTCATCGGCTCTATGAAGACCTTTTCACTCCAATTTCGACCTGGTTTAGGTCTTCATCGGCTCTATGAAGACCTTTTCACTCCAACTTCGACCTAGTTTAGGTCTTCAGCAGCACTATGATAACCTTTTTACTCCAACTTCGACCTAGTTTAAGTATTCACCGGCCCTATGAAGACCTTTTTACTCCAACCTCTGTCAAGTTTAATCCTTCACATCTTTGATCTCATTGCCTGCTTGCTTATTAGTTTAAGAGTGATCTTTATTAATTGATGTTCATTTTGCTTTTACTTATAATTACCGCTGAATTTCAATATCTTTTAAAAGTCTTGTAATAACATGTCCTGCCATAATTAAACCTGCAACCGACGGGACAAATGCATTAGAAGATGGTGGCATTTTAGCTTTTCTAATTTTTCCTGACTCAGCTGCTTCAGATACAATCTCTTTTCTAATTTCTTCTCGTATCTTAATAGGCTGCTCGTCAGAATACACCACTTCTATGCCTTTATGTATTCCTTCTTTACGTAATCTTGTCCGGATTACTTTGGCAATAGGATCATAGCTTGTTTTTGATATATCCGCAATTTTGAATCTTGTTGGATCCATTTTATTTGCAGCACCCATTGAAGAGATGATTGGGATATTTCTTTCTAAGCACTGTTTCATTAAGTGTATTTTATAAATGATTGTATCACTAGCATCGACCACATAATCTATATCATAACTAAAGAATTGTTCAAATGTTTCTTCAGTATAGAACATTTTTAATGCAATTACTTCACAATCAGGGTTAATGTCTGCGATCCGTTCTTTCATTAGTTCAACTTTTTGCCTGCCAACAGTGGACAAAAGAGCATGAATTTGTCTATTTACATTTGTAATATCAACATCGTCTTTATCAACTAGGATCAAACGTCCAACTCCAGAGCGTGCCAAAGCTTCAACTGAAAAAGAACCAACACCTCCGACTCCAAGAACTGCTACTGTACTATTTTTTAAAAGCTCAATACCATCATAGCCTATCGCTAACTCATTTCTAGAAAATTGATGCAACATCGACTTAACTCCTTCCAAACTTATCTACGGATGACTATACCATAGCAGAAATCAAAAGTCTAAAAGCGCTGGCAATACAAAAAACAACTCCCTGTTTTTAAAGAAGTTGTTAGTTAAAAGTATGTATAGTAAGAATCCCAGTGACGCCGTTTCATCTATTGTTTTGAACCTGCTCCTAGCAGGTGGGTGCACTGTGAGTATGCTTTTACGTCCTTCAGCTTTCAAGGCTTGTAAGTACACATTCAACTTGAGCTCCCGTCTTAAAAATGTTGGCTCAATACACATAGACTTATACGAACATCTTAGGAATCTTACTTCGTTAACCCTATTTTAACAACAAATACTCAGTCGGTCAATATCAATATTCAGAATATTTCACCATCATATATTTGGAAAAATTACGCCCTTATGTTACAGTTATATACTATATATAAACTGCAAAAGGATGTGTCTGAATGAACCTTCTTGCTTCACAAACTTGTGTAGAAATCCGCCAAGAAATTGGTTGGACCGAAAAACGAATCGTTGAAACCAAGTTTGACATACATCTGTTTGAGAACCAATTAACGGTTAAAGACGATGTATTCCCATTAACATCCATCTTTGATATTTCTTACCGAAAAAAGCCTGAAACTGACGCAATGGGCTTTCTTTATATACATACTGATAAAGGGGTTCGAACGTTTTATATTAAAGAAGATGCCTACTCGTTAGTAAGTGCCTACCGTAAGTTGAAATCAGATCGACCCGAGCTGCGCTGAATGCACTTTTTTCACTCTTCTCCTTTTAGATACGTCACCATAGATCGGAAATTTCTTAAACGGTGAAGGTACCTTTTGATTACAAATGATCCAACCTTCACCCTCATAATGGTCATACGTATCTAAAACAACTATTTTCATCTCCTTGATCCACTCGAGTGCACGTGCTCTCTCTGCATGCTTGATAAAAACAATAGCATGCTCGTAAGTCTCCTTGACCTCTACTTCTTTATTACTTTTGAAAACTCTGCCACTACTTTTCATACGTTCATGGAACAAAAAATCTTCAATCATACTGTTTGAAGTAGCTTCTTTTCCTGCACCAGGTCCGATGAAAAGAAGTTGATTAATTTGGCTACCTTCAAGAGATATTCCATTCGTCACGCCTCTCACACTTGCTAACGGCTCTGTATCAACTAGAAAAGCAGGAGTAACATGGCCTTTAACTTCGGTTCCAACCTTTTTTGCCTCCGCTATTAATTTAATTTTAAAGTTAAACTTCTCGCCAACTTCCGCATGCCAATCCTCAACCTCAGAAACTCCTATTCTTGTAATATTTTTTTCGTCAGGCCATGTACCAAAGCATAAACGACTTAAGATTCTAATTTTATACCAAGCATCAAAACCTTCTATATCATCGGTAGGATCTGCCTCTGCATAACCCAATTCCTGTGCTTCCATTAATACGTCAGTGAAACTACGGTGATTTTCTATCATTTCTGTTAACATGTAATTTGTCGTTCCGTTTAAAATACCTGAGACTCTTGAAATAGAAGTTGTCATTAAAGTACCCTTTAAGGCATTAATAATAGGTATTCCTCCAGCTACTGCTGCCTCATACCCATAATAAGTATCGTATTCTGCTGCTAAACTCTCAAGAAGCCAGCCTTTTTCTGCTACCAATTTTTTATTTGCTGTGATAACGGGAATTCCCTTTTTTAGCCAAGTCGATGTGTATGTAAAAGCTGGTTCAATACCACCAATCGCTTCAAAAATTAAATCATAATTAGCAGCCTCACAGAACTCTTCCCAACTCGTTGTCACGATTGCATTTATATTTACTGCCCGTTTCTTCTGTCTATCTTTTACCAAAACAGCTGCAATCTCACATTGGTCCTCCACTATTTGTTCAATTTCTGCTTTCGTTTCCGCTAGGCGTTCAACAACCCCACTTCCAACTGTTCCGTACCCAATCAGACCTATACGTAGCATATTCATTCCCCTCTCCTTTTTGTGCTAATTGCTGGCATTCTCTAAGAGAATGCTTAAGAACTTGCAACGGTTCCGCTCCAACCGGGAAGTTTGCATTGGCTCCACTCGTTGCTCGCAGCCTCTGAGAAGTTCGCTAAGAGACCGCTTAAGATCTTGCAACGGTTCCGAACTCCAACTCAGACTTTTGCATTGGCTTCTCTCGTTGCTTCGTTTTAGCCAACAAGGTGAAGTTCGACCTTGTTGGCTAAAAACGATAAAAAAAACCTTTCCGACAAGGAAAGGTTTTGGGTGCCTTTTCTTATCTTTCAGAATAAAGTCATTCTGCTGAATTTAGCACCTTTTTTTGCATGGCTAATGCAAAACGGTTGCTGGGCTTCGTAGGGTCAGTCCCTCCGCCTCTCTAGATAAGTTGGAATATTAAACGTTCCTATTTAGTTATCGTGATTATACGGTAAGTAATCTGAATTGTCAATTACGCATTCACTTTTTCAGATTTTTTACCGATAACAGAAAGATTTAAATCAATAAGTTGTTCTACACTTACTTCACTTGGTGCATTAGTCAATAAGTCACTCGCACTGGCTGTTTTAGGGAAAGCAATGGTATCACGTAAATTCGTACGACCTGCTAACAGCATAATTAAACGATCTAACCCTAAGGCAATTCCTCCGTGCGGTGGAGTTCCAAATTCAAAAGCATCTAATAAGAAGCCAAACTCTTCACGTGCTTCTTCAGGAGTAAATCCTAACGCGCTAAACATTTGCTCTTGGATATGGCGTTGATAAATACGCTGAGATCCTCCACCTAGTTCATAACCATTTAATACAAGGTCGTACGCATCAGCTCTTACACTTTTTGGATCTGTAGCTAGTAGATCTAGGTCTTCTTTTTTCGGGCTTGTAAATGGATGATGTAAAGCAACATAACGCTTAGCATCTTCATCAAATTCAACAAGCGGGAAGTCAACGACCCATAAGAAGTTAAATTGATCTTTATCAATTAAGTCAAACTGCTTACCAAATTTCAATCTTAATGCTCCTAAGCTATCAAACACAACTTGTTTCTTATCGGCACCAAAGAATAACAAATCCCCTACCTCAGCATTTAAAGCTGTTTTTAATGAAGTAGCTATGTCCCCTTCAAAGAATTTAGCAATTGGTCCTTTTAGTCCATCTTCTTCGACTTTTAACCAAGCTAATCCTTTTGCTCCATACTGCTTCACAAATTCAGTTAAGCCGTCAATTTCTTTACGCGATAATTTACCTGCTCCGCCTTTCAGATTCAAGCCTTTAACCGTTCCACCACTAGCTAATGCTGATTGGAATACTTTAAACTCAGAATCTTTCACTACGTCAGATAGCTCAGTTAATTCCATACCAAAGCGAAGATCTGGTTTATCGGAACCAAAACGATTCATCGCTTCATCATATGTAAGACGTGGTAGCGGTAGTGTTAATTCTACACCTTTTAATTCTTTTAAGATTTTAGCCATCATTTTTTCAGTCATGGCTAGTAAATCTTCTTTATCCATAAATGAAGTTTCGATATCGACTTGAGTAAATTCTGGTTGACGATCTGCTCTTAAGTCTTCATCTCGGAAACAACGAACGATTTGATAATAACGCTCAAATCCAGAAACCATTAAAAGTTGCTTAAACAACTGTGGTGACTGAGGCAATGCGTAAAACTCCCCATGATGAACCCGACTAGGAACAAGGTAATCACGAGCTCCTTCTGGTGTACTTTTCGTTAGCATTGGTGTTTCAATTTCCATAAATAATTCATCATCTAAGAAATTACGAATAAGTTTAGTTGTTTGATGACGTAATTTAAAGGTTTCTTGCATATCTGGACGACGTAAATCTAAATAACGATACTTTAACCTAACATCCTCTGAAGCATCCGTATCGGCTTCAATTTGAAATGGCAGAGGTTTCGCAGCATTTAAAATCGTAAACTTCTTAACATGAACTTCGATTAATCCTGTTGGAATTTTATCGTTTACCGTTTTAGGGTCACGGGCTACAACTTCTCCCTCTAACTCAATAACATATTCATTTCGAGCTCGTTCAGCTACTTTTAATGCTTCTTGCTCAATTTCTGGGCTACATACAACCTGAACAAAACCAGAACGGTCACGAATATCAAGAAAAATAACCTGGCCTAAATCACGACGTCTTTGCACCCAGCCTTTTAGTTGTACTTTTTCTCCTACATGTTGTTCCCGTAGCGTTCCACAGTGATGTGTTCTACCTATCATATTAGTTTCCTCCTACTGTTTTCTCTTTAAGGTAATTTATGAATTCTTCTAAATTCACTTCAACTTGTTCACCTGTAGCCATGTCTTTTACATTGATTTTACCGTTCGCTAATTCATCGTCGCCAAGGATCGCTGTAAAGCGCGCTTCTAAACGGTCTGCTGCTTTAAACTGTGCTTTCATTTTTTTGTCTAAATAATCTTTATCCGCACTAATACCAGCTTTTCTAAGGTTATAGACAAGTTCTACTGTTTTATCCTTTGCCTCTTCCCCTAAAGAAACAACATAACAGTCTAATTTAGGAGATGCTGGAATTACTTGATCTTTGGCTTTTAGGGCCATAATTAAGCGTTCAATACTAAATGCAAAACCAATTCCCGGTGAAGATGGCCCACCTAAATCTTCGACAAGTCCTGTGTACCTTCCACCACCACAAAGGGTGGTAATCGCTCCAAAACCTTCACCTTCAGCCATGATTTCAAATGCAGTATGGAAATAATAATCTAATCCACGAACTAAAGTTGGATCTACCACATACGGGATGCCAATTACATCAAGATGACCTTTTACCTTTTCAAAATAGGTTTTAGATTCTTCATTTAGATAATCTAAAATCGAAGGTGCAGTTTCCATCAAAGGATTGTCACGGTCTTTCTTACAGTCTAGAATACGTAACGGATTTTTTTCTAAACGATTTTGACAGTCCTCGCAAAATTCACTGATACTTGGTTTAAAGTGATCAATCAATGCTTGACGATGTGCATCCCTACTTTCTTTATCGCCAAGGCTGTTCAAAACTAATTTCACTTCGGTTAGTCCTAATTCTGCATATATACTCATTGCTAATGCTAGCACTTCTGCGTCAATTGCGGGATCTGAACTTCCGATTGCTTCTACTCCAAATTGAACAAACTGCCTCATTCGACCTGATTGAGGACGTTCATATCTAAACATAGGGCCATTATAGAATAATTTTGTCGGTTGATTCGCTTGTCCAAACATCTTTTTCTCTACATACGACCTAGCTACACCAGCTGTTCCTTCAGGACGAAGGGTAAGACTTCTTTTCCCTCGATCTTCAAAAGTATACATTTCTCTTTGGACGATGTCGGTAGTATCACCGACCCCTCTTTGAAATAAATCAGTGTGTTCAAAAATAGGTGTTCTAATTTCTTGGTAGTTGTATCTTCTGCAAACATCCTTTGCTTTTTCTTCGATATACTGCCATAGTTCTACTTCGCCAGGTAAAATATCCTGCGTTCCACGCGGGATTTGAATACTCATTTTTGTTCCTCCAGACTTCGATTAAATATTACTTGGGGACTAAAAAGTTTTGCAATGGCTTCGCATGCTGCTCGCTCCTACGAGAAAACCACTCAGGGGAAAACCGCCTTTTTGTGAAAATCAAAAAAACTCCCGTCGCTGATGAAGAAATATCATCAGGGACGAGAGTTAAACCCGTGGTGCCACCCTAATTGAAGCTGTTACGCTTCCACTTTTACACAGTTAACGCCTGTATACGTTTTTTCCTAATGGTCTTAGACGTTCAGAAAAACTCCTCCGAGGTGTTCATTCATTAAGACAAATATGGAGGGCTCTCAGCCATGACCTCTCCTCTCTTATTTATTTGCAACCTTAACTACTGTGCCTCTTCACTGGAATAGTCTTTGTTTTATAATTATTGTTTATTATCATACGAATCTTAAGGACAACTGTCAATAGGTTAATTACGATTCATTTTATCTTTAAGTAATTTAACATCCCTTAATGAAATTCCAAATTCAGAAGCTAGTTCCAAATTCGTATTCTGACTTTCCTTTTCAACAAAGTTATGATAATCCATATTGAATAAAGGGTTTAAACTATTATGATGCATTTGTTGACGGCTACTTGAACGCATGTCTTTCAATCCTTCCCACTACCTTTTCTCTTATTTTGACCAACTTATGAGAAAAACTTACATGTGGTGGAGGATTTCTTTTAAAGTAGACTTACTTGCTCTCAATAATTAATGTTACTGGACCATCATTTAAAATGGAAACATCCATCATTGCACCAAAGACCCCTGTTTGTACCTCAATTCCTTTGCTTCTAAGAAGCTCATTAAATTGATTATACAGGTCTTCTGCTACATCAGGTTTGCTGCAGCCATAAAATTCGGTCTTCTTCCTTTTGAACAATCTCCGTATAAAGTAAATTGTGAAATAGACAGGATTTGACCATTTACATCTAGAAGTGAATGATTCATTTTGCCAGCATCATCTTCAAAAATACGTAAATTCACAATTTTATCTGCTACGTATTCCACGTCTTTTACCGTATCTTCATGCGAGATGCCGACAAGAAGAGTTAAACCGAACTCAATCTGACCAACCACTTTCTGATTCACTTCAACAGAAGATTTTCTAGTTCTTTGTAAGACAACTTTCATACGTTCACCTCTTAATGCATCACTCTTCGTACAGAGTATATATCTTTGAGCTGTTTAATTTTATCAACTACTTTATGTAGATGATCAATATTATGGATAGAAATCGTTAAATGGATCGTAGCCACTTTTTGTCTGTGATCTGAACGTCCGGAAACAGCATTAATCACGGTACGAGATTCGGTAATCGCTTGTAACACTTCATTTAACAAGCCGTTGCGATCAAAAGCAGAAATCTCAATATCAACATTGTAAGATTTACTTTGCTGAACGTCGCCTTCCCACTCTACTTCTAACAATCTTCCTTGTGCTTCCGCGTTTTGAACATTGGCACAATCAGAACGGTGAATCGAAACTCCTCGACCCTTTGTAATATAGCCGATAATATCATCACCAGGAACAGGCGTACAGCAACGAGATAACCGAATCAATAAGTTATCTACACCTTTAACCGTTACTCCGGAATGAACTTTTTTCTTTGGTCTAAAGGTTTGTACGTCTGAAATAGCTGCAACTAACGATTTTTCTTCCTGTTCATGATCTTGTTGCTTTCGAAGTTTCTCTGTCATGCGATTGACAATTTGTTTAACGCTTATGCCACCATAACCAGCAGCTGCAAACATGTCTTCCTCACCAGCAAAGCTAAACTTATTGGCAACATCAGCAATATTTTCGTTCGTTAAAACTTCCTTAGGTTCAAAATCAAGAGCCCGAATTTCCTTTTCAACTAGCTCGCGTCCTTTTTCAACATTTTCTTCTCTTCTTTCTTTTTTAAACCATTGCCTAATTTTATTCTTAGCATGAGAAGATTTTGTGATTTTCAACCAGTCTTGACTAGGTCCATAAGAATGCTTTGAAGTTAAGACTTCCACAATATCGCCCGTATTTAAGCGGTGTTCAAGTGGAACCATTTTACCGTTTACTTTAGCACCAATACAGCGGTTTCCAATTTCACTATGAATTCGGTACGCAAAATCTAAAGGCACCGAACCAGCTGGTAACTCAATAACATCTCCTTTTGGACTAAAAACAAACACCATATCAGAAAACAAATCTAATTTAAGGGATTCCATAAATTCCTGAGCGTCATTTGTTTCTGTTTGGGACTCAATGACATCTCGGAACCAACTTAGCTTGTCCTCGAAGGAATTTTTGTTTTGAACTACTTGCTTTCCTTCTTTGTAAGCCCAATGAGCAGCAACCCCGTATTCAGCTATACGATGCATTTCCTCCGTTCGAATTTGTACTTCAAGAGGATCCCCTAATGGCCCAACGACCGTTGTGTGAAGGGATTGATACATATTGGCTTTTGGCATCGCAATGTAATCCTTAAACCTGCCAGGCATTGGCTTCCAGCAAGTATGAATCACACCGAGTACAGCATAACAATCCTTAATACTCTTAACCATGATTCGTACAGCTAAGAGGTCATAAATTTCATTAAATTGCTTGTTTTGCAAAACCATCTTTCGATAAATGCTGTAAATATGCTTAGGTCGACCTGAGAGTTCTGCCTCGACATGGACATCCAAAAGATGCTCATTAATCGTATCCATCACTTCGGATAAGTACTTTTCCCGCTCGGCCCGCTTTTTTTTCATTAAATTAACAATTCTGTAATATTGTTGCGGATCTAAATACCTAAGTGCTGTGTCTTCTAGTTCCCATTTAATCGTCGAGATCCCGAGTCTATGAGCCAGTGGAGCAAAAATTTCTAATGTTTCATTTGAAGTTACTCGTTGCTTTTCTGGTGGCATGAATTTCAACGTTCGCATGTTATGCAAGCGGTCAGCCAATTTAATTAAAATAACCCGAATATCTTTTGCCATAGCAATAAGCATTTTTCGATGATTTTCAGCTTGTTGCTCTTCTTTGGATTTGTATTTAAATTTCTTAAGTTTCGTTACACCATCTACAAGCATCGCAACTTGATCATTAAACTCGTCCTTCAGTTCTTCAACCGTTACGTCTGTATCTTCTACAACATCATGTAGAAATGCTGCTGCGACTGTGTTCGGATCGAGTTCTAACCCAACAATTATCCCTGCTACTTGTATCGGGTGCAGAATATAGGGTTCTCCTGATTTACGGTACTGCCCTTCGTGAGCTTGCTCAGCGAATTCAAAAGCCCTTTTTAAAAAAGCTACGTCTGTTTCATTTAAGTATTGACTAGCCTTTTCTAACACTTGATCTATCGTCATGGAATCACCTATTTACGATTCAATATTTCTTTATATTATGGGTAAGTTTCCTAGCCATGTAAAGGGAAAAGAGCGAAAAAGTATTTAAATAATGAAAGAGGGTGACTCTCCCAAGGCATATGAAGACGTAATTCAAGTCATCATCTGTGCTTAGCCTCAATTGAGTCACCCTTTTCTGAGTCCTTAATTGTACGTCATTAAAGAGAAAATATCGTATTTATCTAGTTTTGTACGCCCATCTAAGTAACCCAACTCAATCATAAAAGCAATTCCAACTACCTCGCCACCAAGTTCTTCCACCATCTTAACTGTTGCTTCAATAGTTCCTCCAGTTGCAAGTAAATCATCAGCGATTAACACTCTTTGACCTTTTTGGATCGCGTCCTTATGAATCGTTAAACTATCTTTCCCGTACTCTAAACCGTAATCAACTGAGATAACCTCACGTGGAAGTTTACCAGCTTTTCTGACTGGAACAAAGCCCGCTTCTAACGCATACGCAATTGGACAACCTACTACAAATCCTCTAGCCTCTGGTCCAACGACTACATCTACATTCTTATCTTGTGCGTAAGCTGTCATCTCGTCAATCGCAGCCTTGTATACTTTCCCATCTTGCATTAATGTTGTAATATCCTTGAAGCGAATTCCTTCTTTCGGATAATTTTCAACAATTTTAATATAGCTTTTGAAATCCATTTTTACACCGTCTCCTTGATTAGGTTACCATCATTCATTTTTTCTTGGAACACTTGTTGAAACCATTGTTTTAAATCCATATAAGAAGAATACACAAACTCATTCTCAATTATAGCTTGCTCTTTTTTCCTTTTGTAAGTAGCTGATTCTTCTAGGTTCTTTTTACTAGGGTTTTCATTAACGTGAATAATTCCATTGTCTATTGTAACAAAACCTAGCTCAGAAAACACCTTTGACATAAAGTCGATTGTAAACCGAGACCAACCTTTAAATTTCGCTAGTTCTTCGCTATGTTTTTTCATATTAAATGTCTTTCTTTTTAGAAGGAAGGCATAAAACCATTTGAACTGTTCACGATTAGGGTTTGTCGTAAAAAAGGAATCTTCTTCTTGATGAAAAATCGTGTAAATTCTACTTGGTCTATCCACATGTCGAAACAATTGAATTAACTGCTCTCTTTCATCTGGTATATCCAATAATACAACTGATTTGTTCTCAAGACTCAATTGACTCGTATCATCAGACAGATGAATAACCTGAAACTGCTCAAGACCTAAGATTGTCTTAGTTTGCTCTTTAAAGGCAAGTAACACTCTATTTTCTTCTGATATTGTTGAAAGTCTTTCGACTAAACGGTTTCTTTGTATACTGCGCCAATCAAATAATTGCCATTCCGAAACGGAAACATCCTCAATCATTAATTGTGGCTTAACATGCCCGTTCCACTCGTTAATAGATAACGTTCCAATAACAGATACTTTCGCCTGTGAAGTAATCTCTTCACATAAATAACCAAGATGAAAACCAATACCATCTAGTGTAGCAGCATTTTGAGTAAATCCGACTTTTAAGTGATTAGAATCGCTACCTATTTTTCTCATTTGATCTAACTGAACTTCTTGTAAAAGTACTTTCGGTGTTGGATTAGAAACACCAAAAGGAGCTAGCTGCTCCATCTGCTTGATCACTTCAACAGATACTTCATCAACACCAGCTACTAAGTCTATTGCTGTTACTGGTTTAAAGTCTTCTTCAGTTAAGACTTCCTTTGCTTGTTGACATAGTCTTTCCCTCAACTCCGCTAAATCATCAGCCTTCATCGTCAGACCGGCTGCCATCGGATGTCCTCCAAAATGAGGGAGGATGTCACGACTTTTTGAAAGCTCTGTGAACATGTCAAATCCTTCAATACTTCTTGCTGATCCCTTTGCAAGTCCTTTTTCAGGATCGATACTTAAAACAATCGTTGGGCGATAATACCGTTCAACAAGACGAGAAGCGACAATTCCGATCACTCCTGCATTCCAACCTTCACCAGCAACAATCAGAACCTCATTCTCTGTGGGAGGAAACTGTTCTTCTACAACCTGAATAGCTGCCTCTGTAATTTCACTGACGACAGCTTGTCTTTCTTTATTTAAATCATCAATCTCAGAAGCTAACATTTCAGCTTCCTCGTGTGATTCTGATAAGAGCAAGTGAACAGCTGGATCAGCTGAATCTAAGCGACCTGCTGCATTTATTCTTGGACCAATCCCAAAGCCTACATGATCAGCTTGGACTGTTTGGGAGGTGATTCCACACTTCTTTTTTAACGCTATTAGACCGGGTTTCTCCGTTGATTGAAGGGCATGAAGGCTTCCATCACAAGTAAACGATTTTCATCTACAAGTGGAACTAGATCTGCGACAGTACCAATAACCACGATATCTAACCATTCCGTTGGTACCCTGCCAAGTAGAGCATGTGCGACTTTAAACGCAACTCCAACTCCCGCTAAACCTTTAAATGGATATGGACAACCTGGCTTTTTGGGATTAATGATTGCGTACGCATCAGGTAAGACTGGAGGCGCTTCATGGTGATCGGTCACAATGAAATCAAGTCCAATCTCCTTCGCAACTTTTGCTACTTCTACAGCAGCAATACCAGTATCTACAGTTACAATTAGATCATATCCTTGTTCTTTTGCTTTTCTAATTGCCGGTTCATTCGGCCCATAGCCCTCTGTAAATCTATTCGGAATGTAAAAGTCCACTTTTGCCCCTATAGATCTTAAAGCACAGTACATAACCGTTGTACTACTGACTCCATCGGCATCATAGTCTCCAAAAATCAAAATCTTTTCATTTTGATCGACTGCAGCTCGAATTCTTAGTACGGTTTTCTCCATATCATCTAACAGAAATGGATCATGGTAGGTCATTTGCTCTTTATATAAGAATTTTTTCGCTACTTCCACTGTATCGAAACCACGATTTATTAATAACTTAGCAACTAACGGCGCAATGTTTAAATTACTAACTAATTCGTCAACCTGATTGGATGCTTGTTCTCTTATATTCCATCTTGCTTTAGATTTTAACATCAAAAAACACCCCTTGAACCTCCCATTATACAGGAGCATTCAAAGGGTTACAACGATCAATACTTTAGAGATTATACTACTATTTTCCTTTGTCTCTTTGGTTAGGAATCTTATCGGAGTCTTTAATAACTGGTTTTTCTTTTTCTAGTACCTCATTTGATTTTTGGTTTTTCAACCGCTTCATTTCTGCTTGTAATTGATAGATCCTAAGCATTCCGACAGCACCTGCAACAATGGCCCCCATTAGAACTGAACCTAATATAACTAAAATGAGTGGCCACTCTGCATTACCAAACAAGTAATTGACGCGAACAGGATCGACGTTTATGACAGCGAAGACGGCAATAACAATAGCAACCACTAAACCTAATATTAAGCTCCATTGTCCTTTCATCCGACCAACTCCTCTTTTTACTCTAACTTCTTATAAGGGTTTATATGAACTAGCACGTCATGAACATTTTTTTCTTTTAGTAGACGTTCTTTTACCTTCTTTCCTATTCCATGACCTTCTTCAACGGTGATTGAAGGTTCTACAGCTACTTTAATATCTATAATGACATAATGTCCATGTTCTCTTGCAAAGAACTCATCAATATTTAGGACACCTTCCACTTCATTAGCTGCTTTCACCATTTCTATTGTATCTTCTTCGTGTAAAACATGATCAAGAGCGTTATGAATAGATTGCTTCCCTAGTGACCAAGCCATCTTCCCAATCAGAATCGCTACAAAAGCACTCGCAATTGAATCACCGTATACAAGCCACGGTATATTTAAGTAGCCACCAAGTAAGGCAGCTCCAATACCAATTAACGCAGCAAAAGAAGAGAACACATCTGATCTATGATGCCATGCATCAGTGATCAAAGCCTCACTATTATACTTCTTACCCAAATTATACTTATAACGAAACATTAATTCTTTCACAACAATTGAAAAAATAACAGCATAAATCGCAATAACTTTCGGAACAACTACAGGCTCAAAAAAAGATTTAAATGCTCCGAGTGCAATTTCAAACCCAACAATAAATAATAAAACCGCAACAATTATGGCAGCGACTGACTCTGCTTTTCCGTGTCCATAAGGGTGATCTCGGTCTGGTGGTAGCTTTGCAGCTCGAACACCAATTAGTACAACAACTGAACCAACGACGTCAGAAGCTGAGTGAACCGCATCGGCAACTAACGCGCGGCTATTTGACATAATTCCGATCACAGCTTTAATTGCTGCTAATATAATATTTCCAATAATACCAACCCATGCTGCAAATCTAACTTTTTGATAACGAACCTCTGCCTCGGACACACAAACACCTACTTTATCTTTTTAGTTTATGCTAGTAATCATAAATTCTGTACTTATTTTACCATCTATAGGGGAGTTCATTCATTTTTCTGTAAAAGAACGAGCTTGTTCATTCGTATCTTCTAAATTTTAATAACTATTTTTTCTAAAGCTTTCTTTATTTTTAGGCTATTTACGCATGGTTTGATTTTTTTTAGGTTTGTGTAAGGACAGGTTCGTTCCATTGCGCTGCAGCCTCTCGCTTTCCGCGGGGAGGTGCCGAGCCCTCCTCGGCTGCGCCTGTGGGGTCTCGGCCCTACCTCTTTTTCCCGCAGGAGTCGAGTGGCTTCCGCTCCATTTCACTTAGTGTAAAAATACATTTAAAGTAAGAATTATTAAAAAAACACCCTTGTTATAAAAGTCTATTTGCGTATACTTTGTTGTTTAATGGCTCTGTTACATTATGCTTTAGTTTTCATTAAGAATGAAGTAACAATCCTTGCGAATTAGAGCCTTATAAAAAAAGGCCAAATCTTTGAGTCGATTTGGCCTTTCTTGAACTTTCTCTAACTAAACAGTTGGTTCACCTTCTGGTTGTTGTTTAGCAGTAAATTTTTTGCTTTTTAGTTGTTTTGCTTTCCAAATTAACCATAACTGTGCTGCGAGGAACATGGAAGAATATGTTCCTGCTACAAGTCCGATTAATAAAGCAAGCGCGAACGATCGTATTGCTTCTCCACCGAAAATAAAGATAGCTGCCGCTGCAAATACAACAGTTAAAACGGTATTAATGGAGCGAGCTAATGTTTGTGTCAAACTTTTATTGACGATTTTTCTCAAGTCTTCAAAATCTTTAACTCGTTTTGCAAGCTTCATGTTTTCTCTTATCCGGTCAAATGTCACAATTGTATCATTAATGGAATATCCGACGATCGTTAACACGGCTGCTATAAAAGGAACATTCACTTCTATTTGCAATAAACTAAATGCTGCAATGATAAAGAAAGCATCATGCAATAAAGCAACAATAGCTGCAATCCCATACAAAAATTCGAATCGAATTGTTACGTAAATAATGATACCAATAGAAGCGATTAGGACAGCAAAGAGAGCATTTCTAGCAAGTTCGCGTCCAATTAAAGGGTCCACAGTACTTACACTAGGCTCAGCTCCATATTTGTCTTGGTAGTATGTTTGAATTTGGGCAATTTCATCGGGCGTTAATACTCCAACAAAACCGACACTCGCCATCTCATTATTATCTCCACCAAGCTGAACTGCATCAGGGGTAAATCCATCACCAATTTCAGCAAAGTCATTATAGACCTCTTCAGCTGTAATCGTCTCTGGAGCTAACAAATCTACTCTCGAGCCACTATCAAAGTCAATTCCGAGATTTAATCCTAACGTCAACAATAAAATAACTCCGATTAATGCAAAGGCACCAGAAAAGACAAAGAATTTTTTCTGATGTTTGACGAAATCGATCTCTTGATTTTGAAAATTAAAGTTCACTGATTTCACCTTCCTTTACACCAAACCAACGATATTTCTTATTTAACGCACGACTATTAATCCATAATCCAAGCAAGAGGCGTGATCCATAAACAGCCGTAACAAAACTAGTTAAAATACTGACAATTAACATAACTGCAAATCCTTGTACCGAGCTTGTCCCATAAGAGAACAAGACAGCTGCAGCAAGAATAGTTGTGATATTTGCATCTAAAATCGTTGATAACGATCTACGACTTCCTGCTTTAAAAGCTGACATTACTGATTTTCCTGAACGAATTTCTTCTTTTATTCGCTCGTATGTAATAATGTTTGCATCAACTGCCATCCCCACACCTAGAATTAACGCTGCGATACCAGGAAGAGTCAAAACGGCATTCATCCAGTTAAATACTAATAACACAAGGTAAATGTATGTAGTAAGTGTAATAACAGCGATAACGCCCATAAAGCGATAATAGAATAGCATATATAAAAAGATTAACGCTACACCAATAAATCCTGCGTAAACCGTTTTCTGCATCGCTTGCTCACCTAAAGACGCTCCGACAGAATTTGAATACATTTCTTCCAGTTTCACAGGCAAGGATCCCGCATTTAACACTTCTGCAAGAAATTGTGTTTGGTCAACCGTGAAGCTCCCCGTTATGGTCGCTGTGTTACCAGGAATTACTTCAACTACTCGAGCCGCAGATAAATACTTAGGGTCTGCTTTCATCGCTTCAGCAGCATATGAGTCTACACCTTCTTCAAAATCAAGCCACATAACTAATAAGTTTTCAGCTGGATCTCTTTGAAGCATATCTCTTGAAATTTGTTCCATTTGTCTTGCATCTTTTAACGTTAACGAAACGATAGGATCGTTCGTATCAGGGTTAAAAGTCGCTCTTGCGCCGTTTTGTTGTAAATCTGCTCCATCTACAAGCACTTCGTCATAAACATCGCGAATAGTTAAACTTGCCTCTGTAGCAAGAAGCTCTCTTGCTGTTTGCTGGTCTGCTACTCCCGCTAACTGCACTCGGACGCGATCCTCACCTTCAATACGAATATTAGGCTCAGATACACCTAGTACATTAACACGCTGATTCAGAGCACTGACCGTGGCTCGTAATACCTCGTTATTTATTTCGTCTCCGTCATGTGCTGGCTCAACCTTGTATAAAATTTCAAAACCACCTTGAAGATCTAAGCCTAGCTTGATTTCCTTTGCGATTCCCATAACAGTTGAACCAATAACTCCTGCTAGGATGGCAACAATTAGGAAAAAAGCGAATATTCGTCCTTTTTTCACCATATTTTTGTTCTTCCTCCTTAGATTTAACCAACTACGTTCCATCCGTAATCTATTTAAATACAATATTTCTATTATAGCTTTTCAGGAAATTCTCTGTCAATTTCTTCTAAGATTCATATTCAGCAAACCAATCGGCTGGCTCTTGGTAAGCATGAATTGTGAGCCATGTCATAAATGTTTGAGGTTTAAGTGTTAATATGACATTCACAAAGTGATGCATGTGGATAAATTCTTTTTTCTTTCTTAGTTGGTACAACACACAATCCCAAACCTCATCAACTGTCGCACGATCATAACCAAGAAAATGTAACTCATCTACTTTACTTATTAAAGCTGGTTCGATATCACTACGCCAAACCTCAAATTGTTGCTTCCCCGTCATCTTAATCCTCCTTAGAAAATTGAATACATGAAACTAGCGACTCCAACCCCTGCAATTACGACACCTGTAGCAATTGCCGTAAACGCATAACGCCAAGGGATAAAAAAGAGAATGGCTGCAAGGCAGGCTGAATATGCCCCAGTAGTTGGCAGCGGAATCGCTGTAAATAAAATTAATCCAATTGCACCAAACTTCTCTACTTTATCACTCTTTTTCATTGTACGCTGATAAAGCCAATCATAAAATCGTTTATAAAAAGAAAATCGAAGCATCCACTTACTAATAGGTTGAAATAACAGAAGGATTGGAATGATTGGTAATAAATTCCCTCCGATGCCGTACAAAAGAGCTTCCCAATAACTAAATCCCATTTGATGAGCAACAGGAATGCCTCCCCTTAACTCTAAGATTGGTAATGCCGAAATAAATATTACAAGTAGTTCAGGTGGTAAAAAACCAAAATGATCAAAAATAAATTGTTTAATTGCATCTTTCACAGTAGTCTTCCCTCCAAGTGTTTGTATAGTTTTAGGCGTTTACAATCAAATTCTCTCCTAGGGAACAATTTAATGCGATAAGCATTCTAATAAACGTTCCTACTTTACTATCAACAAGAATTCTATAAAACCTCCATATACTTGTCATGCTTGACCCACTATTAAGCATATAAATAATAGCGCAAAATATCCATCATTTTTTTATGAAGGTAGGGGCTATTACATGACGAAGCAAACATTTCTTAAAGGAGCACTGATTTTAATTATCGCCGGTCTTATTACAAGATTTCTAGGCTTCGTGAATAGAATCGTAGTTGCTAGAATTATGGGAGCTGAAGGGGTAGGCTTATATATGATGGCTGTCCCAACCTTACTCCTTGTCATTACATTAACTCAGCTTGGATTACCAGTTGCTATTTCTAAGCTAGTTGCAGAGGCAGAAGCTACTAACGATCGTCCACGTATCAAAAAAATCTTAGTTGTATCTTTAACTGTAACAAGTATTTTAAGTGTTATTTTTACGATCGCTATGATTGCTTTTGCACCGTTCGTTTCAAATTATCTGCTAACCGATAAAAGAGCTTATTACCCATTAATTGCAATTGCTCCGATTGTACCGATCGTTGCACTTTCTTCCGTAATGCGAGGGTACTTCCAAGGACGTCAGAATATGAAACCAACAGCTTATTCTCAAGTCATTGAGCAAGTGGTGCGAATAACACTCGTAGCTATTATGACGACCGCCTTTTTGCCAATGGGTGTTGAATACGCTGCTGCAGGTGCGATGATTTCGGTCGTAATCGGGGAATTTGCTTCTTTGCTTTATATGATTCTGATGTTTAAACGAAAAAAACGTTTTCGTCTTCGCCGCGATTTCTTTTCCTATGCAAAAGAAGGAAAGCAAACGTTTCGTGATTTAATGGCCATTTCCCTTCCAGCAACAGGTAGTCGTCTTATTGGCTCCATATCGTTATTTTTTGAACCGATTGTCGTGGCTCAAAGCTTAGCACTTGCTGGAGTAGCAACTGTGATCGCTACAAGTCAGTACGGGGAACTTGCCGGGTTTGTTATTCCCGTTTTATTATTACCAACCTTTATTACGTATTCATTATCTGTTTCCCTTGTCCCAGCTATAAGTGAAGCATCTGCAAAAAAACACTATAAAACGATTCACCATCGATTAAACCAAGCATTACGATTAGCGTTATTATCGGGTGGTATTTCAGCCGTTATCCTTTATGTATTTGCAGAGTCAATTATGGATTTAATGTATGATGCGCCAACCGTAGCGACTTACTTAAAACTCATGGCTCCATTCAGTATTTTCTTGTATTTCCAAGGCCCACTACAAGCTACTTTGCAAGCATTAGATCTAGCCAAAGCTGCGATGATGAACAGTTTATTTGGAGCAATAGTAAAAATAGCCGCCATCTTTGTTTTAGCATCTAGACCTGAACTCGGAATCATGGGAGCCGCTCTTGCTATTGTTATCAGCTTTGTTTTAGTTACCTTACTTCATTTCGCTTCAGTCGCGAAAACCATTAGTTTTACAATAGATACAAAAATGATCTTAAAATCTATTCTGCTAATCGCTGCGTCCACTTGGATCGGTTTTGTATTTTCCAACTACGCCTTTTCATCCTTTACTCAACTATGGCAAACAGTACTTGCGATTGGAGCGACTACGGTATTTTACTCTGGCCTCATGCTTATCCTGGGTCTTATCAAAAAAGATGAGGCAAATCGCATTCCAATTGTCGGTAAATGGGTAGGTTCGCTTATTCCAGGTAAATAAAGTCATAAGCTAAGCCAAATGCACGTATGTTAAAAAGCCTGTTGGAGTTGAAATACTACTCTTAACAGGCTTTTATAATGGTCAACCACCTACCTTAATCAACAATAAGCTCACTTCTTCGCTTCATTCAAGCAAAGAAGTGAGCTTATTATGTTACTATTCATCCTTTAGATCTACAAAGAAAGTATCTTTATCTTTTAAAGCACAATAAGATATTTTCTTGATATCTCGGTAACCAATCTTTCGCATTTGTTGCCTTAACCATAATGGAGTTTGATTTATTTGCTCTAAATGATCGTCTTGTACTTTTCCATCTAATATAAGAGGTAGTGGCATAAGTGGTGGTTGTTCTTCCCCTTCTTGCTTTTCTACAACAGATAATTTACCAGACGGCTCTAAAATAGCAAATTCAACGTCCGATAATTTACTAATTTTATTTTGCCTTAATTGAACAAGAAGATCATCAAAATTATACCGCTGTTTCCTCATTTCCTTCTCATCAATCTTCCCTTCATTAATTAAAACAGAAGGTTTCCCATCAATTAATTTTCTAAGATGGTTACTCTTTAACGATATTAAGGCTAAGGCTATCTGAATAGCCGAAAGAATCACAATTGGAATGATTGAATACATCATTGGCACGTCAATATTTTCTATTGAAACAACCGCTAATTCGGCAATCATTATGGAAACAACAAAATCTAAAACCGAAAGTTGTCCGATCTCCCTCTTTCCCATAAACCTTAGCACAAAGAGAATAATGAAGTAGATGAATATCGTCCTGAGCAAGATTGTCATGTAATCCATCGGTTCCCTCCTCCTTGTACATATCTAACTTTAGTATGACCGAAGGAGAGAAACACATGATTTGTAGCTTTTGGAAACAAGCTACATGAACTGATATAAATAACGAATATAAAGATAAACTGTTGAAATAATAAAGGAAACAATCGCAATTGGGAAGCCAACTTTTAGAAATTCCCAATAACTAAATGAATGTTTATTTTTTACCGCAATTCCAGCAACAATGACATTTGCCGTTGCTCCAATAATCGTTGCATTTCCTCCAAGACAAGCCCCTAGCGCTAAAGCCCACCATAAAGGATCTAAATTACTCATCCCAAACTCTTGAAATTCAAGGATGACCGGAATCATTGCTGCTACAAAAGGGATATTATCAACAAATCCGGATAAAATACCTGAACCCCATAAAATAAACATGGCCGTTTTCGGAAGATCTCCTTCTGTGTAGTAAATGATTGATTTGGCAATCTCATCGATAATCCCAACTTCTTTTAGTCCACCTACGAGCATAAACAGTCCAACAAAGAAAAAGAGTGTAACCCATTCAACGGATCGGAATACCTCTTCCATGTCTTGCTCCTCATGAGTGATCAACATTAATAAAAGCGCTCCAACCATAGCAATACTTGTTAAATCAACTTGGATAAGCGGCTGAAAAACAAAAGCTAATGTTGTCATCGTAAGAACTGAAACTGATTTAATTAACAACTTTTTATCCTTAATATATGTAGTTGGATCAAGAGCTAACAATTTAGCTTGATCTTCTTTTGAAACAACAAGTTGTTTCTTATACAAGATGACCAAACCAAACATGACAACAGCAAAAATAATGATAACAACTGGACTTAAGTGAATTAAAAAATCATTGAACGTAAGATGCTCAACAGCTTGCCCAATCATTAAATTTGGGGGATCCCCAATTAAAGTTGCTGTTCCTCCAATATTAGACGCCATGACAATTGTTAGTAAAAAAGGCACAGCCGGAAGCTTCAACAAAGAAGTTAGTGTGAAAATAATAGGAACAATTAATAAAACCGTTGTCACATTATTTAAAAAAGCTGATCCGAACGCTGTCAAAGACGATATGACAATCAACAACGGAATCGGTCTCCCTTGCACCGCTCTCGCTAACGACACGGCTACATACTCAAAAAATCCACTTTGGCTCGTAATTGAGACTAAAATCATCATGCTAATAAAAGCGTAATCGTATGCCAATCTATATGGTGCAAAAAAGCTGCATTGATTTCATATACACCAAATACAAGCATGAGTACTCCACCGAAGCAGGCAATGACAGCTCGGTTTAATTTTTCTGTAATGATAAAGAAATAACTGCAAAGAAAGATAATTAACGCTAAGGTAACCCCCATGTTTGTACTCCTCTCCTCCATTTCTACCATCCTATGACAGACGAGCTTGAAACATGTCCGAATTTCTAGACAAGCAAAATCTTGCTTCTATTTTGAACAAGCCTGAATAAGCTGTAATAAGGGTTTTTAATTTCCTAATTGAAAGGAGAGAGATTTTCTTGGCTTATCGAGGATTTTTTCCAGCAGTTTTATTTGGGTTAACAACGATTCTTTTGATTGCACTTTCATTTAGTTTCGTCGTCTCACTTGTTTTGTCTTTTTCAAGTTTAACAGAACACTCTGTTAAATGGCTTATTACGATCGTTGCCTTTGTTACGATGTTTTTAGGAGGAACTATTTCTGGAGCAAAAGCAAAAGAAAAAGGTTGGATCGCAGGAGCATTCACCGCATTACTATTTTCCCTTTTGACATTCTTAATCCAATATTTAGGTTACAATAATACTTTCACAAGCGAACAATATCTGTTCCATGGAGGCTATATTTTAGTGGCAGCTATCGGTGGCATTATTGGGGTAAACCTTTCAAGCAATAAATAAAGTAAAAAAGAGCGCGGCTTATGCTGCGCTCTTTTTTATGTAAATCAATCTGGGTTTACAACTTCCCTTACAGCTGCACGATCAAATGTTAGCTTGCGGTTATCGTTTACAAGAATCACCATAACATCGTCGTCAACTGAATCAATCGTACCGTGGATACCACCGATTGTAATGATTTTATCTCCGCGTTTTAATGCGTTATGCATTTCACGGATTGCTTTTTGCTTCTTTTGTTGTGGACGAATGAGTAAGAAGTAAAAAATAGCAAACATTAAAATAAGTGGAAGTAACGTTCCAAAAATCTCCATCTTTATCCCCCCTTTCATTAATAAAAAGTAAGTGAGTAGCTATAAACGCGTCACTTATTAGAAGTTTTTTGCATTAGGTTTGTTAAAGCCATATTGCTCAAAAAACTCTTCTCTAAAATCAAGCAAACGATCTTCTCGTATAGCTTGTCTAACCTGTTCCATTAATTTTAACAGGAAATACAGGTTATGATAAGAGGTAAGTCTAAATCCGAACGTTTCTTCACATTTTACTAAATGACGAATATAAGCTCTGCTGTAGTTTTGACAAACGTGGCAATCACAATTTTCATCAAGTGGTCTAAAGTCTCGAGCGTATTTGGCATTCCGAACGACTAATCTTCCTGTACTCGTCATAAGCGTCCCATTTCTCGCTATTCTTGTAGGTAGTACACAATCAAACATGTCGATCCCTCTGATTGCACCATCAATTAAAGCATCTGGAGAACCAACTCCCATTAAGTATCTTGGTTTATTAACAGGTAGATGAGGTGTAGTAAATTCAAGTACTCGATTCATCACATGTTTCGGTTCCCCAACAGAAAGACCTCCAACTGCATACCCAGGAAAATCAAGTGAGACGAGATCTTCAGCACTTTGCTTTCTTAGATCTTCGTATTCTCCACCTTGAACGATACCAAATAACCCTTGATCAGCAGGTCGCTCATGAGCAGAAAGACAACGCTCTGCCCAACGACTAGTACGTTCAACAGACTTCTTCATATAGTCATGTTCAGCTGGGTACGGTGGACATTCATCAAAGGCCATCATAATATCCGAGCCTAAAGCATTTTGAATTTGCATCGCCTTTTCAGGGCTTAAAAATAATTTATCCCCATTTAAGTGATTTCGGAAGTGGACACCCTCTTCTTCAATCTTACGCAAGTCACTCAAACTAAAGACCTGAAATCCACCAGAATCCGTTAAAATGGGTTTATCCCAGTTCATAAATTTATGCAACCCACCAGCTTCTTGAATGATATCATGGCCTGGTCTTAACCATAGATGATACGTATTACTCAAAATAATTTGAGCATTCATATCTTTTAAGTCTTCAGGACTCATTGTTTTAACAGTTGCTAATGTTCCTACTGGCATAAAAATAGGTGTTTCAAACGTGCCATGAGGAGTATGAACTTTCCCAAGCCTCGCTCCAGATTGTTTACACGTTTTAATGTGTTCATAAGTAATAGCTGTCATTGTCTTCCTCCTTAGCGGATCAGCATCGCATCTCCAAAACTAAAGAAGCGATATTTCTGTTCAACTGCGTGTTTATAAGCGTTCATGACATGTTCTTTCCCAGCAACGGCACTAACAAGCATGACAAGCGTAGATTTCGGTAAATGAAAATTAGTAAGCAAAGCATCAAAACCTTTAACTTCATAACCCGGATAAATGAAGATGGAAGTCCAACCTGAAGCTTCTTTATAACTCCCATGGTCACTTACAATTGTTTCTAGTGTCCTTGCAGATGTTGTTCCTACTGCAACAACTCGACCACCATTTTCTTTCACTGATTGTAGTAAACGGGCGGTTTCCTCATTCATTTGATAAAACTCTGCATGCATTTCATGCTCCTCTACATTATCGACACTAACAGGTCTGAATGTCCCAATCCCTACATGTAAAGTAATAAATGCAATCTGCACACCTTTTTCTTTAATTTTTTCAAGAAGCTCAGTGGTAAAATGTAAACCTGCAGTCGGAGCAGCAGCAGAACCTCTATTTTTGGCAAAAACGGTTTGATATCGCTCCTGATCAGGTAACGTTTCTTTAATATACGGAGGAAGTGGCATTTCGCCAAGTTCATCTAAAATCTCATGAAAAATCCCTTCGTACTTCATTCTCAACACCCTACCGCCATGATCAGCCTCACCTATACATTCTGCGATTAATTTTCCATCTCCAAAAGAAATGATGGTTCCTTTTTTAACTCTTTTGGCCGGCTTTACAAGGGTCTCCCACTCATTCCCCTCTGTTTGTTTAATCAGAAGTACTTCAATACTAGCTCCTGTTTCCTCTTTTGTTCCGTATAACCTAGCTGGCAGGACACGGGTATCATTTAAGACTAAGCAATCTCCCGCTTTTAATTCATCAATGATTGAAACAAATTCGAGGTCTTTCGTTTCACCAGTCTCGCGGTCAAGAACAAGCAAACGAGACGCCGTCCTATCTGGAAGCGGCGTCTGAGCAATTAACTCTTCTGGTAAGTAAAAATCAAAATCTTCTACATTCATGTTTAATTCACCTTTTTAAGTCAAAATAATTGCCTGCTTAACATATCTTGATTATCATATCGAATCCAGGAACCCCTTGCAACTGTTACCTGAACCGTCCGATTATAAAAAACACTAATGATAATATTACGCTAACGATGATACTCGTCATTAAAGGAAAATAGAAAGTCGTATTTTCACGTTTAATTAAAATATCACCAGGTAGTTTCCCAAGTGGAATATAGCGTCCAATCGCAAACCAGACAATTCCAACTAGAATAAAGAGTATGCCAATAATAATTAACATTTTTGGAAAAGAACTCATTAATTCGGAACCTCCAAATTAAAATGCTGATAACAGGCAGCTGTTACAACCCTTCCTCTCGGCGTACGTTGGATAAATCCAATTTGCAATAAATAAGGTTCATAAACATCTTCAATCGTATCAGGTTCTTCACCAATTGTTGCAGATATGGTTTCAAGTCCAACCGGCCCACCACGATATTTCTCAATCATCCCAAATAATAATTTATGATCAATATGATCAAGACCAAGGGCGTCTACTTGTAAATCTCTAAGAGCATTTTGAGCTAACGTTAGAGTAATCGTTCCATCCCCTTTAACTTGAGCAAAATCACGTACACGTCTTAGTAGTCGATTGGCAATACGAGGAGTCCCTCTAGAACGTCTTGCTATTTCCCCCGCAGCATCATCATCAATGCTCGTCTGAAAAATATCAGCAGTCCTACTAACTATAATAGCCAATTCTGCCTCAGTATAATACTCTAATCGCGCAAGTACTCCAAATCGATCTCTTAAAGGTGCTGATAACATGCCAGCTCTTGTTGTTGCCCCTACTAACGTAAATGGTGGTAAATCTAACCTAACTGATCTTGCCGTAGGGCCTTTTCCAATAACAATATCAAGACAGAAATCCTCCATTGCTGGGTATAGAACTTCTTCCACCATGCGATTTAGCCTATGTATTTCATCAATAAAAAGGACGTCTCCAGGTTCTAAAGATGTAAGGATAGCTGCTAAATCACCTGGTCGTTCAATCGCTGGCCCAGAGGTCGTCCGCATTTGAACCCCCATTTCAGCTGCAATTATTCCCGACAGTGTGGTTTTTCCTAAACCTGGAGGACCATATAAGAGAACATGATCCAAACATTCCTCTCGCATTTTGGCAGCTTCCATAAATATAGAAAGATTTTTTTTTACTTTCTCTTGTCCAATATATTGTTCAAGCTTCAGCGGACGAATGGACTGGTCAATGGAGTCTTCCAACCCATGAGCTTCAGCTGAGATCATTCGTTCTTCCACAGGGATCACCTCCTTTTAGCCTTTTAACATTAATTGAAGAGCCTTTTTAATATAAGCATCTGTCGTCAAATTTTCCTCTTTTAAATGAGGTCGAACTTTTTTGAGCTCTTTTTCCACATAACCTAAAGCACTTAATGCTTCCATTGCTTCTTCTAACTGCTTATTTTCCGTTGTTTTCTGTGAAATAGCAATCACTTCTGGTTTAAACAAATTCGGTGCAAAGTCACCTAGCTTTCCTTTAAGGTCAAGAATAATTTGACGAGCTGTTTTTTTCCCTACACCTGGGAATTTCACTAAATATGATTCATCTTCTTCCTCTATAGCATGAACTACGTGCTCTGGTTGTCCTGAAGCTAAAATTGCTAAAGCTCCCTTAGGTCCAATTCCTGAGACATTTAATAATTTTTCAAATAAAGCTCTCTCGTCTTTTGTTTGAAATCCGTATAAGCGGATTAAATCTTCTCTTACATAGTGGAATGTATACACCATTACATCTTGCTCTAAATAGCTTGAGTAACTGTACGGATTTGGACAAAACACTTGATAGCCCAGTCCATTATGATCTATCACAACATATTGTGTGTTTATATCCACCAAAGTACCTTTAACAAATTCAATCAAGTCATTCTTCCTCTCTACATACGAACATTTATTTCTATTTTAGCATAAACAGAAAGAACTCGTTAGTTTAAAACAAAAGGCGTGTGAAAAGAGCTAAACAAAAAGAAAGAGTGACTCGTAAGTAGTCCCTCTTATGGTCGGGAGACTAAACAAAGAGTCACTCTCTTGTTACATTTGCTGGGATTTATATTGTCCAAGTACTTGTAATACCTCTTCGTAATTTTTTAAGTCTTGAACAGGAATTCCATTCATGAGATCAAGGTGCTGTTGGCTTTTTAATTTGCTTGTATCTAATTGAAAGAAGGATTGAATGACTCGATCTTTTGTTGGTACTCCTTCATAAATCGAAAGAATTCCTTCCTCCGTTATTCCGAAATATCCATTCATTTTTAATAAAGGTGAAATGTCATCAATATTCTTCCGGAATATCATTTCTGATTCATTCTGATCCACTAAAACCCACTCTTCATAAAAGGCCCAAAAGTCCTCAGTCGACCAAATCGTCTCATGAACTACTTCTTGACTCGTCTCTCCATCTAAATAAACCCGCTCTAAAATAACATCAACTTGTTTAGGACTCATGACTGAAACAGCTTCGATATGGCTATTCTGTTCTGTAGTCTCTTGACTTCCTTCAATAACGTTCGCATTCCACACCATAAATCCTGCACTTATAAAGAGAACAGAAAAGCATAAGAATAGAACGCTTTGCTGAATTTGTTGGAATTGCTTCATCAGCTCTTCACCACCATCAGTAAAAATAATTAAAAGGTTACTACCATTGTTAGGTTAATGTTGCCCAAAACTGGAATTTATCATTCGTATTTTTAAAAAGCTTCTCCTAAGACTTTGTTAATTTTTAATTTTTTTCTAGGCACTTTCCTGCGGCAATATGTAAAAGGAGGGCAAACTGAAAAAAGCAGTAGGGATTTAATCCCTACTGCTAGAAACTTAACGTGAACGTTCAAATGGACGTTGTGCTGCTCGACCTAAGTCGCCAAGCATATCTGTAAATGTTGCTCCGATTTCATCAAATGCTGTACCTGTGCGTAGAGTATTATCCATTGTACGGATTCTTCCCACTGCATCGTTATCAGTTACAACACGAACATTTTTCCCATCAGCTAATCTTTTTGCAGAACGTTCAACATTACGTTTTACACCGTCAATATCATCATCAGCTGTGATCCCAATTACCACGTCGTCATCATGGATGATAACTCGTGCTTCATCAACACCATCAACTTCTTCAATTTGATCTACCATACGTTGAACCGTTTGTCCGTCGTAATCTTTATGGTAGTTTACTGTCCCTTGTGCTCCAGTATGACCTTGATCATGTTGAACACCCGTACGGTTCCCATGACCTGTAGTACCTAAACCAGTCCCTCGATTAGCTGTGCCGCGATCACGTCCTTCTAAATTCATTGCTCCGTGACCTTGACGTTGATGTCCAGGTGTTGTACCTAACGCACCTGCACCACCTCTTGCTCTACCACGTAAAATACCATCTTCATCCACCATACCAGGGCGATTTCCACCAGTTAAACCAGCTCGTTCTGTTCCAGTTGTGCCTTGGCCACCAAACATACCAGTACCACCACGACCTTGAGTTCCAAACAGTCCTTGATTGTCACGAGTATTGTAATTGTTTAAGTGAGTACGTGTTTGACCTTGATTTTGGTTATCTTGACCTAAACCGAAGAAACCACCAGCACGTCCTTGACCTGTATTTTGACCTACACCATTAATGGTAGTTCTACCAGTTACACCTTGACCAGTAATGCCTTGCTCCGTACGGCCAGCATTACCTCCATTGAAAAAGCCACCTTGACCTGTTTGGCCAGTTCGACCTTGGCCTCCTAAAAAGCCACCTTGACCTGCTTGACCTTGGCCTCCAAATAAACCACCACGTGCTTGAGTACCAACACCTGCTCCTTGGCCAGTACCTTGTCCACCAGTAGCACGGTTTGTGCCATGAGCTGTATGACGGTCAGTACCTAGTCCTGTTGTTCCTTGTCCAGTACCTAAACCTGTTGTGCCGCGACCATTATCGCGAGTCATCATATCTGTTAATGGACCTTCACCTTGATGACGACCTGTAGTAGCGCCACCGCCTCGCATATCTTGAGCAGTTGTACCTGTTTGATACTGATTAGCACCCATATCTGTAGCTTGGTTATCTGCACCACATCCTGCAAGACCACCTAATAGCATCGTTGCAGCTGCGACTGACATTGCAATTTTTTTCATTTGTTTTCTCCCCCTTTCACCAATTATCATGGCTTTTAAGAAGGAGCTTTACACTGGTTGTTCTTGGTTAGTATTCCAAATCCAAAAGAACCTATAAGGTTTTAAGCCCTTATAGGTTCTCACTATTTATATGATCAATGTCTACACCTTAATCATCATAATCATCATAATCATCTGATTCATGATATCCTTGCATGTAAAATTGATCTTGCATTGGCATCATCTGACCATTTGGACCATACGTTATTGGTTGAGTTGGTCCACAACAATCTGATCCATTAAATGATGGTTGATGCGGCATCCCTTGTTGCATCGGCATATGGCTAGGATAAAACGGCATAGGCATTTGATCTTGACCAAAGGATGGAGGCATCATGGGCTGTTGTTGATGATGCTGTGATTGATGTTGTGTTGGTTGATGCTGTTGCGGAAATTGCTGCATGTATGGTTGTTGACCTGTAGGTACTTGTTGCCCAAGTTGTTGGTTAGGATAAAACGGCATTTGTTGTTGCTGCTGATATGGTGGACACGGCATTTGTTGCGGTTGCATACCAAATGGTTGAGCTGGTCCGCATCCTGGCATTAACGGGCTTACCTGCATATAATCTGGTTGCATTTGCGGCATAGGCTGTTGTGGTTGCATAACAGGCTGCTTTTGTGTCGGCTGTTGTGGTTGCATTATTGGTTGCATTTGCGGCGGCATTGGTTGTTGTTTAGGTGTATAGTGTTTTTTGGGTGCATAGTGTTTTGGTTCGTATGTTTCCTTTTTAATTGGTTTTAATTGTTCCTTCGGTTTAGGCATTTCCTTTTTTGTCTCAGCTTTAGCTTTTACAGGTGGTTTTTGAACGGTCGGCATTTTTGGTTTAGGTTTCACCTGTGGCTGTTGTGGCTGATAGAAATTCACATTAGTTTGATACGTATTTACATCAATTTTCTTTTTAACTGGCTGCTTCATTTGAGGCATCATCGGCATCTCAACATGAGGCATTTGTGGCATTTCCATTTTAGGTTGTTCTTTTGGTTGCACCGGAGCAACTTGCGCTTCTTTTTTCGGTTGTTCTTTTACTACTTGAGCTTCTTTTTTCACAGGAACACTACCTGTAGGAATTTTTATCTTCATCCCCGGCATAATCATATCCGGATTGGATAATTGTGCATTAGCAGCTTTCAACTGTTCGAAATCCACTCCGTACTTCTCAGCTAATTTCCAAAGAGTATCACCTTTTTGTACAATATGAATCTTCACGTTAACATTCCCTCCTCATACCGTTCTTTACATCCTATGTGCCTTTAGGCGTTTTGACACGCCATCTTTCATCGTCATAATTAATCGAAATAGGGAGAAGACTAGTAATGCAAGGGTTCTCAGCACAGCTTATGTCTAAAAAAATAGGTTTATGCCTACTTACATGAAAAAACCCATCGTTTTATGGATGGGTTAGAAAGTATTTGATTTAAACATTAATTTGGACGATCCAGCATTCTTTGTAGAGCTAAATTTGCTTCTTTTGTCGTCATTTGATCTACAGTGATAGGATAATGCAGATTTCCTTCTATGAGCTCCTCCAATGACCAGAGTAAATGATCTAAATCAATCCGATTCATAGTAAGGCATGGACACATCGTCGGATTTAATGAAAAGACTTCTTTATCAGGGAATTGCTGAGCTAAACGATTAACTAAATTCATTTCAGTTCCAACAGCCCAGGCCGTACCAGGTTCAGCTTTTCGAATTGTTTCGATAATATAATGAGTAGAACCATTTAAATCAGCCGCTTGAACAACTTCAAACGTACATTCTGGATGAACGATAATGTTCGTCTCTGGAGACTGCTTTCTTAATTGTTCTATTTGCTCGACTGTAAACTTCTCATGAACGGAGCAGTGGCCTTTCCAGAGGATGACTTTTATCTCTTCTACAGGACCATCACACACCAGTTTTTGAGCAATCGGATCCCAGATACCCATCTCGTGTAATTCAATACCAAGATCATAAGCTGTATTCCGCCCTAAATGTTGATCAGGTAAAAAAAGCAGTCTTTGTTTTTGCGTGAACGCCCATTCAACCATAGACTTAGCATTTGAAGAAGTAACAGTAGCTCCACCGTTCCTTCCACAGAACGCTTTGATGGCGGCTGTACTGTTCACATAAGTTAAGGGTAGGATCGTATCTCCGTACATTTTTTGTAACTCAACCCAGGCATGTTCAGTTTGCTCGATATCTGCCATGTCTGCCATCGAACAGCCGGCTTTTAAGTCAGGTAAGATAACATGCTGTTCATTCGTTGTTAACATATCAGCCGTTTCAGCCATGAAATGAACACCACAGAATACAATATACTCTGCATCACGGTTGTCCTTTGACAATTGAGCCAACTGTAAAGAGTCACCTGTCGCATCAGCAAACTCAATAACTTCATCTCGTTGATAATGATGTCCAGGTATAAATAATTTGGAACCAAGCTGTTGTTTAATCTCAAGAATTCTAGCTCGTTTTTCTTCTGTTGTCATTTCTCTATATTTTTCAGGTAGTCGGTCAATCGTTGCTACTTTGTCAAGAAATTTCATTACATTTCCTCCTCAAGTAAAAAACTTATATCTGTTGATTTTACTGAATGCGTTAAACAACCTAATGAAATATAATGAACGCCACAATCTTTGAATGAAGGAAGAGATTCTAAATTAATGCCTCCTGAAGCTTCCGTCACAATTGTTTTCGGTACTAGGTTAACGTAATGTTTGATTTCTTGAGGTGTTGCATTGTCAAACATGATCACATCTACATTCGCGTTTACAGCTTCTAACACTTCTTGTTCATTTGTCGTTTCCACTTCAATTTTCACCATATGTCCAACTTCATTTCGGACTGTCCTCACAGCTTTCTGAATTCCTCCACAGGCTAATAGATGGTTTTCTTTTAACAAGACCGCATCACTTAAACTACGACGATGATTAAAACCTCCCCCACAACGAACCGCGTATTTTTCAAAGATTCGTAATCCAGGAGTCGTCTTTCTTGTGTCACAAATCCGAATAGATGAATCGTCTAATTGCTTAATCGCTTTTTGAGTCATAGTTGCTACACCAGACATCCGCTGAAGAAGATTTAACAGCACTCTTTCCCCTGCTAGTAAATCTTGAATATTTCCTTCAAAGCGAGCAATAATGTCTCCCTTGTTAAAAGCAACACCGTCTTTTATTAACACATGAACTCTGATAGAAGGATTAATAATTTGATAGCCAATCGACAATAGCTCAGCGCCTGCCATAACTCCATCTTCTTTGGCTTTTAGAAAAGCTTTTCCGCTTGCGTTTCCCATAATGGACGATGCGGTCGTAATATCTAATTCTCCTAGATCTTCTTTAAAAAAGTGTTCAAGCTTTTCTTTTACAATAAGTTTGTTCAAGTTTATTCCTCCTAAAGGCTATTCATTGCTATCTTATGATCTTTTTCTACTTGCACAGAAATTCCTGTGTCCATCGTTAAAGATAGATAGTGGTGAAACCATCTAGAATCGTTGCGTTCAGGAAAATCTGCTCTGTAATGCCCACCACGGCTCTCCGTTCGCATCAGAGCAGCGTTTGTAATCAACCAAGCAACGAGAACCATATTCTTGCTTTCTATTTCCACCTTTGTATCAGAAGAACGCACATATTTGGCTGTATTTACAAATGGCTCTAACCACTTTTTCATTTGGTTAAGTCCATCTAAACTTCTTTCGATCCCAACAAACCTTGTCATTTGTCTTTTGATCTCATCTTTACTCGGTAATTGAAGCAACAGTTCTTCTTTCTCCCTTTTCTCTTTAACTAAAACTGGAACTAATAACTTTGCTTTATTAGCGAGGATATCTTTAGCTACTTGTTCGGCAAACACAAGTCCTTCTAATAACGAGTTGCTAGCTAAACGATTTGCACCATGGACTCCAGTACAAGCTACTTCACCAACAGCGTAAAGGCCTTCAAGATTAGTTCGGCCGAATTGATCTGTTTGCACACCGCCACTAATGAAATGCGCTCCTGGAGCAACAGATAGGGGTTTATCTTTAACATTAATCCCCAACTGCTTACATCGAGCCGACAGACCAGGGAATTTAGATTGAAAATTCGTAATTCCACTGCAATCTAGGTATACTTTCCTTCCCGCCTCGAGTGCACGGTGGATTTCTCTACTCACAACGTCCCTTGAGGCTAATTCTTTTAAAGGATGTTCTGCCATGATTCTTAATCCACTCTCATCAACTAATGTTGCGCCTTCTCCACGGACCGCTTCACTAATTAATCCAAAGGTCATTTGCTCATTCGTTAACAAGGTTGGATGAAATTGAATAAATTCCATATCACGAAGCACTGCACCAGCTCGGTAAGCAAGTGCAAAACCATCACCCGTCGCTTCTGGTACATTCGATGTATGTGTATAAAGTTGACCTAAACCTCCAGTTGCTAAAACAGTTGTTCTAGCATATACGGTTTGCTTATTATGAATCTCTACACCGACAATACGATTATTGCTTTTTACAAGCTGATGTACTTCCGTATGATCGAGTATCGTCACCCTATCTCGTACCGCTTTTATTAAAGCCTTTGTAAAAGCCTCTCCAGTTTTATCTCCATTTGCATGAACAATTCGCCTTTGTTGGTGAGCGCCTTCCATCCCAAGTGATAAATTTCCATCTTGCATCCTATCAAAAGGAACCCCTAGATCTATTAATGTTTTCACTATCTCAGGTGCTTTTTTCACAAGAATCTCGGTATGGCTGTAATTATGATGATCTTGACCTGCATTAATCGTATCAGCAAAATGCTTCTGCCAATTATCTTCTGTCCCAAGAGCTGCGGCCATGCCCCCCTGAGCCCAGCTAGAATTACTGACTTCAACTCCCGACTTTGTGATAACAATCACATTTAATTGGTCAGCTAACAAGTGAGCTGTCATTAATCCTGCAATCCCACTGCCAATGACAATAACATCAACTGTTTGATCAGCCATTATCATCCCCCCATGAATTTTACAGTTGTCTTGTCACCTATCTTCACATAAAATAAGAGTTGTGACAAGCGATTTTTTATGTTTAAATAGGGAAATTATTGGTTTTTATTAGGAGGAAAACTATGATTTACTTTGACTATAGTGCAACCACACCGATGTCCTCGTATGCTTTAGAAACGTACAACCGCGTAGCTACTGATTTTTTTGCAAATAGTCGGAGTATACATCGGCAAGGTTTAGAAAGCGATGACGTTCTTACACTTAGCAGACAATCAATTGCTGATTTGCTATCTGTTCAACGAGATGAAATATATTTTACAGGTTCTGGTTCAGAGGCAACTTTTTTAGCGCTAACAAGTCTAGCTTTTTCTCGTGAACATAAGGGTAGAACCATCATTACAACAGAAGGTGAACACCATTCTGTACACCAAACTATGATGTACTTACAAGAACATGGATTTAACATTATTTATTTACCGGTTAATCAGTTCGGACAGGTAACTGAAGAAACACTACGCTCAACTATAACTGCTGATACTATTTTGGTTTCAATTGCACATGCAAACAGTGAAATAGGAACCGTTCAGAATCTAAGCGAGCTTGGCCATATATTAAATGAAGAAGGAATCCTTTTTCATAGTGATTGCGTTCAGACATTCGGTAAACTTGATATACCCACTTCATTATTAACAAGCGCTACTTTTTCTGCTCATAAACTGTATGGACCAAAAGGAGTAGGTGCAGCTTATATTAATAAACAAACTCATTGGACACCTTTCCTTCAAGGGACTACTCATGAAATGGGATTTAGAGCTGGAACGGTTGATGTCCCTAGCATCGCGGCTTTTGCAGCGGCTGCTGAAGAATACTGGCCAATCGCCAAAGATGATATGGTAAAATTTAGACAATACCGTCAAATGGTCGTAGATTCCTTTTCTTCTGATTCTAGATTTATCTTTGAAGGTCATCCAACTAAAAGATTGCCTTTTCATATTTGTCTAAGAATCAAAGGAGTAGAAGGTCAGCTAGTTATGTTAGACTGTAACCGTAATGGACTAGCTGTCTCAACGGGATCAGCTTGCCGTGTAGGTGACACCAAACCATCAAACACGATGTTAAGCATTGGACGAAGCATAGAAGAAGCACATGAGCTCGTTCGAATTACTTTTGGTCGCTACACGAAAAAAGCAGACATAAATAAACTCATTGATACACTAAAGCAAATTGTTATTACTTATAAAGGAGACTAAAAAACTATGAATGAAGGAAAAAAAGTTCTTGGGGATGAACGGAGAGAATTAATTATTAAATGGCTTTCAGTGAATGATTCTCCTTTAACTGGAGGTGAATTGGCAAAACGAACAAATGTAAGCCGACAAGTAATTGTCCAAGATATCTCTATTTTGAAAGCTAGAAAACACCCAATTATCGCAACGGCTCAAGGATACATGCTAGTTAAGACCAACTTCACACCTAAAGTCAGTCGTATTATTGCTTGTAAACATTCACCTGAAGAAACAAAAGAAGAACTGTTCATTTTGGTAGATCACGGAGTTACCGTTAAACAAGTTATGGTTGAACACGCTATTTATGGTGAAATCACTGCTTCACTCATGTTATCTACTCGCCATGATGTAGAAGCATTTTGTCACAATGTAGAAAAAACAAAGGCAACCCTTCTATCCGAATTAACGGACGGTGTTCATTTACATGTGATTGAAGCAGACTCTAATGATCAACTCAATCAAGCTATTCAAGCACTAGATCATAAAGGATTTATTCTTAATGATTAATGCTGTAAAAGGAAAATAAAAAGAACAGCAATGGCTCCGCACGCTGCACGTTTTTATTTAGAACATTGTTTTTAGAATGACTCAAAAGTTTGAATAGCCTTTGAGTCATTCTTATTTTATTTTTGCCACATTTTTTTGAAATGAGTAGACCGGAAAACTTCCAAGAAGCTCTACCCCGCATCCAAGTGCTTTTATTTCAGACATGGCCCCAGGAATTAGAACATCATCCATTAACCCTTCTATATCAATAATAAAGAAATAGTTACCAAGTCCTGTTTTGGTAGGCCGCGATTCAATTTTAGTAAGATTTAATTTTCTCCAAGCAAAAGCAGATAAAACTTGATGCAATGCTCCTGAATAATCCGCTGGTAAAGTAACCATTAACATCGTCTTATCCTCTGTACGTTTTGATTCAACTGAATTGACTTGAACAGGCTGATTGCTTAATACTACAAAGCTTGTTTTATTATTAGAGAAATCATGTATGTTCGAATGAGTAATGTTTAAACCGTATTCCTTTGCAGCGAGCTCATTCGCTATAGCGGCAACACTAAGTTCAGGATGGTTATGAACAAAGTCAGCCGCAGCTCCGGTTGAATTCATGTATTCCCATTCAGCATCTGGATATTGTTTTAAAAGGAAATCATGACACTGCGCAATCGCGTGAGGATGGGAGACAATTTTATCTATCGTCTTTATGTCCACTCTGTTTGGATGAACAAGTAAGTGCTGCTCAATTGGAACCGTAATTCCCCCCACTATAGGCAGTCTCTGCTTATGAATTAAATAATCAAGAGTCATATTCACAGAGCCTTCAATCGCATTTTCAATTGGAACAACTGCTACATCCACTTTGCCTGCTTTAACTGCATCCATACAAGATGGAATGGTGCGAAAAGGTATAAACTCCCCTTTTTCAAAAAGTCCTTTTGCAGCCATTTCTGTAAACGTACCTTTTGGCCCTAAATAACCAATCTTCATCTCTAACCTTCTCCTCCTAGTCCATCATCAAATTCTAGCTCATTATTATTTTGTCGTTTAGCTTTGAAACATAAAGTTATGAGCCCGTTCCAACTATCTCGACTTTTTTAACTGCATCTAACTCCTCAAGCCAGTCCATTAAAGCATCTAAATCTAATTTCATCGGTGATGTGTCAATGGATATCGTCATATGAGCTCTTCCTTGTAAAGGAATCGTTTGGTTAATAGTTAGCACATTTGCACCCGTCTCAGCTACCTTACTTAAAAGCTGAGATAAAGAACCAGATCTATCGACTAAAATAATAGATAGCGTAATAATCTTCTCTCTAACCATTGTATGAAAAGGAAATATTCCGTCTTTATATTTATAAAATGCACTACGACTCAATCCCACAATATTAACAGCCTCATTTATTTTCTTCACTTTTCCTGAGTCAAGTAGCTCTTTGGCAGCTAGCGTTTTCTCCATTGCGTCTGTCAGCATATCTTCTCTTACTAAATAAAATGATTTCCTTGTTGTCATAGTTTATTCACCTCTTTCTAGTTGCACTTATCCTCCCATTATAGAATTGACGAAACTTTTTGACAACAACTCTTCACAAAATTGTCTACTAACAATGAAAATTTGTCCCTTCGTAAGAGACAGTTTGCATTTTTTTGTGGTGTATGAAATGCGGCGAGTTTATGAGGATTCGGAAGGCAATGTCGGACGGGATTGCTGAGATGAACGGACACCAGAGCCCTTATATTAGTTAAATAGGTTATTTTTTAGATGGGAGAGGACTGTAGAGCTCTATTCATCTAATATGGAATCATATTTTAGTGATTTTCAGGCAATAAGAGCTTCTGGGTCCTCTAAGCCTGCCAAAAGAGTTGTTTTTTCAGGAATAAGGTATTTGGTGTCCACACATGTTCAAACGCTCATTGCAACGGTTTAAAGCCAAAAGGAAAATCACCTTTTGGCTTTTCAATTCATGCATCATTTTCTCAAAGATCTTCACTCTTTAACCTTAATAAGTGCGAACATCTTTGCAATGGCTTCTCTCGCTGCGCGCCTTTTATAAGAAGTTCGCTTATAAAAGGCTTAAGAGCTTGCAGCGGTTTCGCTCATTGCAACGGTTTAAAGCCAAAAGGAAAATCACCTTTTGGCTTTAAACCTAGTCAATAAATTCGAATTCGAATTTCATGATTCTGACTAGGTCTCCGTCTTTTGCTCCTCTTTCTCTTAGGGCGTCGTCAATACCCATTCCGCGCATTTGTCTTGCGAAACGTTTGATTGATTCTTCGCGTGAGAAATCAGTCATTTTAAATAGTTTTTCTAATGGTGCTCCTGATAAAACGAATGTTCCGTCGTCGTCTCTCGTTATGACAAACGGAGTCTCTTGTTTTTCATGACGATAGATAACACGTGTTGTGTCCTCAACTTCTTCATGAAGTGGAAATTCAGGAGTTTCTTCAATTTTATCAGCAATCGTTAGGAGTAGATCACGTAATCCTTGTTTTGTGATAGCTGAAATTGGGAAAATTGGGTAGTCATCCTTAAATTTCTCTTTGAACAGTTTTAAGTTCTCTTCTGATTCAGGCATATCCATTTTATTAGCAACAATCACTTGTGGTCGTTCCATCAGACGTAGGTTATACTGTTTTAACTCTTCATTAATTAACAGATAATCTTCGTAAGGATCTCTTCCTTCTAACGCTGACATATCAATAACATGGACAATGACTCTCGTCCGTTCGATATGTCTTAAAAATTGATGACCTAGTCCAACTCCTGCATGAGCGCCCTCAATTAATCCTGGCAAGTCAGCCATAACGAAACTGCGATTATCATCGGTTTCAACTACACCAAGGTTTGGAGTAATAGTAGTGAAATGATAGTCAGCAATTTTTGGTTTAGCCGCTGAAACAACAGAAAGTAGCGTTGATTTACCAACACTAGGAAAACCTACTAAGCCAACATCAGCCAATACTTTCAATTCTAAAATAACGTCTCTCTCTTGACCTGGCTCTCCATTTTCAGCAATTTCTGGTGCAGGGTTAACAGGCGTAGCAAAACGAGTATTTCCACGTCCACCACGCCCCCCCCTTGCAATAACCGCTCTTTGACCATGCTCAGTTAAGTCTGCTATGACTTGTCCAGATTGATCGTCAATGACGGTTGTACCAGGCGGGACTTTAACGATCATATCTTCTGCATTTTTACCATGCTGATTTTTAGGACGTCCATGTTCACCACGCGGTGCTTTGAAATGGCGCTTATAGCGGAAGTCCATTAAAGTGCGCAGTCCTTCCTCTACTTCAAAAACAACACTTGAACCTCTTCCGCCATCTCCTCCAGCAGGTCCACCATCTGGAACATATTTTTCTCTTCGGAAGGAAACTTGGCCATTACCGCCGTCTCCCCCTTTAACATATATTTTGACTTTATCAACAAACATTTCTTCTTCACCTCAGCTTCTCGCAAATCTTGCTACAAGAACACATTCCTGTTCATTCCATTCAACAAGGTTCACAATTGACTCCCTTTCCAATTTAAATCGTTGCCAATCTACTTTTTTCTGCAAAGCCCCTTGAAAATCAAAGGTAACCTCACAATATTCTTCAGTAAATAAAAATGTAATGAGTAAATTGTTCTCAGTATCTATCGTACAATCATTAGTTAGTTTCTCCGTAATTTCTTCACATAATCGCAAAAGTTGTACTTCTTTGTTTTCAAGTGAAAAAACCTCTCCAGCTACATCAAGCTCTAACTTTATATTGTTGCTGAACCAATTATACGTTAATAGAAAATACACAACACTTGGTGCTTGTATTTCTGAAATCTTACTTTCACAGATCGATTGTTGGGTCACCTGATGAATGATCTCTTCGATTCGATCATAACGTTTCAGTGCTAAGTTTCCTTTTATTAACTGCATAACGTTCAACCAATCATGACGCGTTTGCCTAAGCGCCTGTAATACATCTAATTGGTTAGTCATTTCAGTTCTCTCCTCATCCTTCCAAAAAATAGATAAACTCGTTCATATTATTTACATGGATTATCTTACCACAAAGTAAGCAATAGAAACCATGTTCAGTACGATTCACTCGTAGCTAAATAATTTTATAGTATATCTACAATATCAAAACTAAGAATAAATTCAATGAAACCAAATTCCTCGAACACATAACAGAAAATTTTGTCAATGGACTTTTGAAAAAAATCAAAAAAAATTCACAAATCCCATTTACTTTTTGCCAAACTTTGGATATAATTCCTTAAGAAAACAAATTTATGAATCTAGGAGGCTGAACATTATGTTAAAAACGACATTAAAAAATCCATTAACTTCATATTTATTACGTTCAGTGCTTACTAGTCAATCGCTCAAAAAGTAATTAATTGAGATCACTTCAAGCACAGGAGAACGTAACCCCTGTGACTTTATATATAAACGTCTACTATCACAGGGACCCGTTTCCCTGTGCTTTTTTGTGTCCATTTCCACTTACAATATTTGGGATTGGGTTTGTTTTCTAAATTTCTTAATGAAAGGTGGTGATTTTAACATGACTTTTACGTTTTTACTTTTCACGATTTCAATAAAAAAACGTGAGTACACTGGCGAACAATTAGAACGTTTAGTACGACAACAGAAACTACAAGAATATCACGATCAACAAGTACACAAATTTATGAACTAAACAATTAAAAATAACACACAAGGAGGTAATAACATGATTTTTCTAAAAGGCTTAATGTTGCAAGGTTGGTACGAACAGGTGAAAGGCCTCACCTGACTAATTACAAAAATGGATTAGGAGGCATTAACAATGACATTTCATTTTATTCTTTTTACAATTACAGTAAAAAAACGTAAATATAGCGGGAAAGAACTTGAACAAATTGTCAAACAACAAAAATATCAAGACGAACATCAAGATCGAGTTTCACGATTACAAAATTGGAACAACTAATATAAAAAGGGGTAGCCCAAAAAGGTTTTTTACCTTATGGGCTATCCCTTTAATAATGTATAGAGTTAAGTAATTTGCGAACAAACTTTAATTAAATTAGTAACGAGCCGTTAGCATCTTTCTTCTTGTGTAAAAGTTAACACCGTCCTTGCCGTTGGCATGCAAATCACCGTAAAATGAATTCTTCCATCCTGAGAATGGGAAGAACGCCATTGGTGCCGGAACATTTACATTCACTCCAAGCATTCCAACCTCAATATCTTCACGGTATTGACGAATAGCTGCTGCACTATCTGTATAAAGAACAGATCCATTTCCGAAATCAGATTCATTTGTCACCTCTATCGCTTCCGTTAAATCTTTAACTCTTACAATTGATAAAACTGGAGCAAATATCTCCTCTTTCCAAATATCCATTCCCGTTGTAACATGGTCAAAAATAGTTGCCCCTAAGAAATAACCGTCTAACCCTTGACCATCTTGACGTCCATCACGTATAAGCGTAGCTCCTTGTTGAATTCCCGCTTCAATCGCCTGATTCACTTTATCTAGATGCGACTGACGGATAACTGGTCCTAGATTAACAGATTTATCACAACCATCACCAAGAACTAATTGATCGGCTGCATCCGTTAATTTAGAAATTAATTCATCGGCAATATCCTCTGTAACGACTACAACTGATGTTGCCATACAACGTTGCCCAGCACTTCCAAACGCCCCTCCAACAATGCCTTGTACGGTTTTTTCCATATCACAATCCGCAAGAACAATAGAGTGATTTTTAGCTCCAGCTAACGCCTGAACTCTCTTTCCATAACTAGCCCCTGTTTTATAAACATATTCAGCAACTGGTTGTGATCCAACAAACGAAATCGCGTTTACATTCTTATGTTCAAGTAATCCATTTACTACATCATGAGCTCCGTGAACTAGATTTAACACACCTTTTGGCAATCCAGCTTCAGTAAATAACTCTACTAAGCGTTGTGCAAGTAATGGTGTTCTCTCAGAAGGTTTTAACACGAACGTATTTCCACAAGCGATTGCTAGCGGGAACATCCAGCATGGAACCATCATCGGGAAATTGAATGGTGCAATACCACCTACTACACCCACTGGATAACGATACATCGTGGATTCAATCCCTGTTGCAATATCAGGTAATACATCTCCCATCATTAAGCTCGGTGCCCCCGCAGTAAACTCTACACACTCGATTCCACGTAGGACTTCTCCGTAAGCATCGTCATAGCACTTTCCATTTTCTAAAGTGATTAAGTTGGCAAGCTCCTCATAATTATCTTGCAAAAGTTTGTGGTAAGTAAAAAGAATTCTTGCTCTTTTTGGCACCGGCGTTTTTTTCCATGTTTTAAAAGCTTCTTTTGCTGTTTGTACAGCTAAATCAACGTCTTCCTTTGTTGATAAAGGGACTCTTGCAATTTCTCCTCCTGTAGCAGGGTTCGGGACAATCTCAAATTCAGAAGAATTAGAAGCTACCCAGTCACCATTAATAAAATTTCTAAGAACTGTTTTCGTTTGAACTGTCATGATTAAAAACTCCTTTTTTTATGATCTTATTTAGAATATTGAGTACAAAGCTATCGCTAAAATAACCGCAATCGTTGGCAAAATAACACTCACACACAAAATGGGTAAATACGCTTTTTTGTGCGTTTCCCCGCAAATAGCCCTAACCGTTGTTACGACATAACCGTTGTGAGGTAAGGAATCTAAACCACCAGATGCTAATGCAGAAACACGATGCATAGAACCAGGATCTATTCCTTTCGCTAGGTAAATAGGAGCTAATAATGGTAATGCTATTCCTAAACCACCAGAAGCAGAACCGGTGAGGCCGCAAATAATCGTTACCCCGATAGCTAATCCAAGTAAAGGCGGTCCAGAAATATTCACTAGAGCATTAATAAATGTATCAAACGCTGACACTTGAGCAGCTACACTACCAAAACCAACAACCGCACAAGTATTAGCAATAGCAACCAATGAATTTTGTGCTCCAACAGCTAAAGAATTCCAATACTCTTGGACAAATTTAAAGTTAAATCCCCAAACTGAGAGGATACCAAGCACTAGTGCAACGAGTGCTGCAGTTTTCGGAGCCATATAAAATGAAAGTATATTTAAAACTAAGATAACGATTGCAAGAGGAAGAATAGCAAAGACAACATTAGGTAATTTTTTCTCCTCTGTTGTTGCGGCAATTTCATCAACTTTTTCAGCTGAGTAAAACGGACTTGCTTTTGGTAATTCAAACGTTTCTCCATTTGCTACTGCTTTTCTAACTAGAAAGCGCAACCATAAACCACCGACTGTTGCAATAAACACTCCCATTACTACCCCAACCCACCCACCTGCAGTTGGTGTTGTGCCGAAAAATTCTGTTGGAATTAAATTTTGAATTTCAGGTGATCCAGGTGATGTCATCGTAAAGGAGATAGAACCGAACACTAGCGCAGCTGGTATGAAACGATGCGGATAATTAGCTAATCTGAATAAAGAGACTGCAATCGGATAAACAGTAAATCCAACAACAAACAAACTTACTCCACCGTACGTCATAATCGCACATGCACTAACTACCGCAAACACTGCCCACTGCGGACCTAGCGTACGACTAACCCAATCTGCAATTGATTCAGCTGATTTCGTATCCTGCATGACTTTTCCAAAGATGGCTCCAAGTAAGAAGATTAAAAACCACGAAGCGAAATACCCAGTAAAACCATCCATATAAAAACCAGTCATCGCTGTGTTCAAATCAAGTCCTCCGGTTAAAGCAAGTAAAACAGAGCAAATCAAAGCCGCGATAATGATATTTACACCTTTCATCGTTAAAAAGATCAGTAACCCCAGTGCAACAAATAACCCTATCATACTTAACATTGATACTCCTCCTGAAATGAAAGTCTTACACTTTCTTCAACTCATACTCGAATGTAAAAGCATGTCGATACAATGAAATAATGTCATTTTTATCAGGAACTTTAGGGTTGTTAGCAGGACTACCACTATCTAGCGCATCTTTAGCCATTTTTCCTAACACTTGCTCAAAGGCTTCTCTATCAACACCCCACGTCTTAATATTTGGTATATTCAGTTCTTGACATAACTTCAAAATATTCGTAACTAATTTGTTTGCTAAATCAATTTGTGAGAACCCTTTCAAATCTGGATACAAATAACTTGCTATCTCAGCCAACCTAGGGATACATGAACTTTTGGTGTACTCAAGCACACTCGGTAATAACATTGCATTTGAAATACCATGTGGCACATGAAATAGTGCACCTAAAGGTCTAGACATACCATGAACTAAACAAACAGAGGAGTTTGAGAAGGCAATTCCAGCCTGCATCGCCCCATAAATCATGTTATTTCTAGCTTCTACATTAGACCCATTGTGGTAAGCATCAAGAATATTTTCTGTAATTAATTTGATCGCAGAGAGAGCCATATGATCTGTGAAAGGATGGGCTTTCTTTGAAATATAAGCTTCTAAGGCATGTGTTAATGCATCAATTCCTGTCGCTGCTGTTGTATTTTTAGGTGAAGAAATAGTTAACACTGGGTCAACAATAGCTATCTCAGGCATAAAAGCAGGTTGCTTGATCATCATTTTCACATCATTACTTGTATTTGTGATTACTGTAACGTCGGTTGCCTCAGAACCGGTACCCGCAGTTGTCGGAATGGTAATGAGAGGTAATGGCTTAACCGTAGCAAGCGTTTTCAAATTCATGTAATCACTTATATCCCTACCATTTGTCGCTAGAACAGCAACAGCTTTTGCCGTATCAATACAACTTCCGCCCCCCAAGGCTATAACTACGTCACAACACTCATCTTTAGTTAAAGCTAAAGCTTGGTAAACGTACTCATCAGTTGGTTCACTCGCAACATCTAAATAGTCTACGAATTCTACCCCTGCCTCTCTTAAATAAACATGACACTTCTCTAAATTTCCTAGCTGCTCCATAACGTGATCACTTATAATTAAAGCTTTCTTTCCTAGTTTGCTAGCTTCCTCACCTATCTTTTTAAAGCTTCCTTCTCCGTAAAAAATACTTTTAGGCAAATGAACAGTCGAAACACTCATTTAAAAAATTCCCTCCCTTTTCGTTTCAACTTTTTATAATGCAAAACTCGTGCCAACTTTTATCATGTTGAAAATACGTCACCTTTCCAGCAACAGAAACAAAAAAGTGTAGAAAAAAATCTACACCTTAGAACAACAATGTAGATTTTTCCCTACATTTATTACTCGAGCTCATTTAATTTTTTATAAAGAGTAGTCCTATGAATTCCCAACCTCTTTGCTGCTTTTGTCTTGTTACCTCCAACTTCAGTTAAAATTCTATGAATTGCATCACGTTCATACTCTACTCTTTCAGACTTCAAGCTTGGTTTCTTATTTATACTTAATGGTTGAGACCTTACAGCATCAGGTAAATCGTTAACCGTGATTTGCTTCCCATCTACAAGGGTTACAAGTTGTTCTGCCGTATTAACGACTTGACGAATATTCCCTGGCCAGTCATAAGACTTAATTCGTTCAAGAACAGAATCTGCGATACTCTTTTCGTTAATCTTATATTTCTCATAATATAGCTTTAAATAATGAGCAAATAGGATCGGAATATCTTCCCTTCTTTTTCTTAACGGAGGAATCGTAATGTGTATCACATTTAAACGATAATACAAGTCTTCTCTAAACGAACCTTCGTTCACTCGCTCAACTAAATTCTGATTTGTAGCAGCTATAACTCGTACATCTATGGGAGTTGAAGTAGCCCCTCCAACCCTTACTACCTCTCTTTCTTCTAAAACACGCAAAATTTTTGTCTGCATCTGCTTAGGCATATCACCAATTTCATCTAGAAAGATAGTTCCTGTATCTGCTAATTCAAATTTTCCTTTGTTTCCTCCTTTTTTAGCCCCCGTGAACGCACCTTCTTCATATCCAAATAACTCCGCTTCAAGTAAATGTTCAGTATTGCAGCACAATTTAAAGCGATAAACGGCTGTTCTGAACGGTAACTATTTTGGTGAATGGCTCTGGCAAACACTTCTTTACCAGTCCCACTTTCCCCAGTTATTAACACTGTTGCGTTTGTTTTGGCTGCTTTAAAAGAGATTTTTTTACAGGCAGTAATTTCTTTACTTGTTCCTAGAATTTGATCTAATGTATTAGCATTTTCCTTGTTCTCAAGAAGCTTTGTTTTTGCAAGTTTTGGTTGCTGTTTAATCACTTTTGACTTTGTCGCATTTTCTAGTATTCGATATAATTCACTTACACCTTCAAAAATTAACATGCCGATTGCACCAATTAGTTCATCATTTTGCCAAATCGGGATACGATGTACAATCATTTTTTGCCCCTTAATCGTTTGAACCTCTCCTCTTTGCGGAATGCCTGTTTTAGCTGTAAGGTGTAATTGAGTGTTATCAATCACTTCTGTCACATGCCTTCCTACTACCACTTCATCTTGTATCCCTAAAAAATTTCGATACGCTGTATTCATTTTAACGACGAAGCCATTTCGATCTACTAAAGCAACACCTTCATATGCGATATCTAACACCACATCTATCACATTAACGTTGTGCTGTATGGATTGGATTAAGAATTCTTGAGCTTCTATTATTTCCTGTTTTCCAAGAGAACCAATGATTTTGTTTTGTTCATTCAGAACAGCAACGACCGATTGGTTTGGGGTAAATTCTACTGATAAAATAGGTGTATTTTCATAAATGGTACTTGCTCGCTCCAACATGGTATGATCCATTTTGTCTTCTAACGATTTTCCCTCAAGTAAGAGTTGATAGATGGATTGATTAGACATTGCACCTACTACCTGATGTTCTTTATCGATAAGAAGAAGATCAGTATTTTTACATTTCATTACTTCAATAAATTCTTGAATCGTTTGATTATCAAATAGAAGGAAGTGCGGGGGAGACATCCAGTTTTGAACGAATAATTCTGACTGTAAATCATTTTCATCAATTAAGCTAAGTTGATCCACGTGATTTAACATCTTCTCAAGCTCCTTTGCAACTCTAGCTAACACACAATCAAAAAAAGTTAAATTTTAACAGCTATTTTAAGTAAAGATTGTTGCTATAAATTTGTAATTTTCATAGTGACAGAGAAAATAAAAGCTTCGAATTCATCCTATTAAAAAAGAGGATAACAAAACCGTAACTTACCAATAATGGCAAAATACGTTCGTTATCCTCTCTTACTTTATCATTTTTTTAAAATTCGTTCTACAGCTGCTTCACCTTGATCAATACAATCCGGTAAACCAATTCCCTCAATTCCTCCACCTGCTAAATGAATTCCAGGAAGATTTCGAGCTAAGTCTTCTTTTATTTTGCTGATCTTAAATGTATGCCCGACATTATATTGAGGCATCGCTTCCTGCCAGCGTGTAACAACAAAAAATTCCGGATCTCCTTCAATTTCCATTACTTGCCTTAAATCATAAAGAACGGCTTTGACAATTTCCTCGTCAGATCTAGAGACAATGGCTGAATCACCAGGTCTACCAACATAAGCACGTAATAAACCATAGCCTGGAGGAGTTGAATGCTTCCACTTTTTATGCGTCCACGTGCATGCCGTAATAGCATGATTGCTTTTCTTCGAAACAACAAAACCAGTTCCATCGTGTGGAATCGTAATACGGTCTTCTTTATAAGCCATCGCTACCGTCGCTACCGTTGTTGTTTCCATATCATTAAGATATGAAAAGTAAGGATAATCAACCAACAGGGCAGCAGTAATTTTAGGAGGAGTTGTAACAATAACATCGTCGTACGTTTGAATAGAACCATCCTTAAATAACAAATGCAATTGATTGTCTTGCTTATAAATCTTCGTAATATGACTATTTTTATGAACGGAACCTGCTTCTAGTTTTGATTCTATCGCTTCCACAAATGATTGTAAGCCGTTGCGGAATGTTAAAAACATTCCTTTGGACTTTGTCTTTTCAACCTTCGGACCCTGCTTTGCTCTTGATGCTTTCATTCCCCGGATCAAACTTCCGTGCTTCTGCTCTACTTGTTGGAATTGAGGAAAAGTAGCCTTTAAACTTAATTTATCAAGATTTCCTGCGTAAATTCCAGACAAAAGCGGTTCTATTAGGTTATCTACTACTTCATTACCAAGTCGGCGACGAAAGAAGTGCCCTAAAGATATATCTTCGTCTTTGGCTGTAAAGGATGGATAAACAAAATCAGTAGCCGCTCTTAATTTTCCGAGTGGTGAAAGAAGCTGGGTATAAATGAACGGTTTGATTTCAGTAGGAATTCCCATAATAGCTCCACCTGGAATCGGATATAACCTATCACCTTTTAACACGAATGCTTGCCCGGTGTCATTAGGAAGAAGGTCATCCTCGATCCCAACATCTTTAGCTAATCGGGTCATGCTTTCTTTCCGAGCGAGATATGAATCTGGTCCGCGTTCAATAACAAACCCGTTTTTCCGTTCCGTTTGGATCTTCCCACCTAATTGACTTGATTTTTCATAGAGATCATACTCCAAATTAAAACCTTGCTCTTTCGCTCTTTCAAGTTTACGCGCTGCTGCTAGCCCTGTTATTCCACCACCGATAACAGCGATTCTTCTTGTTTTCGTTTCCAAAGACCTCACTCTTTCCTTGCAAGCTTTTTTTTCACAACGGTTGCTAAGCAATCAAGAAATTCAGGTTTTGCATTTGGCATCTCAGGACGATAATAATTAATCCCAAGTTCATCTGTAACTACTTTACATTCTATATCGTTATCAAAGAGAACCTCCAAGTGATCTGCGACAAACCCAACTGGACAATAAACCATAGACGTATACCCATGCTTTTCATAAAGGTCTCTAGTTAGATCTTGAACATCCGGACCAAGCCAAGGATCGGGCGTATTCCCTTCACTTTGCCATCCAATTGTATAGTTCTTAACCCCTGCTTTTTGGGCAATCAAATCAGCCGTTTCTTGTAATTGCTGAGGATAAGGATCACCCATTTGGATAATTTTCTCTGGTAAACTGTGAGCAGAGAAAATGACACATGCCTTGTCTTTATCTTGAATCTCGTTCATCGTTTGTTGAACTTGATCTACCCAGTAATCAATAAATTGAGGTTCATCATACCAGCTATCAACGCTATAAATGACTGGTCCAGATACATTTTCTGACTCTTCCTTCGCTCTGCCATTATAGGATTTCACGCTAAAAGTTGAGTAATGAGGAGCTAAAACAATACTAACCGCTTCCTCAATTCCATCTTCTTTCATTTGTTTAACAGCCTCTTCAATAAAGGGATCAATGTGTTTTAATCCAAGATACGTTTTAAATTCAATATCCTCAAATTCCTGATTAAGACGATCTTGTAACCCATAAGCTTGATCTTCTGTTATTTTCGCTAAAGGACTAATACCACCTATTGCTTCATAACGTTCAGTTAAATCATCTAATGCTTCTTGAGAAGGTTTTCTTCCTCTTCTTATATGTGTATAATACGGCTCAATTTCCTCTTTATTTCTAGGAGTTCCGTAAGCCATAACTAGTAAACCTATTTTCTTTTTAGTCATGTTCTACACCTCATTTTCCTAACTTATCGTATGAATACTCATGTACAAAAGCAGTTAATTTTTTTAATGTGTCTGGTTGCACTTCAGGAAACACTCCATGTCCTAAGTTAAAGATAAAATTAGGGTTTTTCATTCCCTGGTCAAGAATTTCTTTTGCACGCTCTTCAATAACATGCCATGGCGCAAGAAGAATTGCTGGATCTAGATTTCCTTGTACCGTTTTTTTAATTCCTAACTCTCTGGCTTCTTGAACGGATAAACGCCAATCAAGTCCAACTACATCTAATGGAAGATCATTCCATTCATTAGCTAAGTGACTTGCACCCACTCCAAACATAATGAGGGGAACATTCTCAGACTTTAATTCAGCAAAAATGCGGTTCATAACCGGTTTCACAAATGTGCGATAATCCGCTACATTTAAAGCGCCAACCCATGAGTCAAAAATTTGAATCGCTTGAGCCCCTGCAGCAATTTGAGATTTAATATATGTAATGGTCATTTCACCAAGTTTGTCCATTAATAAATGCCATGCTTCTGGTTCTGCATACATAAACGCTTTTGTCTTATTATAATTTTTGGAAGGACCTCCCTCGATCATATAACTCGCTAATGTAAAAGGCGCACCACCAAAACTGATTAACGGAACTGTTAGCTGTTCACGAAGTAACTTAATCGTATCTAACACATATGGAACATCTTGTTCTGGTGAGATTGTTCCTAATTTTTCTACGTCGGCTTTTGTCCGAATTGGATTATCAATTACAGGGCCAATTCCTGATTTAATCTCAACATCTACCCCAATAGCTGGCAATGGAGTCATAATATCCTTATACAAAATAGCAGCATCATTATTATACTGATCGACTGGTAATTTTGTAACATACGCGCACAACTCAGGCTGATGAGTGATTTCAAACAGAGAATATTCCTCTTTTATTTTTCTGTATTCTGGTTGAGACCTACCAGCTTGACGCATATACCAAACAGGTACATGATCATGCGCCTCTCCTCTACATGCTTTTAAAAATGTATCATTAAAGTTAGTTTGATTCATTTTGTCACTCCTTCTTCTTACTTATAAATCTTATTTTACTTGATCACGTTTCAAATTGCATTTTCTACAACCTTTACTATAATGACCGAATATCGGACTGTATAGCAAAACGCTTAAACTGTCATAAAATCGATAAATGTTCGTCTCTAATTAGACTTCGAATTAATGATAGATAATTAACCCAATTACCATTCAAATTACAATCTTTTTGATAAAATGAAACTCTGTAATTCCCAATATAATAAAAGTAGGAGGAACAATATGTATGACCCTTTAAACCCAATACTTTCACCTAAAAATATCTTTCCATACTTTCAGGCCATTATCGGCGAAAACCAGCATTCTATAATTGGATACGAAGTCTTAGGTCGATACAGAGATTCGAATAGAATCATTGTTAGTCTAGGTCCATTCTTTCACGATTCGTCGATTCATGTTAAAGAAAAAAGTCAAGTGGATCGTTGGATACGTTTAAAAGCGTTGAAATGTCTCCAAGTCTATACAAAGAAAGAGTCTTTGTATTTCTTTAATATAAGTCCAACCTTCTTTTCTTTTGAAGAGGATTGGTTATTTTATCAACAGTTGCTCTTTCAATTTCAAACGAATCCAGGTTTAAATCCAAAACAGATTGTGTTAGAAATTACTGAACAGAACATGAATAACCATTCGCAATTTAAAAACAGATTAATTAAATACCAAAAACTTGGATGCAAAATTGCGATAGACGACTACGGAAAAGGATTCAATAATTTGGAACGAGCTATGTTTTTACGTCCCGAAATTCTCAAGATAGATCTTCATTCCCTAAACGACACCATAAAGAATAAAACAGATAGAACTCCACTTGGTTATCTATCTGTCTTATCCAAGCAACTAGGAACCAAACTTTTATTCGAAGGCATTGAAACTTTGGAATTACTTCAACTAGCCCAAAACTATGGAGCCCACTACTATCAGGGTTATTTATTGGCAAACCCCGCACCTCATCGCCCTACTTCTCCTTACGGCTTAGCAAGAAATTTCAATTACACTCCCGAATCACGCTTCTCCTATCAACATCCCTCTACTGATTATGATCCATTTTTCAGTCACATATGTAAGAAACTACCTTTTTATTGTTCCGTATTTACATTTGTGATCAGTATTAATGTATACCCAATTTAAACTTCACTTCCGCTTTATTTGAACTCTCTCCTTCTTGTGCTGTAACGGAGTCAAATGGAACTACTTCATACATTTTTGAAGTAAATGGATTGGCACTACTGATGAAAAATTGTTGACCATTAATAACAGTCGCAATTCTCTTTCTCTCATCGTTGGTAATCTCATAAATATGATAATGAATTCTCTCATCATCATTTCCAGTCCACTCTAACAAAATACTTGAAAAACCTCTTCCACCTATTGAAAAGGTTGCTGTCAAAATGGTTTGATCAGGTAGTTGAACGGGTGGCTCTAACTCCTGTACATGTTCAGGCCTTTGAAAAGCTACTTCCCTTAAGTTTTGTGGTAGTTCATTGATCATTTCTTTAAATAAAACAGTAGGATACGTACTTCCACCTTTTAAATAACGCTCAGCAGACGTTACATCATACCCCATCCAAACAGATCCAACTACGGTTGGGGTATAGCCAACGAACCACGCATCCATAGTTGCTCCTTCAACTGGAGAAAAAGAAGATGTTCCTGTTTTCCCGGCTAATGGAGTAGTTACTTCACCAACCGAACCTGTTCCTTTATCAACGACTGCTTCGAGCATTCTAGTCATATACCAAGCTGTTTGCGGTGAAACTACTACTTGTTCTTCTAGCACTTCACCCTCTAGTTCCTCCCCATTCTGATCGTAGATTTTTTCAATAAAATACGGATCTATCCTTTTACCCTCATTGGCAAATACTCGATAAGAGGCTGTTAATTCTAAAGGGGTTACCCCTTTTGTTAATCCGCCTAGCGCAATCGCAAGTCCAGCGTCTTCAATTTCAAGTTTAAATGTTTTTAATGTCTCTACTGAATGATTTATCCCTAGTTCATTCAACAGCCAAACAGCAGGTGCGTTTGCTGAATATGTTAAAGCATCATACATCGTCATGGAGCCCGAATAAACTGAATTGTAATTCCGGGGTGAGTAGCCGTTATAATCAAGCAATTGATCTACTAATAACGTGTACGGGTGGCTTCCTTGTTCAAGTGCTGGAGCATAAACGGCCAAAGGTTTAAAAGCAGATCCCGGCTGACGTTTCACGTTCACTCGGTTTAACCCTCTTCTCACATACTCTCTTCCTCCTTGCACAGCCAAGACCCCACCAGTCTCGACATTCATTAAGACAATTGCAGCCTCTGCATCTGCATTTTCATTCGGTAAAAAGTTAGAATCCCTAATTTTTTCATACGACACTTCTTGCAAGGTCCGGTTGAGTGGTACAACAATTTGATATCCACCTGTTAATACCTCTTCATGCGTCAGATGAAAGCGTCTTTCTGCTTCATCAATAACCATATCAATATAAGTTAAGTAAGCATCATCATCTTGTGGCTTACGGTTAATAACAACCGTCTTTCCTCTTAATTGCTTGGCTTCCCCAGCCTGTAGTTTCCCTTGGTTTTCCATTACCGTTAGTACTAGATCACGTCTTTGTTTACTGCGTTCAGGATTAGTAATAGGCGAATAGGAATTAGGGGCTTTCGGCAGTCCAGCTAATAAAGCTCCCTCTTCAATCGACAATTCACTAACATCTTTGTTGAAATAAAGAGTTGAAGCAGCTTGAATCCCATATGCACCATGCCCGAAATAGATACGATTCAGATACATTTCCAATAATTCATTTTTGCTGTAGCGTCTTTCCAAATTCATAGCGATGAGCACTTCTTTTGTTTTACGTAGTAACGTTTTTTCATTTGTAAGAAAAACATTTTTAGCAAGTTGTTGGGTAATCGTACTTCCACCTTCGACTTTAGCTCCTGCTAAAATATCACGATACAAAGCCCGGCCAATAGATCTGAAGTCAATGCCTTGATGCTGACGAAAACGACTATCCTCTATCGAAATAAAAGCCTCCTGTACATGCTCAGGCACATCGTATATTGAAACGATTTCTCGATTTTCAATATACAGTTGTGAGATAACTTCTCCGTTTTGGTCTACTAAAGAAGTTGTCGCCTTCATTACTAGTTTTGAATCATTAATTGTCGTACCTGCTAAAATAATCATTAAATAAATAATAAGAGCTAATAAAATAGATCCTAAAACAGAAGCCAACAAGATTAACGCATTCTTTTTCACTACTAACACCTCCCTTCTCATTTACTATACCCGCTTATATACGGTTCATAACAGTTGCACAGCAAATCAATAGTAGGCTACACTATGCATACGTACAACCATACATTCGTTTTTATAATTTGACTCTTTTCGTAATGATTGTTGCTTTTTGAATATGGCTTCTGCTCATAGTGTAATGGAGCGGAAGCCACTCGACTCCTGCGGGATCAAGAGGTAGGGT
>NZ_BAUV01000013.1 GCF_000513135.1 Halalkalibacter akibai JCM 9157
AAATTTAACGAATTAGCCAAAAAAGACGTAATGCTATCGCAATCATCTTTAAGCATTTGCGCTTTTTTCTACTCGATCCCACCACTTTTAGAGCTTTAAAGGCACTGGGGTCAGACCCCATAAAAAGACTTTCCATTTATTTCAAGATATGCTATAATCAACTCAACAAATCAGAAAGCGAGGGATGTTTTATGAAAACGATCAACGTATTAGACGCAATCATTGTAAATAACACACAGCCCTCATATGAAGCTTTCTAAATGTCGATTCATTTTATTGGATAACATTTATTTCATCATGGGCTGTGGAATCAGGCCGTGGTTTAACTATGTTTAAACAAACAAAGGCCGTTCACTAGCGGCCTTTTTATTTTTGTATCCAATAGGAGGAAATAACATTGAATAACGTACAATTAGGTTGGACTAATGAATTAGAGCAAGCATTTGCTGTCTATAAAGAACAAGGATTTTCGGTGGCGCGTGTCGCGCTTGAGCATAAAAGAATGTACCGCGTGTTAAGTGAAGCAGGTGAATTACTAGCAGAGGTTTCTGGCAAGTTCCGATTTGAAGCGAGCGCAAGGGTCGACTATCCAGCAGTTGGGGACTGGGTCGTAATCGCGCCTCGCCTATCGGAAGGAAAAGCAACGATTCACGCGGTGTTGCCTCGCTTCAGCAAGTTTTCCCGGAAAATAGCTGGGGCAACGACTGAGGAGCAAATTGTTGCGACAAATGTGAACACGGTGTTTTTAGTGAACGCTTTAAACAATGACTTCAACGTTCGCAGAATAGAGCGCTATCTGCTGATGTCGTGGGAAAGTGGTGCGAATCCTGTCATTGTGTTATCAAAGGCAGACCTTTGCCCAGACCCTGAAACAAAGCTTGCTGAAGTAGAAGCGATCGCAATCGGAGTACCGGTCCATGTAGTGAGTGTGCAAACAAATGAAGGTTTAGCCGCACTAAATGAGTATGTGACAACTGGCAAAACCGTGGCGTTACTTGGGTCATCAGGTGCGGGTAAATCAACGTTAACCAATTACTTGGCGAAAGCAGAGAAACAACTCGTTCAAGAAGTGCGAGAAGGAGACGACCGCGGAAAGCATACGACGACACATCGTGAGTTAATCGGCCTTCCAGAAGGCGGACTGATCATTGATACACCAGGAATGAGAGAGCTGCAGCTATGGGAATCTGACGAAGCGTCCGAACAAGTTTTCGCCGATATTCATCAATTAGAAGAGAACTGTCGTTTTCGAGATTGCACCCATCACAACGAGCCGCATTGCGCCGTGCAAGCTGCGATTCAATCAGGGGAACTACCGATAGAACGATTCGCTAGCTATCAAAAGCTTCAAAAAGAACTGGCTTTTCTGGAACGAAAAACAGATAAACGCGCTCAACTCGCAGAAAAAGCGAAATGGAAAAAGCTTTCGAGTGCCGCCAAACGAAGATAACACGAACATAACACGAACATCCAAAAACGCCCAAACCGCATCTTAAGCATGCGACTTGGGCGTTTTACCATTTTTACCGTAAAAACCGAACATGGCTAATAAGGCCATCCTCTGTCACTCGGTACACTGCGACCACATGACTCATCTCGGAACTTCCACGCGAGCCTGTGACATTTTCCTCATCAAGCACATAATTGCCGACCACAATCCGCGAAACGAGCTTACAATGTAGCTCTGGGCTCTCCTCAAAAAGCTTCGCATAGCGCTCGCGCATCGCCGCAGCACCTGTCATTAAAATGTTACCCTCGCCGTCCTCCACAACGCAGTCTTCCGTATAACACTGCATAAACGCGTCGATGTCACGATTGTTGTAGGCCTCAAGCTGTTTTTTTGCAGGTATTGATATGTCTGTCATCTAAAAAACTCCTTATGTATGGAGAGAAGCCAGAGCTTCTCCCACTTCATTCTTACTAGCAACAAAACAGTACCATTTCCACTAGGAGTGGAGCAAGAATTATTGTTCAACCAGCTCTGTTACAGAAACACTTTGTTTCTTCTCTTTGTTATCAAGTGGATGGATCGTCGCTTTGCCTGATCCTTGATCAACATGTTCAATGTAAACGGCTCGCCGTTATATGTAACACTAGTCATGTTTGGTGAAGATGAAATTTCCTGTGCACGTTGTGCGTCCATGGAAGCACCTCCTTTACGATGAGTTATTTATACTATTTGTAAGAACGCATCTGTTATACAGATAGAAAAACGAGTAATCAACAACTTATCAACAAGAATTCAGAACAGGCAAGCAGTCGAAACTTCATTTTGTCCCCAACGACTACTCACTATCAACACCTTTATTCACAAATCCACGGTTATCCGGAGGAAATTTTGGTAAATGAGTGCCTAGTATCAGGTGAGCGAAATAGTTATTCACAAAAATATCAACAATACGAAGGGATCTCGATCTTCCCTGTTAAGAAGGAAAGATCACTAGTCTAAATGACCCATCTTAAACTGAAAGCTATTTTGCTGGTTAATGTTGGTTATTGTTGAATTTTGTTGAAAAATATGTGATTTTCCTTTAATATTACAATTAATGAAACGATACATGTTAATAGTTAAAGGCAAACTATTTGAAAAAATAGGACGCAAAGCCTAGGGACTAAGGTTTTAGTGAAATATTAACTAAACTATGTTAGCCTGGTTACCAAATTACGTTATTAAACGACTTGGCTATTCCTGACTGAAGGAATAGCTTTTATTTTTTGGTGGTCGCTAGCAATCAGATAGAAGAACTAGACAGTAAGGGGGAAGGTAGAACAAATGAGTTCAGTATTAAGGAATTACCTTCGTAAACTTAATTGTAGGTTAGTCATTGACCTAGCGGAACTGGAGACTTTCAAGAAACTGTTTAATTTTCATAACGATTTTATTTTTATTTTTGACAGTGATGGGATTATTTTAGAAACAAACGATGAGGTTAAACGGGTAACTGGTTATGACAAGGAAGAGTGGATTGATAAACCCTTTGCTCACTTTAAAACGATTGAGGAACAAAAGAAGTTCAACGAATCTTTATCTTTATTAAAAAAGGGAGAACCACAAGTTGAACTTTGTTCTCTGTTACATAAACAGGGTCATAAAATTCAATTTGAAAAAACGTCAATTCCGATTAGTCATCAAAATCAAATAATTGGATTTTTGGGAATAGGCAGAGACATCTCGATGGTAAGTAATCAAGAGCTTGAGTTAAGAAAGGTGCAGGAAAGTTTGAATCGTGCTCAATTGATCGGGAATACCGGCAGCTGGGATTATGATGTCGAAGAAGATGAAGCTTATTGGTCCAATCATATGTACGAAATGTTTGGGATCAAGGATAAAAAGACATTTATCCCCACCTATAGTAGTTTCTTGTCGTTTGTTCATCCATATGACCGTGAACGATTCGACTCTGTGTTTCAAAAAGCATTACAACATGGAACGGGTTTTCAAATAGAATTTCAGATTAATAGAAACGATGAAGAACGAATTGTCAGCAAGCAAGGCGATGTTATTTTCGACGAAAATGGCAAGGTCGTTCGACTGATTGGAACGATTCAAGATTTAACAGAGCAAAGAAAGTTGGAAAGATTGCTGAAAGATAGTGAGGACCAAAAACGTCTGATTTATGATAATTTGGAAGTCGCTATTTGGTCTGTAGACGTCAAGAACGACCAAGTTATGAATCTAACAAAAGGGTTTGAGCGAATTTATGGCTATAGCATAGAGGAAATGAAAAGGGATCGAGACCTCTGGAAAAAAGTCATTCATCCAGACGACTTTGCAGCTGTGTTAAAAAAGCAAGAGAACTTATTTCAGGGAAAGGCCATTCGTCATCACTACCGCATTTATCATTCAAGTGGGGTGATTAAGTGGGTTTTAGATCATGTGATTCCAGTGATGGATAACGATGGAGAGATCATTCGTTTAGATGGGTTTATTTCAGATATTACGGAACAAAAGCAAGCGGAGGAGAAAATGAGCTATCTCGCTCATCATGATGTTTTAACTGGACTACCTAATCGAAGAATGTTTAATCATACACTTAGGAGAATCCAAGAAACGGAATCTGATGAAATGGCGGCCATTTTATATTTCAACTTAGATCGTTTTAAACACATTAACGACACCCTGGGTCACTTAATCGGCGATGAATTGTTAAAAGAAGTATCCAAGCGACTCAGAAGTTTAGTTCCAGAAAAAGAAGGTCTTTCTCGCATGAACGGAGATGAATTTGCGATTTTTATCTTCAATGTTGACGATGCGAGTCGACCTGAAGTACTAGCAGATAATATTTTAAAACTAATCAGAGACCCTTTTCTAATCGAAGGGTATGAATTGTATATTACGGTTAGTATCGGTATAAGTATTTTCCGGAAAAATAATGCGGAAATGGACGTACTGAATAAATCAATAGCGGCAATGAACCGTGTTAAACAGCTAGGAAAGAATCACTATCAAATCTACAGCCAAACAATGGGTGAAAGGTCAGTTAATATTTATTCGATTGAAAACGATATGCGGAAGGCATTGAAAAATGATGAATTTCTAGTTTACTATCAACACGTGTTTGTACGAATACGGGAATGATAGTAAGTGCAGAAGCTTTAATCAGATGGAATCACCCAGAAAAAGGCTTTATGTCACCAGGAGAGTTCATTCCGCTCGCAGAGGAGAATGGCTTAATTTTCGAAATAAGTGATTGGATGTTGGCACAAGTCTGTATCCAATTGAAAAAATGGAAGGAAGAACAATTGCCAATGATTCCGATTTCCATTAATCTCTCGGCTCAGGAATTTCTAAAAAAGGACCTCGTATCTAAAATAAAGACCCTCATCGCGGAAACACAGATTGAACCGTGTCTCCTTGAGCTAGAAATAACGGAAAGTTCGTATTTGAACAACATGGAATTAGTTATTCAAGCTCTTGCTGAATTAAGAGAGATGGAAATTAAGATTGCCTTAGATGATTTTGGTACAGGCTTCTCCTCTCTTACACACTTGAAGGAATTAAATATTGATACGTTAAAAATTGATCGTTCGTTTATTAGGAACATTGTCTCGAAACACCAGGATCTCGTTATTACATCGGGTATGATTGAGCTTTCCCATGGTCTTGGAATAGAAGTGGTGGCAGAAGGGGTAGAAACAAAAGAGCAACTAGAACTTCTTCGAACCAAAGGCTGTGATCAAATTCAAGGGTTTCTATTTAGCCGACCTGTTCCGGAGAACGAGTTTAGAAGAATGTTGGTCAAAAAAGTGATAGAAATTGACTAATTACTAGGTTTAAAAGTGTTTGTTTATAAAGAGAGAAACGGGTGAAATTATGGATAAAACATCAATTATCGGGATAGTATTAGGAGTCGTCGCGATTTTATTAGGAATGATTTTTAAAGGAACAAGCTTAATGGTATTACTCAATCCAGCTGCTCTTTTTATCATTTTCGTCGGAACCGCAGCGACCATTTTGATAGGATTTCCTTCTAGTGAAATTAAAAGAGTTCCTAAGTTATTTGGGGTGTTGTTGAAGGAACAAAAAACACCAAATATCAGTGATTTAATTACTTTGTTTGTATCATTAAGTTCAATGGCGCGTAAGGAAGGTCTTCTTTCCTTGGAAAAACAAGTGGAGGAAATGGAAGACCCTTTCTTACAACAAGGCTTGAAAATGGTTGTGGATGGACAGGAGCCAGATTTTATAAGAGATACGATGGAAGAAGAACTTGATGCTATTGAAGAGAGGCATCAAGCAGGGGCTGCTATTTTTTCTCAAGCAGGGACGTATGCACCTACCCTTGGTGTATTAGGGGCCGTACTAGGATTAATTGCGGCGCTTGGTGATTTAAATGATATGGATGCTTTAGGTTATGCGATTGCAGCAGCCTTTGTTGCGACTTTGTTTGGGATCTTTACGGGTTATGTTTTATGGCATCCGTTTGCTAATAAATTGAAACGAAAGTCCAAACAAGAAATCCTTGTAAAAAGTTTAATCGTGGAAGGAATTTTATCTGTCCAAGCGGGTGTTCCGCCACGTGCAATTGAAGATAAATTAATGGTTTATGTTCCTCATTCTGAAAGGAAGAAAGTGAAAGAGTTGATTTCTCAAGGAGAGAGCGTAAATGGCTAGGAAGAAAAAGCATCACGAAGAGCATATTGATGAGACTTGGCTCATCCCCTATGCCGATATGTTAACGCTCCTACTCGCGCTATTCATTGTTTTATTCGCCGTAAGTTCGGTTGATGCAGAAAAGTATCAACAATTGATGGTCACTTTTAACGAAAACTTTCAAGGTGGTAGCGGCGTACTCGATCATCCAATGCCTTCACCTGAATTAAATATGACACCACCAGCTCCTGAACAAACGAGTGAGTCAGATTACAAAACAAAAGAACATAATGACCTAAAAAAGATACAAGAAGAAATTAACGAATATATTAAGGGGAACGGCCTAGAATCAGAGCTAGAGACAAAGTTAACCGCAGATGGGTTGCTGATAACGATTGTTGATAATGTCCTTTTTTACTCAGGAAGTGCCGATGTTAGAACAGATGCAGTCCGTTTAGCGCAAACCATCTCTAACATGCTCACAACCGAACCCCCGAGGAAAATTGTCGTTGCTGGTCACACAGACAACATCCAAATAAGCAACAGTAATTTCCGCTCAAACTGGGATTTGAGTGCGCAAAGAGCGCTTAACTTCATGAAGATTCTTCTAGAAAATGAGGATCTTGATCCACGAAACCTTAGTGCGACAGGTCACGGTGAATACCAGCCAATCGCAAGCAACGAAACCGAAGAGGGTAGGGGGCGAAACCGCCGAGTTGAAGTGCTGATTCTACCAAACTATTTTAATGATTGATAAAGAAAAAACGAACATAACCTCATGGTGTTATGTTCGTTTTTTTATTTACCCACCACAACCAAAATTACCCAGATTTAATCTGAAAAACATAGTCAAAATGACTCATTAACATCCTTTTTTTCTACTATATAATCAGATCAAAAAGCATTGCCTAAGAGGAGGAAACCCGTTGAAAAGGTTGCTTGTCTTCATTTTACTTTTATCCTTTTTCACCTACCCGCTCACAACCGAAACAGCCAATGCATCAAGTGCCCCTATTAATCTAGGTGTTGAAGTAAATGATTCTGTCCTACATCCAGATAAGCCGATCGTGTACGCGACGAAGCTCGGTAGTAAAACGATCCACGCAATCAACTTTGAAACGGGAAAAAAAGAAACACTTACCTTGCCATATCCAGCCAATTATATTGAAATATACAACAATCAATTAATCCTGACACAACACAAGATGAGTCATGATGCTTATAACTTCGGGCCGTACTCTGGTGCAATCGCTATAGTGGATACCGAACCATTTGCGCTGAACCGTGTGTTTGATGTAGAGACTGATCCTTATGACATCGCCGTTGATAAAGACGGATACGTTTATATTACAAACGGTTCTGGTCAGTGGATTAACATGAAAGTGTATTCTCTTCATGATCAAAAAGAAGTACCAAACGGACATAAATCACATATGAGAATGCAATCGACGATTCTCTATAATGAAGAAATGAATAAAGTCTATACAATCGACACGGACTTATCCCCAAGAGATATAACGGCTTTTGAAATTGATAAAGGGGTCATCCTGAATCAATACGATTCTCCTTATCACGGCAAGTACCGCTTAGATCCAAAAGCGACCATTTCTCCTGATGGGGAGTCGTTGTATAACAATAGTGGCAATGTATTCGGACTAACGGCAATCAGTTCGGGCGATATGAACTATAAATATAATCTTGGCGACACTTACAACGACTTTGCTTTTAGCCCGGAAGAAGAGCTGATGTTTGCAGCTAGCACATCAGGTGGAGTCGATCTATTTGAATACCAAACAGATGATTACTTATTTTCTTTTGCAACAACGAAAAAGGTAAAACATCTACATTATCAAAATGGTCTACTTATCTTTTACTCTGAAAATGGCAGACATTATATGGAGCATATCACACAGTTCGAACCTGAAGCTCCAGAAGCTCCTGAAATCATTGATGCAGCCTATTTTGACGAAGATGATCTTTATGATTTTTACGACGGAGTTACAGACATTCCACTAGATACATTTTTTCTGTTTGCTTTTGATCAAGAGATCGAAGTTACTAACCCAAATGGAATCACGGTAACAGGTTCGAGCGGGGAGGTTGAGGTTTATATAGAGGAAGATGAAGATCTTTTGTTCGTTGAGCCTGACTATTTAGAACCGAATTCATCTTATACAGTAAAAATAGGAAAAGATGCAATTGCGAGCCTGGACGGACTTTCATTAACAGGCGATGTGCAGTATCAATTCCTAACAGCTAAAGAGATCGACACGACACCACCTGTTCTGACATTAACAGCAAGCACAACCCAACCAACGAAAAACGATGTCATCATCACAGCAAAAGGAACAGATAACGTCGGTGTTAAAAGCATCAAGCTGCCGAACGGCCAAGTGGTCTCTCAAGCACAAGCAACCTTCACGGTTAGCACAAATGGAACATATAGCTTTACGGTTGAAGACACATCTGGCTTGAAAACAACCAAATCTATTAAAATTACCAATATAGATAAAGAAGCGCCGCAGGCAACGATCACAAGAAGTACAACTGCAGCGACGAAAAATCCGATCTTGATTACCGTGACCGGAACCGATAACAAAAAAGTGAGGCGAATCAAACTACCAAACGGAACCTATGTAACAGGAGCAACCGCGACGTACAAAGTTCCTGAAAATGGTTCATACAAATTCATCATTGAGGACACAGCAGGCAACACGATCTCAAAAACAGTAAAAGTAACCAACATCTACAACAAAGTACCAGTAAGCCCAACGGTCAACCGAGTTTCAGACCGTGACACGATCATAACGGGGAAATCTGTCCCGAAGATGACGATCATCGTCAAAAGAGGCACAACTCAACTAGGAACGGTGAAAACAAGTTCAACGGGAGAATTTCAATTAACGATCCCTAAACAAAAAGCAGGAGCGAAACTGTCTGTCTACGCAAAAGATCCAGTTGGACAAATCAGCCCAGCAAAAGTCATCACCGTCATTGATAAAACACCTCCGCCAGCACCTGTTGTGAATAAAGTGACAACAAAATCAAAAGTGGTTACAGGAACAGCCGAAAAAGGAGCAACTGTTTATGTGTATAACGGCACGAAATACCTTGGCAAAGCAACGGTTGATTCCTACGGCAAATACAAAGTACCAATCGTCCTGCAAAAACGAGGGGTTACGCTTAAAGTGCATGCAGTAGACAAAGCGAACAATAAAAGCAAGGAAACGAGCATAAAAGTTAGTTGATAACGTTCAATGCGACACCGCATTAAAGCGCACATCAATATATAAGGAGCCGTAACATGGGAGCATGGGGAACAGGTTTATACGATGACGATACAACCTGCGATGTAAGAGACGAATTTTTGGAATACTTCCTTGCAGGCCACACAGCAGAAGAAGCGACAAAAGCGATCTTAGCCGAGTATGAAGAAGAATTCTCCTTAGATGAAGACCTCGAAGTCCTGTCTTTAGTCTATATCGGCTTGGCGGGCATTCAAATAAAAAAGAAATGTTTACTAGACCATGTCCGCCAAACGACGATCGCCTGTATCGACAAAGGCGCAGACTTAGAACTCTGGGAAGAAGCAGAGAAAAAAGACTATCAAGAACGCAAAGAAATTCTACTACAATTCAAGCAAAAATTAATAGCCTACAAATAACCTAGCACCCTAGGTTAGCATAAAAAAACGCTCTGAAATTCAATATTCAGAGCGTTTTTTCCATACATCAACCCTTGTTCCAAGGAGGTTTCACTTTAAAAGACTCAAACTCAACCGGCTCTATAGAATCGCCTTTGAATTCGATTTCTGTTTCATTGCCATTTTCGTCAATTTCCACTCCGCCACCGCCTGATGGAATAACTAGATAAGGAGTGATGGTTAATTCAGTCACATTAAAATCAACGGGATCAAATTGCTTGTTACTCCAATGCACGATTTTACCTTTTACTCTTTCGCCTGTAACTCCACCCGAGTGACCGGATATTTCATTGCCATTTTGATCAACTACTAAGAATTCGATGTTTCCGCCGCGACTTAAATCAAAATCTGTTTCCTCTTCAGAACTTTCATAGGCTATACTCATACCTGTTTCACTAAAAGACATTTCTGTTACCGTAAGCATCAAGCCATCAACGGTCTGCGAATGTTGAAGGGCGATGGTTTGAATGTCAGTAATTTTTTCAACCGGAGTGGAGAAGTACCACGTTTCTCCCTCTTTCCCTTGTAACATTAATCCAAGCTCGAACTGCTCTGGCATTTCTTGAGTCGTATTTATTTCTTGAATGGCCGTCAGTGTTGTTGACGAAAGACGTTCTTCTCCGTAACTCCCACTGGACCAAGAAGGATTTTTTCCATTAATCGTAAAATCCATTCCAGCCCCGAAATAAAAATCATCAAGTTCCTGATCAGATTCAATGAAAAGACCGATCGTGATATTATTTTGATCATACAAAATTTCAGCAAGTGTAACAGAGATTCCATTGACCGTCTGCGTTTCCCCGATTTCACTCGTTAATCCATTTTTCTGAGCTTGTTGTAACCCGATCAGATCAGAATTCCCGAAAACAGAGCCGATAATGGGTAGTTGCGACAATGTGCTTGCCAAAGCTGGAGAAAAATAAGAGGAACCAACCAATATTCCAAAAGCAGCTGCTGCACTTGATAAAGCATAAAGTATTTTCCGTTTCCGATTGGCCATTCTAGAACGAGGCGGATCTAAGTGCTCTTTCGCTTGAGCAATTCCCGATTGAATAGCTGAACGAACTTGATCTTGTGGAAACTCTTCTAAAGGATCATGTGACTTTTTCATTTAGTTGATAACTCCTTTCTAACTCACTTTTCAATTTTTTCTTCGCTCTTCGTAAATGGGTTTTCACTGTCCCAACCGGTGTCTCCATCACTTCGGAAATGTCTTGAATAGATAAGTCATGATAATAAAATAAGATGATGGCTGTTTGGTAAGATGAATTTAAGCGCGATAATGCCTCGCTTAAATGAAAAGAATCAATCTCTTCCACCTGCTTGCGATCTAATTTCCTCAACAATTCGCTTTCCTCATAAGGAATGATCTGGTCTCGTTCTCTGAGCAACCTATAACATTCTCGTATTAAAATCCGAAACAACCAAGTTGAAAAATACTCTGGATTTCGCAATTGCCCTATCGCAAGGAAGGCTTTGCATGCCGTTTCCTGAATCGCATCTAAAGCTTCTTCTTTTTGACCAACGTAAGAAAGTGCCTTGTAATATAGCATTTTTTCTTCCTTAAAAAGCAATTCTTCAAAAGCTTCAGCGTCTCCATTAATGGCTCGTTTCACAGTATCTAAGTCATGTTTCATCGTGTCATCATTCCCTCCTCTCACCAATTAGAGAAATCTAGACATCTAAAAAGTTTCATTTCTTTAATTTTTCCAAAACTATTTTTGATTCTATTAGTTATAAAGTAAAAAAGCATGTTTTGATCTGAATCAAAACATACTTAAATTGTATTTCCTCAGCCTAAATCCGGCCTTGATTTAAATCCTGCTTAATCCGCTCCAACATCAACCGACTCGTTGGGATCATCTCCTCTGGTAGCGCATCTAAAGCAAAATACCTCAGCTCATGCGCTTCATGATCAGCGACCAACTCACCAGACACATCTCTTGACACAAAAGAAACAATCACGTTATACACTTCATCGCCATTTGGATATGTAAAATAAAAGTCCTCGCCGGAAAAAACGGTATACAGCTTCATCTTACCAACGGTTAACCCCGTTTCCTCAAGCAACTCACGCCGTGCCGACTCTTCTACCGATTCACCGAGCTCCATGAACCCACCCGGAATGCCCCAATTGTTCGTATCTGTACGATGTTGCAGTAGGATTTCATTCTTCTCATTAAGAACGACGACTGAACAAGCTGTTAAAATCAATGGCTGACTTCCGGCAATAGAGCGAATCATTTTAATATAATCCATCTAATACTCGACTCCCATCTATAGTAAACTCTCTTTCTCTATGTTACCACGGTTAACTTGGAGCAACGAAAAAAACATGTCTAGCATCAGCTAGACATGTCTCTCTCTATCGACCCAAACTATGTGCGCTTTAGTTGAGTTATACACCTTATTGATTTGAGAAGTTTTTCTTATTTATTATTTGAGGTGGCTCTTCTAACCAACTATGATCAATCATAATGTTTACACCATCACTAGCATAAGACGTGACTTCTACTGCTAAACGAACATACGTTGTAGCTATATCCTTTCGTAAACTAGCTGCAGCGGCTGTTGCGTAGTTTGAGGTACTTGATTGGATCAATAGCGCTGTGTGAAACATGATTAGTTTTTCTGAAAATGGTGCTATTGTGGAGTTGGATACTGTAAGATCTGATGGCGTTGGTACAGGAATGTCATCGTCAGTTAAAATGGCGGAAAAGAGTTTAACATGTTTTGTTGCTATATCTTTTCCTTTCTCGCAATATTTACGTACTTCGTTAGTCTGTGCAACTTGTGTAAGTCCAGTTAATAATACTTGTCCAACTAAATTGGTTTCAATATTGGCGTAAACATGAGAGATTTCAATAACATTAACTGGTCTACGGTTTATATTTAAAAGACCACCTTTATAATTTTTTTGATCGATAAAATCAATTTCATTAGTTGTGGAAACATAAGGTGGCCTTACAAACAAACCTTTAGATAATAAAACATCACTTGTTTTATTGTACAAATTTGTTGACGATTGAATTGCCTTACTTAAAAAATCACGGACACTTGATTTTGCTGAAGTTGCTAGCGCCACACCATAAACGGATAGTCCTACCTTGGCCATATTCTTTATATAGTATAAATAATATGTATCTGAGTAAAGACGTGGGGCATTCGGATTGAAATCCTCATCTCTAAAACCAACAGGAATAGGTTGTTTGTCTTCTCTAAGAATTTTTTCTGATAGGCTAAGATTTTCCTCTGAGATTGATAGGGCATTATTTATAATTGATTTGATGTCTTCATCATCAACATTTTTGATAAAATGTTTAAAAACACAGATTGCCATGCTATTATTTTGAACACTGCTCCAAAGCGCAGCAATTTCTGAAGACGTTAATCTGGTTTGATGTTCTTCCATCATAGACCCTCTCTTCTTAAAACATAGTTACTGTTATAATTTGCTGTTATTCTTAATTTATACCGGAATTGCAGATAATTATAGGGATTGCTAAATGTACAAATAAAAGTGACAGCAAAATAGTTTATTTCTCTCCAGAGAACCTACTCTCAATAAAAGAACACAATGGTACCAAATACCATTGTGTTCTTTTATATTATGGGCGTTGCGTCAATCCTTTAAACTTCCCATTCTCAGAAGGCAACCCATCTTGGAACGGCTTCGGAATAAAATTTCCATCCTTAAAAGGAGCCGGTACGGTAATAGGAGCTTGTTCTTCTACCACTTGCACACTAATGCGCCCCTCAGTCGGCAGATAATCAACCGCGTTCTTTGTACGCATTAACTCCTCTGCATACATCAGCATCGCATTCGTCATATAACCAGCACTTGTTTGAACGATTTCACCGACCAAATCATAGCCGCCACCGCCTATACCAAGGTAATCAGACACAGCAACCACATACACTTTGTCTAGATCAATTGGTTGACCTTGATCATAAACGATCGAATCGACAAATTCACCTGTTTCATCCGTTAAAATCGTATAAGTGAAACCAGCAATTTGCAAATCAATTTGATTGCGCCGTTGATACGAGTAATCAATCACATCTTTAATCGCTGCACCTGTCATATGAATTTCCATCACTTCATTCGCAAAAGGCTCGACCGTGTAAATATCGCCAGCTGTAATCGTGCCAGGTAAAATATCAGCACGAATCCCACCGTTATTAGTGAATGCTACATCCGCACCAATCGAATCCAGCATCGCGTCAGTCCAGAAATTCCCTAACGACACATCCATCGCATAACGATCATCACGATAAAGCCCTGTATTCGTAAAGCCAATTTCTTGGTTCAACAACTCGTCCATATCCTCAATATACTGATCAACCATCGCTTGAACTTCAGCATTCACTTCAGTTAACTCTGAAACGTTTTGAAGGAACCCATTAACCTCTAATTCCTCTGTTGCCGGATGATAATCTAACGTTAAATGACCAACAAAACGACCATTACTACCAGCTTGGGTAATAGGTGTACCATTCACAACAACGGGCTCATGAACAGCTGTGTGCGTATGACCACCGATAATTAAATCGAAAAATTCCACTTCTTCCGCTAACTGACGATCAGCTCCGTGCCCAATATGTGTAAGAGCGATTAAAATATCGACTTCATCCGCTAAATAAGCGTACTGATTAGCCGTTTCTACATAGTCATGAAAATCAATCCCCACAACTCCAGCAGGAGCGGTTGCAGGTGGGTTTTGTGTTAAAGCAAAAACACCGACTTCAAGTCCATCGACTTCAAAAATATGATAAGGCTCAGGCTGTTCAATTGGAAAAGTAGGACTTACCACTTCCATATTCGCACTTAACCAAGGGAAGTTCGACTCTGCCATACGAGCAGCAAACTCCTCTTGTCCATAATCAAACTCATGATTTCCAATCACTGTCGCATCAAGCTCTAGCTTGTTCAACAGCTCAATCATCGGCTTTCCGTTTACTAAATCAACAACAGGACTCCCACTAAAGAAATCTCCCGCATCTAAATAAAGAGTGTTCTCATTTCTTTCACGTTCCGCGTCAAGATAGGCCGCGATTTTCCCAAAATCATTAATCGTAGAGTGGATGTCGTTCGTGTGAAGGATGCTGATGGACACGACATCATCATTTGCTAATACTAGATTAGAACCTTGTACACCAGTTGCAGAAAGGACAAGTACAAGTGTTGCTAGAACTGACATCATCCATGTTTTTGTTTTCATAAACTGCATGTGAAACCTCCAGAATACATAATTTTTATTTCTGTAAACGAAACTTACGCGCGCAGAAAATTATAGATTAGTAGAAGAGGGGTGTACAGTAGAAAACGAACAATAGGTACTAAAGTCTTTTCTAATGTTTGTGTTTTGAGTTTGTGAAGTAGAAGTAGTTCAAAGGATATAACAGAGGAAAGCGCAAAATATAAGAGCAGCTTAACTTAACAATAGATACAAAAGAAGATTAATGACTCCTAATCATAGGAATACGATTTAGTACCTATTAAAAACCTGGGTAAAAAGACTTGAAACGCAATGTAAAAAGAAAAAGGTAACCCTTATAATAAAAGGCTACCCTAACTTTTTAATGTCTCTGTTAAACACTTTAATATAATATTTCTGATAATCATCTTTAAAGATTCGAATACCAAATAACATTAACGGAGTCCAGATCGTCTTAAGTTTAACCAATGCCATATTATCACCTCATCAGAATAATCAGATCTATTCTTATTCTTTCATTCTAGCATTTATAACGCTGACTGCAAGAGTAAAAAATGTAAGAAAATGGCTAAAATTGACGAGAGAATAACAAAAAATGTGGGGGCTTTTTCTTTTATTAGTATCTATCATCCAATAGTCGTCAATAATAACAGCAATTGATTATTATTTCCCAGAAAATTGTCGAATAAAACCACCTTATTGTTACGGTAGTTGGAGTGAATGTATATGAACCGTTTATTATTAAGTAAAGTCATGTTGTTACTGTTAGTAGCCTGCCAATCAGAAGAAGGCACATTGCCAGAGCGAGAAATAAAACCGTTAAGTGTAACAGAAGAAAAGATAGAGATTAGTGATAAGATAACAGAATCAGAAGTAACGGTTACAATTGGAGCAATCGGAGATGTGTTGTTGCACGGAAGAGTTTATAATCTAGCAGAAACAGAGAGTGGCTATGACTTTTTGCCAATGTTAGAAAACGTCAAGCCTTTACTGGAAAAGCCAGATTTTATGATGGCGAATCAAGAGTCGATGCCAGGAGGTATTGAAATAGGGTTATCCACTTATCCTACTTTTAATAGTCCTAAGGAAATCGTAAGTAACTTGCAAGAACTAGGCATTGATATGGTTATTGGAGCGAATAACCATACGATTGACCGAGGTGTGAAAGCCGTTGAAAGTGCTTTGGATTTTTATGATGAAATAGGGATGGAGTATGTAGGGGTTTACCGAGATAGCGAAGATCGGAACAGAGAGAGGATCGTAGATGTGAATACAGTGTCTTTAGGGATTCTTTCTTATACATACGGCACAAATGGCATTCCCTTACCAGAAGGACATGAAGATATAGTCGCTTTAATTGATCAAGAGAAGATAGAGAAAGAGGTAAAGCAACTTCGTGAAAAAGTAGATGTTGTTATCGTGCATATGCACTGGGGAGCAGAGTATGAACGCGAGCCTAATGAAAAGCAGCGTCAATTAGCAGATAAGCTATCAGAAGCGGGGGTGGATATCATCTTTGGTCATCACCCTCACGTTGTCCAACCGATTGATGTGATTAAACAAGAAGATGGCCACGAGACAACAGTGTTTTATTCACTAGGCAATTTCTTATCTGGTCAAACCTTTGACTACACAGATATTGGGGGAGTGGCAACAGTAGAAGTGACGAAGAAAACAAAGGGCGAGGAAGTAGCGATTGAGATACAATCTCCTTATATAGAGCCGACGATTGTCTTACCAAAGGAAATGGGATTTCGTGTATATCCTTTTGCGGAGGTAGAAGAGAAGGCGCTTAACGGCAGTTCAGTAGAGGATATAAATCGCCATGTAATGAAATATCTTTCAGAGTGAATATCAATTAAAACTATAAAGAATTCTGTAACAAAAAGAGGATAAATCCAAGATTCATCCTCTTTTAATTATGTATATTCTAATTAAATGCTCGTGTGACCCCAAAACTGATTAACCCACTTCACCCAACCAAAAAGTGAAAGCCATAATGGATACTTAAAGAAATCCCCCAAATCATACCAGATAAGAATGAACCTTGACTTGTCATTGTCTAACCTCTTTTCTCTTTAAATCTCTTTCTTTATTATAAATGAAAGCGTTAACAATATATACTACATTCATCTGCTAAATTAAGAGACATACCGAGTTAATCTGACTAAAAAAGACTTAAGTAGCCAATAGGGAACGAGCTACTTAAGTCTTTTTTAATTTCTTGCGCATAAACAAATACACTCCAACTAACACAAGGAATGCCCCAGTTGAATCAATTAAAACATCTGACACTAGCCCAGAGCGATCTGAAATAAAAGACTGATGCCACTCATCAACTGCACCGTATAAGGTTGCAAGTCCCCAAGCGATGACATATCGATACCTCTTTCCGGCTAGCGCTAACCAGAAAAAAAGAGCTAATAACCCAAACGCAGTAACATGGACCAACTTCCGCAAAATAAAGTTAACGATAGCTGAATCAAAAAAAGGATTCATTACTAATTGTTCAGTGGAATCTCCAGTAAAAAACGGTTGTCTGGTCGCGATCGCTATCCCAAGACACCATACGAATGCCACAATCCACCATTTTGTTGTCTTCTTCATATAAATCACCTGAAGTAATTATACAGAATGTAAAGGATTAGGAAAATAGAGATGACAGTTATGAGAATAAAAGATAGAGTAGAATTATTTTCATGGGCAATTCTTGATAAAGAACAGGGTGGTAAATATATAGATTAAATGAGATGAGTTTAAACTGTTATTAAGAACCAATATCTCAATTTTCTATATATCTTTCATTGTAATGAAAATGTTACTAGAATTAGTCGATAAATAGATGTAAGATAAACCTAAATAAGAATATTTTGGGGAAATAGGAGGTTTTCTGTAGATGAAGGAAGCGTCAACACTTCGGAAGGTAGTCCTTTCGTCTACCTTTGCAACGGGACTAGTGCTAGCAGCCCCGCAAATGGCAGATGCAGATATGCGTAAACCAACAGCTCATTATACGTTTGGTGTATCAAATATAACTGGTTTAACTAACGTGTTGACGAAGCAAGGAGAGTTGGAAGACGTCGTAAAACAGACTCGTGTTGACAATCTTGTTTTACTACCTTGTGGTCCAATCCCACCGAATCCTGCTGAGTTATTGAACTCTAGAATGATGAGTCTAATGCTAGAACATGCTCAACAGCAATTCGACACGATTATAATTGATACTCCTCCTGTAATGGCTGTAACAGACGCGCAAATCTTAGCAAGTAAGTGTGATGGTACGGTTCTTGTGGTGTCTAGTGGAAAAACAGATCGTGACGAGATTAGGAAAGCAAAAGAATTATTAAATAAAGCAAACGCGAAGTTACTTGGCGCAATCTTAAATAATAAGAAGATGGATTCTTCAAGTCAATATTATTATTATGGTAACGAGTAGAGGATGAATTTATAGTTGTAGGGAGGATGTTAAACATGATTGATATGCATTGTCATATACTACCTGGGGTTGACGATGGATCTAAGACTTTACTAGAGAGTTTAGAGCTAGCAAGACAAGCAGAGGCAGAGGGGATTACTACAATTATGGCAACGCCTCATCATAAACATCCTTCCTTTGAGAATGATGGATTTTCTGTATTGAGGCAAGTGGAACAGTTAAATTTAGCTATAAAAGAAGCAAACATAAATATAAAAGTTATTCCATCGCAGGAAATAAGAATACATGGAGATTTAATTGAGAACATTCAGTTGGGTGATGTTTTGCCTATGACCCCTAATAGTTCTTATCTTCTAATTGAATTTCCGACAAATAGTATTCCACGTTATTCAACGAAACTTTTTTATGATTTGCAGTTAAAAGGTTATACACCAATTATTGCACATCCTGAGAGAAATAAGGTATTTGTTGAAAAGCCAGAAGTACTTTATGAAATGGTTGCAAGTGGAGTGTTAACACAGGTGACAACATCTAGTTTAACAGGGCACTTGGGGAAGAATATCAAAAAGTTTACAGAACAACTGATAGAGGCGAATTTAACGCACTTTATTGCTTCGGATGCGCATAATCTAGTAGAACGACCTTTTCGGTTAAGTGAAGCATATCATGTTCTTGAAGACGTTTTTGGGAGTGATACTCTCCACCAGTACAAAGAAAATACTGAATTACTCATAAATAATCATCTAATACAAGTATTACAACCAGAGCCGATAAAGAAACGGAAAAAGTTGTTTAGCTTCCTTTAATCATAATGGAATTAATTTTATCGCCCTTTTGGTCATTCTCAAAAAAAAGACTCTTATTTTCTTGTAATAAGAGTCTTTCTTTTTTTAATCCAAATATCTCCTTTTTATAGTAAACATTATCAAAACGCTTACATTATAGTCGCGAAATCTGTCGAACGAATAAGTACGTAAATTGTTGAATTTTGTATTATACACTATTAGACTAGTAAGAGTGTAAAAATTGTCTTGACTTACCGCGAGTGTTTACTACACAAGGAGATGTGTAAATTTAGGAAATTGCAATTTGGATATAGAATGTTAATTGTTCTATGTTAATATAAGTAAGTGCAGGTGATTATTGTCGTATTCTGTTAATAGAACGTAGGGTCTTTAGTTCTCGTAAAAAAGTAATAAATTAAATAGGGATGAGAGTCGAATTATAGTGTTCAGCGGTGTGGTGACGAGAGTGGGGAAGAGCCTCTGTGTTCTTTGAATTCAAAAAAAACAGAGCCTTAAGCTATTGTTCTCAAAATGAAGATTAATAGCTCAAAACTTTCATTACTCACAACTTACTATCCGAATATACTAGGAGGACTTGATAAATGTATAAAAAGGTTCGTAAAGCAATCATTCCAGCTGCTGGGTTAGGAACTAGATTTTTACCAGCTACCAAAGCAATGCCTAAAGAAATGCTTCCGATCGTCGATAAACCAACGATTCAATATATTGTCGAAGAAGCAATTGAGGCTGGGATTGAAGATATTATTATTGTAACTGGTAAAGGGAAGCGGGCGATTGAGGATCACTTTGACCATGCGTTTGAGTTGGAGCAAAATTTAATTGAAAAAGAAAAGTTTGATTTGCTCGATAAGGTGCAGGAAGCTTCTAAAGTGGATATTCATTATATTCGTCAAAAAGAGCCAAGAGGATTAGGGCATGCTGTTTGGTGCGCACGAAATTTTATAGGAAATGAGCCATTTGCTGTTTTATTAGGTGATGATATTGTCCAAGCAGAAGTACCATGTACCAAACAGTTAATCAATGTTTTTAATAAAACAGGTGCATCAGTTATAGGTGTTCAAACAGTCCCTAAAAATCAAACACATCGCTACGGAATTGTGGAACCAATCTCCCAAAAGGGTAGAACTGTAAAAGTAAGTAACTTTGTCGAGAAACCAGCGCCAGGACAAGCACCTTCTAATTTGGCTATTATGGGACGTTATATACTTACACCTGATATCTTTAAACATCTGGGAAAACAGGAGACTGGTTCCGGTGGAGAAATACAATTGACGGATGCCATTCAAAGTCTGAATAAAACGCAGTCAGTTTACGCTTATGATTTTAAAGGGATACGTTATGACGTTGGAGAGAAGTTAGGTTTTGTTACAACTACAATCCAGTTTGCTCTTCAAAATGAAGAAATGAGAGAAGAACTATTGGATTTTCTGAAAAATGAAGTGGTAAAGGGAGGACATATTAATAATGCCTAGCACAAAAATGGAAACAATTAATAATAAAACAACGATCTCAAGAGCGAAAAGTGAATCTAGCAAACTTTATGCTTTTTCTAAAAGAACAATAGATATAGCGGGTTCAATAATAGGAATCCTTTTAACTGCACCGATAATGGTTGTTATCTTATTGGCTTTTTTAACAGAGGAGAAAAAAGGGTCTGTTCTCTTTAAACAAGTACGAGCAGGCAAAAATGGAGAGAGGTTTCACATTTATAAGTTTAGGTCTATGGCCGTTGATGCAGAGGAAAGACTTAAGTCGGATAAAGCATTGTATAAAAAGTATGTAGAAAACAATTATAAGCTTGAGCCAAGTGATGATCCCCGAATTACAAAGTTAGGAGCGTTTCTAAGAAAAACAAGTCTTGACGAGCTTCCGCAACTTTTTAATGTATTAAAAGGAGATATGAGTTTAGTTGGACCAAGACCAGTAGTAGAGAAAGAGTTAGTTGAATATGGAAATCGTGTTGATAAGTTTCTATCTGTAAAACCAGGTGTTACGGGCTATTGGCAAGTGAGTGGGCGTAGTGACGTCGTTTATCCAGAGAGAGTGGATGTTGAATTATATTATGTGGACAACCAATCTTTAATTTTAGACATTAAACTCCTGGTCCTAACCGTTTGGACTGTATTAATTAGAAAAGGTGCTTATTAAAAACTACACAAATAGAGGAGCGAAGAAGTCTTGAGCAATCACCAAAAAGAAGTAATCTCTGTACTAATTCCGACTTATAACGCTGCTAAATATATAGAGCCTTTAATTGGTTCCTTGCAAAATCAACAGCTAAGTGATATCCAAGAATTGGAAATCATAATCATCGACTCTTCTTCTACAGATGATACGGTGAATCTAATAAAAACGAATTATCCTGATGTTAACGTAATAGTAATTCCGAATAAAAGTTTTGATCATGGTGGATCAAGGAATCATTTAGCAAGTTTAGCAAAAGGCGATTATTTATTATTTATGACACAGGATGCTGTCCCTTATAATGAATATTTACTTCAAAACCTTGTTAAATCGTTTCAAGACCCTGAAGTTTTGATTGCTTATGCAAGACAATTACCTAAAGAGGACGCACATCCATTAGAAGTATTTGCAAGGAATTTCAATTATCCTAATAAGGCAATTAAAAAAGGTAAGAATACTCTTGATGAATTAGGGATTAAAACCTTCTTTAATTCAAACGTTTGTAGTATGTACAAAAAAGAATTATTTGATCAATATGGTGGTTTTCCAGAGAAAATTATCTTAAATGAAGATATGATTTTAGCATCGAAAGTTATCCTAGATGGAAAATATGTCCATTACAACAACGAGGCAATTGTTTATCATTCGCATAACTACAGTTTGAAGCAACAATTTAAGAGATATTTTGATATTGGAATGGCTTTTTCCGACACAAGCTATTTATTAAAATATGCATCAAATGAAAAAGAAGGAATGAAGATGGTTAAGACGCAGTTAAGATATTTGATTTCTGAAGGTAAAGCCTTAACCGTTCCATACGCTATTTTAGAGTCGGCAGTTAAATTAAGCTCATATAAGTTAGGGAAGAAGCATTCGATTCTTCCTTACAAACTCAAAAAATCTTTTTCGGCGTATATGAAGTAGGTGATAAAATGGTGGATCTAACATTTGTGGTTATAAATTGGAATAGTGGTTGGATGCTTGATCGTTGTTTACCTACCTTGTTAAAACAAGATGGTTGTAAGGTAGAAGTTATTGTCATTGATAATGATTCCAGTGATAACAGTCTGGAGATACTTGAACAATTCAAGCAACAAGTTAAAATTGTGGCTAATAAAGAAAATACTGGTTATAGTAGAGCGGCAAATCAAGGAATTACATTAAGTAGTAGCAGGTATGTTTCCATTATTAATCCAGATGTGATGTTGTCACCTAATTATGGCTATCATATCGTGAAAAAAATGGATGAGAACAATGCCATCGGTGCAGCAACAGGTAAGTTGATTAAGTACGATTTTAAAACAAACAAGTCTTTAGATGTTATAGATAGCACAGGAATTGAAAAAGACAAAGGTTACAATATGTTTGACCGTGGACAAAACAGTGAAGATTTAAATTACTATGATTCAAAGCAACATGTATTCGGAGTCTCTGGAGCAGCTCCCTTATATAGAAAAGAAGCATTAGAGAGCGTTAGTAGATCAAATGAATTTTTTGATGAGGATTTTTTTGCTTATAAAGAAGACATTGATCTTAGTTGGAGATTGAATATTTTCAATTGGAAATGTGTGTTTGTTCCTGAGGCAGAAGGCTACCATGGAAGGGGTTTTGGTGCTCCTGTCAATAAAGGTTTAAAGGAAAAAATTAAGTTTAGACGAAACCAATCACTATTTTTAAGGAAATTATCGTTGCGAAATCATTATTGCTTACTGATAAAAAATTTGAAGTTAAGTGAGTTGAATTTTCACATCATCAAAAATGAGGTGTCAAAATTTGGATACTGTCTTTTATTTGAGACTAAAACATTGAATGCCCTTTTTGAACTTATCCCGTTATTACCAAAAATGCTTAAGAAGAGGAAGTTTTTATTCGATAATGCTAAAAAGTGTAAATTTGACTGATCTGCACATAGATCAGTCAAATTTTTGAGACGTCCTTGAACAAATAATCTAGATAGTGGTGAAAAACCCGATGATACTATTAGTATTTTTACTTAGTTTTTTTTTAATTCTATCTTTAATTATTCATAAAAAGATATTTATTCTTCCAAATATATTTATTGGAGTTTGGTTACTTACGATTTTATTGTATTCATTAGAGTTAAGTCATAATCAACCACCATTAAGCAATACAACTATTGTGGTGTTACTTATAACCTTTTCAGTTTTTATTGGTGGTTACTATTATACTTTTTTGTATTATGTTCCAACCTATAAAAAGAGAAAAAGTTCACTTGAATCAAAAAAAAAAACAGAACCAGTAAAGAAGCTTTTTGCTGAATTACATCTTAACGAGAATTTCCTTAAGATCAGCTTTTATTTATCCATAACTCTTATTGGGTTAGAAGTTGTATATAGTGGAGGATTTCCTTTAATTTGGAATATAACTGGGGCAAGTAAAAACTATTTTGATTTTGGTATCCCTACTTTTCATGGTCTGTTAATGAGTTTCATTTTATTTCTAAGTTCATTTTTATATCTAGCTTATAAAAAGACGAAAAAAAGAAACTATTTATTTTATTTGTTTGTGATATTCGTAGTTCTCATCCTACTTTATACTAGGCAAAATATTATAATACTTTGCTTTCAAATTATGCTATTACATCATTTCATAATAAAAAAAATAAACTTTGCCAAGTTGTTTCCGTTTATAATCATTTTTGTTTTTATCTTTGGGATTTTAGGGAATTATCGAACTGGTTTTCAGGAATTTTTAGCTGTAGCCAATTTTAAAGGGGAGCATCAGAGTGAGCTTTTCTCTGGGGTGTATTGGGTTTATATGTATTTGGTTATGACCCTAGCTAATCTAGAAAATTTATTTAATATGCCGGTAAGCGGTTTTGGACATGGAGCTTACATGTTAAATAATTTTTTGCCAACAGTATTAGTAGAACATCTTTTTGATAATCTATCTTTACGAAGATATTGGCTCGAACATCCAAACTTCACCGTATCCGGCTATATGGTTCATTCCTTTTTAGATTTTGGTCCGTGGGGTGTTTTTATCTATACATTTATTTTAGGTGTGATCTGTTCAATTGTTTATCATAATTTTATCTTTCGTAGGACGGTAAAGAATACTTTTATCTATTCGATTATCATTATGATCATCTCTTTATCTTTTTTTGTTGACTATCTGCTATATTTACCGATTTCCTTTCAACTCTTCTGGATGATCGCTCTAAATAAATTTATGGTTAAAAGAGAGAAAGACTTGGTGTTTATTAACAATGGTTAAAAACTATTTTTTTATGTTAACTACTCTTTTATTCAGAATGCTCGGTAATGTATTTATTTTTCTTATCCTTGCAAAATACTTGAATGCTGCTGATTTTGGTTTATTTATTTATGTATTTACGCTTGCGCTATTGCTTGCAATTATCGTTGATTATGGATTTCCACTTAAGCTGTATCGAGACTTAAGCAAAGGAAAGGGAGATTTTGATACTTTAATTCATGATTCATATAATGTCAAAGTTTTGTTGTCAGTTGGTTTGTCTTTGGTTGCAGTGATTATATATGTTTTTTCTGATATCTCATTTTATTTTTACTTTATCGTCATATTTGCTGCTGTCATTAACTCTTTTTGTATCTTTTATACAATACCTCTTCGGGCTGTTGAAAATTTTAAGTTAGATACACTAATTTCGGTTGTTGGAAATGGCGCCTTGTTTATCTTGGTGATGATGGCTTTATATCTAAATGGAAGTATTGAAGCAATTGCTACAGCAATCTTCATTTCAAGATTGTTCAATTTGATCTTTGTCAGGAAGTGCCTAGCACGGTACATGAACACGTTACCGAGTATCTTGAAATTTCCAATTAATAGAATGCCTTTAGACGTATTTCGCTCGAATTTCCCATTTGCGATCCACTTAGCTGTTGGAACTTTATACATTCAGCTTGACACAATTATCATTAGAAATATTTTAGGAGATATCGATGTTGGGATATACCAGTCTGCATTTAGGATATTTCTCGGTCTGTTGATCTTTAGTGAAGTATTAAACAATATATATATACCAAGGCTTGCTAAATTTTCTGAAAGTGTTTCTTCCTTACTAACAGAATCGAAAATGATGTATCGTTATCTCCTATTATTAGGAGCCGTAATATCATTAAGTTTATTTAGCTCCGCTGATGTTCTGGTTGCAATATTATATGGACAAGCCAATCCAGACATTATCCTGCTAGTAAAATTATTTACCGTAGCATTACTATTCAGATATATTAGTTCTGTAAATGCAACTTTGCTTACGATTAGTGATAAACAGAAAATTCGTGTAATAAGTGTGTCAATTGTCCTATCAATCAGTATTGTTTTAAATCTTCTCATAATTCCTATATACGGAATTATGGGAGCGGGCGTTATTGTTGTTGTATCATCAATTTTATTATCCATCAGTTATGAACTGTTAACAGTCTTTACTTATAAAAGGACATTTTTGACATATGACGTATTGATTTCTTTTTTTATTTTACTAATCGGTTATGGCCTACTTTATGTTTTCAATTATTATTTTGCTTTAGATTTACTAATTAGAATAGTTTCTTCCGTATCTGTTTTGCTTATCACTTTTGTTGTTATGGCTCAAGTATTAAAAATAAAGTTTAAAGATGTGAGGTTAAGTTAATATGAAAATCCTTGTTATTAATCAACATTCGAACAATTTTGGGGACGATGCTGCAGGAGTAGCAATGTCTCAGCAAATCCGTAAAAAATTCCCAGAGGCGTCGATAGAATACATTTACCATTCTTTCAAAGAAGTTTCGCCTATCCCATTCCACGATTCAAAAACAAAGCATCATACTGACCTATTGCTATTTAAAAAAGATATTCCAGATGCATTGAAATACTTATGCTCTAGGGCGTTTGGATTTAATCCCCTTAAAAAAGGAACGTTAAACAAAAACGTTAAACTAATTAAAGAAGCAGATGCTGTTATCGTGTCACCGTGTGGAGCAAATATTGGTATTTACCAAGATTGGATTTTCTTGTTGCGTGTTCTTATAGCTGTCTTAGAAGGAAAAAAGCCAATTTTTCACCTGAATACTATTGGAAAGAGTAAGAATGTGCTCTTTAATTTCATAGCAAAATACGTATTAAAAAGATCAAAATTGTATGTAAGAGAAAATAAGAGCAAATTAGAGTTAAACTCCTGGGGACTTAAGCCTGAACATGGAGTAGATACTGCTTTTAGTTTAAAAGAAGATCCTGAATTAATAAATGTTCAATTCAGTGACAGTGAAGATAAATCTTATATTGCATTCATTCCAACTAGATTTGATAACTGGCATGTTCACTATCGTAATAATTCTATCGATACTAAACTCATGGATACGATTATTCCAGAGATAGTAAAGGTAGCAAAAACAAATAACCTTGGAATTAAAATAATACCTCACTTAACAGGTTCTTTAGATGAAAGTGATTTTCTTAAAACTTACAAAGATGAGTTTATTAAACAAGGCTTAGATAAAAACGAAATCTCAGTTGTAAAAGAAGTAAAGACACTTTTTGATTATGAACAAGTTATTAAACACGCGAAATTTGCAGTGTCAATGAGATATCACGGTGTTATCTTTGCTATCAAGAAAATGGTCCCTTTCCTATCATTATCTTACGAAAACAAAATGTCAGAAGCATGTACCTACTCTGGGATGCTTGATTATGAAATCAAGATTTCAGAAGCGAACTCAGACGATGTTGCGAGGAAATTGGATGGTTTGCTTAAAAACGATTCGGTGATCCGTGAGAGCTTAGCTTCAAGATTGAATGTACTAAAGAAGCTATCAAGTCTGCCTATCCAAGGTTTGTACTTAGAGTCATTATTTAAGGATAAAAAATAAAGAATATAAAGAAGGTGTTTGGTATGAAAGGAATTATACTTGCTGGTGGGAGTGGAACAAGGTTATATCCTTTAACTAAAGCAGTATCTAAACAATTACTGCCAGTATATGATAAACCAATGATTTATTATCCAATCTCAATTTTAATGCTTGCTGGCATTCGTGACATTTTAATTATTTCCACATCACAGGATACACCACGATTCCAACAACTTCTAGGGAATGGACATGAGCTTGGCGTTCATCTGGAATACGCTGTTCAAGAGTCTCCTGATGGACTTGCTCAGGCTTTTCTTATTGGTGAGGACTTTATTGGCGATGATAATGTTGCTCTTGTATTAGGAGATAACATCTTCTACGGACATGGATTTACTAATCTATTAGAAAATGCAGTAATCCGTCAGACAGGTGCAACCGTATTTGGTTACAATGTAAAGGACCCAGAACGTTTTGGAGTAGTTGAGTTTGATCGTGATGGGATGGCTGTATCAATTGAAGAAAAACCAGAAGTTCCAAAATCAACATATGCTGTAACAGGTTTATATTTTTATGATAATCGAGTAGTTGAAATCGCTAAGCAAGTTAAGCCTTCTCCAAGAGGTGAACTTGAAATTACGGACGTGAACAAGGCGTATTTGGAAAGTGGAGAGCTTCATGTAGAGTTATTAGGTCGTGGATTTGCTTGGCTTGATACGGGTACACATGAATCATTACTTGAAGCTTCAACTTTTATTGAGACAGTAGAAAAACGTCAAAGTTTAAAAGTGGCTTGCTTGGAAGAAATCGCTTATCGCAAAGGGTATATCAGTACAGAACAATTGTTAGAATTAGCTGAACCTCTAAAGAAAAATGAGTATGGTCAATATTTAATTCGTTTAGCAAATTCAAATATTATCAGGCCATCTTAGAACTAGTATTTAGTTTATCAATTTTATATCTATACCTTATATAGCTAGGAAATAGATAAGGATTAAATAAAATTCTAGATAGGTGGTAATAATATGGAAATCAAAGAAACTCCCTTACAAGGCGTTGTTATAATTGAACCGAAAGTATTCGGTGATCACCGCGGTTGGTTTATGGAAACGTACAGCGAAGTTAAATTCAAAGAAGCGGGAATCAACTTAGTTTTTGTCCAAGACAATCATTCTTTTTCGGCAACGAAAGGAACCCTTCGCGGTTTACACTATCAACTAAGTCCAAAAGCACAGAGCAAGCTTGTTCGTTGTACAAAAGGGGCCATTTATGATGTGGCAGTTGACATTCGAAAAGGCAGTCCTACATATGGACAGTGGTTCGGCATCGAACTCTCAGCTGAAAATAAAAAGCAATTATTAGTACCGAAAGGCTTTGCACATGGCTTTATGACACTAACGGAAGAGGCAGAAGTTCAATACAAAGTGGACGAACTCTATGCACCGGAGTGTGACCGGGGCATTATGTGGAATGACCCAGTTATTGGAATTAAATGGCCGATGAATATTCAACCAGTCTTATCTGAAAAAGACAAAGACGCACCAATTTTACAAGAAGCAGACAATAACTTTGTTTATGGTGATAAATAAATGAAGATATTAGTAACAGGGTATACAGGACAATTAGGTTATGACGTCGTTCAGGAAGGAACGAAGCGTGGGTTTGAAATGGTCGGTATTGGCTCAAATGATGTAGATATTACGAGTGAAGAAAGTGTATCTGCATATATCTCAAATTTGAACCCGGATGCCCTTATCCATTGTGCAGCTTACACAGCTGTAGATAAGGCAGAAGATGATCGAGAAACAGTTTGGAACGTGAATGTGAATGGGACGAAGTACTTGGCAGAAGCAGCAAAGTCAGTTAATGCAAAATTCATGTATATCAGTACAGATTATGTTTTTGACGGTAAGGGTGAAACACCATTTATCGAAAGCGATAAAACAAATCCGATTGGTTACTACGGGTTAACAAAGCTCAACGGTGAAAAAGCAGTTCTAGAATTGCTGGAACAAGCCTATATTGTTCGAATTTCCTGGGTGTTTGGAAGAAATGGAAATAATTTTGTGAATACTATGCTTCGCTTAGCTGAGGCACGTGATGAGTTAAATGTAGTAGGAGACCAATACGGTTCTCCCACATACACGTTTGATCTTGCTCGTTTATTAATTGATATGATACAAACGGATAGATACGGAGTTTATCATGCTTCTAATGAAGGTTTTTGTTCGTGGGCTGAATTTGCAACTGAAGTTTTTAAACAGGCAGATAAACAAGTTAAAGTTCATGCAATTGCGACTGAAGACTATCCAACAAGAGCAGTCCGACCGAAGAATTCGCGCATGTCAAAACAAAAACTTATTGAAAATGGCTTCAATCCACTACCAAGTTGGCAAGGTGCGTTGAGCCACTATTTAAAAGATCTATCTTAAGAGGTGAAGTAAATGGTAAAGAAAAAAGTGCTGGTAACAGGCGGGGCAGGTTTTATTGGAGGAAATTTTGTTCAATACATGGTGAAAAAGTATCCTCAGTATGACATTTATAATTTAGATTTGTTAACTTATGCAGGTGACTTAACTAAGCATAAAGAAATTGAAAATGAAGAAAATTATCATTTTCTTAAAGCAGACATTGCTGACCGAGATGCGATCTTTGCGTTGTTTGAAACAGAAAAATTTGACTATGTTACGCATTTTGCGGCGGAAAGTCATGTTGACCGCTCGATTACAGACCCAGGAATCTTTGTGAAGACGAATGTACTTGGAACACAGGTACTTCTAGATGCATCAAAAAAGATTGGTGTAACAAAGTTTGTCCATGTTTCAACAGATGAAGTTTACGGAGAGTTAGACTTCGACCCGACGACATTCTTTACAGAAGAGACACCATTAGAACCAAACAGCCCATATAGCGCAAGTAAAGCTTCATCTGATTTATTAGTACGTGCCTATCATGAGACATATGGATTACCAATGAACATTACACGTTGTTCAAACAACTACGGACCCTATCATTTCCCAGAGAAGCTGATTCCGTTAACAATATCGAGAGTATTAAATGAAGAAAAAGTACCAGTATATGGTGATGGAAAGAATATCCGTGATTGGTTACATGTCATTGACCATTGTGCGGCGATTGACCTTGTCCTACATGAAGGAGTAAACGGTGAAGTATATAACGTAGGTGGACATAACGAACGTACCAATCTAGAAGTTGTTAAAACGATTATGAGCACATTAGGCAGGTCGGAAGACCTTATTGAGTTTGTCGCAGATCGTCTTGGACATGATAAGCGCTATGCGATTGATCCAACAAAATTGGAACAGCTTGGCTGGAAACCAACATACAACTTTGAAAAAGGAATCGCTCAAACAATCCAGTGGTATTTAGATAACAAGGATTGGTGGGAGCAAATTATAAGTGGTGAATATCAAAAGTATTTTGAAAAACAGTATACGTCTAAGTTACAGTCGTAATAAAAATCCCGAGTTTTAATTATGAGCTCGGGATTTTTATTGTTTGAATGGTGTTTTTATAAGTTAATATTATAAATTTCTCTTATAATATTGGGAACTTCATAGATTATTATCACAGTGCTTAAGTTTGTAGTGATTTTTTTATTGAGATTTCTCTATATAAACAGATATAGATATGGAGTGGCATCTTAAAAAGTCTATGTGTGTGAAAATTTCACTTCAGAAACTAACAAAAAACGAACATTATAGTTTGTTTTTTTATAATTTTGCCCGTCATTTGGGTTAATAGTTTTCAATTTAATTTGCTTTTTTGTACTATAATGTAGTTGAAGCCAAAAAGTTTATGTTTGGCGAAAAGCGGTTGAAAATTACAGTGGAATCTAATTTTCTAACCAAATGTATGATAAAATATCGCGAAAAATTCATTCCAAAAATAGTGCGAGTGAAACTAGATGAACTATCTCCGAAAAGAGGTCGAAAAATAGTAGTAGAAGTGCTGGATGACAAGGTAGAAGAGTAGATCGCAAAATAGAAGTGATTAAAGATGTTAGAGAACAAAAACAACTACAACTGATCTTATAGAGTAAATTATAACTTTAAGCCGCCTTTATATATTGTCACTGATGCAGCCTATGGTAGTGAACAAACAACGCAAATATATTCGAACAAGAGCGTATCCCTTTAATAACGTATAACATGTATCGTAAACAGAAGAAAAGATTAATGCTTTCGCACCCAACCAATTGCAAAAGGCTTCTAAGACGTTAAGGCTATTTTGCATCACCCGTTGTCAGTGAGAGACGGTGGTCAACTTGAGAATGTATATCGCCATGAGCGACAATGTGGAGACTAAATTATGAAAAGTCCAACTTAAAAGGTTCCGAACACCATTTTTGATGTCGGAACCTTTTAACAATTATTTTTGGCTAGTTATGTTTGAGCCTCTTCCTTTATCGGTTAATTACTAAAATCCTTTTTAAAAAACCATATAGGAAAGGTAAGTTACCAAAAATGTTTATACTGCTTGTAAAAGTAGGCCTTCATCAAAGATAGCTTTATTTCCAGGCGAAACTTCACAACGTACAAACAATGAAGTGAACATATCTTTAACGGGTCTTTCTACTACTAAATACTCCCAACCTGTGCCGCTATGTTTAGTCGTAGAAGCGATAGCGGATCCTCCCACGAAAGCATACAGAGCAATTTTTGCTCCTCCATTTTCTTTACAATGGACCCACATGCCTAATTTTAATCGTGATCCTTGGAAATGATGAATATTTAAATCTTGTTTTAAAAAAGCTAATTCGTGGTTAGCTGTTATTAGTGCACTAAATCTGCTCCTTGCCATCGTTGTTTCTCTTAATAAGGAGTGTCCAGCGCCTCCGGCTGTCCAATGAGCAGGAAGAGAAGTATCCCATGTCTCAAAACTAGGGTTTGACAATTGGTTAGTGGGAATGGTGGTTGCTAATTCAATGATATTATTACAATCTTGTGCAGTTTGCTCACTAATTTTTCCTAATTTATTATGATTAAAGTTGTTTGACTTTGAAACGTAAATTTTCGCTCCTGCTCCAATAAAAAGGCCAAATTCTTGTGTCTTAATATGTTGGTCATCATAACATATATTTCCCTCAATAATAATATTTGTCGCTTTATTAGCAATGAAAATTCCATGTCTATGAACTTCATCTAAACCGTTGGATTGATTATTATTAAAGCACTCATTTCCAAGTATTCTAAAGTAAGCCATTTTAGTATTATTAATGTTTATTCCATCATAATGATTTTTAAAACAATAATTTCCTTGGATTAAGATATGTTGAGAAAGTCCTTGTTTAAAATCTTCACCTATAACAATCCCTCCATCTCCATTTCGATAGGCGTGGTTTCCGATAAGATTACAGTATTTAGGACCGTCAATGATATTAAATCCTTCCCTTTTATTATCAAAACTATGACAATTAAGAATATCGCAGTTCTGACAATCGAATTTCAATTGAAGTCCGAATCCATCTGAACCCCAGCTGTAGCAATCTATAAATTTGCAATTCTTCGAATTTTGATAGATTCCATTTGTTGTGACATTACCATAAAATTTGCAAGACCGAGCGGTGATTTTATTACTATTATTAGCGATGAATCCATTTCCTCTATGATTTCTAACAGTAACTTTGTCGATAATAACATTTGAACATCCAGATAGTTGTAAGGAATGTTCGGATGACGATGTTTGTTTCTCTTTATTGCCATCAAACGTAATACCTGTAATGGAGAAATCAGAAACATTTGTAAACTTCCATAATTGTGTATTAGTGTTGTCTTTAAGTTTAATAACACCGGTTCCATTAATAGAAAGACGCTTAGTAACTTCTATATATGATGTTACAAATGTACCATCAGGGATGAATAATGTATCCCCGTTTTTAGCATAATTAATGATAGCTTGAATAATCTTTGTCTCATCAGACCCATCACCTCTTGCTCCTGTAAGTGGTGATGGTGGGTACATAATATTAATTCCACGTGATTCAAGATTGGTCGCGTTCTTGATGGACTGCTCTTTTAGTATCTGAATCTTTTGAGAAAAAGACATTCCTTTATCGTTTATAAGCTCCTTTTGAGACGACAGATGCTCTCTTATTCCAGCTATTCTATAGCCATAAAAAATGGCTAAGAGCCAAAGTAGAAAGTTTACAATGAAATTTCTTCGATCCACATTTATCCCTCCTGCTAAAATAATACCCTATTAAGACATGTGTGTCATTGTTTTGGTAAACAGTTTCTCCTCGGAATGTGTGGTAGGTTGTAAACATGTTTATGCCTACCTTTAACCTCGAGTAGGATTTGCCAGCATGAAATGTATTGACTATAGATTAGACATGTGAGGTACAAAACAGCAAATTATAGACAAAAAATCATACTACTTTCAAAACTAAAATCAAGTGTAATTTTCCATTTTAAAAAGCCACGAAGATTGATGTGTGCCCCGCATGTCTAACAGTTAGGTGATGAAAGTCCACTACAGGCTTGGTGGTGGGAACTGTTAGCGAATGCAAGGGTGCCTAAGATGATTTACAATCTGAAGGAAGCCGGACGAGTTTCCCATACAAAACGAACTCCAACACTTCCCAAATCTTCTACAGTAAATCGAACAAAGAATCTTGGACTAACTGATGTGAGAAGTATGCATCGACCACAGAAAACATCAAAAGATGGCTACACTCTATAACATAGGGTGGAACCTGAATATACAGCGGAAGTGTGCAGTGTATATCACGATGAGCGAGATAATCTCAACAGGGCTTATAAGAGATTCAAGAGGAATAAAGTGAACCTGGAATAGTTACAGTAGATAAACTACCACTATTCCTAGCCAAAGAAAGTAAGGCACTCGTTCTTCCTTTTAAAGATGGAACGTACGAGAATCCAGTTCTGACTCTAGCAGTATAACATTAGTGTGTTGTTAGAGGTGCTTAACTAATGACTAATTCATATCATTTGCAGCTTTGCAATTAAGAAGTTTCCCTTTCAAAACTAATAACAATGATCATCAAACGCTAGGCCATTACAACAATAAGAGTTACTCTTAATTGGACATGTATTTTAAAAGTAGTTCTTTGATACGATTATCAAGGATAAAAAAGGAATGATTGAAGTCAGCCGCATACATCATAAAGCGTTGAAGCAAAGAAGGAGAAACTGGACGAGGATTATCCATGGAGCAGTTATTATCTGTAAATGTTACCAAATACGATGCAACCACTATGTATGAAGGTGGAAGCAATACTGGATTATTTTGTGGGGAGTTGGAGGATAGAAGAATTGTTTTCGCGATTTTTGTCATTTCCTATGTCGAAAGTTCTTGTGATGAAAAGCACGAGGACGGTTAGGGAATTTGAAAAAGTCTAATTAACATAGAACAAATGATAACCAGCTACTGTTTGAAAATGAGAAAAAATCTTCAAACTCAAAAAATAGTATTTAAGTTTATTTATCTACTCTTTCACTGATCGCCAAAGGTTCTCGTACTGCTACAAGAAAAATTAAGATGTATACTGTAAATTGAGGGGAAGCGTTTAGCAAATAATCTAGTTGCTTACCATAATGAATCATCAGTATTCTGATTGAGGAACTGTTTATTTTCTTTTGCTATTCCTTAATGGGAATGTTTTGTTACATATAACACATGTATAAATTAAATTACCCCACCTAACCCCTCCAACCACCAACCCCACTTCTCCACAGCCAGCACCGACCTTCTCAACTCATTCACCATCTGATTAAACAACGTTCCATAAAAGTACTGCATAAAACTCGTCTTAATTCTATTCTGCTTATACTGATAAACAGTCTCTTTAAACGCTTGAGTGATGGTAGGCAAGAAAAATGAAGGGGTATGAGTTGTTTTTGTGTTGCGGTGGGCCATTAAGACGCGGTCCCAGAGAGCACAAATTTCTTTGGCACGGTTGAAGAATGGCTTAACTAGTTTGATGAATTCTTTTGGAACGTAAGAAGGTACGAATGTAAAATCTAGTGATTCGACCGCGCTATTACGTAGCTCTTTATCTTTTAGGTTTTTACTAGCTTTAATCTTTTTAGCTTCCTCTTTGGATTCCTTGAGTGGAGTCGTTGGTGGGAAGGGCTTTTCAGAGGTTGAACGTTCCGTCAATTTAGGGCTTTGCGCTCCGTCAAAACGATGAAAGACGTATACGTTATGAGAGTTGCCTCCTTTTTTCTCCCTTATTGTAGAATGGATGGAGAGGATATCAAGTGCTTTTGCTTTTCTAAGCATTCGTTCAAAGGTTGTTCTGGATAAGCTTGTTTTATCTGAATTGGCTGCTGCGACCAGAATATCTATACGGGCATTGCAGATACCGAAATATTTGACACTGTATTGAATTAACGTTAACAGGGCTGTTTGTTCTTTTTTGGTGAATTGGTCTCGGTATAGTTGGAGAACTTGTTTGGTTGATTCGTTAAACTCTTTGACGGAAGTAAACTGGCTGAGGTGGGTAAAGGATTTGATATGGCCTGATTTCATGAGGAGACTCCTTTTATGTAGGGGTTATTTTTAGTGGTAGGTTGAACCTGGCATCTTGGATGACAGGTTCTTTTCTTTGGTCATCACTAGTTTAGTTGACACAGATTTGGTTGTTCGTGGTGAGAGAACCGGACGATGCAGTAGGAGGTGCGTTGAACTTGCTTTTCTAGCGTGTGATAGGAAACGTTCAGGGTTAGTTTTTGATAGTTAGTAAAGGTGATAATCGAATTGGTTGGATTTTGTGGATGGCGTTTTATGGTTTTAATGTGGTGATAAAAGATCCAGATGCAATCGAAGAGCTTTGGAGAATGAGTAGGGAAGGCGTATATCTGTTCATGTGGGTTGATTGGAATTGGGATTTTGTTTTGAATGCCAGTTTTATAAGTGACAGCTGTTCTTCGGCCAGAGTATTCAGCTCCGCCTTCTAAGCAACCTGATTTAATTAGCTGGATAGGAGTTTTTCTTACATAGAGAATTTGATTTCGTTCCCAAACGATCGTGGAGTAGTCGAGATGGGTAGCTGGAATGAGAGCGATCGTATCGCGGTTAAGATCGTAATGTGGAAGAACAACAGGTTTTGTCATAGGCGGAGCTCCTTTAGAGGGGATTTTTAATGATTCTAGAGATGATCTGGGGAAGTAGATTTAGACATCGTAGAGATGATTCTTTTTTAGAAAGTGATTCATTTTTGATTTTGCGTTTTCAAGGGCGATTTCAAAGTCTTTTCCTATTAAGCAGTTTAATTGTAGAATCGTTTGGTAGTTAGTTGTCGTTGTGCCGCGTTCAATGTTCATCATTTGAGAATAAGAGATTCCAAGGCTATAAGCTAAATCATCGCTTGTGATATTGTGATACTTACGGTATGCACGAACAACACGACCAATTTCGATATTAATCTCTTCTTCTAATTTTTTTCTCTCTTTTTCTACCTCTTCCTCAATCGGACGTTGTTTACTCAATGGATTAGCTCCTTTTTAGACTATAATCAGTCAAGTAAAGGAAGAGAGAGAACTAGTATATTGTGTTTTATTACATTTATTGGTGGTTTATCTTATTATTTTTTTGTGTTGCCTGTAAAAGTTAAAAGAGGATTGGTGTAAAATGTAACTTTACTCCAATCCTAAGTTCCTTATTTTTATTTACTAGCCTTCGTGTCTTTCTACTTTTTGTTATTTTAATGCGACCTATTTAATTTATTTCCGTCTAAGTAATAGTGAACCATACAAGCTAGGAGGTAGAATCTTGTCTGATGATAAGCAACAAGTGATTACAGAGTGGTACTCACAATATAGTCAATCTATATACAGCTATATTTTATTAATGACCAGAGAACAGCAGCTGGCTGAAGATCTGACCCAAGAGACGTTTATAAAAGCCTATAGATATTATGATTCTTTCAAAGGAGATTCAAGCTCAAAGACCTGGTTGTTTACCATTGCTAGAAATACAACGGTTGATTATGTTCGAGCGAGAAAGCCAGTTAATTACTTGAAGGAATTATTAAGTTTGAAAAAGGAAAAAGGTCCTTTGCCGGACGAGGTTGTGCAAATAAAGGAAACTTCTAGAGAGCTATATGACGCATTGAGTCAATTGAAGAAGTCATATCGCGATGTTATTATTCTCAGAAAACTGAAGGAGTTCTCCACGAAAGAAACAGCGATGATCCTAAACTGTTCAGAGAGCAAAGTGAAGTCAACGTTAAGTAGAGCCATTCCAGCTTTAGAAAAACAGCTTCTGAAGGAGGGATATTTACATGAAAACTCAATTTGACGAACAGTTGAAGCAATTGGATCGAGATATCCACTGGGACCAACAGAGAAACGAAAAAATTAAGCAAAACGTTCTAGCTGAGATTGGAAAACAGGAAAGAAAAGCCTGGAAGTTCAAACCTTTTGTAATCGCATCAGTTAGCATGGCCGCCTTTGCTTTATTTGCCTTTTTAGTTGTAGGAAACATGAATCCAGTTAATGAAACTCCAAAACCAGCTGAAGTGGAGAATACAAGACCATTCGGAGAAGCAGAGGACACGGATAAGGAAAAAAGTATGTTTGAACATGAATGGGGAGAATTCAGGGATCCTTTAGATGATGAAGATGACGTGAAACTATCAGAGTTCGGCGGTTCATGGACTGAGGAAGACATGTTAAACGATCTCTCTGCAGGCATTATTTTAGCGCACCGTCAATTAAAGAAATTCGTTGAGGGTGATTGGAATCCTGATTATGATTCATTAGAAGACGAGCAGATTTATTTGGATCTTTCCTTATATATAGGTCAGGCGTCTACAGCAGCTTATCATTTATCTGCAGACAATTATTTGTATGTCGATCTGGTAAACGTACACTCTGTCTTAGGAGAAGCCTATCGAAATAAGGATGATGCCGGAATGACATTAGCGTATCAAGTCGTCCATGATCTCGATGTAGCTTACAATGGCTTTGAGTCAGATAAGGATTCGTTTAAGGTTACTCTGTACCGGGATGCGACTTATGATGCGGTTAGGAGTTATTTAGGGAGGCAGTGATGTTGGAAGCGCGGGGACGGTTCTTATGCTTCCTTTTATCTGGTGTTTTCTTCCAATGTGAATGTCATCGTCTAGACCTTCTGGCCAATTAACAAGAAGGGTATCGGGTTCCCCGTTTGTTCCAACCTTTTCTACCTTAATCCAGTTGATCGAGAAGGCGTTACCCCCACCGCCGCCTCGGATGCCGATGTTCCCAATCAACCCATCAGCAGGTTGTGAACCTTCTAATTTGATTTCACTTGTTAACGTATAGCTTCCCATATTTACCATACCACTGTTGAAGAACGCAGGTATATGCTTAGCCACTTCATTAGCAGAATACGGATAGCTGTTTACGTGCGCCCCATCAGCACTTGTATAACCACCATTCGAGTTATCTTTTATCCAACGTACACGAATAGAGCTAGTACCTTTTGCGGTGTAGTTAAAGCTTAAACGGTAAGTTGCGTCTTTTTCAGGAGTGAAAGCTACTTTTCCATCCTCATCTGTTGTGGACCAAGGCCACTGAGATGCGTCGTTGCCTAGTATGATATTGGCTCCGGACCAACTGTCTCCATTACCCGTATCATAAACATAGACACCGTCGATTTGCTTTTGTTCTTGATCTGTATCAGGTTCAATGTATTCGTGAGTGGCTAGAAATTTATCAGTGTAGAGAATACCTAGCAATGCTTTTTTGGCATGTCCGTCATAGTCATACGGCATAGCAAATTCGCCACCCTTCCAGCCATCGCGTACATCTCTCACACCGGCAAGTTTCACAGTTTCAATGACTTTTGGATTGCCAGTAGTATTGGCTGGACCTGCAGCATAATTTCGATAGATTTGGAACAACTCAGCATACTTCATTCCTTGATTATTTTCATTCTCAGGAGTTAGCTCACCAGGTGGTAAAGCAATGTCCATCTCGGTAATATGAACCTTGACTCCTGGCAATGTCGCAAACAATTTGATGTTTTCCTCAACATTTTGGACATTAGTAGAAAGGTTGTAGTGCCCCTGCATACCAATCACTTCGATCAAAGGTTTACCATTTGGTCGAACATCTGCATACCGCTCATTAATATCTTTTACCATCTCATAAGTTACGCGAGCTTTGTTAGGAGAATCAAGACCAAAATCATTGTAGACTAGTTTGAGGTCCCACCCATTGCGGTCAACAACTTCGGCAGCTTTCAAGAAAGCAAACTCTACCCATTCCCAGCCGAGCGCCATATACCAGCCTTCTCCTTTGGCTAAGGACGCTCTCCAATCGGCAGGTCTGCAGTTCCGATAGCTTCGTTTACAACATCTATACCCTCAAGACGACTGCCGTAGTAGCCAAGTACATTCTCGATATGAGTATTAAGATTTTCTAGAGCCGTTTCTCGATCAAATTCACCAGACTGACCATATCTAGCCGGTGGCGCATCCCACATCCACGTAGGTGTTTGTGAATGCCACGCGAGAGTATGTCCGTAAAAAAGCATATCTGAGTTTCGATCAGAATAGGCTTTCATCGCGTTATCGGCACTAGTGTATGTAAAGATGCCCTTTTCTCTTTGAGTACTCTCAGGTTTCATCTCATTCCCCGGTGTATATGAAGCGTAATTGTAAAGTAATCCCTCGATTTCCCCTCGACCAAAAATACCAAAGGAGAAATAATCTTTATATTCATCCTTTAGTGCTGGGTAATGTTCAAAAGTCATGCCAGTGGGAGGTAAGTCATCGTTGGTAGCAGCTATGGCAGTGAATAAGCCGTTATTTAAGAGCGAAGCCACCAATAGGACTGATAAGGATAGCAACAAAGCTTGTCTAGATGCGGATTTACTTGACATTGAAACTAGCTGTTTAAGAGATCGTTTAGAATTCATGAAATTTTGCCTCCTCTAAAAAGAATGTCCCCCTGTTTTATTTTGAGTGGGGCAACTCAATGTTCAGGTTCATGCCGCTTTGTTATCGCACAACAAGAATAAGTTTTTTTAGATCATTGTTATTTTTTCTCACCCTTTCCATTACACTTTTTTAATTCTTGTTAGTCGATAAGTTAACAATAACAATTAAGTCTCATTGTTAACTTGTATACAAGCATACTAGTATACTCAAAACTTATTATACTATTTATGTAAGGGTTTTCAAGTTAAATTTTGACAACTATTGGGGGGAGAGAGGGGGAAGCGGGGGGACGGTTCTTGTGCTTCCTATTTTGTCAGTAGCCATAAAGTATTAATATGGCCATGAACTGAATAGATGGTACGGAATCGGAATGAAGATGGTTTGGGGTGGTTATGTGGGTTTACAAATGCATTGCTATAAGCTTAGTATATTAAAGTTTTTTGTACTCTAAGGAAGCAAGAGAACCATCCCTATACTTGGTTGGAAATTATCTGTTAAACTAACCATATGATGTAATGAAGATATTGGAAGATTTGGAGACGGTTCTTATGCTTTCTACTAGGCAGCAGGCAGTAATAAAGTATTAATATGGAGTAAAGAATGACGATAGTTGGGGGTGGTTATGTAGGTTTTTAAATGCTTGCTATTAACTTAGTGTATTGAGTTTTTGTACTCGAAGGAAGCAAGAGAACCGTCCCTATGCTTCCCTTGAAAGGATGATTTGGTGAGTCAAACAAAAAATGAAAATCTAACTTTTCATGGTAAGTTAACATTTAAGGAATTCAAAATATATAACATCTTTCACAGTAGAAAAGCTCAAGTCGTAATGTTTGTGGTATCATTCTTTGCTGCCTTTTTTATGTGGTCCACTCTTCGTTCGACCCCTAGTTCTTTTCTTGATTTTCAGTTAGTTATCACTTCTATTTTATTTGGTGTAATAGGGGTGTTCATGTTGTATACCGTGACAAACAGACAGGCACGTAAACATTTTTACAGTGAGTCTTTTATGAAGTTAAAACAAAGTTACACGGTAAACAAAGACGGTATTATTCTAGAGACCGAGCGCAGTAAGGCTAATTTTCAATGGTCTGATGTGATATCCGCTCATGAGCTTGAAAGTCTATTTCTAGTCTATGTTGCGAAAGCAAAAGCAATGGTGATTCCTAAGAGGTACTTTGAAACAGACCAGGACATTTCTAAGTTTAAATCATTTCTTACAACTGAATTAGAGTCAAAAAAGGTTAAGTTGAGTGCAGAAGGCAAAGAGGTATCCGTCAACCATCGACTTCTTGCTACAATGAATCATGTTTTTGCACTAATTCCTATACCAGTATTAAATTTTACTATTACGTTTTTATATTGGTTTATTTTGAAATACAATTCGAAATTCTTGAATCACCACGGGAAACAGTCAATAAATTTTCAGTTAAGCTTTTCTATGTATGGTACATTTCTGTTTCTTTTCTGGGTATCTTTTAATCTATTGTTCCAAGATACTGGTTCAGGAAGTAGCCTGCTGATCACATTTATTACGGTTGCTGTTGGTATTGTGATGGTATTATTCTATATCATTACGATTTTTGTAGCGATGGTTGCGTCATTATTAGGTAAAGAGTTTCGGTATCCTTTGACAATTAAGTTTCTCGGAAAGCGCGGGGCCAGTTCTCGTAGTTCTCAGTTATAGGGGAATTAGAGGCGGTGCTCGGGAGGATTTGTTGGGAGAAAAGTGAATTACAGTGGAAGATGTGAATATATACCGTAACAAGGGACCTCTTAACGTAAAGTAAGAGGTCCCTGTGTTGTAAGTAGGTTACTAGGAAGCACGAGAACCGTCCCTATGCTTCCTTCTTCTTCATCTCTTTCATAATATTGCTTACAAATTCAACATCTGTTCCGACAATGACTTGAATATTATTTTTGTCTATTTTCATGACGCCTTTCGCTCCATTTTTCTTTAAAGCGCCTTCATTTATTTTAGTCATATCTACTACTTGTAATCGTAGTCTTGTTGCACAGTTATCAATAGAGGTTACATTATCTAGTCCCCCAAGTGCCTCTGTAAAGATCGTTGCCATGTCATGGTATTTATCACCAGATGACGTTGCGATACTTTCTGAGTCTTGTGCAAGAAGTTCCTCATCATCCTCACGACCAGGCGTTTTTAAATCTAATACACGAATTAATACATAGAAAATAACAAAATAAATAAATCCATATAAAAGCCCAATGCCAGCTAATAGTAATGGTTTCTGAGCGATCCCGAAGTTCAACATGTAATCAATAAACCCAGCCGAGAACCCAAACCCATGTCGAATTTCAAGCAGGTAGGTAATAGACATGGAAGCACCGGTTAAGAGAGCGTGAATTCCATATAATATAGGAGATAAAAACATAAATGAAAATTCAATTGGTTCTGTAATACCAGTTAAAAACGATGTGAGAGCTAATCCTATAAACATCCCTGTTACTTGTTTTCTTTTTTCTTTCTTAGCGGTAAGGATCATAGCTAAGCAAGCAGCTGGAAGTCCAAACATCATCACTGGGAAGAAGCCGGTCATAAATACTCCCGCAGATGGATCACCAGCAAAGAAGCGGTTCAAGTCACCTGTTGCTCCGTTAAATTCACCAAATACAAACCAAACTAAACTGTTTAAGACGTGATGAAGACCTATTGGAATAAGAAGTCGATTTAATGTACCGAAAACACCAGCACCTAAAGCTCCTGCGTCAATAATCCATTGACCGACTCCATTAATGAATTCTTGAATAGGTGGCCAAACAACGCCAAAAACTCCTGCTAATAGAACCATTGTTGCAGCTGTCACAATCGGGACAAATCGTCTTCCTGCGAAAAATCCAAGCCATTGTGGGAGCTGAATATTGTGGAAACGATTATACAAGAGTCCGGCAATGATACCGCTTAAAATTCCTCCTAAAACAGCCATATTAATATTTTCGTTAATAGCTTGTGTACCGTTTACAAGAACAAAATAACCAATGGCACCGGCTAGTGCAGCGGAACCGTTATTATCATGGGCGAAACCGATGGCAACTCCAATAGCAAAAATGAGGGCCAAATTATCAAAGATTGCAGCTCCAGCTCCAGCCATAAAAGGCATGTTTAGTAAATCTTCTTGACCTAACCGCAAGAGCAAGGCTGCAGCAGGGAGAGCGGCGATTGGTAGCATTAATGATTTACCAATTCTTTGTAAGAAACTTAGCATGATATCCAACTCCTTTTTCATGTAATATTCATTATCATAGCCCAGAAAAAACTAGTTGTCTATACAATTTTAAAGGTGGACAAGCTTAATTTTATTGTTATTGTTGATAAAAAGATAGCTTGTGTGTAGAATTGGTATATACAGATTATGAAAAACAGTAGCAGTGGAGGATTATATGGGAGAGAACAGTACGTTACTTATTAAAAATGTTCCTATTTACACAACTGAGGGCAAAATTGAGAATGGGTTTGTGAGAATGACGGATGGGGTTTTTAGCGAAGTTGGTGAACACGAACCATCTACTAGCGACGGAATTGAAGTCCTTTCGTTATCTGATGAGTATTGCGTGCTTCCTGGTTTTATTGATCTGCATATTCACGGATCACATGGGGCCGATACGATGGATGCTACGATCCCATCGCTCGCTACTATGGCTCGGAATCTTCCAAAAGAAGGGACGACCAGCTTTCTTGCAACAACGATCACTCAGTCTATCGAGAATATTGAAGAGGCACTGGAAAATGTCTCAAATTATTGTACGTCCGTGCAACAGGAAGCAGTTGCTGAAATTCTAGGAGTCCACTTAGAGGGTCCTTTTATTTCAACAGAAAGAGCCGGGGCTCAGCCTCATTCACATATCATGACTCCGAATCAAACTCTTTTTGATAAATGGCAGAAGATTTCTGGCCATCGAATCAAGCTTGTCACAACCGCTCCAGAGCTTGAGAACGGAATCGAGTTTGTTCAAAACTTGAAAAATCAAGGTGTAGTGGCATCTGTTGGTCACTCCGATGCGAAATATGAGCAAGTAAAAGAGGCGATTGAGCAGGGGGTAACTCATGTCACTCATTTATACAATGGAATGAGAGGGCTACACCACCGCGAACCAGGTGTTGTCGGGGCCGCATTAACTCATGAAGAGTTATTAGTTGAAATGATTGTAGATGGAATTCATATTCATCCTGCAGTTGTGAAAAGTACGTTTTTAGCTAAAGGTGCCAGTAATCTTGTCCTCGTAACAGATGCAATGCGAGCGAAGGGGCTGAATGACGGAACCTACGATCTGGGCGGACAGCTAGTGAATGTTACTGACGGTAAAGCCCTTTTAGAAGATGGGACTCTTGCTGGAAGTGTGTTGACAATGGATCAGGCACTAAGAAATATGATTGAGTTCACGGGCTGTTCATTAGAGGATATTGTGAAAATGACTTCGGAAAACCCAGCTAAACAGCTAGGTGTTTGGAACCGTAAAGGAAGCATTACAGTTGGGAAAGATGCAGATCTGACCATTATAGACAAAGACCTAACCGTTGTGATGACCATTTGTAAAGGGAAAGTAGCTTACCAAAGGAGGAATGAACATGAATCTAATTGAAGTAAGAGATTATGAGGAAATGAGTCAGATTGCAGCTGATTATCTGGTCAAGCAGGTTAGAAAAAATCCCGCTTCCGTGTTAGGACTTGCGACGGGCGGAACTCCTCAAAAAATGTATGAGTTGTTAATCGCTGATCACAAGAAAAACAAAACGAATTACAACACAATCACGACGTTTAATCTTGACGAGTACATGGGATTAAAGCCTACTGACCCAACTAGTTATAGATATTATATGGATCAAAATCTCTTTAATCATATTAATGTGCAAGAAAAGAACATTAATCTACCGAGCGGGCTTGCGGCCAACGTGGAAGAGGAGTGTAAGAAATACGAAGTACGTATCCAAGAAAAAGGCGGAATTGATCTTCAAATCCTTGGCATTGGTTCGAACGGACATATTGGTTTTAATGAACCTAGAACAGCTTTTTCAAGTCGGACTCATGTCGTTAATCTAACTGCTTCGACAAGAGAAGCAAATGCGAGATTCTTTGATTCGATTAAGGAAGTGCCGACACAGGCGATCACTATGGGGATTGCCACTATTATGGAGAGCAAGGAAATTTTATTACTTGTATCGGGAGAAGAAAAAGCTGACGCGATGAAGCGGCTGTTTTCTCAAGAAGAACCGAATGAACAATTCCCAGCATCTATTTTAAAAAATCACCCACATGTTACAATAGTGGCAGATAAAAAAGCGCTTAAAGGTGTTGTCGTCCCTGTTTGAAAGGAGGAGACGCAAAATGATTGATAAAAACTCTCCGGTTCCGATTTATTCTCAAATTGAAGAATATATTCGTGATCTGATTCGAAAAGGTGAGCTCCAGCCGGGGCAGACGCTTCCGTCGGAACGGGAATATTCAGAACAGTTTCAAGTGAGTAGAATGACAATTAGGCAGGCTATTACGAAACTGGTAAACGAAGGGTATCTTTATCGCAAGAAGGGGAGCGGGACGTTTGTTGCAGAGACAAAATTTGAACAAGCGCTACAAGGCTTAACAAGCTTCACTGAAGATATGAAAGCTAGAGCTTACGCCAAGTAGTAAGCTGTTGCATTTTGAAATCATTCCCGCCTCTATGCAAGTAGCCGTTACTCTACAAGTAGCTGAACATACCCCAGTGTATGAATTGAAACGAATTCGACTAGCTGATGATATCCCAATGGCATTAGAAACAACGTACATTCCAGCAAACTTAATAAAAGGTTTAACAGAGGAGATCATTAGTCAATCCATTTACTCTTATATTGAGGATAAGCTCCAGCTAACAATTGGCGAAGCGACCCAGGTTATTGAATCTGCGATAGCACGGCCAAATGAGGTTGAGTTGCTACAGTTACAGAAGGGCTCGCCGATTTTATTAATTGAACGCCGCACCTATTTAGACAATGGTACGCCCTTTGAAGTTGTACGATCATCCTATCGTGCCGATCGCTATAAATTTGTTTCGCAACTAAAACGTTAAAGCTGGAGGTTACCGATGATCAAAACCTACCTAGCTAGAATTCAAGAGTATCTAGCAAAACTTGAAAAAGAAGAAGAAACAACGATTGGAATTGCAGCTTCAAAGGTAGCTGAATCCATTAAGCAAGGCGGGATTATCCATGTTTTCGGTTGTGGACATTCGCACCTTCTAGGAGAAGAAATTTTTTACAGAGCAGGCGGGCTGGCACCTGTTAATCCTATCTTCGTTGAAGAGTTAATGCTTCATCAAAGTGCTACGCAGGCTTCCTTGCTAGAACGAAAGCAAACGTATGCGATGACGTTTCTGAAAGATCAAGACATGCGCCCGGAAGATGTTTTGATCGTCGTTTCAACCTCCGGAATTAATCCCGTGCCAATTGAAACAGCGTTGTACGGCAAGGAGCAAGGTGTTTTTACGATCGGAATTACCTCAAAAGACTATAGTGTAAATCAACCGTCAAGATATCCAAGTGGTGAGTATTTATATGATGTGGTCGATGTCACGATTAATAATCATGCTAAAGCAGGGGATGGGGTACTAACCTTAAGCGATGGAGTAGCCTATGGACCAAGCTCATCAATTGTGGGCTTGGCGATTATAAATAGCATTATGGTCGGGGCCATTGAGAAATTGGTGGAGCTAGACTATGAGCCTCCGGTGTTTAAAAGTGGAAATATTGCAGGATCGGATGAGCATAATCAGCGATTGATAGAGAGATATAAGGATCGGATAAGGTTTTAAAGGTGGGAAGGGGTTGGGGGGCTTTCCCTCTAACCACCGCTCTTCTCACCTCATAACTCTTTTGATTAAACACTTTCTGTTAATCTTTATCTAAATCATCATCAAGGAAAGATTTTTTCTTTTCTCTAATGTCCTTAATGCCATATTTCTTCTCAAGATACTGACCAATGATAGAACTGTTAATGCCTCTTCTTACTGCCGTTTCAATAATTATATAAAGAATAAATAGTCCTACAATATAAGAGATAACACCTAAACCCAAGCCCAATAAATTCCCCTCCCAATTCAATATTTACTACTACATAAGTAAAGTCTTTCAAAGACACAAGATGTCTTTTTAAAAAAAGGATTTCGATTAATTCAAAAAAGAATAACCTCCCAACACTAGATGAGAATTATTTGATTTTAATATACCTCAAGTACCATGGAATGTATAATTTGGAAAAGGGGGATTTAGATGGAAAATATGAACGTAATAAGTCATCTTTATTTTTTGTTTGGAGTTTTATTCGTAATTATATCTAGGAATGGCCTTGAATGGGGAGGTTCGGTTATTTATCCAATGGGTATATTTTTTGTAATATTAGGCGCTGGTGGGATCATTAGAGGTTTTTTGCAAAGAAACGTTCATTAAAAATGAGTTCTTTTTAGGTGAGAGTTCTTTTCTTACCTAGAAAGGGGGATCTAATTGGTTCGTTCCAAAATAAATCTTCTATTTTCACAGAAGGAAATGTATTTTTCTACTAAGTAAAAACATTAAATAAGAAGGTGGGAAAAAATGAAATACATCTTGCCACATATTTATCTCTTCGCGGGTTTTGTCATATTCTTACAATCTTATATATTAGCAGGCACGTGGCATTTTGTTACGTTTTATTTGGGTAGCCTTATAACGGTTATTGGTTTTTTATGGATTGGATTTTTGTTATCTAAAGACTTTTCTAGGTGGTTATCTAAATAAAAGAGTTTTCACAATTGTAGAAGTGTACTCTTGCTTCCTTAAGGGGATGAACTTTAAGAGATTGGGTAGTTGTTATTTAAGAGATTTGTTCTTTGTCAAACAATAATTTGTAAAAATAGAAAAAGGGCTGGAGTCAATGCTCCCATCCTTTTTCTATTTTTTTTATGCTTTCACACCAACCAGCACTTCATTATAAATTTGAACACAGTTTCGGCCATTCTCTTTGGCTTTGTAAAGAGCTTGATCGGCTTCACGCATAAGGACTTCAATTGGAAGGTGTGGCTCGCCTGGGATAAACTCTAGATGGGATAGCCCAAAGCTTGAGGTGACCCCAATTTTAAGATCTAAATAAGGGAAATACCTTTTCGAGATTGCTAGACGAATCGCGTCGGCAATCTCTTCTGCTTCTAGTAGAGTGGTATTGGGCAGGCAAATGACAAATTCCTCTCCGCCGTAGCGCCCGATCCGGTCTATTTCTCTTATTTGAAGTTTAGCAATCGCGGCCACTTGCTTTAAGACAACGTCTCCTGCTTCATGACCATATTGATCATTTATTTGTTTGAAGTGATCAATGTCAAACATAATATAAGAAAGCGATCCGCCTTGATAGAGTAGGTTCTGATAGATTTGCTCGACTTCTGAAAGAAAGTAGGTTCGGTTTAGTAGTTCCGTCAGACCATCTGTGCTGGCTAGGTATTTTAGCTGCTTCTCCAGTGTCACTCTTTCGGTTACATCGGCAAAGCGGATAATCGTTCCTACTTGTTTTTGCTGCTTCGTCCAAACGCTAGAAAAACTAATTTGTAGATACTTCGTTTGTCCGTTTTGGACGTATTCATAATCAAATTGTTTTTGTGAGGTTAGTTGTTCAGTAAGTTCGCTAGTTTCGCCTAGTACCTCTTTGAGTGTTTTCCCAATCATTTTGGTGTTTAGGAAAGGAATGATCTGAACGGCAGCTTTGTTAAAATCAACGATCACATTTTGTTGATTAAGGACAATTACACCATCGTCTATATTTTCGAAAACCGCTTCTCTTGCAATCGGAGCTACGTTAAACATTTGAAACGAAATAAGCGCAATTCCATGAAAAATAAATGACACACTCATAAAAACTGGACCGAGATCAATCCCATGAGGACTCATCCCATTCACATAAAAAACACTCGCAACGACAGGAACGACATAGCCAGTCACCATGATAATTAACTGCATCCGGAAACGAAACGACACCGCTTTTTTAATCTCTGCTAATAACATGAGCACGCTCACCGAGATACACGTATAAAGGTAAAGGGAGTGGACGTAAAACCAGGGCCCACCAGTCAGTTCAATGATTGGAAAAGAACTGTTTTCCCTGAGCCCAACAGAAGAATAATAGAGTTGATGAAGCTCATTCGTGTTATGTATGAAAATCGTGATTATAGGCAGGGTGTAAAGAAGGACGATCATCCACCGGTTAACCTTTTTACCTAAATACGTGAGGCACATCAGTAAAATGAAAGTCGGAATAAATGGCAAAGCAAAATATTCAAACATCAACCAAAATTTTATCTGCGCTAACGTGTGACTCGCAAGTTCAGCCGCGTAAGAAAACGTAAAAATGGCACACATAAAGGTCGATAACACAAAATACAGGCCACCAGGCGCCTGACGAACTTTGAAAAAACCATACACACTAAGAAAACTACTTAAACATCCGCTTAAAATTGAGGCTATAAAATAAGGGATTACCTCTTGTGCCATCTCATCGTCTCCACATTTAATTTTCTATATTATACAGTGGCTGGTGGCTTTTGTACTAGTCTTATCGGCGGGGGAGTGTACCTTTGTTTCTATCCAATCAGTCAGTTGGCTAGGCTTAAAAGAGAGGGCCAGATTTAATAGCGAACTGAAGCTGGTTAATAGCGATTTTTTATTTTCTTAGAGAAAAAAGTTCAGTTAAAAGCAAAATCGTGTATTATCAGAGCAATCCAACAAGTTTAATAGCGTTCTCTCTGATTTTCGTATCAGTATCTAACTAGTCAGCTGGAACATAACATCAAGAGGGTTTTATGAACTAGCTGTCCATTGCCTCCATAAATGCTAATGGACAGCTAGTTCAAGCAATTGTATAATTTTATTCAAGATTACAGCTTATCCCAAGTTAATTTATCGGAATGGAATGAGGTGATAGACAAGTGAAAGTGACGATTAAAGACATTGCTAAGATTTGTGGTGTGTCGGCTGGAACGGTTGATAGGGCGCTAAACAACCGAGTGGGAATTAGTGAGAAAACAAGAAAAAAGGTGCTTAAAGTAGCCGAAGAAATGAATTACCAACCAGATTACACTGCAAGAAGTTTAGTGATGGGCAAGACGATGACGATTGGTGTAGTGTTGTTTGATTTGTATAATCGTTCGTTTGCTCAATTGTTAAATGCGATCGAGCAAAAAGCGAGGGACTTGGGTTATTTTGTCTATATTACTCTTACAGACAAAGATCCTGAGAATGAAAAAAAGTGTATTGATTATCTAGTAAGTCGAAAAGTAGATGGCATTATTTTATTTACTGTTAATAAAGGGAAAGAATTTGAAGCTCATCTGAGTAAGTACCACGTTCCGATTATTACGATATTTAATTATGTTTCAGAGAAGTGGGAGTATATTGGAATACAAGAACGACAAGCGATGAAAGAAGCGGTTGATTATTTGACAAGTAAAAACTATCAGGAGTTTATCTATGTTAGTCCACCTCTTGCTTATTTAGGAAAAACAAATATCTACACGCAAGTCGAGCGATTAAATGGCTTTTATGAAGGACTGATGGTAAATAATATTCAATCTAAACCAATTGTTTTGAAAAATAGTGAGTATATAAAAGACTTGGACCACATAAATTTTAGCAAAGATCGTAAGACAGCGATTGTTTGTTCAACAGATCTTTACGCATTAGAAGTGATGAATTACCTAAAGGTAAAGGGATTCAATATTCCTGAAGACATAGGGGTTATGGGGTTCGATGATATTGATATGCTGAAGTATATCACGCCTCGTTTAACGACGGTCAAATACCCCATTGATGAAGTTGGGAGAAAGGCTGTTGAAAGCATGATTCACAAAATTGATAATGGAACGTTTTTATCGCCTCCTTTACTAGACTATGAAATGATAAGAGGAGAGTCTACTTAAAGGCTGTCAGAAAATTTGAAAATATGGTTGACGACTGGGTAAGATGGGTGGTACTGTGTAGTTATATTAGTCAAGTATAATTATTCGCCTTTAATAAAAGGTAGGATAATGATAATTCTTATATGTACCTGATGGAGACTGTTAAACTGGCTAATATCCTATGTATCAATTATTTGTTTAATTAAATGAAAACGCTATCTTTTTTTAGGAAGAGTTAGTTAAGTAGAGTCAATTTCGTGTGCGTACACGTGTGAAAAAGGAGGTAGCTTACAATTAGTTGAATCTAGCAAATAATTCTCTAATGCATTTTCCGTGTGCGTAAACGGGGCTTTAAGAATGTTTTACTGGTTTGATAAAATGCGTTCCGTCCTCATGTATGAAAATTACTATCTAAATCGTGTACGTGCACGTAAAATTGAACTGAAACACTTTGAAAACGCTATCTTTACTGTTGGAGTATAGTATCCCTGGGTAAGACTGAATTCTTTATTTTTATTTCGTGTACGTACACGAAAATTGGATTGTTATTAAGTTAATTAGTAATAAAACCACTAAATAATGGAGGGGGTTCTTATGTTACAGACTGGAAAAAATACAAAACAAGAAGTTGTTCAAATTAATCCGAAAAAGTCTAACGGTTTATTTCAATTTTTAAATTCTCAAAAAGTAGTGCCTTATGTTTTAATCTCCCCATTTATTCTCTCGTTTTTAGTTTTGTCGTTATATCCAGCCATTCAAGCGATTATTATGAGTTTCCAAAGAGTCTTACCTGGTGAAGTAACGTTCATAGGATTACGAAATTACACAAGGATTTTAAACCCAACGTTCTACACCGCCTTACAAAACACGACCGTTTATGTGATTTTAACCGTTGTGATCTTAGTTTCTATTCCGATGCTGTTAGCTGTTTTGCTAAATTCAAATGTTGTTAAATACAAAATATTCTTTAGAACGTCATTATTCTTACCTGCATTAACGTCTGTAATTGTTGCCGGTATGGTGTTCCGTTTAATGTTTTCTGAAAGTGACACGGCGGTAGCGAATCAAATTCTAGGTTGGATCGGCATGGATCCTGTTCAATGGAGATACAATGCTTGGTCAGGGATGTTCTTAATGGTTATTCTTGCTTCTTGGCGCTGGATGGGTATTAACATTTTGTATTTCCTAGCAGCTTTACAAAATGTACCGAAAGAGTTATATGAGGCTGCAGATATTGATGGTGCGAGTAATTTCCAAAAATTCTTTTATGTGACTTTTCCATTCTTAAAACCAGTTACCATATTCGTTGCGACTATTTCCGTTATCGGTGGATTTAGGATGTTTGAAGAAAGTTTCGTTTTCTGGGAAGTTGGTTCACCGGGGAATATTGGATTAACAATTGTTGGTTATCTCTATCAAGAAGGTATTCAGCGGAATGATATGGGATTTGGAGCAGCGATTGGTGTTGTGTTAATGGTCATTATTTTTGTGATTAGCTTAACTCAACTGTACCTAACTGGTGCATTCAAAAGGGGGGATGAGTAATGAAGCAAGAGAATAAACCACTATTAGTATGGTTTCTTACTGTAGGATTCGTTTTAATAGCGTTTGTTGCCGTATTTCCGCTTTTAAACTTAATCCTTGCTTCCTTTCGACCAGCAACTGACTTAATGAGAAATGGAATCAGCTTGATTTTTGACCCAAATACGTTAACTCTCGATAACTTTGTCTATATTTTCACTGAGGCTGGACAGTACTGGAAGTGGTTTGGGAATAGTGTGTGGATCACGGTTGTCATTGTTGTCTTGTCCTTATTTTTCTCTTCGATGGTAGGGTATGCATTAGCAGTCTATGATTTCAAAGGTAGAAACTTTTTCTTTCTACTCGTTTTAATTATCTTGATGATTCCTTTTGAAATTTTAATGTTGCCTCTTTTTCAGTTAATGATTAAGTTGCAGTTAGTTAATACGTATACAGCTGTTATCTTGCCTGCGGTTGTGGCCCCGATTGCTGTCTTTTTCTTTAGACAATATGCATTAGGGCTTCCGAAAGAGTTAATGGATGCGGCAAGAATTGATGGATGTACGGAGTATGGGATCTTTTTCAAAATTATGCTTCCGTTGATGGGACCTTCGTTAGCTGCCATGGCCATTTTACAAGGATTAGGTAGCTGGAATAACTTCCTATGGCCGTTAGTCGTTCTACGTTCGAGTGACATGTTCACGTTGCCAATCGGGTTAGCGACATTATTAACTCCGTATGGGAACAACTATAATATGTTGCTTTCTGGATCTGTTATGACGATTGTTCCGATAGTGATTTTGTTTATTTTCTTCCAAAGATATTTCGTAGCTGGTCTTACAGTTGGTGGAGTAAAAGGCTAATCATATTTAAAAATTCCAAGGTTAGAGAAGAGGTGGATAGTAAATGAACGGAGCGCAAATTGTATCATCACTAGACCGTATTCTTCACTGGGTTGTAAAGTTAGCTGCCATTAATTTATTGTGGTTCTACTACACACTAGTAGGTTTGGTTGTAGGAGGAGTGTTTCCAGCAACATTAGCTGCACTAGGGGTATCTAGAAAACTGATCATGGGAGATACCGATCTACAAACGTGGAAAACGTTTAAGCAACTTTACAGAGAAGAATTCTTACGAGCGAATGTAATGGGGTGGTTGCTAACAGTGATTGGCGGAATCCTGTATTTGAACTATCAAGTAATAGCAAGTTCTAGTGAAATACTATTTGTGATTCCGTTCGCTTTCTACTTTATTTTATTTTTCTATATCATCGTTGTTATATGGGCGTTCCCGCTGTTGGCACACTATCAAACAACGTGGTTTGCTTATATTCGTAGTGCCGTCATTATTGGATTAACGAAGATTCATTATACGTTTGCAAGTGGTTTAGTCGTTTTTGCTGTCGTGTATGTTTCGCTGGATTTTCCAGGGATGATCCCGTTTTTCTCCATTAGCCTAGCAGCAATTGGTTGTATGTGGTTTGCGATGCAAACGTTTGGAAAACTAGACGCGCGAACCTCTTAAACTAGTAAAAGCGATTAACCGAATGATCTCAAATAGAAGTGCTGACTTTGAGGAGGTGGTGGACTCACTTTTTTCCTAAGGTTGCAAAAGTTTAAAGTTAACTAAAAATGGGGGGTATTGAGGATGAAAAGGAAAAGCTTTTTGGTTACAGTTATTGGTTTGGCCATGCTTACTTTAGCTGCCTGCGGTGGGAGCTCATCTTCTTCAGGTGAAGCAGATGAAACAACGGTAATAGGCGGTGACATTGAAGGAGCTACAGAACTATCATTTTGGACATTTGCTGGTTTGCATGTCGATTTATTTGAGGACGCAGCTAATTCTTGGAATGAGGAAAATCCAGATAGACCGATTAAACTAGTTGCTGAAACATATCCATTTGATCAAATGCACAATAATCTATTACTTGCCTTGCAATCTGGATCAGGTGCACCAGATATTGCGGATATTGAAATTTCGCGTTTCCCTAACTACCTACAAGGGGTACCACAACTTTTACCAATGAATGATCATGTTACACCAGTGATTGATAAATTCGTTGAAGCTAGATTTGATATTTATTCGAAGGATGGCATGTACTACGGAATGCCTACTCACGTTGGTGCATCTGTAATGTACTATAATAAAGAAATTATGGATGAAGCAGGAGTAGACGTTGAAGCAATTAAAACTTGGGATGACTATGTGGAAGCTGGTAAACAAGTGAAAGAAAAAACTGGTAAGGTCATGACTACTGTTCATACCGATGATTACCTACCTATGTTCCAAATGGTCAGCCAACGCGGTTCAGATTGGTTTGATGAGAATGGCAATCTAACATTGGACGCTCCAGACAATGTTGAAGTACTACAATATTTACATGATTTGGTTTATGTTCATGAAGTCGCAGAAATTACGCCAGGTGGTCAACCACATGCAGAAGAATTTTATGCGTATATGAATGAAGGCAATGTAGGTTCGTTAGCAATGCCAATCTGGTTTATGGGACGTTTCCTTGAGAACATGCCTGACCTAAAAGGAAAAATGATGATTCAACCACTTCCTGCTTGGGAAGAAGGTGGATTCCGTTCAGCTGGAATGGGTGGTACAGGAACGGTTGTTACAAACCAAACAGAACATGAGGAGCTTGCTAAAGATTTCTTAGCTTATGCAAAACTTACTGAAAGAGCGAATGAAAAGCTTTGGACGATCCTTGGATTTGACCCTCCACGTTGGGATGTATGGGATAATCCTGTATTCAAAGAAGATAATGCGTTCTATCAATACTTTGGTGATAACATCTTTGAGGTTTTATTAGATGTTCGTGATGAAATTAATGCAATTAATGTTACGCAATATACGCCTGACGTAGCTAATGAATTTACGACGACGATTTTTAATGATGTGTTAAGACAACAAACTAAGACTCCTGAAGAAGGGTTGAAAAGCGCACAACAGGTGATTGAGTCTAAGATGCAAGACTAGTAAAAAGGATCATAACTCCTCGTTTCTAAATGACAACGAGGAGTTATACCTAAAAATAACAAGTGTGTTTCACAAAGCTAAATTAGGAAAAAAGGTGGTCCTTCACTAAGGTTAGGAAGTAATTATTGTTTATTTTTCCGTGTACGTACACGGAAAAAAATAGAATGTAAAAGAGAGGGAATGAACGATGACAATTAAAGCGAATATGACGATAGATAAAGAATTTAAAATTGGGAACATTGATGAGCGAATTTATGGATCTTTTATTGAACATTTAGGAAGAGCCGTGTATGGCGGAATTTATGAGCCAGATCACCCGGAAGCCGATGAGCAAGGGTTTCGTAAAGATGTCCTTGAACTTGTTAAAGAATTAAAGGTTCCTCTTGTTAGGTATCCTGGTGGAAATTTCGTTTCCGGATATAACTGGGAAGACGGAGTAGGTCCTGTTGAAGATCGTCCACGTCGATTAGATTTAGCTTGGAGAACAACAGAAACGAATGAAATCGGAACGAATGAGTTTATGGATTGGGCGAAAAAGGTGAATGCCGAAGTGAATATGGCAGTTAACCTTGGAACGAGGGGAATTGATGCTGCTCGTAACTTAGTTGAATATTGCAACCATACATCTGGTTCATACTGGAGTGACCTTCGTATTAAACATGGCTACAAAGAGCCTCATAAAATCAAAACATGGTGTCTAGGAAATGAAATGGACGGTCCTTGGCAAATTGGTCATCGTACCGCTGACGAATATGGCCGTATTGCGGTAGAGACGGCAAAAGCAATGAAATGGGTAGATCCGTCCATTGAATTAGTCGCTTGCGGAAGCTCAAACCGCCACATGCCAACGTTCGCCGAGTGGGAAGCAAAGGTTCTTGAACATACGTATGATCACGTCGAGTTTATTTCGTTGCACACATATTATGGAAACCGCGATGAAGACTTAGCCAATTACCTGGCTCAATCAATGGATATGGATCAGTTTATTTATTCGGTTATTTCCATTGCCGATTATATTAAAGCGAAAAAGCGCAGTAAGAAAACGATCAACCTCTCATTCGATGAGTGGAATGTTTGGTTCCATTCCAATGATGCGGATAAGAAAATTGAGCCATGGTCAATTGCACCGCCGCAACTAGAAGACATTTATACGTTTGAAGATGCGCTTTTAGTTGGAAGCATGCTGATCTCGTTACTTAGAAGAGCGGACCGCGTGAAAATTGCTTGTTTAGCTCAGCTGGTGAACGTCATTGCTCCTATTATGACTGAAAATGGTGGTGGAGCTTGGAAACAATCGATCTTCTATCCATACATGCACACATCTGTATTTGGTAGAGGTGTTGCTTTAAATGCGATTGTCAACTCACCGAAATATGATAGTAAAGATTTCACGGATGTTCCGTATCTTGATACAGTTACTGTAATGAACGAAGAAGAAGATACTGTCACAATCTTTGCGGTAAACCGTCACCAAACAGATACGCTTGAGCTTGAAGTAGATACGCGTAGTTTTGAAGGCTATAAGGTTGTTGAACATATTGTATTAGAAAATGATGATGTCAAAGCAACAAACCAACATAACCATTCAAATGTGGTTCCTCATAATAATGGGGATGCAAAAGTGGACTCTGGTAGACTAGCAGCTAATTTACCAAAGCTATCTTGGAATGTGATTCGTTTAGGGAAGTAAGATGGGAATGCTGCCAAGCTGATAAGTTGTGGATTAGCTAAAAGAGCAAATTATTAAAAAAATACAGATTCATAAAAAGGGTGGATAACCTACTGTTTATACAGAGGGTTATCCACCTTTTTGAGATATACACAAGGAGTTCATAAAAATTTCGAGAGGAAGTTGAGATATCCACAGGATAATCGCACCTGTGATGCCTATTCCAAAACTTCTCCTCTTCCAGATAAAATCTTCATATCATCATTTTCATAACCAACTTTATAGGTTACTTTGTATTGACTGTTCGTTTCGCTGCCGTTTTTTCGTTCTTTTGCGGTGATGACGGCTGTAACGATGATCTCTTCATCTGTTTGAACTGATAGCTCATCAATCATAACGCCCTTCGTGTCGATGTACCCTTCACGGAATTTTTCGTAAGATAGATTTCCTTGCGATTCGCTTCCTAGTAGAGAATAGGCAGTAACGTAGTCTTTCACATCAAGACTTTCGTAGAAGTAGCTTACTAGAAATTGAGCATAATCTTCATCTGAGAGAGTGTCTTGTTGATAAATGTCTGTGGTAATCTCGATAGTTGGCAGGGTGGTCAACGGTTGTTTTGACCAGCCTTCAATTAATTCAATCACGTTTGGCATTGGAATACTAAATCCAATCACCCCTTGTTCGGCTGAAGCGGAATTGATCCCGAGAACCTCTCCTGTTTGACGATGAATAAGAGGGCCTCCGCTATTTCCTGGTGCAATAGGAGCTGAGATTTGGTACATATCCTCATATTGAAAAGGAGGAACTTCAAAGGCACGACTCACGCCGCTGATAATGCCAGTTGTGACCGTGTTTTGATAGCCTAACGGGCTACCAAAGGCAAGGACTTCGTCACCAACTTCTGCGTGATTTTCTCTACTCACCTTTAAAGGTTCCGCTCCTTTTAAGCCATCAACACGCACGACGGCTACATCGATCGTTTCACTTAGTCCAATAACCGTTCCTGCGAATTCGCGGTTGTCTCTTGTTTTGATTTGTACCTCGGTTGCACCTGCAACGACATGGGCGTTCGTGACAATATCTCCTTGATCATTGTACAAGAAGCCAGAACCGAGAGCTTCATTCGCGAGCTCGATTTGAACGACGCGCTTTTGTGTATCGTGGATGATGTCTTTTATTGCTTTTTCTCCGTTTTCTAACCCACCTTCGACGGGTTCGCTGGAAAGCAACATCGATTCGGTATTAAGCTGTTTCGGAATATCATCCTTTATGAAAGAGAAGGCATAAACTCCTACTCCCCAGATGATCATGGTTGCGATGCAACTGATCCACCACTGCTTCTTCATGTTGTTCCCTCCTTACTCGACGTACCAAGTAATATTCTCAATCTCAACGTTTACCTCTTCAAAAAGATAGAACACGGTATCTTCAAACGAGCCTTTTTCTCCTCGACTTAGATAAAAGGGATAAACCGAAGTCGAACTATCATAAAGATGATTGCCCTCTAAATCGTAGACAGTAAATTCAATCGTTACAGACGAAATATCTCTTGTTGCGACGTTTGTGACCTCACCTTTGATATATAAGTCGCCAAATTCATCAACCTCGAATTGAAATGAGGTGACCTCGACTGCAGCTGTTTCGTTTAATAGTTCTTCCTTGGCCGCGGCTTCCATTGCCTGTTCGAGTCTTGTTTGTTCAGCTTGTTCGAATGCTGTTTGTTCTTGCACAATTTTTTCCTTAAAGGAAAGAAGCGATTGGTGATCTACTACGTATTTAAGTGCTTGGTCTAAAGTCGCAATGGCTGCTGAAAACTGCTTGTTCTCTAGCTGTTGTTGCGCTTGCTGCCGGGATATTTGCGTGATTTTAGTGAGAATTTGCTCCTTAACCGCCGCGGCTTCTTCTGTAGATAAAGTGGCCATTCGAGTCAGCTTAGCTGCCAGCTGGTCAACGGTTGTTAACTCACTAAGTTCCTGCTTTATTTTTCCGACCGTGATCGTGACTTCCTTCGCTGCAAGTAACTCAGCAAACGGGTCAAATAACGGATCCACTTCTGATTCGATCTTTTCTTTTAAGGAAAAAAAGTTGGTTTCTGCTTCTGAGAATTTCTGCTCTCTCATCTGATCACTAATTAGCGTTAACTCATCCATGTAAGCCAAGGCGAGATTAACCACCTCTAAATTCTGCTGCAAAACAGGATAAGTAGGACGGATGTCTAGCGCTCTTTGTAATTCATCCTCAGCCTTTGAGTAATCGCCATTTAAGGCCGCGGTCTCAGCAGACTGCTGTAGTGCAAGAACCTCTTCGTTTTTATTGGTTTCATTATAGTAAGCTACCGAAACACCACCGCTAATAAAAAGGAAACTGATGATAGGAAGAAGGATCGGTACTATTTTAAGAAAGCGACTAGTAGCTCGCTTGTCGTGGTTCAGAGAGGGTTCAGCTGTTGCGGCTATTTCTTGATCTACTGCTGTTGATTCATTTTCGTTGTAAATAGAGAAATGCTCATGATCATTCTTCGAGGTTTGTAGATTTGAAGGCTCAGATACTTTTTTTGGAGCCATTGTCCATTCTAAAACCTTTTCCCCACAGTTTGAACAAAATCGAGAATTCTCTACTAATTGATTCCCACATTTGCGACAAAACACGATAAAAATCCTCCTATTTTGATATATATTAACGATAAACTAGATTCGCCAGTCTGTCACTAAGGGAAGTTGTGGTTTATTATGGGAAGGAAGCGGGGGGAAGCGAGGGGACGGTTCTTGTGCTTCCTTCTGAGTCTATTACAATTTTAGAGCAACGTTTTTTGTGAAGGTACGTGAAAGTAGCGCGCACCACAAGCCAGAAGCGTGATTTAATAGCGATTCTTAAAATTTATTTGTGAAATGCTCTATTTTATAAGCGAAATGAACGTGGATAATTGCACTAGAATGCACCATAAAAACAATAAATCTTGCTTATTAGCAATTTTTTATTTTCATAGCGAAAGTAACCCAGTTAATTGCGAAGTAGAGCAGGATATAATCGGAACATCAGTTTTAATATCGACATTAGCAATTAAGAGCAAACAGAACCAGATTAAATGCAGCACTAAAAAGCAAGCACCCCAATAAGCGTAAAGTACTAGTTTTCTTCGCATGAAAGTTATGTTATAGGTTCAATTATTTATTTTTCAAAAATGGGTAAAAAACACAGTAATTTCGACAAACAAACCCAATTATACTTGCTATAATGTACGCGTGTACATAAAGTTTATTTTAAGCACCTTACACAAAGAAATGAAAGCCTTTTCTTAGGTGGTTACGACTATATTCAGAAGGAGGGAAGGGAACTCATAAGGTATGAAGATTTCTCCAGTAGAATTATTAAAAACTAAAGAAAGAGTGATAAGCTATGAAAAAAATCGTTACATTTCTTCTTGTGATAGTCCTTTCAGTTGTATCTGTCATGAGCTTTATACAACCGGTATCAGCAAAGAAACCTAGTAATGTTGAAATCCCTGTATTGTTGTACCATGTTGTGAAGCCTAATCCTGATCCGAATAACCCTTGGCAATTTAGTCTTGAAGAGTTTGAAAAACATATGGCTTATTTAAAAGACAATGGCTACCGGACGTTAACGATCAAGCAGTATTTTAATATTCTTGATAAAAAAGCAGCGATGCCAAAGAAAGCGGTTTTGCTAACATTTGATGATAACTCGGATGATTTCTACCCTTATGTCTACCCAGTTTTGCAAAAGTATGGAATGAAGGCAACACAATTTACGGTTTCTGATTGGGTAGATGGAAGCTGGAATATGACGTCTAGCGAGATTTTAACGGTTATGGAAAACGGAGTTGATATTCAAAACCATACTGTCTCCCACCCGTTTCTAACAAATTTAAGCAAAGAGGAGCAATATGCAGAAATCAATGATGCGACAACCGCACTTAAAGAGCTAACAGGTAAGACGACAGATGTGTTTGCTTATCCTTATGGGAATTATAACGGGGAGACGATTTCTGTTCTCGAAGAATTAGGGTTTAAAGGAGCCTTTAAAGTAGGCGGTGGGATCAGCACAGACGAGAGTGATCGCTTTGAATTACCTCGTATTATGATTCTTCAAGAACATACGTTAGAAGACTTTATTAGAATGGTGAAGACAGGCTACTAAACTAACAGGTAAAATAAGGAGGAGGAATAACATGGTTAGAAATAAAGTAGCTCTACTACTTATTGCATTTCTAACGGTTTGTGCAAGCTTCAGTTCCTTTTTAACTACTTCTGTGGAGGCAAAAGAAATGAATAACTCAGGTCATTGGATAGGTGCTTGGTCCGCGAGCCAAGTAGCTGCTTGGGAGACGGTAGACTGGGACGGTGACGTTTCACGTAACGGTTTTACCGAACAAACATTACGCATGATTGTAAATCCTAATGCTTCCGGCTCTGCTGTCAGAATTCGTTTATCGAACCAATTTGGAAACAACCCTTTAACATTCGGCAAAGTAACGATAGCCGATACAAAAGCGGGGGCCGAAGTTGTATCTGGTTCAGTCAAAAAGTTAACCTTTCATAATAGTGAGTCTGTTACCATTCCAGCAGGAGAAGAAGTGTTTAGCGATCCCATTCCTTTTGATGTCACGGATGGTTCTAATTTAACGATCAGTGTCTTCGTTCCTAATGCAAGTGGTCCGACAACTTGGCACCCAACTTCCAATCAAACAACCTATATTTCTACTAAAGGTGATTTTAGTAGTGATACAAATGGGGAAAGCTTCGATCAAACATTTGATGCATGGTACTGGTTATCAGGGGTTGATGTGTTAACGAAATCTAATAAAAAATCTCGGGTAATCGTAGCTTTAGGAGATTCGATTACAGATGGATATTTATCAACCTTGAATGAAAACCGTCGCTGGACGGATGTCTTGAATGACCTTCTTAATAATGAAATCAAGAATCAGACATTCTCAGTCCTGAACCAAGGGATCTCAGGAAATCGAATTCTGACGGACTCCCCCATTTTTGGAGAAAGGGCACTATCTAGATTAGAAAGAGATGTTTTCTCTCAAACAGGTGTAACGGATATTATCTTGCTAGAAGGAATCAATGATATCGGCCACACTCCTCATGTGTATGACGCCAAACAGATTATTTCAGGAATGAAAAACATAGCGAGCCAAGCTCATGACCGTGGCTTACGAATCTATGTCGGCACGCTGACTCCGTTTAATGCTTATGAAGAGGGTGAGTATTATACGGAAGAAGGAGAAACAACGCGCCAAGAAGTTAACGCGTGGATCCGAAACAATGACATTTTTGATGGTGTGATTGATTTTGACAAGACATTAGCGGATCCAAGTGACCCTACTAAAATGCTGCCAGCTTACGATAGTGGAGATCAGTTGCATCCAAATGATGCTGGATTAAAGGCAATGGCAGATTCTATTGATTTGTCTATTTTTGAAAAACCGTTAAAAAGAAATAGCGGATCAGGAAAATAGAGTTAAGAAGGTATATGGAAAAACCCGAGGAGGAAGTTAATGACTTCCTCCTCGGGTTTTCTAAAAGATTCTACTATCTATCTAATTTCCAAGTAATCAACGAAAGCATCCCAGGTGTTGTTGTCAGCAGTTACTATTAGTTCAACTACTTGATTACCGGTGCCATGACTAACATTGTCTATCGTATAAACGGCAGGAGACGAACCGCCAAAGTAGAAGGTACCTTTGTTTTGTCCACCGATTCTTAGGTCCACTCTAGCCATGTTGCTGTTATTCGATGCACCACGGAGTGAAAAGCTGCTTGTGCTTTTCGAGAAGTTATGTGTGAATCTCACCGAATCGTTGTTAGCGTATAATCCAACTCCATTGAACGGTGAGCTAATATTTCCAGTATACTGACCACCTTTGGTCATATTTTCTGCTTCCACTCTTGTAACAGAGTTTGAAGGAGGGGTAGAACCGCCACCAGAGCTGCCTCCGATCGTAAGGTTATTACGAGTTACAGAAGCACTTCCGCTACTTTGATAGCCCTCAACTGTAAGTGCCACTTCATACATTTTACCCATTGGCATGCCTGCTCTTTCCCATGCCTTAAAGTGTTCGCTAACAGAGATCGTTCCACTTGTACGTTTAGATGTTCGAACACTCCAATATTGTTTAAAGGTTGCAGTTCCTTTAATAGAAGGTTGGTTTGTTCGAGTTGTTTCATAGATGTCGTATGTGCCACCGTCAACAGTAATGCTACCCTTTCGTGTACCCGTAGGACGATAGGTACCCCAGCTGTCGACAATGTAGAATTCCACTAATGGATCTACCGTCCAACCATAAACGGTTAAGTACGCATTGCCACTTGGGTTGAAGTTTGCACTGTAGTCTATTGAGATGTTTCCAATTTGTTGATGCGTTTGTGTTTCATTAAATTTCTTTCCTTTACGGAAGAGGATGTTATTGATATTACTCCACTGAGCACTGAATGTACCACCACTATTCAGAGTCATACTTCCAGTCCCGCCGTTATCCTTCCAAAATTCATAGTCGTAACCGTCGTGAGTGCCAATCTCGTTAGAAGTGAGTGTTGCTGCTTGAACATTTACTGCAGGTAATGTAATGGCAAAACAAAGCACTAAAGCTAATAACAACCTAATTCTTTTTTGAAGCATTTGGCATTCCTCCTGTTTGGTAAATGGCATTACAATCAAACGATGAACTTGTTACAACCTCCTTCTGCTTAATTTTGGAAGCGTTTCCATTAATAAGTTTACAAAAATTACCTTTCACTTACACCATAAAAAGTTTAGATTGTGCTGTAGAAAGTATAGGAGGAAACGCGGGAGGAAGCGTGGGAGGAAGCGTGGGGACGGTTCTCTTGCTTCCGTCCGAAACGACCACAACGCTGGATGAAAATTTTCGCTTACCTGTGGATTTTTAAGACGGCATTTTATTTAAGTTAAGCATTATTATAAAGAAAAAAGTGGATAACCTCCTGTTTATACAGAGGGTTATCCACTTTTTTGAGTTATATTTCAGTAATTAAATTGAAGCTTTTGGTATATCCACAGCGAATGTTGAGGAAGTCTTGCCTAGTGAGTAGCTCTCTAAAACGCTATTAGTGGACACCTGAGTAAGAGTTTTAGAAAGAGAAAAAGAACAATCCTGCACTGGGAAGCAAGACGGCAAGTCCCATTGGTTCCAGGTTACTTCCTGAATAACATAACTTGATTGTTCAACAATATTGTTGTATTATAGTTTTGGATACAACTAAAATTATGGATAATGGAGTTGTAGAAATGAGTAGACCAATGGAAATCGCTTACCAGTTTATAAAGGGAAAGATTTTGGAGGGTACGTATAAGCCTTCTCAAAAAGTTACGGAAACTGAGTTAGCTGAGACAATAGGTGTAAGTAGAAATACAATAAAAAAAGCACTGTTAAAGTTGGAACAAGAAAATCTTGTAAACATCGAAAACAATAAAGGTGCCTTTATTAAATCCTTTACATTAGAGGAAGTAGTAAATTACTTAGAAATAAGAGAAGTTCTTGAGGGTTTGGTGGCTAGAACTGCAGCTGTAAATATAACGGATACAGAACTAGAGAAGATGAAGGATACCTTGTCAATGATGGGGGAGCATTTAGCAAATAATCGATATGATGCTTACTCTAGTTTAAATAAAGATTTCCACAATATCATCTATGAAGCTTCTAGGAATACACAAGCTGTAGATATGATTAATGTGATTAAAAATCAGCTGCTGAGATATCATTTTAGAACGATATTAGTACCTGGGAGAAATTTAAGTTCTTATGAAGAGCACCAAAATATATATAAAGCATTCGAAGAACGGAATGGCGAGGAAGCAGAAAAGTATATAAGAATTCATATAGCAAACGTCCGTAAGACAGTTGAAGAGAATTTTACGTACTTAATATAAGGTGAAAAGGGTGGGGAATCCTCCTCACTCCTTTTTTTAGAATACTGTGAAAACGTTTTCAAGTTTGCGCGGAATTAATAGTTACGTACATAGTTATTTATAATCGAGAGAAGATTGTTGAACAATTTTGTTTAAAAAGCGTGAAAATTTAATTGACAAAATATTCCGCCTGTAATACAATTTGGTTAATCAATATTGTTAAACAATCTTGTTTAAATATTATTTCTCAAGAAATAAAATTGGAAAGTAGGGGAAGTTATGAGTATTGAATTATTAAAAGGCGCTTATGATCTTCATGTCCACAGCGGTCCAGATGTTGTAGGGAGAAAGCTTGATGACATTGAAATGGCTGAACGATTGCAGAAGATTGGAATGAAGGGGTATGGAATTAAGTCACATTACTTCTGTACTGCTGAGAGAGCTAAGCTAGTTAATAAACTCTATCCTGATGTTCATCCAATTGGAGCTATCGCTCTAAATAATAGTGTAGGTGGAATTAACCCATTAGCTGTTGAGCTTGCTGCTCGAGATGGAGCAAAGATTGTATGGATGCCAACAGTTGATGCGACGAATGAACAAGAATATTTCAAAAAAGGAAATCATAAAAAGTTGCCGTTCTGGGCGAAATTGCAAAAAGAGTTAATGGAGCAAGGAAAGACTCAATCTAGTATTTCCATTTTAAAAGAGGGGCAGTTAATAAAAGAAGCTAGAGATGTCTTAGATGTGGTAAAAAGCCATGACTTGATTTTAGCTACAGGTCATTTAGGAAAAGATGAAACCTTTGCATTGGTGAAGGCTGCGAATGAAATGAACGTTAGGAAGATAGTCATAACTCATCCTAACTTTCCTTCAACTAGATATTCGAAGGAAGAACAAAAGGAATTAGCGGGTCTGGGTGCTTATATGGAGTTTTGTTTCACGACTCCTCACTCTGAAAAAACTACATGGGAAGAAGTGTATGAGGAAATCCGATATGTTGGACCAGAACGTTGTATTTTGTCTACTGATCTAGGACAGCCAACTGGTATTTTCCCAGACGAAGGTTTGCAAATGTTTGTTTCTAACTTACTTGAAAATGATTTTAGCGAAGATGAAGTAAGACAAATGACGATTAAGAATACAACTTTCTTAGTAGAAGGATAATTCATAAAAGATAGGAGAATGATATTATGTTAGATAAGAACAGTAATCTATTAGTTGTAAGCGCTCACGCGGCAGACTTTGTCTGGAGAGGCGGCGGAGCAATTGCTAAGTATGCCAAGCATGCCAATGTATCATTAGTTATTCTAAGCTACGGAGCTAGAGGAGAATCAAATGACCTTTGGAATATTGAAGGCCAGACATTAGAAAACGTGAAGAATGTCAGACGTAATGAAATTGAAAAGGCTGCAGCTCATTTAGGAGTAAAAGATTTTGAAATTTGGGATTTTGAAGATTATCACATGGAACTTACAAAAGAGCGTACCGAGCGATTAGTAAAAAAAATTAGAGAAGTGAGACCGACAGATATCCTAACTCACGGTCCGAGAGATGCTTTTAATCCTGATCATGAAGCAGTTTCAAAGTTTGTTTTTGATGCAAGTGTGTTATCAACTTCTAATGGGGTAAGATTTGACGGGTACCCAACTGCGAAGCAAGCTCGTCTTTTTGGGTTTGAGCCTCATCAATCAGAAATAAGTGATTTCGTTCCGGAAGTAATTCTTGATATCACTGAAACGTACGAGCAAAAAGCAGCGGCGATGAACTGCTTTGAAGCACAACCACACTTGATTGACTATTATGCTTCTAAAGCGAAGCTAAGAGGTAATCATGCTAGAAGATGTTCTGGTAATAAAGAGTATCGTTATGCAGAAGCATTTACTAGATTTTTCCCTTACGTCGGGGGTGAATTTAAATAATGGAAAAAATAGTGATTAAAAATATTAATAGACCTGCACGAAATATGATTGAAGAGTATAAGCGTTTAGATGTATCTACTGTTTATGAGGCACAAGGCAAAGTCGGCTTAGTGGATCGTAACATTCGTCCGATTCAAGAAGGAGCATATATTTGTGGTCCGGCTGTCACAGCTGTTTGCTATGCGGGGGATAACTTGATGATCCACGCAGCTATTGAAACGTGTCAACCAGGAGATATTTTAGTAGTCACAACAATTGGCGACAGTGGGGCAGGGATGATCGGTGAACTGATTGTTATGGCTTTACAAAAAAGAGGAGTTCAAGGGTTGATCATTGATGCTGGAGTGAGAGATGTTTCTAGAATTAAGGAGCTTGGATTTCCAGTTTGGTCAAAAGCAATCTCCTCTGAAGGTACTACAAAAACTAGAGGTGGAGCTGTTAATACAGAGGCAGTTCTAGGAGGTTGCTTGATTCAGGCAGGTGATCTGATTCTGGCAGATGATGATGGAGTGGTCAATGTAAAGAACTCAAATGTTGAGTCTACTTTAGAGTTATCTAAGAAAAGATTACAAAAGGAAGAAGTAACGAAACAGAAAATCAATAATGGCGAATTAAGTCTAGACTTCTATGGATTAAGGGAGACATTAGAAAAAGAAAATGTCATATATTATGATTCAACACAAGAGCTAGTAAAGTAACCTTTAGGGGGAATGTAGTGATGAGAACATGGTTTAAGACTTTAATTCTATCAGTGCTGATGTTAACTTTGTTGGCAGCTTGTGGCTCTGAAGATAGTGGTGGAAGTAGTGATTCGACAATTGTTATTGGAACTGCTGGATCCGCAGGTACGTTTTACGCAGTAGGTGCAGGAATGTCCCAAGTGATAAATAATCATTCTGAAAATCTGACGGCGGTTTCACAAGGGACCAATGGAGCTACAGAAAATGTCCGCTTACTTAATTCCGGTTCGATTCACGTTGGCTTTGGAAATTGGGATGCACTATACTTTGGTCATACTGGTCAGGGACCATTTAACGGTGAGGAACAAGGAACAATGTCTTTAATGAACCTTTACTTAAGTGGAGGACAAATGGTTGTCCGTGAATCATCTGATATTCAAAGTTTTGAAGACTTAAAAGGAAAGAGAATTAATCTAGGTCCTCCAGGCTCTACGATTACAGATATGTCCATGATCATTTTAAGAGAATATGGAATAGACCCTGAAGATGATATTAACCCATACTTCTTAGATTTTGGGGAAGGTGGAAGAATGCTTAGAGATGGTGATCTCGATGCTACATTCTATGTAGCGGGCATTCCGACAGCAGGAGTCATTGATCTTTCCTCGAGCTCTAAAATCAGAATGCTCTCACTAGATGAGAATAAGAGAGAAAGTATTATTGACCAATATCCTTACTATGATAAGCTTACAATTCCTGCGGGTACTTATAATGGTGTTGACTATGAAGTGGAAACATTGCAATTATGGACAGCATTGATGGTAAATGAGGAGTTGTCAGAAGATGTTGCCTATGAAATTGTCAGTACATTAATGGAAAACATAGATAAATTTAAGGATGTTCATAATGTTGGTGCGGACTTCTCATTAGAGAATGCAGCACTATCAATTATCCCGATCCATCCAGGTGCAGAGAAGTACTATAGGGAAAAAGGCGTATTAGATTAATAGTTTAATAAACAGCCCTTTCTTAATGAAAGGGCTTTGATCTAAAAGGAGGATGTGAAATGAAAATTGGATTTATTGGCTTCGGAGAGGCGGCTTACCATATCTCTAGTGGTCTACAAACAGAAGAAGTAGAAAGGATTCATACATTTGATATAAATGTAGACCATCCTTCTTTTGGATCAAAAATAAAAGAACGAGCTGAAGAGTTGAACATTGTGTTGGAAGGGACGCTTAAGGACTTAATTAGCCATAGTGATGTCATTATATGTGCAACCAGTGCTAAATTTGCTTTGAGTATTGCTAAAGAAGCAGTTCCATTTTTAACAGAAGACAAAATCTATGTCGATATCAATGCAACTTCCCCGATGGTAAAAGAAGAGATCGAACAGATTGTTTCTTCTAAATGTCGTTACTTTGTCGATGGTGCAGTGGTAGAGTCCATTCCAAACTATAAACATAAGGTTCCCATTTTAGTTAGTGGTAAAGGCGCTAGTGAATTCATTGAAGTTGGAAAATGTCTAGGCATGAATCTCACTAGGATTAATGATAAACCCGGAAGTGCATCAGCAATAAAGATGTCACGTAGCATTTTTATGAAAGGGTTTACAATGTTATTATTAGAGACTTTGTCGTTAAGTAATAAATATGATGTCGCTCCTTTAATTATGGAATCTTTAAATCAATCGATTACTGGTAAGTACCTTGAGGTTACGGCAAATAATTTATTGAATCGAACGGCTATTCACGCGGAAAGAAGAGTCACAGAGTTGGAAGAGGTTATTAAGACATTAGAAGAAGCCAATGTAAATTCTCTCATGTCACAAGCTACAAAAGAAAAGCTTAGCTATCTAGTTCAGCTTGAGTTAAATAAATTTTTTAACTACGAGCAGCCACAAAATTACGCTGATGTCGTAGCAGCTATAAATTCAATAGAGAAATGAAAGGGGGAAAAATGATGGAGAAAAGTTTAGATGTAAAAGGAAGTATATTTTTCACAGTAGATAAAGTTATTCTTTTTTTAGCAATCTCTTTAGCAACGTTTCACTTATACACAGCATCTTTTGGGATTTTACCAGGGTATTTTCAATCAGCTGTTCACTGGGCGTTAATTGCAAGTATTATCTTCTTAATTAAACCACTCAAGTTTAAATACTCTAAGTTTATTGATGTCCCCTTAATTCTCATTAGTTGGTGCATCTCTTATTATCTGATTACGGTTCAAAAAGATTTAGTGATGAGAGCTGGGGCATACACGGATCTAGAAGTATTACTAGGGATTCTGGCTATTCTTATTGCACTTGAAGCTGGCCGGAGAACGGTAGGGTTAATTCTTCCGATCTTTTGTTTAGCTTTTCTTCTATACGCCCTGTTTGGAAACTACTTTCCAGGGATGTTTCAAACCGCTAACTTCTCCATTAGCAGAATAGCTCCTTACTTGTATACAGGTAGTGACGGGTTATATGGACAAATTATTCTTGTCTCTGCTCAGTTTATCTTTTTGTTTTTATTATTTGGTGCTGTCCTAAAGCTAACTGGAGCAGGGAACTTCTTTGTTGATCTAGCCTATTCAGTAGCTGGAAAAATATCAGGTGGACCAGCACAGGCGGCAATCTTATCAAGCATGTTAATGGGAACTGTGAATGGAAGCGGAGCAGCCAATGTAGTGACAACTGGAACCTTTACAATTCCATTAATGAAAAGAGTAGGATATAAAGCCAAGTTTGCTGGTGCTGTAGAAGCAGTTGCATCAAATGGTGGACAAATTATGCCACCAGTTATGGGAGCTGTGGCTTTCCTAATGGCTGAAATTACAGGGCTTCCATATGTCGATATCCTTAAAGCAGCATTGATTCCAGCCATTTTATATTTTGTCACACTTTCTAGTTGTGTTTATTTTATCGCGAAAAAAAATAATTTTAAGGGATTAGAAAAGAGTGAGTTACCGAGTTTTAGAGAAACCTTATTCAAAGGTTGGGTATATTTGCTTCCATTAGGGACGTTAGTATTTTTACTAGTACAAGGATTTAGTCCGCAAAAGGCGGCATTCTACTCCATAATTTTGGCCATCCTTATAGGTTTCATTAAAGATCGAAAGAATATGACTTTACCTAACATAATGGCAGCTTCACGTGATTCAGCTACGGGGATTATGCCAATTGCAGCAGCTTGTTTACTAGCTGGAATCATCATGGGTGTAATTCAATTAACTGGACTTGGAATCAAAATTAGTGGAATATTAGAGTCTATTTCTGGTGGGAACCTTCTGCTCGCTTTGTTATTAACGATGTTTACGAGTATCATTTTAGGGATGGGTTTGCCAACATCTGCAGCTTATTTAATTCTTGCAGTATTAGTTGCGCCGGCGTTAGTAAATATGGGGATTCCCGTAATCGCTGCGCATTTATTTATCTTATACTTTGGAGCACTATCAACCATCACTCCTCCGGTTGCGTTATCGGTCTTTGGAGCAGCGGGTATAGCTGGTTCCAATGTGTGGGAGACAGGGGTTGAATCAGTGAAGCTCGCCTCTGCCGGGTTTATCATTCCGTTTATTTTTGCATATAACGATGTTCTTTTATTAAACGGAGAGATGGGTGATATAGTGCTGTCAATTTCCACAGCATTACTAGGTTGTCTAGCCTTATCAGCTTCCGTCACAGGTTGGTGTATCAAAACGGTTGGAGTCCTATACAGAATCCTGTTCTTAACTAGTGCCATCTTTTTGATTATTCCTTCGCCATTTTATTGGAGTCTAATCGGCTTGGGGATGGTCACTATATTATTAGTTTCGCTTTTCATAAATAGAAATAAAGAGCAAGCATATTCATATACTGCTTAGTGTGGAGAAGTGCCAAGAAGTGTAGAAGCTGTTCGTACGTTTCCTTTGAGTCTGCTACATTTCTATAATAAACTTCAATATCAATCCGGTTACCTGTGGATTATTAAGACGGCATTTTATTTAAGTTAAGCATTTTTATAAAGAAAAAAGTGGATAACCTCCTGTTTATACAGAGGGTTATCCACTTTATTTAGGATATATACAAGGAATCGGTAAGATGATTTGAGTAGCATGTAGATATCCACATGAATAAAGCATGTTGGCTAAGAAAGATATATCCACTTAACTATACCTTTGTGGAAGCACAAGAACCGTCCCCGCGCTTCCCTAGCAACTTCTCAAATTCTCCAACTGGTGTTGGCTTGCTGAAAAGATATCCTTGGATCTCGTCACAGTTCATTTGTTGCAGTAGAGCAAGCTGTTCTTCAAGTTCTACCCCTTCTGCGACCACTTTCATCTTCAGTTGATTAGACAGTTGAATTACAAACTGGATGATTGCCTGGTTATCTAACGATGTATGAATATCGTTAATAAAAGAGCGGTCCAGTTTAATCGTGTTAAATTTATATTTTCTAAGATAACTTAGTGAAGAATAACCTGTTCCAAAATCATCAATGGCGATATGGATACCGAGTGCCTTAAGAGCTTCTAACTTCTCTACTAAATCGCTGTCGTGATTAAGGATCAGACTTTCTGTGATTTCGATCTCAATGGACGTTCCTTTTACTTGATGTTCTCGTAAGATCGAAGCTACCGTATCTACTAAGCCTTTTTGTAACATTTGTAAGGCTGAAAAGTTTAGAGAGACGATAATTGGAGGGAATCCGTTGTGTTCCCACATTTTTACTTGCTTGCAAACCGTCTGTAGAACCCACTCTCCAAGCGGAACAATTAATCCGGTTTCTTCGGCTAAAGGGATAAATTCAAACGGAGACAAGATTCCTTTTGTAGGATGGTTCCAACGAATGAGTGCTTCTGCTCCGACAATTTGACGAGTTTTAGAGTTAACCTTTGGTTGATAATAAAGTTCAAACTCATTGTTTACTATCGCTTTTCGAAGTTCATTCTGTAACGTGAATTGTTTGAACGACGTTTTTTCCATAGCTGGCGTGAATACCTGGTAGCTATTGCTTTTGCTATTTTTTGCGGCATACATCGCTAGATCTGAATTTTTCATAAGAGCTGATAATTCTTGGCCGGAGTCAGGGTAGATTGTAATGCCGATGCTTCCAGTCACATAGAGTTCATAGTGGTCGATAATAATTGGAGCCTCAAGTTTTTGTAAAATGTTAGCCGCAAGTGTTTTTGCATAACCTACGTTTGCAACTGCAGGGGCTAATATTAAGAATTCATCACCTGCCATCCTAGCTACTACATCTTTTGCAGAGACAAGATTAAGAAGAATGTGTTTGATTTTTTTCAAAACTTGATCGCCGATATTATGGCCTAGGGTATCATTGATAAACTTAAAACGATCAATATCAAGAAATAGAACCGCTAATTGACTGTTTTTTCTCTTAGCTTCTAGTAGCTCTTCTTCTAATCGTTCTTCAAACAAACGACGGTTTGGCAACCCTGTTAAGTAATCATGGTAAGCCATGTGATGAATTTTATGCTGGGCTTGTCTGATTTCTGTGACATCGTGATAGTTGATCACAATTCCATTAATATCTGGGTCTTCAACTAGATTGTTTGAAATGACATGGAACATTCGCCATTGACCATTTTTATGACGGATTCTAACGTCAAGGTCCTGAGGCTCATCAGGATGAGATAGTAAATGGCTGATACGTTCTCTAACCATCACAACGTCATCTGGATGGATGATGTTAAAAATAGGGCCTTCTAATTCGTTTGGCTTGTATCCTAGCACCTTTTCTACGGACGGACTTCGGTAAAGGACCTCACCACTCGGAGAGAGAATACTGTTAACCGTACTAGAGTTGGTTAACAAAGATTTGAAACGATTATTTTGCTGTTGAATCTGGCAATGGAGTTTGATTTCAACCGTGATATCTTTCGCAATTCCGAGTATCCCAAGCAACTCCCCATCTTTGCCGAGAAGAGGGACTTTGCTCGTAATAATCGTTTTTTCTTGTCCATCCTCAGCAAAAATTCGTAGCCGCTCTTCTTTTAACACCTTTCCTTCAAGAGTTTCGACAAACCCACTTTTCGCAAGTTCTAAATCATGCGGGTGGACGAGGTCAAGAAAGTTAGTATTGAGATAACGGTCGCCGGGTCCTACTAAAGTGGAAAAACCATGATTATAATCTATGAAAAGCCCTTGTAAACTAATGACGTAAATGGCTTCAGTGAAATTTTCTAGTAGTTCTTTATATGGGTAATTTTTTCTTTCGATATATTGTTCGATGTTGGTGTTAAGTTCGCTCATAGGTACCCCTCAGTTATCATAATTGATTTAAAAGAACTAATTCTAAATACCCTTTTTTAGGGGTGTACAAACATGGGAGTTGTTGGAAAGAATATGAGTGATCAACTCTAAAATCGGATAAATCGCTATTATATTATCGGAAATGTTTGTGTTGAATTTTAGCTTTTTTAAAAAAGGGGTCTGACCCCCAGTCATTTACAGCGTTAGTGTGTTAAAGAGTTCTATTGCTGCGGATCGGTTCAGTAGAATATCTACCTTCAGAAAAATCAATTATCGACATTTTTTTCCTAAAAATGAAACCATTTCAACTGCATATCGTATATAGTAGAAGAATAGTTTCAAAGATAGACAAAATTTTAATGTTCGAGGTGATGCTTGATGATGGGTACGATTTGGTTTTTTCTAACTAGTATTTTTCTATTTGTCTTACTGATTGTGGCAGTGATTGGTTTTATCATTTTCAAGAAAAGGTATAGAACGGCCAGTTCGAATCAGGCGTTGATTATCACTGGGCCTAAGCTTGGGAATCCAGAAGAAGACACAAGGATTTTCTTTGATGAGAATGGTAGAAGTTTGAAGATTATTCGTGGTGGTGGGATTCGTTTGAAGATGTTTCAAACGTGTACGCCGGTTGATTTGAACTCGTTTCAAATTAAATTAACAACACCTAAGGTTTATACATCTCAAGGGGTTCCCGTTATTGCCGATGCGGTAACGTCGGTGAAAATTGCCGATTCTTTAATTGGAATTGCAAACTATGCAGAGCAATTTTTAGGGAAGAAAGATAAAGAGATTGAAGAAGAGGTTTCAAAAGTGCTTGGGACGAATCTTCGTGCGATTTTATCGAAAATGACGGTTGAGGAAATCAATAATGATCGTGAATCATTTAACCACCAAGTACAAGATATTGCTCAACAAGAATTGGATAATATGGGCTTTAAAATTACATCGTTTGGTTTGGACGATCTGCGTGATGCGGATGAGGAAAATGGATACTTAGAAAACTTAGGACGCCCGCGTATTGCGGAAATTCGCAAAAAAGCGGAAATGGCGGAGTCCGATGCTGAGAAAGAAACAAGAATGTATAAAGCGCGAAACAACCAAGAAGCACAAGACGAGGAGAATAAACGTCTAAGTGCGGTTGCGGAGTCTCGTAAAGAGAAAGATATTAAAGCCGCTCAAATTAAAGAAGAAACAGAACGAGCAAGAGCGAAGTCAGAGCAATCCTATGAACTCGAAAAAGCAAGACTTGCGCAGCAAGTAAAAGAAGAAGAAATGAAAATTCAATACATTGAACGCCAACGCCAGGTTGAGCTCGAGCTAGAGGAGCAAAAACGTCGTAAAGCTTTAGCGGATGCGAATGCCTATGATATTAAAGCAAAAGCAGAAGCTGAAGCTGATAAAGCAAGAATCGACGGGGAAACAAAGACGTTGATCGAAAAGCAAAAAGGTTTGGCAGAGGCTGAAGTTATCCGCGAACGAGGTCGTGCTGAAGCTGAGGCGAAAGAGCTTATGGCGCAAGCAATGGAGAAATACGGCGAAGCGGCGATTCTCGAAATGTTTATCGACATGCTTCCTAAATACGCTCGTGAAGTGGCACAGCCTCTATCTAAAATTGAACAGATGAGAGTTATCGACCTCGGTGGGTCTGATTCAAATGGCGGAGCAGCTAAGATCACTGGTAATGTTACGAAAACGATGGTTGGCTTACAAGAGAGTTTAAAAGAAAGCACAGGAATGGATTTAAAAGCCATGCTTGAGAGCTTTGTGTCGCGCGGGCAAGCAGATCATTTCAAGACGTTTGTCTCCCAGGTTGCAGCTGGAGATGAAACGGAAGAGAAGGCGCAGTCGGTTGATGAGGAAGGATCTGAAAGTGATGTAGTGGAGAATGAGGATGATGAGGAAGGGAATAGCAAGCTTAATTAGGATAACTGTAAAGAATAAAACTAGAAAGATTCCTTTTTCTCTTCTAAGGATCAAACACTTCTCTAATAATGAAATAGGACAGTATCTCTACTGACTGTTATACAGTTAGTAGAGATTTTTTTTGCATCTAGAGTAGATAAAGATGGCGCAATTAGGATTATCGAAGCTAACCTTACCGATTGTTGAAATAGTTAAAAGTTTGGGTTTGCGGCTATCGGAAAAGATAAAAATATTCACAAAAAAACTGTCTCACAGCTGAATTAATGCTGTTGAGACAGTTTCTTTTATCTCCCAAATAGAAAGTAATTATCTTCTAATCGAAAAAGTTTGAGATTCTTTAATTGTTTTAACACCGTCTAATTCAATAGTGATAACCGCTCTATATTGACCTTCTTCAAGATTCTTAGTAGAAAGATTGAAAATATATTGGTTATCTTTTGCATCATAGCGGAATTCGTTTCCTGTTGATGCTGCAGATGTAGACGTTACTTCGACTGGTTCACTGTTTGAGCCACTTCCAACGTGTACAAGATGAAGAGTTGATTTTGCATCACTAACATTCTTTGTACCATCAGCAATCTGGAACTTCACAGGTATTGTACTATTTCTCTTAAATGTACTATTACCATTTTGGTTGATTGGTTGAAGTACACCACTGTACTCGTAAACTTGGTACGTAAATGAACGAGTAGCTGAGTTACCAGCCTTGTCTGTTGCTGTTACAGTGTACGAATGAACACCAGTTTTTGAAGTGTCCAGTTCTTCTGCAAATGTAACTGATTCTGGGTTATCTTCAGTAACATCCGGTGTTAACGATACGCGTTGTCCAACTAAGAAACGTTGTCCATCTTTTAAGCCATTAACGCCATTAATAACTGGAGATGTGTTATCAATCGTGTAAGTGATTGACTCTGTAGTTGAGTTACCAGCAACATCTGTAGCGGTTACTTCTAAAGTATGGGTTCCTTCAGATGTTTCCAGCTCATCAGCTTCAACGGTAACTGAATGTTTATCCGTAGCTTTATAGTAATGCTTGTGTCCATCTAACGCCTTGTTGAAAGCTTCGCTTGTGTAATGTTTTCCGTTCTCAAGGTTAAATGTTACCTCTGGTGCTGTGTTGTCTAATGTGTAAGTAATAGATCCCGTTGTTTCGTTACCAGCTAGATCAGTAGCAATGACGTCTAACTTATAAGTACCATCACCGTTTGTTACTAAATCATCAGCTTCTAAAATAAACTCATGATGATTATCTGTTACAGTAAAGTAAGCTCCAATTGTATTTAATGATTGTGAGTTGTACACACCATTAGCAACTAAATTAAACGTTAGTGTTGGAGGTGTATTATCGACTGTATATGAAATCGTCAATGAATTTGTATTACCCGCTTTATCGGTAGCAGTTACGGTGTAATCATGTGTTCCTTCTGTTAGAACGAATGGAGTAGCATTATCTGATGCTGGATTGGCATCGTTAATCCGATATACATTACTAAGACTTCGTAAATAATCAGCATTGTAAAATCCGCCGTCTTTAATTTTTCCTTGATCAATAATAATCTCAGGAGGAGTATTATCAATATGATATTGAACAGAAACAGATGTTTCATTACCAGCTTTATCAATGGCCGTTACTGTTGCAGTATGAGGTCCATCAGTAGTTGCTAAAGGAGTAGCATCGACGTCATAAAGATTATCGTCAGTTGCTGTCCAATACTGTCCAAGTGCCTCTAAAGCTTCAAGATTGTAATAGTTACCTTCTTCTAAAGTCACAGTAACTTCAGGTTTTGTATCATCAATTGTGTATGTTGCAGATTGTTCATTCTCATTTCCAGCTAAGTCCGAAGCGCTGACAGTAAGTGTATGCTCTCCTTCTACAAAATTGAGACCTTGTACTTCAATAGAATCTTCTATTAAGTTATCATCATCCACTTCATAGTAAGGGTTAAATTCTTCAAATGCTTCTAAAGTGTAATGACCCTCATCTTCAAAAGTGAAAAGGATCTCAGGTACAGTGTTATCTACTGTATAGTTAATTTCTTTTCGTGCATCATTGCCAGCTTTGTCAACTGCAGTGATTACAGCTTTATAAGTACCTTCTTCAAGTTGTAACTCACTAGCAGAAACGCTATCTTCCACTAAGTTTAAATCTGTTACATTATAATACTGACCTAAACCTTCTAATGTTTCGGCATTATATACTCCGCCATCAACAAGGGTAGAAGTGATAACTGGTTCTGTATTATCTACCGTATAAGTTACAGAAGCTTGTCCGATATTTCCGGCAACATCGGTAGCTGTTACTGTAACCGTATGCTCTATTTCAGCGTAATTGTTCCAACCAATGACATTAGTTGTGTAATCATGTTCTTCTTCTACATCAAATACTACGTTTTCTGGAAGATCTTCAGACTTATAGAATCTACCATCTTCAGGTGCCGTGATTGTAACCTCAGGAGCAGTATCATCAACTGTATACGTAATTGCTTCTGTTGTGCTGTTACCGGCAGCATCCATTGCTGTAACAGTAAGTGTATGAGTTCCTTCAGATGTTTCCAATTCATCAGCCACTACACTGACTACTTCATTGTTGTCAGAAGTTGTGAAGTACTCCTCTGGAAGGTTCTCTGATTTATAGAATCCGTTATTTACTAAATTAAACTCAATTTCAGGTTTTGTATTGTCAACGGTGTATCTAATTGATGTACTAGCTGGGTTTCCAGCTTTATCAATAGCATTAACATTAAAAGTATGTGTGCCTTCTCCTGAATTAAAAGGACTAACACTAACTGAATCTTCGTCCAAATTAAGCTCAACTATAGTAAAGAAATTTGTAAGACTATTTAAGTAGCTAGCGGTATAGAACCCACCATTTGCGAATTTTTCCGCATCAATAGTAATAACAGGAGCCAAAGTATCTACATGGTATGTTACTGTTCTAGTAGTTTTATTGTCAGCTTTGTCAGTAGCTGTAACTGAAGCGTTATGTTCTCCGTCAGCAGTTTCAAATCCAGAAGGAACTACAGATTCAAGATTTATATCAGTAACAGAGTAAAATTCTCCAACAGCACTTAATGTTTGTTCATTGTAATACTTATCATCCTCTAAATGAATAGTTACAGAAGGAGCTGTATTATCAATGGTATAACTAGCTGAACCACTATTAGAGTTTCCAGCTAAATCAGTAGCACTAACAGTAACACTGTGTATTTCCTCTAACAGTGAAGCCTCATCCGCTTCAATCGATTTGGTATCTAAGTTATCATCGTCTATTTCATAGTAAGGATTAAACTTTGCAAATTCAGCCGAAGTATAAAAGCCTTGATGATTAAATTTGAAGCTTATTGATGGTACTTCATTGTCGACAATATATGTGATTGACTTTTTAGCTTCGTTACCTGCTTTATCTCTTGCGTTGATTTCGACGGTTTGACTTCCCTCTTTATCAAATACTAAAGAAGCTGCTGAATAGTCCAATAAATGGGGTTCATCAATTTCATAATAAATTCCGTCTTCAAAAGAACTAAGATATTCAGAATTATAAACACCGCCATCAACCAATGGAGAAGTAATTACTGGTGCTTGGTTATCCACTGTATACGTAACAGAAGCTTTTCCAACATTTCCAAAAGCATCAGTTGCCGTTACAGTCACTGTGTGAGTGCCATTATCAGTACTGTATCCACTGATCATAGTGGTATATGAACTATCGTCAGCTACTGTAAATTCTGGTTTTTCAGGTAACGCAGATGATTTGTAAAAGCCATTATTACTAGGATTATTAATAGTTACAACAGGTTCAACAGTGTCACTCGGAATGACTTTTACTTTAATATAATCAGGTACAGTATTATTTAGTTTATTTTGATTATGGTTACTTGTAATGTTAACTCTAATTGGTATTAAGTGCTCTCCTAATTTTGCATTATTACTAACACTTATCGTAGCTTTGGTTTCTCCAGTAGTATTGTTTCCATTAAAAGATATAGGCTGACTTGGTGCAGTTGTGGAGTGCTGATTTGCATTAATAACGTACTTTGTATCTACAGTAAATGTAGCATTTGCATTAGACCCATCTTTATCATTTACAACAGAAAGGTTAATCTTAAAATCATTCTCTGAACCTTGCTCTACAATGACATGTCCATTTTCAACCTCTGCAACGAATTCAGCAGTTGCTGTAGCAACTAATTCAGCAGCCAGCGCCGCTGCCGTCGGCAACAATCCCGACACTAAAAAAACAATAAACAATAACATGGTCTTTCTAAACATATTAAGCTTTCTTTTCATTCTTCTTCCTCCTAGATAAAGTACTCAACCTAAGAGGGCCGGTTACACCACTAGCTACGTATACCCCAAGGTGTCCAAACACAGGCTATACATCATCGCTTCCCTATTTTGGATAAATAGGACTTTGATCCTAACTATTTTAAGTGGCCACTTTGTAATTAGGTACATTGTCTATGTCCAAATTATATATTGACTTCTAGAAACTGGGAAGAGGGAATTCTTCGACAAGAATCGACGATGTTTAGAAGATTACAAAACAGAAAAACAGGAAAATAATACCTAAAAAATATACGGAGATTAATCGGGTTACACAAATTAATTAAAACAGCAGGATATTCGCAACTTAGATAACCATAAGAAAAACACCTCCTATTAATCGTAGAATCTTACCATTAATCAGAAGGTGTTTTTTATATGACAAATTTACATTTTACTTCGCTGTACTAGTCTTATTCGCAAATTTAAGTAGATCTGTTAGCACCGTGCTATAAGCCGTTAAATGCTTTTGAATTCTGCCTGGGTAGGTCGCTTCGATAAATTCAAGGGTATCATTTGACGTGTGCCAAATTCCGCCATGATCTGCGGTTTGGTCGTAGCCGTCTTGTTCGCCAATCTCCCAGTTGGTTGCTTCAAAGTAAGCATAAGGAATGCCCAATCGCTTGAACGGTGCGTGGTCACTCCAATCACCTGTTGTGCCTGCTGGATAAGCTGGGTTTAGACCCGGGTTGATTTGAAGATCAATTTTTTTCTTAGCCGCGATTGCTAATGCTTGATCACGTAAGAATCCATCTTCACCAGCGCTGCCATGAACATACATGTGATCACCAACAGCTAAGCTATCTAAGTTAATCATTGAAATAGTGTTTGCGATTTCAGCTTCAGTCATCTTGCTCGCATAGTAATTCGATCCTTGTAGCCCAACTTCTTCAGCTCCGAATGCGATAAAAACGATCGAGTAAGGTGTTTTGATTTTCTCTAGCACTTTAGCAGTCTCTAACATCACGCCAACACCTGATGCGTTGTCGTCTACACCTTTTCCAACAGAAACAGAGTCATAATGTGCCCCTACGATGATTTGTTGCTTCGATTTTCCTGGTTTGTATGCAATCACATTTGAGGATTTAAATTCAGCGCCTCTTCTTACATAAGTAAACTCTTGTACTTCTGTTTCAAAGCCCATTTGTTTAAATTGGTTGAAAATATATTGTTCTGCTAGTCTTTCATTTTCTGAACCTGCTATTCTTTGCCCAATCTCATTTGCTAAATATTTTGTGTGCTCATATGCCAATGACCCAGTCTTGTGGGTTAATGACGGATGATACGTGACCTGGGCTGAAACCCCGCCACAAATTAGGAGAAAACTAATAAATATTAATAAGGAAGAAACCAAAACTTTTTTCTTGTTCATTGTCATTTGCTCCTTTTAGATTGTGAATTTATTAGGGTTATTCTAACATGTTAACTTAAAATTGGAAATATTTTGTTTGGTGTAGTGATGGTTCTCGCACTTGCTATGCTATAATAGCTTTTATTCAAACTCTTATGCGATGCTAAGGAGCGGTAAGATGCTTATTCAGTGTACGAAGAAATTGTTAAATGAACTAAAAATAAAACCGACATCAGTGTCTGCGCAAGAAGACAGGCCATTGTTTTCTTGGCATGCCAATATTGTAACAATTTCGAGGAAAAAAACTGTTGTGTTGATGAACGATAGCAATCGTTATGTGATCGTTCTCCATGGCTTAAAGGCAAAGGATTTCACTCGAATAGAACAGATCATTTTGGATGCGATTCGTGAAGTATTTCGAAATGAGCAAATCAAAGAAGAGGTTATTGATAGGTATCTGTCTGAGGTTGGAGCACAAATTTTTACTGGAACAAAGGACCGAGCATCCGTTACCAAGCTGAACAAAGCATGTGAGCATGTGTTTTTTAATGAAGACATGCTTGTACATGGCTCCTTGATCCAAGCGGAGATAAGCAAGAAAGCTAGTCGATTTCTCGTTGGTAAAGGAAAAAGTGATTATGGAAAACCGAATGAGGACCTGTATCAAGATCTTGAGCAGTGGATGGGGACCTCAATTTTTTCAACGGAGGCAGTCGTCCTTCATGTTACGCTAGATTTAGACAACCATCATGTTTGGCGAAAAGTGGTAGTGCCTAAGGCGATTACTTTTCCTGGATTACATAAAGTCTTGCAAATTCTTTTTGGCTGGCAAGATTCCCATCATCATGAATTTAGTATTTACCAGGCAAAACCAGCTGGGCTAACTAGACGAGCTATCCCCGAAGACCGAAAGCCTGTTAGTCTGTTGGTTTGTTCGGAAGAAGCGCTTCATTATGATTCCGGTATTCCGATGAAGATGGAAACAGGTGAGAAATTGTCAGAGTATCTTCCAGCCGAAATCGTGTATTCCTATGATTTTGGTGATGGTTGGAGGCATCTGATTACAGTCGAGCAATTCATTGACGATTATAACAGGAACGTTGCTACTTGCCTTGGAGGAGAGGGGAATGCTCCGCCTGAAGATGTCGGTGGAGAGTGGGGCTATGATGAATTTCTCGCGATTATCTCTGATAAACAGAATCCTGATTATGAGCAGATGAGAGAGTGGGGACGCTACCAAGGCTATGAAGAATTTAACCTCGAGTTGTTGAATCGAAAACTAAAGGATGAGTAGAAATAGTAATCTTTCCTTGAAAAAGGACTTCCAGTCATTGTGACGAGAAGTCCTTTCTTTACTTTATCCACAACATTTCTTGAACTTCTTCCCGCTACCGCAAGGACAAGGATCATTTCGGCCGACCTTCTGTTTTGTTTGAAAGTCAATAACAGAAGCTTGCATAGAAGGAATGGGTTCAGTTGTTTTTTTCATGGTTTTGGAAATGTCAGCAGGCATATGGCCTTTAAGATCCCATTGTCTTGTGTGATTCATGAAGGTGATTAAGCTAGCCATCACTTGATTTGCTTCTTCCATGTCAGCAAATTCAAGATAACCTTGAAGAATCTCCATTACTTCAGAGGGAAGTGAGCCTGATCGAACGAAATCTTGACACTCTTCCACGATGTCGCTTGCTTCCGCTTTCGTCATAATAAAGTGACGAGTTAAAAATTGAAGAAATTGCTGGTAACTTTTATCTCGGTCAATAAAAAAGGGAGCTCCCGCTTTTAGCAACTGCTGCTTCGTAAAGGGATAATAGTCTAGGTTTGGTCTTGCTTCGTGTTCCTCTAACACTTTATCAGGTTCAGGCACTTCAACATGATAAAAACCATTGTGATCAATTTCAATTTCCTCATAATAATCAGAAGAATCATGGATAACATCGATGTATTCTCGTATGCTTTCGATCGTTGTATATTTTTCAAGTAAGGATAAAAGAGTACTGAATTCTAACGCTCCGTAATAGAACAGCATCCCGTGTGTTAAATGAATCCATTCGGTATTCTGAGCTATCGTTTTTTGAACTTCTTTGTCTTTTTCTAGATAGGAAAGTCGGTCAATTAAATCTGTTGGAATGGTTATAACATGTTCACCGTTGTACGTGCCTGTAAATAAAATCCCGCTAGTTCGTAAATATTCAATTTGTTTATATTCGAGAGCGGGTATTTTCATATACCCACCTTTTTGGATCACCTTTTTTACTAGACTGTACCGATCTCTATCAAACATTGAGAAAAGTTGTTCTAGCTGATTCGGTATCTCCTCTTCAATTAAAGAAATCAACTCGGCTTTTTTCAAGCTGCTTGCATTTGCAACCATGAAACGCTTGCGGATCGTGTGAAGGTCATCGACTGTCAGCCTAGACAGACCTTGGCTTAAAGTGAGAGGGACAGTAATTGGACTCCAGAATTTTTTGTTAACGTGTTTCTGCGCTTTCGTTAACTCCTTTGTGATCGCTTCGGTATCAACCCCAGCTTTTTTTAGTTCTTCTATGATCGACAAGGTAGTTTCCTCCTATCGGGTTAGTAGGTTACGATCTTCTTTTTTTCATAGTAAAGGTAGTTAGTAGTTAAGTAAACATGGTTAGTTGGATACAGGTAATATAGTTTTAGTAGTTTTTCCAGAAAAATAGGAATCTATACAATTCGTTAGAGGAAAAATAGTGTAGAAGATTTCTTAGCTTTCTATCTATTGTAATAGTACTTTTGGGAGGGGTGTAATATGGACTGAGATGTCCTAACAGAAAAAGGAAAGTGGTATTATAAATACATTATTACGAATAAAAATACTGAAGTGGTTCAGGTGAGTGTATAAAGAGTTTGTCTTGCTGTTACTAGAGTACCATTGAATTTAAAGGGGGGTTTGTCGAATTAATAGTAAAATAGTATTGTATAAATATTCTTTTCATTTGCGAAAGATTTTGCTAGAGTATGTAAGTAGAATAAAGAATGAAAGAAGGGTTTATATGAGAAAATGGATGTCAGTTATGGCAGCATTGATTATGCTGTTATCAATCATTACACCGACAGCGTTTCCGGCTTTGGCCAATCAAAGTGTGGAAGCGAGTGAGGCAATTGAACTAGAAGTGAGCCGTTCGTTGTTCTCCATGACTGAAGCTAGAACAGTAGAGGTTCAAGCTGACTTCGGTGAGGAAGTTGATTTAGAAAGTTTAGCTTTTACGTTTGGAGGAAAGAGTCTTGCTGAGTGGAAGCAATGGACAAGTGGGACAAATTATAACGGTAATCCTTGGATTAAAGTTATTGAGCAGCCAAGCTATGTTGACGGTACAACTGTTTTTAAAGCGACACTTGAGTTTGGGTTGCTTTATAACACTTCTAATTTATCAAACAGAACAATCCGTGTTCAGTATCCACAATTTATCGGTAACTATGAATTAGCTCTAGTAAACTCTGAGAGCGGAGCAAAAGCAGCAACTGAAGTAAAATTAAATGTGTATGATGAATTTCTTCAATATGATGAAATTAAACCAGCGCTTGATGAAGTGTTTGAAGCAGCGGAGGCAGACTCATCAAATGAGCGTTATCTAGAATATCAAACGGTTGGCAAATCAGCTGAAGGACGCGATATTCACTTCGTTATTTTAGCAAGAGATGAAGAAGCGGTTGATAAATATTTAAATGAAACATTGCCTACGGCTTTGGAAAATCCAGCTAGTTTACTAGAAAAATTAGAAAATGGAACAATGGGAGACTACCAGGTTCCAATTTGGTTTAATAATATTCACCCTGATGAAGTAGAAGGTGTGGATGCTCAGGTTGAATTGTTTAAGAAGTTTGCATTAGAACAAGAAGTTTCATTCAACAGAAACAATGACGGCGAGAGCGTCACTTTAAATGTTGATGAAGTGCTTGATGATGTTATTTTTCTATACTTATTTACAAGCAACCCAGATGGTAGAGTGGCTAACACGAGAGCGAATGCCAACGGATTCGACTTAAATCGTGACAATGCTTATCAAACACAAGTAGAAACACAGCAAGTGAATGAAGTGATTTCAAAATGGACACCATTATCGTTTATTGATTTGCATGGGTATGTAAATGGGTTTTTAATTGAACCAGGTACGCCTCCGCATAATCCGAATTTTGAGTATGATTTACTTTTCAACAATATGATGGGACAAGCCCATGCGATGGGTAAAGCGGGAACAGGTAACTCTAACTTTAACTCCTATTTTATTGCAAAAGAAGGATACGGTAGTGGTTGGGATGATATGACACCAGCTTACACCGCTATTTATGCGATGTTACATGGTTCTTTAGGGCATACGATCGAAGTACCAACTTTAAGCCAAAATGCTTATCGTGCTATGGTTGGTGTCGGCCTAGGTTCGACATTGTTTGTAACGGAAAACAAAAATGCTCTTTATGCAAAACAATTAGAAATCTTCAACCGTGGTGTGAACGGTGAAGATAATCGTGCGGTTGATGAATATTTTGTCAACGCAGCAGGTGAATCAATTGGGCGTGTTAGAGGAGAAAATGATAGCTTTTTCCCTGATTACTATGTGATTCCTACTGATGATAAGCTTCAAAAGAACAAGCTAGAAGCTCATAAAATGGTAGAGTATCTTCTTCGTAATGGTATTAAAGTAGAGGAAACGACGAAGAATACGGAAGTGAATGGTACGGTGTATCCGAAAGGGACATTTGTCGTACCTATGAATCAAGCAAAACGCGGTTTAGCGAATGCGGTTCTTTATGCAGGGGATAATGTGTCAGATTGGGGAGCAATGTATGATCCAATCGTTGTTAATTTCCCGGCTTTAAGAGGGTTTGATATTGTGGACGTTCGTGAATCTGGTGCGTTCTCAGATGTGACAAAGACAGTCGAAGTGGCAAGCCTCCCGACTGGCGATTTCACTGGTAACACACCGAAACAAATCCTACAAAATACGAATAACGATACAATCAAGTTAGTGAACGAGCTATTAGCTGCAGGTAAAAATGTAGAAGTAGCGATGGAAACTAATGCACGTGTCAACCAAGGTGACTTTATTGTTGAAACGAAGGACCTTCGTCCATATGCAGATAAGTATTATTTTGAGACATTACCTTTAGGGAATGGGCAAAATGTGAAGACGAATAAGTTGGAACAGCCTAAGGTGGCTGTGACTGGATCGCAGCAGTTATTATTCTCATTAAGACAATTAGGTTTCAATATCGTTTCTGTTGCTGATTCGGATGTTGTGGTTAGTGATGGGACCACGTTTGATGCAAATCAAATTCAAGGAAAAGCGTTTATTGGAACAGGGATTTACCCAATTAATGCAGTTCGAAATAGCGGTGTTCTTTCTGGTTTTACATGGGATTACACAAGAGCTAATCATGAGGGTCTAGTAAAGGCCAGTCTAGCTGATAATTTGCTTACTTCTGGTTATTCGTCAGACGAACTTCTTTATGTAACAGAGGGAGCCTGGATTAATAGTGTTCCTGAAGGAGCCGATGTATTGGCATCATTTAGCGAAGCAGATGATTTCTATGTTTCTGGTTGGTGGCCGGGTAACAATAGATCACAAGGTAAAGTTATGGCATTTACGAAAGATCTAGATTTTACCTCAATCACACTATTTGCCAACTCTCTAGCATTTAGAGCTCATACGGAACACAGCTATCGTTTACTCGCTAATAGCATTTACGCTTCTGTTGGTTCTGAAGTTGAACAAAAACGTAAAGCGCAAGGTAAGGCGAAAGCAAAAGGACAAGAGGTAACAGTAGAAAGCAGTAAGGTAAAAGTAGAAAAAGCGAATGGAAAAGTGAACGCGACAGTTACGAAAGACGCATTTGCTAAAGCTGCAGCATCTAAGCAAACTGTAGACGTTGTAGCTGTAAGTGTTGAAGGTCAAGCTTCAGATAACGTAATTGAAGTTCAAATTCCAGCGAGCGAGATTAAGAAGCTTCAACAATCACAAGCAAATGCTAGAATTGACATTCAAACAGCAAAAGGATCTTATGTATTACCATTAGCTGATATTAACTTAGGTAAAGTAGCTAAGAACAACGGCAAAGACTTCACAATCTCGATCAGCATCGAAGTAGAAGAAGAAACTCACGGTGAAGGACGAGAGCAAGAAGAAATCATTGTTGAAAACAGCACTGTAACAGTGACTGCTTTAGTAGGAAATGCAAAAGTAGAGATTACAAGCTTTAAGTCGTTTGTTGAGAAAGAATAGTGGATGAGATGAGTTGAGATGAGAAGACAAAAGAGATGCACGCCTATGGCGTGCATCTTTTCTTTTTGGGTGCCTCTTTTGTGGTGCCTTTTTGGGATGCCTGACCCCCACCACGTTAAAGCTTTAAAGCGATGGGGGTCAGACCCCGCAAAAAGGGCACTTTAAAAAGTTTTTGAAACTTTTTCCAAATTATCCCGTATATGACTATGAAAAGAGAAATTAGGAGGAGTTTTTATGTCAGAAACTGTTAAAGAAACACAAGAGCAAGTGCCGGGTAATAGGAAGCCTTCGATTTTGAAGTTTATTACTCAACCTACAGAGCAATTTTATGTGATGAAAGAAAATCCGAAAGTACTTATTCCTCTCTTACTTGTGACCGTTGTGTATGCAGTCTGGGCTGCGGTGTTTACTTTTCTATCAGATTTTGAAATTCTAATGGGGGGTGCTTCTGTTGATGAGGCTGCTTTATTAGAGGGAATGGAATCGTTCATTAGAATGAGCACTCTTATTACCACCCTTTTTGTGCCAATCGTTGGGGCGTTGATTGGGGCGCTTATCATGTGGATTGCGGTGAAATTAACAGCGGGAGATGCTACGTATAAGCAGATGTTCTCTCTTAATGTGTTCATCATGTTAATTGGAGGAATTGGATTAGTCCTGAATGTGCTATTAACGACGTTATTTAATTTAAATCCTGCTCAGATGATCACGGGATTAACGGTGTTCTTTGACCCTTTTGAGCCGATTTACGCGCTTGTAAGTTTGTTTGAAGTATTCTCAATTTGGGCAATTATTTTAACCGTGATGGGTCTACGAATTGTAGCTTCAATGAAACCGGCGACTGCTTGGATTGTCACACTCATTATTACGGTTGGTGGTGCGTTCATTAGCTTTTTAACTGCTGGAGCAGGAATGTAGGTGGTTAAGGTGAAGAAAAAAATATGGATTGGATTAGCGATTACGGTACCTATTATTCTTTTTTCAACGATTGGAGTGATTCAGTCTTCGAGTAATCAGGTGATGGAAGTGAAAACGGCGCAACCTCAAATCGAACGTGTGAAGCAAGAAATCATGGTTCCGGGAGAGATTGATTTAGCTAAGGTGGAGCATATTCCTTTTAAGAGCGCAGAAGACTATAAGCTCCTTGTTGAGGAAGGGGAAGAGGTTGCCGAAGATGCTCCTCTAATTGAGTATTCTAGTGAAGACTTAGACTTCGAAAAAGAGCAGCTCGCTCTTCAGATTGAAGCAGGTTATTTACGAATCAATCAAATAGGAAAGCGTGAAGACCATTCACATGAGGAACAGAAGAAATTAGAAAAAGAGATTGGTAGAGACAAGGCTAGAGATCATTACCGTGCTGAACGTGATCAGCTAGAATTTGAAAAACGAACTGCTAATCTAGATCTAAGGCAACTGTTAAATCAGAAAGAGCAGCTTGAGAAAAGGACGGAAACACTCGTGGTGAAAAGTCCTTTGGCTGGTGTGGTGATGAAGGTGACAGAAGGCAGTGAGGGCACTCTGACGATAGGGTCACGAGATCGCTTTATTGCTACAGGGAATCTATCAGAATATGATTCTCTTGAAATCGAGAAAGGTCAAGAGGTTGAGATTTCTTCTGATGCTATTTTAGATCAAAGATGGACTGGAGTAGTCACCGATATTGATTTTTTTCCGTCTCAAAACGAGTTGGAGGCAACTGGGATTAAATATCCTTTTACAGTCAGTGTAGAAGAGGATGAAACGACCGTTTTACGTCCCGGGTATCAAGTGATTTTAAATATTATGACGGATGAGCGTGAGGCATTAACAGTACCGATCTCCGCCGTGCAGCAGCATGAAGACACCACGTACGTTTATATCGTTGAAGAAGGCGTGGCGAACAGACGGGAAGTAGAACTTGGTCTGATCTCTGATGGGAATTATGAGATCAGATCGGGATTAGACGAATCAGTTGAAGTGGTGGTCGAAATACCAGCTGGACTCCGGGATGGATCGGAAGTGGTTGTCATTGATTAAACTTGAGAAAATCACGAAAAATTATCGCGTTGGTACAGAGAAAGTGGCGATATTGAGAGATATCGATCTCACGATTAATCAAGGAGATTTTCTGGCGATTATGGGGCCATCTGGTTCAGGTAAGTCGACATTAATGAATATCATTGGTTGCTTAGATGCTCCTAGTTCTGGGCGATACATCTTAAGAGGGGAAGATATTTCAAGTTATGATGACGAAGGGCTAGCTAAGGTCCGAAATCAGCAAATTGGCTTTGTTTTTCAGCAATTTCATCTATTGCCGAGGCTGACGGCTAAAAAGAATGTAGAGCTACCGATGGTTTACGCAGGCATTTCCAAAAAAGAACGAGAAGAGCGAGCGGAGCAAGCGTTAAGTCGTGTCGGTCTTGCAGAACGGATGGATTATTTACCAAACTCGTTGTCGGGTGGGCAAAAGCAGCGTGTGGCAATAGCCCGCTCGCTGGTCAATGAACCGTCTATCATCCTAGCCGATGAACCGACAGGAGCACTAGATACGAAGACGAGTGAAACGATTATGGCGTTACTGACGGAATTAAATCAGGCTGGAACGACGATTGCTCTGGTCACGCATGAGCCGGAAATTGCTGATTATACACAACGAACGATTTATGTGCGCGACGGGCAACTAATGGACCGTGCCCACTCCGAGAGGGGGTAAGTCATTATGGGGATAAAAGAAAATATCATAATGGCGATCAGCTCGATCAAAGCACATAAGCTGCGTTCTGTTTTGACGTTGCTTGGAATTGTGATTGGCGTGGCAGCTGTTATTATCGTCGTAGCAATTGGCCAAGGTGGGGAGGCGATGTTGAAGTCCTCGATCGCAGGAGATGGCAATACATCTGAGATTTATTATATGCCTTCTAATGAGGAAATCCAGTCGAACCCTAACATTTGGAATGAGCCTGCGTTCACGTTAGAGGATATACGCGAGCTTGGGTCGATTAGCACGATCAAAAATGTTGTTGCTACGAGCTATGAATATAGTACAGTGCGCTATCAAACAGACACCGTTGAAGCATCTATTAATGGAATCAACGAAAGCTATCTTCAAGTTCATCGGCTGAATGTGAAGGAAGGTCTGTCATTGCAACAAGTCGACTTTTTGAGCGGAAGGCGAGTGGCACTTATTTCTCATTCTCTTGCTGAGGAGCTTTTTCCGGAACAGTCTGCAGTTGGAAACGTTGTTCGAGTCGCGAATCAACCAATTGAAATAATCGGAGTTTTAGAAGCTCCTACAGGTATTTTCGCTTTTGGTGTTCAAGAGGTGTATATGCCTTGGGAAACGTGGCGAAATGTTTATAGTAAAAGTGAATTCAATCAAGTGACGATTCAAGCTAACTCATTAGATCAGTTACAAGAGGCAGGAGAAGAAGCGGTCTTGATGTTAAATGCAAGAAAAAATACAGAAGAAGCTTATCAAGTGATGAATATGGAAGAGATTGCGGAGGGGATTGGCCAGATTACAAGAATCATGACGCTGATTATCGGAGGCATTGCCGGGATTTCGCTGTTTGTTGGTGGGATCGGGGTGATGAACATTATGCTCGTTTCTGTATCAGAGAGAACGCGAGAGATCGGGATAAGGAAGTCGTTAGGTGCGACACGACAACAGATTCTTGTGCAATTCTTAATTGAATCTATTATTCTCACGCTTCTTGGTGGATTTTTGGGCATTCTTATAGGAGGAGGAATTGCTACCCTGATTTCCTTCTTTGCCGGATGGCCATCGCTATTATCTTGGCCAGTAATTATCGGAGCACTTCTGTTTTCGATGATTTTGGGTATCGTTTTTGGGTTACTACCAGCCAATAAAGCGGCAAGGTTGAATCCGATTGAATCGTTGAGGTATGAGTAGGGAGAGAAGCAAGAGTAGAACGGCGGTCACGACCGCCGTTCTTTTTTTTGGGGGGGGTCTGA
>NZ_BAUV01000012.1 GCF_000513135.1 Halalkalibacter akibai JCM 9157
TTGTTCAAATTTAAAGGAGGCACTCCAGATGCGTGAACGATTAGAAGCTTTGCGAGATGAGGCATTAGCGAAAGTCGCTGTAGCTGAAGATGTAAAAGCATTGCAAGAAGTTAGAGTTGCTTATTTAGGCAAAAAAGGACCTATTACCGAAGTGTTACGAGGAATGGGAAAACTATCAGCAGAAGAACGTCCTTTAATTGGTCAAATGGCGAATGACGTTCGTGATGCCATTAAAGAACAGGTAGAGAAAAAGGAAGTTGAATTAGAACAAGCGGCGATCGAGCAACAGCTTGCGACAGAGAGCATTGATGTAACCTTGCCAGGCCGTCCAGTACAAAGTGGCTCAAGCCATCCGCTAACTTCCGTTGTTGAAGAAGTAGAAGAGGCATTTATCGGTCTTGGTTTCTCAGTTGCAGAAGGACCAGAAGTAGAAGTTGATTATTATAACTTTGAAGCTCTGAATCTGCCTAAAGATCACCCAGCACGTGACATGCAAGATTCATTTTATTTTACGGATGAACTATTACTAAGAACACATACGTCACCTGTTCAAGCAAGAACAATGGAATTACATAAAGGAAAAGGACCAGTTAAAGTTATTTGCCCTGGAAAAGTGTTCCGTCGTGATGATGATGATGCGACACATTCTCATCAATTCATGCAAATTGAAGGCTTATTTGTAGATGAAAATGTACGAATGAGTGATTTAAAAGGTGTATTAGAGCAATTTGCGAAATCTTTCTTCGGAGAGGATCGTTCGATTCGCTTACGTCCAAGCTTTTTCCCATTCACAGAGCCTTCTGTAGAAGTAGATGTTTCTTGTGGAATGTGTGGCGGAAAAGGCTGTCGTATTTGTAAACAATCAGGCTGGATTGAAGTACTTGGGGCTGGAATGGTTCATCCGCGCGTACTTGAAATGAGTGGATTTGATTCAACGAAGTACAGTGGCTTTGCTTTTGGTATGGGAGTTGAGCGTTTAGCAATGCTCAAATACGATATTGATGATATTCGTCATTTCTACACAAATGATGTTCGTTTCTTAAAGCAATTCAAACGGGTGTAAGGAGGAGTTTGCATGTTAGTCTCATATAAATGGTTACAAGATTACGTTGATGTTAAAGAGCATTCAGCTCGTGATATAGCAGAAAAAATGACTCGCGGTGGGATTGAAATTGATTTCGTTCATTCTCTTAACCAAGGAATCTCAGGTGTTGTTGTTGGATTTGTAAAAGAATGTACTCAACATCCTAATGCCGATAAACTAAATGTATGTCAAGTGGACATTGGTGAAGAAGAACTTGTTCAAATTGTTTGTGGAGCAAAGAATGTAGCGCAGGCCAACATGTTGCGGTTGCAAAAGTAGGAGCCGTTCTTCCAGGTGATTTTAAAATTAAAAAAGCCAAGTTACGCGGCGAAGTGTCACAAGGCATGATTTGTTCCCTGCAAGAGTTAGGGATCGACAGCAAGCTAGTTCAAAAAGAATATTCAGAAGGCATTTATGTGTTCAAAGATGAAGTGGAAGTAGGAAGCTGTGCTCTTTCTGCTCTTAACTTAGATGATGAAATTCTTGAATTAGATTTAACACCAAACCGTGCTGATTGTTTAAACATGTTAGGTGTTGCATATGAAATTGCTGCTTTATATGAAAAGGAAGTTACGTTACCTTCAATTGAAGTGAATTCAAACGAGGAGAATGCAGCGGATTATATTGACGTAAAAGTGGAAGCGAAAGAAGATAATCCATATTATGGCGCTCTTATTATTAAAGATGTGAAAGTAGGAACGTCACCACTTTGGCTACAAAATCGTTTAATGGCAGCGGGCATTCGTCCAATTAGCAACGTTGTTGATATAACGAATTACGTATTGCTCGAGTACGGTCAGCCTTTACATGCCTTTGACTATGATCTTTTTGGTTCCAAGGAAGTGGTAGTCCGCCGCGCTAAAGATGGGGAAACGATTGTCACATTAGATGATCAAGAAAGAACACTTTCAAGTGATCATTTGGTTATTACAAACGGAAAAGAGCCTGTAGCGATTGCTGGAGTAATGGGTGGAGCGACATTAGAAGTACATGCTGGAACGACAACTGTTTTGTTAGAAGCTGCTTATTTTGAAGGGGCAACAATTCGCAAAGCCTCTCGCGATCTTGGTTTGCGTAGTGATGCCAGTACAAGATATGAAAAAGGAATTGCACAAGACCGTGTATTAGCTGCTGGAAGACGTGCCGCTGCTTTAATGGCAGAACTAGCTGGTGGGACGATTGTATCAGGCGTAGTAGAACAAGATCTTTTTTCTTATGAACTTAAGACGATCGAATTAGATGTGAACCGAGTAAATAATCGTTTAGGAACTCAGGTTTCAACCGAAGAAGTTATGGCGCTTATGAATCGTTTAGGCTTTACTTATGACAATAATGGTGACGTGTTACAAGTAACGATTCCATCAAGGCGCCCAGATATTCAGATTGAGGAAGATCTAATGGAAGAAGTAGCTAGATTATATGGTTATGATCTGATTCCAACTACTCTACCAGCAGGGGCTACAACACAAGGAGCTTTAACTGAATACCAACAAAAAAGACGTCAAGCTCGCCGAACATTAGAAGGTTCTGGTTTATCACAAGTAATCACTTATTCATTAACTAGTCCAGAAAAAGCTAAAGGCTTTGCTTTTGAGATGAATCAAACACCTGTAACGTTAGCGATGCCTATGAGTGAAGACCGAAGCACAATGCGTACAAGTTTAATTCCGCATTTGTTTGATGTTCTATCTTACAACATTAATCGTAAAAATCCAGATGTGTTTGTGTATGAAATTGGATCAATTTTCTTAAGTAATGAGGAAACATTAACAAATCAACCTCTGGAAAAAGAAATGGTTGCAGGTGCGTTAACCGGAATGTGGATGGACCATGGTTGGCAAGGAGAAAAGAAAGCTGTTGACTTTTTCCTAGCAAAAGGAATTATGGAAAAACTTTTCGAAACGTTTGGAGTAGAAGAAGAAGTGGTGTTTGAACAAGCAACACTACCTGATTTGCATCCTGGAAGAACCGCTTTAGTGAAACTTGATGGCAAGGAAATCGGCTTTATTGGTCAAGTCCATCCTTCTCTTCAAAAACAATTAAATTTAAAAGAAACGTATGTGTTTGAATTGGATTTAGAAACGATTTTGAAGCATCAAGCAAAACCAGTTGTGTATCAGGCGTTGCCACGTTACCCTGCGATGACTCGCGATATTGCCCTTGTGGTAGATTCACACCGCTCAGCTGGTGAGGTTGAAACGGTCATTCATTGGGCTGGTGGGGAACTTCTAAAAAAGGTTCGTCTTTTCGACTTATACGAAGGAGAACATATGGAAGAAGGCAAGAAATCACTTGCGTTTTCACTAACATATCTTGATCCTGAGAGAACGTTGACGGACGAAGAAGTAACAAAAGCACACGGTGAAGTATTGAAAATGCTTGAGGAACACGTTGGAGCAACATTAAGAGGCTAACAAGCATTTTATAAATCTAAAGCTAATTAAAGGACTAATAAACCCTTTAGTTAGCTTTTTTTATATCAAATTGTAGTTTGAATTAAGCAGTGGGAATAGACGAAAATGTAGAAAACAACAAAGTATACGAAAAGCAGCCATTTAATTACATAAAATGCAAATGAAGGTCATACCATATTTTGAGAATGGAAAGGTTCAAAGGCATTTTTTCCAAATTTCTGCTATCTTTTGTTTCCATTATAAAACCTTCATGGTATGATAGAATGTAGGTTTTATATGTCAACTTTTGATTTAACTTGTAGATAGGAGGCTTTTCCGTGTCAAAACGAAACGAAAAGCAGCGGATAACGGTTTCAATTTATGGTCAACATTATACAATCGTCGGTGAGGAGCCTACCGCACACGTAAAAGAAGTGGCTCAAACAGTTGACCAGAAGATGCGAGAAATTAAAAAAAGAAACCCTTATCTCGATACTACACGGTTAGCTGTATTAACGGCAGTCAATATAGTTGATGACTACTTAAAATTAGCGAAAGAAAATGAAATGTTGAGAGAAAAAGTAGAGCAGGAAAGAACGACAGGAGACGAATAACATGCTTAGCTTTTTAATTCTATTTATCTTATTTTGTAGTTTTTTTATTGGTAGAAGAAGAGGGTTTATCCTTCAAATTATCCATCTAATCAGTTTCGTAGTGGCCATTGTAGTTGCTTATACATATTTTGGGGAACTTGCTACTTATATAAGGTTGTGGGTGCCTTATCCGCAATTTTCATCTGATAGCACGATGGGGATGATTATCAACACATTTGATGCAGAAAATGTGTATTACTCAGGGATTGCTTTTGCGATTTTATTTTTTGGAACAAAAATCATTCTACATTTACTTGGATCTATGCTTGATTTCCTTGCGCACCTACCTTTCCTAAGGTCGATAAATCAATTGCTAGGTGGGATATTGTGTTTTGTTGAAGCTTATCTTATTATTTTTGTGCTGCTATTTGTGGCAGCTCTTTTACCGATTGATTTCGTTCAACAGGCGATGCAAGGCTCAATTATGATTCAGTTTATGTTAAATAGCACTCCTTTTCTATCTGATTGGTTGAAAGAGTTATGGATCAATAACCAATTATAATTTAAGAAAATGTAGATTAACTATGTGAAAACAAAGCGTATTGGATGATTTTCTTTCCAATACGTTTTTTCTATGTACTTTCGTTGATTTTGTCTACCAACTATCGGTATGATGAAGGTAAGAAGAAAGGAACGATGGAAGATGAATAAAAAAGATGTCATTAAACACCTTGAATTAATCGGAACGTACCTTGAAATTAAAGGTGACAATCCATTTAAAATATCGGCTTATCGAAAAGCGGCACTTGCGCTTGAGTCAGATGAGCGTACATTGGATCAAATAGAGAACCCAGCTTCTTTGAGTGGAATCGGTAAAGGCACCGCAGAAGTAATTATGGAGCTTGTTCAAACGGGTAAATCAACCATCATGGAAGAATTACAAAACGAAGTACCGGCTGGACTTCTTCCTTTGTTAAAATTACCAGGGCTTGGTGGTAAGAAAATTGGAAAGCTTTATCAAGAGCTGCAAGTGGTCGATATGGACACGCTTAAACAGGTTTGTGAAGCAAAAGAGGTTCAAAAGCTGGCTGGTTTCGGTAAGAAAACAGAAGAGAAGATTTTAATTGCCATTAAAGAAGCTAATGAGCGCCCAGACCGTTTGGCACTTCCTTTGGTACTTCCTTTAGCTCAAGCTATTGAAGAAGCCCTTGCGAACATGGATGGAATTGAGCGCTTTAGCAAAGCGGGCAGTCTAAGACGCATGAGTGAAACGGTTAAAGATTTAGATTTTATCATCTCAACCACTAATCCAGAAAAAGTAAAAACACAATTATTGGAGCTTGAGTCGATTACGAAAGTTGTGGCAAGTGGAGATACGAAGATTTCTGTTGAAATCACACTGGATTTGCCTATCTCAGTTGATTTTCGTCTTGTGAAGCCTCATGAATTTGCAACGACTCTTCATCATTTTACTGGTTCTAAGAATCATAATGTAAAAATGAGACAGCTTGCTAAAAAACGCGGGGAAAAAATAAGTGAGTATGGGGTAGAAAACGTTGAAACAGGTGAAGTAAAAACATTTGAATCAGAAGAAGCATTCTTTGCTCATTTTAATCTAGATTGGATCCCTCCAGAAGCTCGAGAAGACCAAGGAGAAGTCGAGAACGCGTTTGACTATATTAAAGACGAAGATATTGTCAGTGATCTTCATATGCATACAACCTGGAGTGACGGAGCACATTCGATTGAAGACATGATTGAAGCTGCTAGGAAAAAAGGATACCAATATATTGCAATCACTGATCATTCTCAATACTTGCGTGTAGCGAATGGATTATCTGTTGCTCGTTTGAAAGAACAACACGCCCGTATTAGAGAGCTAAATGACCAATATGATGATATTACGATTTTTACTGGAATTGAAATGGACATTCTACCAGATGGATCACTCGACTATGATGATGAAGTTTTAGCTGAAGTTGATTTTGTAATTGCGGCGATTCATTCCTCATTTCAACAGGATAGAGAAACGATCATGAAGCGATTAAGAACAGCTCTAGAAAATAAACATGTTGATTTAATTGCCCATCCAACTGGCCGAATACTAGGCAGAAGGGATGGCTATGATGTGGACGTAGAGCTCTTAATTGAGTTGGCGAAAGAAACGAACACAGCACTTGAATTAAACGCTAATCCCCACAGGTTAGATTTAGCAGCACACTGGTTAAAAAAAGCAGAAGAAGCAGGAGTTACGATAGCTATTAATACAGACGCTCATCATTTAGAATCTCTTGATTTAATGGTTTATGGTACTGGTGTCGCTAGAAAAGCGTTGCTTAAAAAGGATTCGGTCATGAACACTTGGTCATTAGAAACATTCACGGCTTATTTGAACCGCTATGAATGATTGATTAGAGAAGGAGTTACTCATATGGAACGAGTTTTACGGGTACTAGAATTTGAGAAAATGAAAAAGCAATTGCTTGAACATGTTTCATCTTCGCTAGGTAGACAGAAAGTCGAATCATTACTTCCTTCTACTGATTTAGAAGAAGTTCAAAAATGGCAGTTAGAAACCTCAGAAGGGGCAAAGGTTCTAAGATTAAAAGGTCAAGCTCCTTTAGGTGGAATCACAGATGTTACTGCCCATGCTAAGCGTGCAAAAATAGGTGGAGCGCTTGCAGCACATGAGTTAGTCGAAGTAGCAAGTACGATTTATGGCGGACGTCGTTTAAGAAAATTCATCACTACGATGGTGGAAGAAGAGGAAATTGAGCTTCCGTTACTCTATTCATATTGTAGCGAGATTGAACCGCTAACTGATGTTGAACGTGAGATTAAACAATGTATAGATGATAATGGACACGTGATGGATTCTGCAAGTCCAGAGCTTAGGACAATTCGAGCACAAGTGCGGAGCTACGAGTCGTCAGTAAGATCAAAACTAGAAAGCATGACTCGTTCTTCAAGTACTCAGAAGATGCTATCAGATGCCATTGTGACGATAAGAAATGATCGTTTTGTTATTCCTGTTAAACAAGAGTATCGTAGTTCATTTGGGGGAATCATTCACGATCAATCAGCTTCTGGAGCAACTTTATTTATCGAACCGCAAGCAATCGTTGTCTTAAATAACCAATTGCGTGAAGCAAAAGTAAAAGAAAAGAAAGAAGTTGAACGAATCTTAGCAGCGTTATCGGTACAAGTTGCAGAGGTAGCTGATGAGTTGCTTCATAATCTCACAATCCTTGCTGTACTTGATTTTATTTTCGCCAAAGCTAGATATGCAAAACAAATTAGAGCATCAGAACCGAAGCTTAATGAAAAAGGCTATATCTTTTTAAAGAAAGCAAGGCACCCACTTTTAGAAGATGATGAAGTTGTCCCGATTGATGTTGAATTAGGAGGAGCTTATCGCTCTCTTATTATTACTGGACCTAATACGGGAGGTAAAACGGTTACGTTAAAAACAGTCGGGTTACTGACGTTAATGGCACAAGCAGGACTTCATGTTCCGGTAGAAGAAGAATCTGAAATGGCTGTATACAAGCAAGTATTTGCTGATATCGGTGATGAACAATCAATCGAACAAAGCTTAAGTACATTCTCTTCTCATATGACAAACATTGTAGATATTTTAGATAAAGTCGATTTCCAAAGCCTAGTTCTGTTTGATGAACTCGGTGCTGGTACGGATCCAACCGAAGGAGCCGCGCTTGCGATTTCGATTTTGGATGATGTATATAACCGCGGTGCTTGTGTTGTCGCAACAACTCACTATAGTGAATTAAAAGGCTATGCGTATAACCGAGAAGGAGCTATTAACGCGAGCTAGAATTTAATGTAGAAACATTAAGGCCGACTTATCGTTTATTAATTGGTGTGCCTGGACGAAGTAATGCTTTTGCAATTTCAAGGCGCTTAGGTCTCGATGAACGAATTATTGATAAAGCGAAAGAACAAATTGATAGTGAATCGAATCAAATTGAAACGATGATTGCTTCTTTAGAAACGAGTCAGAAATCAGCTGAGACCGATTGGGAAAAAGCGCAAGAGATCCGGAAAGAAGCTGAGCGTCTTCGTTCAGATTTAATCAAGCAACTAGAAGCTTTAGAGCAGGAAAAAGAACGAATTCTACTTGAAGCCGAGCAAAAAGCCGAAAAAGCGGTGGCAGAGGCTAAAGAAGAAGCAGAATTCATCATTGGTGAGCTAAGAGAAATGCAAAAAGAAGGACTGTCAGTGAAAGAGCATCAAATTATTGATGCAAAAAAACATCTTGAACAAGCAGCGCCAAAACTAACTCCTAAACAGAAGAAAATCAAGAAAGAAGCAGCTAAAAAACAAAACATTGAACTAGGTGATGAAGTTAGAGTTTTGAGTTTTGGACAGAAAGGCTTCATTGTTGAGAAAATAAGTGACAATGAGTTTCAAGTACAAATGGGTATTATGAAGATGAAAGTAAAACACGATAACTTGGAACTGTTGGATCGTCCAAAACAAGTAGAAACCAAACCACTTGCAATGGTTCGAGGAAATGACCATCATGTAAAAGCTGAACTTGATTTACGCGGAGTGAGATTTGAAGATGCGATGCTCAAAGTGGATAAATATATCGATGATGCTCTCCTAGCCGGGTACCATCAAGTATCAATTATTCACGGAAAAGGAAGCGGAGCTCTTCGTAAAGGGGTAAAACAACTTTTAAAGAAGCATCCACATGTTAAATCTGAACGAGATGGTGGAATGAATGAAGGTGGGCTTGGCAACACAGTGGTAGAATTAAAATAAGAGAGGCTTAAACTATGGAAGCATTATTTGAATACGAATGGATTCGAACAACGGCGTATTACAGCGTCTCTCTCCTGGCCCTTATTTTATTTTTAGCCATATTTGAGACGGTAACGAAATACAATAACTGGCAGGAAATTAAAAAGGGGAATATCGCGGTCGCTCTAGCAACGGGTGGAAAAATCTTTGGTGTAGCTAATATTTTCAGGCATTCTATTGGTTATTCTGATTCATTATTAACGATGCTTGGCTGGGGTGTATTAGGATTCTTTTTACTCCTTGTTGGCTATTTTATTTTTGAGTTCCTCACCCCTACCTTTAAAGTAGACGAGGAAATCAAGCGCGATAACCGTGCAGTAGGATTTATTGCTATGATTATTTCAGTCGGTCTTTCTTATGTTATTGGAGCTAGTATTATTGCGAGATAGAAGGAGCGTTTAATCAATTGGAACTATTAATGAAAATATTGTACGTAGCCTGCGGAGCATTTATTTTAGCTGGAATTATTTTTATGATATTCTACGCTCCATAAAAAAGAAGAAACTGTTGAGTCAATAGACTCGACGGTTTTTTTGATTTTAATGAAAGGTTTTTTTCGTATATTTTGTTTTTATGGGTTACGCGTCCTACGTATGTGTATGTTCGTTGCATGGCGCTGCAACTACTCGCTTTCCGCTGGGAGGGGCCGAGCCTGCCTGCAGGGTCTCACCCTGTCCTCTAAATGAGGCCATGAAAAAGTCCATATTTTTATCGTACAGTGACAAGGTTAATTTCATGAAAACTTTAGCCTGTCTAATCTCTCAAAAGCGCGATGGTAGACAGGCTATTGTTATAAGAGTGGGCTTTGATAAGTCGCTTCGAACCCGCTACCGGGATGGGGGACACGCTTTCCGCAGGCGGGCGTGGAACTAACCGGCTTCGCCGGTGGATTTCCACTTGCCCTTCCCTCCTGCAGGAGTCGGCCCCCCATCCCGTCCGCTATGATGAGAGGAAAGATAAAATTTTCCTTCTCTTCAATGTCCTAACTAGATTATTTTTATCAACCATTTCACCTCAGATGTCGATTAAGTTGAACGTTCGAAATTTGATATGTCATTCAAATACGCCTCAATATGGTGCCAGAAGAATCGGTCATTGACACAAGCTCGCTAACTAAATTCAGAAGGCTTCGCCTTAAAAACGAGGGTTTATTAGATAGCTAATTCACAGATCCTTAGAGATTGCCATAGAAAAGCAAATGATAAAAAGTAAAAGCATCATCGTTGTGTAGTGCTTGAAATTTGATATGTGATGATTTTTAGTGGAATGAAGCGGAAGGCACTTGACTCCTGCGGGAAAAGAGGGAAAGGTAAGACCACACAGACGAAACGTCGTGGGGGCTTAGCTTCCTCCCCGCGGAATGCAAGTGCCTGCAGCGCAATGAAACGGAGCATGAAGGACTTACAAAAATAAGTAAATAAAAAAAATTCACAAAAAAGACAAAAAAAGATTCAAAATTGTAAGCGATTACAATACAATAGAGATAGAGGAGATTGATTTATGAGAAAGGAGTAAGATCAAAGTAGTAAGGGGGAGATAGTAAATGACAACGGTTGAGAAGATTTGGCTAGACCATTATCCTGAGGAAGTTCCACATTCGATTGAATATGATGAGAGGTGTTTACACGATTATTTAAAGATATCTGCTGAGAAATACTCAACAAACACAGCTCTCCATTTTCTAGGTAAGGATATGACGTTCACGGAATTGTACGAACAAGCAAAGCAGTTTGCCAACCAGTTACAGACACTTGGTGTAAAAAAAGGTGACCGTGTAGCTATTATGTTAGCAAATTGTCCTCAAGGAGTCATAAGCTACTACGGAGCACTTATGGTTGGAGCAGTTGTTGTTCAGACGAATCCACTTTATGTGGAAAGAGAATTAGAACATCAACTCGTTGACTCAGGTGCAAAAGTAATCATTTGTTTAGATCTTGTCTTTCCGCGTGTTGAAAAAGTCCGTTCGAAAACCAAACTAGAACATGTCATTGTCACAAGTATTAAAGACTATCTACCATTTCCTAAAAATTTGCTCTATCCTTTTGTTCAAAAGAAAAACACAGGCATCAAAGTTGATATCGAATACAACAATAAAACAATCGCATTTAAACCGTTTCTAAAAGCTGGAAAAGCAACAGAAGTACATGTTGACATGGATCCTGTTTCTGACTTAGCTCTACTGCAATACACAGGGGGAACTACGGGTCCTGCTAAAGGGGTTATGCTAACTCACCAAAATCTAGTTGTAAATACATTGCAATGTATTCACTGGACATATAAAGTAACTCCTGGAGAAGAAAGAGGGTTAGCTGTATTACCATTTTTCCATGTATACGGTATGACTGTCAGTATGAATCTTGGCATTATGAACGGGCATACGACTGTCATTTTACCGAAGTTTGATCCAAAAGATGTTTTAAAAACGATTGAGAAACAGAAAATCACATTGTTTCCAGGTGCACCAACAATGTATGTGGCTTTAATTAATGACCCTAGTATTAAAGAACATAATTTGTCTTCAATTAAAGCGTGTTTAAGTGGAGCTGCACCACTTCCGTTAGAAGTACAACAGAAATTTGAAAAATTAACTGGAGGCAAACTTGTAGAAGGGTATGGGTTAACTGAAACATCGCCTGTTGCCATTTCAACGCCAATTTGGGGGAAACGGAAAACAGGAAGTGTTGGAATACCTTGGCCTGATACAGAAGCGGCTGTGTTATCTGCAGAAACAGGTGAACCTGCTGAAATAGGTGAAGTTGGTGAGATTGCTATTAGAGGCCCTCAAGTAATGAAAGGGTACTGGAATCGTCCCGAGGAAACGGCAAAAGTTTTCAAAGAAGATTGGTTCCTCACTGGTGATATGGGATACATGGATGAAGAAGGGTACTTCTTTATTGTTGACCGTAAGAAAGATATGATTATTGCTGGTGGCTTCAATATTTATCCAAGAGAAATTGAAGAAGTGCTGTATGAGCATGAGGCGATTCAAGAAGCCGTGGTCATTGGTGTGCCAGATGAATACCGGGGTGAAACCGTAAAAGCCTTTGTCGTATTAAAAGAAGGGAAAAATTTGACTGAAAAAGAACTGGATGAGTATTGTCGTAAGAATTTAGCAGCATTTAAAGTTCCGAGACTATACGAATATCGTCAAGAACTTCCTAAAACATTGGTCGGCAAAATTTTAAGACGGGTTCTTGTTGAAGAAGAAAAGCAAAAGCAAGTACCGAAAGAAAAGGTTAGCAACGAATAACTTAAATACAAACAGGTATCCCAAGGCTGGGATACCTGTATTTTAATGGCGTAAAAAATTTATAAATGAGGATTAGCCTCTGCCATTTGTTCTTCTCCAAACAAGTCGATGACACTTTCACTTTGATAAAGGATACGCACAAGACCTTTTCCTTCTGAAAAATAATAAACGGTCTCATCTACATAAACTGGAAGAACAGCAACATCTTCTCCACTCATAAGAATCGTTTCTTCCACTTCTTCTGTGGCTGAAAAAAAGAGTTGTTCCTTATTTTGTTCCTCGTATTGATACTCTTCTAAAACCAATAATGGATCTCGATCCTCCTCTTCAATAGCAAGTCGGATTGAATCAAAGGTAACCGTACCTTCTTGAAATTCATGGGTTATAAAGACCGCTTCAGCTTCACTATCAATCTTCAGAATCCGGTAGAAAGCTAATGCTTGACCTTGGTGTCCTTCGGCTAGAATGATTTGATCTGTTTTAGCTAAAAAATTCATTCCCTCCCCAAGACCTGTACCGTCGTGATACATATCGTAATCTGTAAAAGGTTGATAAGTATCAATAAGACGAGCAAATGTATCCACGTCGCTTTCCTGTTCTACTTTTATGTTATCTTGCTCAAGCTCCTGCTCTGTTTCTGGAGTAGATTCTGCCTGACAACCTACTAGAAAAATAACGACCAATAGAAAATTAAACAAACGTTTGATTAAAATCACCTCTACCCTTACTATTACCAGCTTTTATGCCTAGTATAACGAAAAAAAATGATCGAAAAACAAAAAAATAAATAAATAACTATTTAAAAATGAATGAACATTCATTACAATAGAGAGTAGAGAGGATGAAAGCTTGAAAGGAGAGAGGAATAAAAGGAGGCTGTTTACTTGACTACTACTGTAACTGAAAAAGAATGGGTTAATCGTTATGATAAAGAAATTCCAGGTTCAATTGATTATCCTGAACTAGCGCTACACGAACTAATTGAACAAGTAGCGAAGCGATCTCCTAACCATGTAGCACTTGAGTTTTTAGGAAAGTCGCTTACGTATAGGGAATTTAATCAATCTGTAAGACTATTTGCCAATCAATTACAAGCAATGGGACTAAAAAAAGGAGACCGAGTAGCGATTATGCTACCAAATTGTCCACAGGGTGTAATTGCATATTATGCTACATTACTAGCAGGTGGTATCGTAGTACAAACAAATCCGCTATATGTTGAAAGAGAATTGAAACATCAATTAATTGATTCAGGTGCTAAATTTATTTTATGTCTAGATTTGCTTTACTCAAGAGTAATGAAGGTAAAAGAGGCAACCAAAATTGAACATATTATTGTAACCGCTATCAAGGATTATCTGCCATTTCCTAAAAACTTAATTTATCCTTTTATACAGAAGAAAAATACGGGAATAACGATTGATATTACGTATAACGAACGGACTCACCGGTTTGTTTCACTTCTGAAAAAAGGTTCTGACAAGGTTGTTCCAGTTGAGGTAGATTCAGAAAGTGACCTAGCCTTGCTTCAATACACAGGAGGTACGACAGGTCTCGCTAAAGGGGTTATGCTTACCCATAAAAATCTAGTTGCCAATACGATTCAATGTCGACACTGGATGTATAAAATGAAAGAAGGACAAGAAAGAACACTGGCTGTACTTCCTTTTTTCCATGTGTACGGGATGACAGTTTCAATGAATTTAACACTGATTACCGGGAACACTTTGCATATCGTTCCGAAATTTGATGTCGAACAAGTGTTAAAAATCATCCATGAGAAAAAGATTACGATATTCCCAGGGGCTCCAACGATGTATATTGGATTAATTAATCATCCTGAGATGAAGAAATATAATTTAACGTCAATTGAAACTTGTATTAGTGGTTCTGCAGCGTTGCCTGTTGAAGTTCAAGATCGTTTTGAACAGTTAACTGGAGGGAAGCTAGTAGAAGGGTATGGCTTAACCGAAGCGGCACCTGTTACGCATTGTAATTTACTATACGGAGAAAGAAGAAAAGCAAGTATTGGTTTACCATGGCCTGATACAGAGGCTGTTATTCTTTCAATGGAAACAGGCGAACGTGCTGAACAAGGAGAAGTTGGTGAACTCGCTATACGTGGTCCTCAAGTGATGAAAGGTTATTGGAATCGGCCCGAAGATACGAAAGCTACTATGAATGGTGAATGGCTGCTAACAGGCGATATGGGATATATGGATGAGGATGGATTCTTTTATATTGTTGATCGCAAAAAGGATATGATTATCGCTGGTGGCTTTAATATTTATCCGCGTGAGATTGAAGAAGTTTTATATAATCATCCAGACGTTCAAGAAGCAGTAGCTATTGGAATTCCAGATGAATATCGCGGAGAAACGGTAAAAGTCTTTATCGTGAAAAAAGAAGGAACGACTCTTACTCAGGAGCAATTAAATGCTTACTGCCGAGAAAATTTAGCTGCTTATAAAGTGCCGCGTAAGTATGAGTTTAGAGATGAGCTTCCGAAAACCATTGTAGGGAAAATTTTAAAACGGGTATTAATTGAAGAAGAAAAGGAAAAAAAGAAATTAGAACAAAAAACTAGTTGAAATGATCAGATAAATAAAAAGAAGTAATTGACAATTCCAATCTTTTTCACTAAAATATAATATATGAATGAGTATTCATTCATTAAAGGAGAGAAGATAGTGGGAAAGAAAAAAGGACCAAAATACAACCAGATTATAGAAGCAGCAGTTAAAGTGATAGCAAGTCATGGCTACCATCAAGCGCAAGTATCTAAGATAGCAAAAGAAGCTGGAGTAGCTGATGGAACCATCTACTTATATTTTGAAAACAAAGAAGATATCTTAATTTCATTATTTGAAGAAAAGATGGGACACTTTGTTGAAATCATTCGCGAGAGAATATCTGCCGAGTTATCAGTAGAAGATAAGTTCTTAATTTTAGTTAAAACTCATTTTGAGCAGTTACAAGCAGATAAATACCTTGCGATTGTAACGCAACTTGAACTAAGACAATCAAATACAGAACTTCGTTTAATGATCAACAAAATTTTTAAAAACTATTTACTGCTGTTGGAGGAAATCCTAACAGAAGGAAAAGAAGCAGGTTATTTTTTAGCTGACCTAGATAACCGTTTAGCTAGACAAATGGTTTTTGGAACGTTAGATGAGGTCGTAACCAATTGGGTTATGAAAGATTGTAAATACGATCTACTAGCTTCAGCTGAGCCTGTACACAACATGTTGCTACGCGCGTTTCGCGCTTAGCTTCATGAAAGGAGAGTTGTCAATGACTTATTTTAAGGTAAAGGTTGAAGACAAGGTTGCTCTCATTACTTTGAATCGACCTCCAGCTAATGCTCTTTCAAAAGGCGTTCTCAAGGAACTAGACCAAGTACTTAAGAATGTAAAAAGCAATGATGATGTACATGTCCTTCTTCTCCATGGCGAAGGTCGCTTCTTCGCAGCTGGTGCAGACATTAAAGAATTTACAGAAGCAAAAGATGGAGCGGAGTTTGCTCAACATGCGAGAATGGGGCAGGAATTGTTTGAAGAAATTGAGAATTTTCCTAAACCCGTCATCGTCGCCATCCACGGAGCAGCTTTAGGTGGAGGTTTAGAGCTTGCGATGGCATGTCACATTAGACTTGCAACAAAAGACGCTAAGTTAGGTTTACCCGAGTTATCATTAGGATTAATTCCAGGTTTTGCAGGAAGCCAACGTCTTGCCAGGTTTGTCGGAACGGCTAAAGCAACGGAAATGCTTCTAACGAGTGAACCGATAACGGCGATGGAAGCACAAGCACTTGGTCTTGTTAACTCGACTTATGAATCAGAAGAGTCATTATTAGCAGAATCTCGTAAACTAGCTTTGAAAATAGCTGCAAAAAGTAGAGTAGCAGTGGAAAGAACACTTGAACTGCTAACGTATAGTCAACCTTCGAAGCAACAAGCAGGTTCCATTCGTGAAGCTGAATTGTTCGGTGAAGTGTTTGACTCAGAGGATGGAAAAGAAGGCATACAAGCTTTTATTGAAAAACGTTCACCTAATTTTAAACATAAATAACCAAATAGTAGGAGGGTCCCACATGAATATTTTTGTAATTATGAAGCGTACGTTTGATACGGAGGAAAAAATTTCTATTAGTGGCGGTCGCATTGATGATAGTGGAGCAGAATTTATTATAAACCCTTATGATGAATATGCGATTGAAGAAGCGATTGTTTTAAGAGATGCACATGGCGGAGAAGTAACAGTTGTAACTGTCGGAGAAGAAGATGCTGAAAAAGAATTACGTACAGCACTTGCGATGGGTGCAGACAAAGCTGTTTTAATCGACAGTGAAGAGGTTGATGAATTAGATCAATTTACAACAGCAACTTTACTTGCTACTTACTTAAAAGATCAAGAAGTAGACATTATTCTAGGCGGAAATGTTGCGGTTGACGGCGGGTCTGGTCAAGTCGGTCCTCGTGTAGCTGAACTTTTAAATATCGCGCAAGTGACAACGATTACAAAATTAACGGTAGCAGATGGAAAAGCAACAATTGTACGTGACGTAGAAGGTGATGAGGAAACAGTTGAAGTATCCTTACCTGTATTAGTTACAGCTCAACAAGGTTTAAATGAGCCGCGTTACCCATCATTACCTGGAATTATGAAGCTAAAAAGAAGCCGTTAGAAACACTAGACTTAGATGATCTTGATTTAGATGAAGATGATGTCGAAGCAAAAACGACTACGGTAGAAATTTATTTACCACCAGCAAAACAAGCAGGAAAAATACTTGAAGGTGATTCAGCAACTCAAGTAAAAGAGCTTGTATCATTGTTAAAATCTGAAGCGAAAGTCATTTAATAGGAGGGGTATTCATGGCGAAAAAAACATTAGTCATCGGTGAAGTTCGAGACGGAGAATTACGTAACGTATCTTTTGAGGCAGTTGCAGCAGGGAGAACCGTTGCAGACGGTGGAGAAGTAGTAGGTGTACTTTTAGGAGAGAATGTAAGCGGTTTAGCTGAGTCGTTAATCCAATATGGAGCAGACCGTGTTGTTACAGTTGATCATGCTGATTTGAAATCTTATACAACAGATGCTTATCAACAAGCCCTTTTGCAAGTGTTTGATGTTGAGAGTCCAGAAGCGGTAATCTTAGGGCATACGGCTGTTGGAAAAGATGTATCCCCACGTTTAGCAATGAAGCTTAATGCTGGTCTGATTTCAGATGCTATTGCAGTTGAATTAGATGGTGGGGAACCGGTCTTTACACGTCCGATTTACTCAGGTAAGGCTTTTGAGAAAAAGAAAATCAATGAGGGCGTAGTGTTTGCAACAATTCGTCCAAATAACATTCCAGCTCTTGAACAAGATGCTTCTAGAAGTGGTGATGTTTCAAGTGTAACGGTTGATATTAAAGATCTTCGTACAACGATTCGTGATGTCGTTCGTAAAGCAACTGGTGGAGTCGATCTATCTGAAGCAAATGTTATCGTAGCAGGTGGCCGTGGAGTAAAGAGTGAAGACGGCTTCAAACCTCTACAAGAACTTGCAGATTTATTAGGTGGGGCAGTTGGAGCTTCACGTGGAGCTTGTGACGCAGAATATTGCGATTATGGTCTTCAAATCGGTCAAACAGGTAAAGTGGTAACACCAGATCTTTATTTTGCGATTGGAATTTCAGGCGCTATCCAACATTTAGCTGGGATGTCAAATTCAAAAGTCATTGTTGCCATTAACAAAGACCCAGAAGCACCGATCTTTGAAGTAGCTGATTACGGAATTGTTGGTGACTTATTTGAAATTGTCCCACTGTTAGTAGAAGAACTAAAAGCAGTATTAGTATCTAACTAATAACTTAATTTATGAGCACACCAAATCAGGTGTGCTCTTTCACATTCAAAAGATTCAAGGTGAAAAAAATGCGTACCAACTCAAAATAAGGTTAAAATAATGAACAGGCAACAGATTAGCCACTCAGTGTAGTGTTTGGTATAATCAAATTGAGTTAAAACATGTTAATATATAGGAGGTTTTTTTAATGGCAATTGTAAATGTAACAGATCAAACTTTTGCAACTGAAACAAGCGAAGGAGTTGTTCTTGCAGACTTCTGGGCACCTTGGTGCGGACCTTGTAAAATGATTGCTCCAGTCCTTGAAGAATTAGATTCTGAAATGGGCGATAAAGTCAAAATCGCTAAAATTGATGTTGACGAGAACCAAGAAACAGCTGGTAAATTCAGTGTAATGAGTATCCCTACTCTACTTGTTTTAAAAGACGGAGAAGTAGTAGACCAAGTTGTTGGATTCCAACCGAAGGAAGCATTAGCTGAATTACTAAATAAACATCTTTAATTTTTTTTATAAGACCGTTTCCTTCCTTTGGAGACGGTTTTTTTCTATTTCTAAGTATTGCTAAATAGATCTTACTTGCTTTTCTCTTCATTCTCGCAAACAATAGATAGTGAGGTGGAGTACGATGAGTCAAATTAAAGAAAAACTTATGTTTCTGCCTGATCAACCAGGCTGTTATTTAATGAAGGATCGACAAGGAACCGTTATTTACGTAGGGAAAGCAAAAGTGCTAAAGAACCGCGTTCGTTCTTATTTTACTGGTTCTCATGATGCTAAAACTCAGCGACTCGTAACGGAAATTGTTGATTTTGAATATATTGTGACCTCATCTAACATTGAGGCACTTATTTTGGAAATGAATTTAATCAAGAAACACGACCCTAAATATAATGTCATGTTAAAGGATGACAAATCGTATCCTTACTTGAAGATTACAAATGAAGAACACCCTCGTTTAATTACAACACGCCAAGTGAAAAAAGATGGTGGGAAATACTTCGGACCTTATCCAAATGCTGGAGCGGCAACTGAAACGAAAAAGCTTTTAGATAGGATTTATCCTTTGCGAAAATGTAATACGCTCCCAGATAAAGTTTGTTTGTATTATCATATTGGACAATGTTTGGCTCCATGTGTAACAGAGGTGTCTAAAGAACAAAATCAAGCCATGGTTCAAGATATAACGAAATTTCTCCGGTCAGGGCAAGATGAGATTAAAAAACAGTTAACAGACAAAATGATGAAAGCTGCAGACGAAATGGATTTTGAACGAGCTAAAGAAATAAGAGACACACTTCAACATATGGAGACAGTCATGCAAAAGCAAAAAATGATGATCGGCGATTTCGTTGACAGAGATGTATTCGGTTTTGCTTATGACAAAGGTTGGATGTGTGTTCAAGTTTTCTTCATACGTCAAGGAAAGTTAATTGAAAGAGATGTCTCGATTTTTCCTTTTTACAAAGAAGCGCATGAAGACTTAATGACTTTTATTGGACAATTTTATTTACAAAAAGAGCATCTCAAGCCATCGGAAATTTTGTTGCCTGATGAGGTAGATGGAGAATTGATTGAGCAATTGTTAGAGGTGAAAACACATCACCCAAAACGAGGTAAGAAAAAGGACTTGCTTGATCTTGCTAATCAAAATGCAGCAGTTGCTTTAAAGGAAAAGTTTTCGTTAATTGAACGAGACGAAGAAAGAACGATTAAAGCGATTGAAAGACTAGGTGAAGCAATGAAAATCGCAACACCTTATCGAATCGAAGCATTTGATAACTCAAATATACAAGGAACAGACCCGGTGTCGGCAATGATCACATTTTTAGATGGTAAACCAAGCCGCAAAGATTATAGGAAATATAAAATAAAAACAGTAGCAGGTCCAGATGATTATGGTTCAATGCGCGAAGTCATTCGTCGCCGTTACGTTAGATTACTAAAAGAATCTCTTCCGCTACCAGATTTAATTGTGATCGACGGTGGTAAAGGTCAAATTGCAGTTGCACAAGAAGTGATCGTTGATGAACTTGGGTTATCTATCCCTGTTTGTGGTCTTGCTAAAGATAAAAAGCATAGAACATCGCAATTGTTGATGGGGGATCCCCCCGTTGTGGTTCCATTAAAAAGAGATAGTCATGAATTTTATCTTCTGCAACGAATTCAAGATGAGGTACACCGATTTGCGATCACGTTCCATAGACAATCTCGTTCTAAAACATTCTTCAAATCAGCTCTTGATGACATACCAGGAGTAGGAGAAAAAAGAAAGAGGCAACTATTAAAACATTTTGGTTCTGTTAAGAAAATGAAAGAAGCTTCTCTAGAAGATTTTAAGCAATTATCTATCCCTGAAAAAGTAGCTGAAGCGATTATGGATGCATTGAAAAATGAGTAAGCTGACAGACGTAACAAAAAAATTGAAATTGCCCCTTGCGTCTTTTAAAAACCTTTGCTAGAATGAGAAACAATTAAATATGCCGCACTTCAATTGAAGTGATGGTAGAGGAGCGAAAACCATAAGTACACTTACTGAGGTGAATGAGAGCCAGTGAAGTAAGCAGAAAGGGGAATTCGCCGAAGTGCAAGGGTCACTCATATCCCTTGTGCTGGACCTATGCTGAATAAGTATAGGGCTGTCACATACCTACACCCAAGGGGTATGTGGAGAACTATCTCACGTGAGAAACAGGGAGCAGTGTGGTACCGGACGATTCGGTATGACGAGCAACAGTGAGGGGTTTTCCTTATTGTTGCTTTTTGGTGTTCCATCATCCCCGTGAGCAAATGGAGAGGATGAATCTAATGGCTAGAATAGTACAAAAATATGGTGGTACTTCAGTAGGATCGGTAGAGCGAATTAAACATGTCGCGAGTAGAATTGAACAAAGTGTTGTCCAAGGACATGAATTGGTCGTGGTTGTATCTGCAATGGGTAAATCAACGGATCAGCTCGTTCAATTAGCAGGTGATATAACAGATAATCCAAGCAAAAGAGAAATGGATATGCTGCTCTCCACTGGAGAACAGGTGACGATCTCCCTTTTAACGATGGCACTTCATGAGCTTGGAATTGAAGCCATTTCCTTAACAGGCTGGCAAGCAGGTATGCAAACCGAAGCTAGTCACGGAAACGCGCGAATCTCAGAAATCAATAGCAAACGCATGGAAGAAGAACTTCAGTCTGGCAAAGTTGTAATTGTGGCAGGTTTCCAAGGGATAAGTGGAACTGAGATTACAACACTAGGACGCGGGGGATCGGATACAACAGCTGTAGCTATAGCAGCTGCTTTAAAAGCAAGTCGTTGTGATATCTATACAGATGTAACAGGCGTATTTACAACAGACCCACGCTATATTAAATCAGCCCGTAAATTACATTCGATTTCTTATGATGAAATGCTAGAAATGGCCAATTTAGGAGCTGGAGTTTTACATCCTAGAGCAGTAGAATTCGCAAAAAATTACGATGTCCCACTTATGGTGGCATCAAGTATGGAAGATGTTATTGGGACTATTATTGAGGAGGAAGTGTCAATGGAACAAAGTTTAATTGTACGAGGAATAGCTTTTGAAAATGATGTAACAAAGGTAACGGTAAGTGGTTTACCAAACCATTTAAATACGTTATCAAAATTATTTACGACACTATCTTCACATCAAGTAAATGTTGATATTATTGTACAAAATCAATACGACGATAATCATGTCAATATTTCTTTTTCCATTACTCAATCTTCTTTGAAGGAAACATTAGCAGTCTTACAGGAAGCACAAGAGGAACTCCAATTTACAGATATTCATTTTGAAGAAGAGCTAGCAAAAGTTTCTATTGTCGGTTCGGGCATGGTCTCTAATCCAGGTGTTGCAGCTCAAATGTTTGAAGTATTAGCTGAAAATGAAATTTACATTAAGATGGTAAGTACTTCTGAAATCAAAGTATCTGTTGTGATCGAGGAAGCTAATATGGTGTTAGCTGTTGAAAGACTCCACGAAGCTTTCCAATTAGCTGAAGAAGCAGAACAAGTGCAGGAAGAAGTTTCTTCATTATAATTAAAGTAGCATAGCTAGTTTGTATTTAATATAAGCTAATAGACTTTTAGCAAAAAGGCCAAATCTAAATTAGGTTTGGTTTTTTGTGGTAGTAAAATCAAGATAGGGTAAAGGACTTGTGTAAAATTACTCAAGTGGTTGAGAGAACAAAGGAGGATCGGTCCAAAAGAAAGAGGTCATCATAAGGCGGATGAAGACCAAAATAATGAAGAAATTGAAGGAAAGAGGTCATCATAAGGCGGATGAAGACCGAAATAGGGAAGAAATTGAAGGAAAGAGGTCATCATAAGGCAGATGAAGACCGAAATAAGGAAGCGATCCAAAGAAACAGGTGTCATAAGACAACCAACCAAAGAATCTAAAGCTATAATAGTAGCTACCCAACTCATCCACTTCAGCCCACAAAAAAACGCACAGAGATCACCCAAAAAATGGTAGCGACCCCGAACGTTTTTCACCGAACCTAAATAATCTGATCTTTTCTATCAAGCTCTACAGTAATATGTATAACCTGTTTTTTGGCTGAATATGTAGCTCCTGCAATGCAGTTGTACCAAGATTCTAATTGTTGAGCCAGAAAGCCAGCCTCTAATTGGTAACAACGCTCATCTCCTTTAACCATCCATGGTCCTGTTAACTCGAACATTTGCATATTTTTCTTTTCTTTCGTTCTTGATAACAATCCCCAATTTGCTTCTTCGAAAAAGGATATTAATTCTTCTATTGTAGAAGTCGGATACTTACGTGCTAGTGATTTCCCGATCCAATACAGGATTGAATCGTGTTCTTTACCAAGAACATCTTTAAGAACATCATTACGAATTAAATCATAACCAAATTGATTGGTTTCTCTTACCATGGATTACATCTCTCCCTTGTAATACCGTTCCTTACTATTAAACCAGAAATCATAAGATTCGAAAACTGAGTTAAACTACTTTTGATCATAAACGAAGTAAAAACGTCATACAAGAAAAAATTCTACATCGAATTTATCGTTTCAAAATGTATTTTCCCATTATCCTCGAGTAAACATGACAACTAAAAATTGTTAAATAAGTGTTTAGCAAGAACCAGTCATTCATTTTTTTCTAATCTAGTCTAGATATTCCTTTAGTGGTATACTAAAGCCCGAATAAATGTGGAGGTTTTATTACATGAAATCTGGTTTAAACCAATTCCTTTCTCCTTTTAGAATTATCTTGATTGCTTATATTATTGCGATGGTATTATTTAGTTTCTTATTATACTTACCGATTTCGCACCAACCCGGAGTCGATGTTAGTTATTCCGAAGCGCTATTTACTTCTGTTAGTGCCGTGAGTGTAACTGGGTTAACTGTTGTTACGGTTCCTGAAACTTATAGTAAAGTTGGTATTATCTTTTTGTCCCTCGCTATTCAGCTTGGTGGAATTGGAATTATGACGATGGGTACTTTTGTCTGGATGCTATTTGGACGGAAGATTAATTTTGCGCAGCGAATGTTAATTATGGTTGACCAAAACCAAAATACATTTTCAGGTTTGGTTAATTTAATGCGCGGGATTTTGATTGTCGCGTTAATTATTGAATTTATTGGAGCATTGATTCTAGGTACATACTTTATTCGATACTTTGATACAGTGGGAGAAGCCTACTATCAAGGAGCCTTCGCCTCGTTAAGTGCGTTTACAAATGCAGGATTCGATGTGACAGGTCAGTCGCTTATTCCTTTTGCCAATGATTATTATGTTCAACTCGTTGTGATATTACTAATCATGGCTGGAGCAATTGGCTTTCCGGTTTTACTAGAACTAAGGGAATACTTCTCAAGAAGAAACTCAAATTTCAAGTTTAGTTTGTTTACAAAAATTACGACAACAACGTATTTTGCTGTATTTTTAATTGGTGTGGTTGGAATATGGGCGTTAGAAGCTGGTTATTACTATGTTGGATTAGAGTGGCATCAACAACTTTTTTATTCATTATTTAATTCGGCTACATCTAGAAGTGGTGGTTTAGCAACAATGGATGTTTCAGAATTAAACAGTGCAACCTTGCTTTTTATATCAGGTCTAATGATAATTGGTGCAAGTCCTTCCAGTGTGGGAGGAGGAATTCGAACAACAACAATTGCCGTCATGTTCTTAACGATACGTAGTTTTGCATTAGGGAAAAATGACGTGAAAGTTTTTGGACGTGAGATCCACCCTGAAGATCGACAAAAGGCTTTTATTGTTCTATCTGTATTTCTTGTATTACTTTTTCTAGCTGTAACCTTAATTGCAGCATTTGAAGGAAGAAATGAGATCAATTTAATTGCGATTATTTTTGAAACGGCATCTGCCTTCGGAACATGCGGATTATCAATGGGGATCACATCTGATTTATCCTTTGCAAGTCAAACGGTGTTAATGGTGTTAATGTTTATTGGCCGGGTAGGATTAATTGCCTTTTTATTCTCTATTCGAAAAAGAGAAACGAAAACACATTACAAATACCCTACAGAACGAATTATTATCGGTTAATGCTCAAATAAGAGTAATCAACGAATCTATAATGAAAAGACTTTGACTTTCTAATTAGAATAATAGAAAGCAAAGTCTTTTTTCCGTTATTTGGTCAATTTTCTTGTGAAAGGTTGTATACGGTTTCTTGACGATGTTACTTGATAGGAGTACAATAAATTTGTCGGATTTTTTCACAGAAATGTGATAAAACGTTCATATTTCTGCTTCTTCTATATTTTGTGTTTTTCATAGAAAACAACACATAGTATGGATAAAGATAGAAGAAATTCATAGTATGAGATTAATAGGGTTAAATTCATTTGTGGGGGAAAAGGGTATGGCTGGTAATCGAGAGTTTTTTAATCGTAAGTTACATTCACTACTTGGTGTCATTCCAGTTGGGGTTTTCTTAATCCAGCACTTAGTAGTCAATCATTTTGCAACACGGGGAGCGAGTGCTTTTAATCAAGCATCTCACTTTATGGAAAGTCTGCCATTCCGTTATGCACTTGAAATTTTTGTTATTTTCATTCCATTACTTTATCATGCAATCTACGGTCTTTATATTGCTTTCCAAGCAAAGAATAACACTGCTAGATATGGTTTCTTCCGTAACTGGATGTTTAAAATCCAAAGATGGACTGGTGTGTTTCTAGTAATCTGGATTACTTGGCACGTTTGGGAAACTAGAGTAGCAGCAGCGTTTGGTGCAGAAGTAAATTATGATATGATGGCAAATATTTTTAGTAATCCATTTATGATCGTGTTTTATATTGTTGGGGTTATTGCAGCAACATTCCACTTTGCAAATGGTCTATGGTCGTTCGCGGTATCTTGGGGAATTACGGTTACGCCTCGTTCACAACAAATTGCAACATATGTAACACTAGGTATTTTCTTTGTTTTAACTTTCATCGGTATCAGAGCTATTCTAGCATTCGTTAATCCAGACTTAGCAAACATTTAAGGAGTGAATCATATGAGTAAAGGTAGAATTATTGTTGTCGGCGGCGGACTGGCTGGTCTGATGGCAACAATTAAAGCAGCAGAAAAAGGAGTTCCTGTTGATCTCTTCTCTTTAGTTCCAGTAAAACGTTCACACTCAGTTTGTGCACAAGGTGGAATTAATGGAGCTGTTAATACGAAAGGTGAAGGTGACTCACCTTGGGAGCACTTTGATGATACAGTTTATGGAGGAGATTTCTTAGCAAACCAACCTCCTGTAAAAGCAATGACAGAAGCAGCGCCTGGGATCATCCATTTAATGGACCGTATGGGTGTTATGTTTAACCGTACACCTGAAGGATTATTAGACTTCCGTCGTTTTGGTGGAACGCAACATCACCGTACAGCTTTTGCTGGTGCTACGACTGGACAACAACTTCTTTATGCACTTGACGAACAAGTTCGTCGCCATGAAGTAAGTGGACTTGTAACTAAATACGAAGGCTGGGAGTTCTTATCAGCAGTTGTTGATGACGAAGGAACCTGTCGTGGTATTACAGCTCAAGATTTGAAAACTTCTGAAATTAAAAGTTTCCAATCTGACGCTGTCATAATGGCAACTGGTGGACCTGGTATTATTTTTGGTAAGTCTACTAACTCTGTTATTAATACAGGATATGCTGCTGCTAAGCTTTATCAACAAGGAGTTCATTATGCAAATGGTGAATTCATTCAAATTCACCCAACTGCGATTCCTGGTGACGATAAACTTCGTCTGATGAGTGAATCTGCACGTGGTGAAGGTGGCCGTGTATGGACGTATAAGGACGGAAAGCCTTGGTATTTCTTAGAAGAAAAATACCCTGCTTATGGAAATTTAGTACCTCGTGACATTGCAACACGTGAGATCTTTGACGTCTGTGTTGAGCAAAAGCTTGGTATTAACGGCGAGAACATGGTTTATCTTGACCTTTCTCATAAAGATCCGAAAGAACTTGATATTAAACTTGGTGGAATTATTGAAATCTATGAAAAATTCATGGGTGACGATCCACGTAAAGTACCAATGAAAATCTTCCCAGCTGTTCATTACTCAATGGGTGGTATGTGGATTGATTACGATCAAATGACAAATATTCCTGGTTTATTTGCAGCTGGTGAGTGTGATTATTCACAACATGGTGGTAACCGTCTTGGTGCTAACTCACTTCTTTCTGCGATTTACGGTGGTATGGTTGCTGGTCCAAAAGCGGTTGAATATATGAACGGCTTAGATAAGTCAGCTGATTCAATGCCTTCTTCTTTATATGAAAATGAAGTGAAGAAAGAGCAAGATGCTTATGACAACATCTTAAAGATGGATGGAAAAGAAAATGCATACATTCTTCATAAAGAGCTTGGTGAATGGATGACTGACAACGTAACTGTTGTACGTTATAATGACAAGCTTTTGAAAACAGATGAGAAGATTCAAGAGTTAATGGAGCGTTATAAAAATATTAACATCAATGATACAGCTAAGTGGAGCAACCAAGGAGCATCATTTACTCGTCAATTAGATGGAATGTTAAGCCTTGCACGTGTTATTACACTTGGTGCTTATAATCGTAATGAAAGTCGCGGAGCTCACTTTAAGCCAGACTTCCCTGAGCGTAATGATGAAGAATTCTTAAAGACAACTAAAGCGACTTACAACCCAGCGAGAAATGCACCTGATTTTTCATGGGAAGAAGTTGACACATCTTTAATTGCACCGCGTAAACGTGACTACTCTCAAAAAAAGCAAGGAGCTGGTAAATCATGAGTGAAAAAACAATCAAATTTAAAGTTTTGAGACAAGATGATCCAAACAGTGCTCCTTATGAAGAGGAGTTTGAGGTTCCATATCGTCAAAACATGAATGTAATCTCAGCTTTAATGGAGTTTCGTCGTAATCCTGTAAATACAAAAGGTGAGCAAACAACGCCAATTTCTTGGGACATGAACTGTCTTGAGGAAGTATGTGGAGCTTGTTCAATGGTTATTAACGGCAAACCTCGTCAATCTTGTACAGCTCTAGTTGACCAACTAGAACAACCAATTCGTCTTGAGCCAATGAAGACATTCCCAGTTGTTCGTGATTTAGTGGTCGATCGTAGTCGTATGTTTGATTCATTGAAAAAAGTTAAAGCTTGGATTCCAATTGACGGTACGTATGATCTTGGACCAGGACCACGTATGGCGGAAACAAAACGTCAATGGGCATACGAACTATCTAAATGTATGACTTGTGGTGTTTGTTTAGAGTCTTGTCCAAACGTAAATAGTAAATCAGATTTTATTGGTCCAGCACCATTATCACAAGTACGTTTGTTTAATGCGCATCCGACTGGTGAGATGAACAAGGAAGAGCGTTTAGAAACGATCATGAGTGAGGGCGGACTAGCTAACTGTGGTAACTCACAAAACTGTGTTCAATCATGTCCTAAAGGAATTCCTTTAACAACATCAATTGCTGCGCTTAACCGTGCAACAACGTTACAATCGTTTAAGAATTTCTTTGGTGCTTAATTTTCCCTGGGACTGATCTCTTATAAGAGATTGGTCTCTTTTCTTTTAACTATACATACAAAGAGGTGTTAGCATGAGGGTTCCTGCATATATAGATAATCTAGAAGAATGGGCTGCTGGCTTTCAATTTTCGGTACCGGTTAAGGTTAGGTTTTCAGAAACAGATGCTTTTGGTCATTTAAATAATACGAATGCCTTTGTTTATTTTGAAGAAGCTAGAATAGAGTTCTTTAAGCATTTAGAATTAATGCAAAAATGGACAAGTCCCGAACATGAAACGATGATTGTCGTTGCAGATCTGCAGTGTGATTTCATTCGTCAAATTAAGTTTGATGAGCGTTTAGCAGTTTCTGTAAAGGTTAATAAAGTAGGGAACTCTTCAGTTGATTTGCATTATTTGGTTCATAATAGCCGTAAAGAAGTGTGCTTAGTTGGAAGAGGTACAGTTGTTCAAATCGGAAAGAAATCTGGGACATCTGTTTCTTGGCAAGAAGAGATGCAGCGTGCTTTTTGCAGTCTAGTATAAACAGAAGAAGAGGGAACTCCGAATTTCGGAATTCCCTCTAAAAAGAAACGACTAAAACACAGTGAGCTTGTGGTGAGCTTGTGAAAGTAGTGTTCTTATATTTCAAGTTCCCCTAGTCGTATTAATTCGATAACTGCTTGAGAGCGCCCCTTTACCCCCAGCTTTTGCATCGTATTAGAGATGTGATTTCGTACTGTTTTCTCACTTATGAAAAGTTCTTGCGCGATTTCTCGTGTTGTCTTATCTTGGACAAGAAGTTCAAATACTTCCCGTTCCCTTTTCGTAAGTAAGGGTTTAGGTCCGAATTCTGCTCCTTTCAATTAGTTCACTCCTTCTTGCTCGGGCTGAGAGCGTTGTGTAGAACTCATTGGTTCCCACGGGTTTGAAGGGTTTTAGTCTCGATAGTATATGTCTGAGAGGATAACGACGTGTTTAATATTGAAAATAAAAATTAATTCATGTAACTTTGGACGAATATAAGCTAGAAAAATTCAAAAATGTTTTAAAAAAACGTAAACTTATCTATTGAAAGAAATGAAATCTCTGTGCTATACTTTTAGTGCTTGAAGTGGAAGAAATACTTACAACATAAAGTAATAACAACAAGATCATAGATTGTACACTTAATTACGTGTTACTGATTCGATCAGGCATAAGTAGAAGTGTATATGAAGGGCAGATGGGGTACGCTATATATGTACAAACCTATTTATTTTTCATGTACTTTTTCCTACTTAAGCCTTTTTTTATTGCTTAAATGGTTGTTTGTACCAAAAAAGCGGAAGAAAAAACTTGGGAAGCGCGTCTGTGCAACCAGTTTTTCTAAATAACTAATCCAAAAAATGAAAGAGGTAGATCAATTATGGCAGAAAAAACATTTTTAATCACAGCAGATACTGGAATCCACGCTCGTCCAGCTACACAATTAGTAAACAAAGCAGGTCAATTTTCTTCAGATATTACACTTGAGTACAAAGGGAAGTCAGTTAACCTTAAGTCAATCATGGGTGTAATGTCTCTTGGTGTTGGTAAAGGTGCTGAAGTTACAGTAAAAGCTGAAGGTTCTGATGCTGATGAAGCGTTACAAGCAATCGAAGACGTTATTAAGGAAGGGCTAGGAGAATAATGCTTAAACTTACCGGTATCGCTGCTTCTTCTGGCGTAGCGATCGCAAAGGCTTTTGTTCATGAAGAGCCAGATATGACAATTGAACTAAAAGAAGTTCAGGATCCGGAGAGTGAAGTTCAACGCCTAGTCGCTGCTTTAACGAAATCGAAGGAAGAACTCTCCGTTATTAAAGATAAAACGGAAAAAGAATTGGGTCCTGATAAAGCTGAAATTTTCGCAGCGCATTTACTCGTATTAAGTGATCCAGAGTTGGTTGATGCGGTTAAAGACAAAATTACAACAGATAAACAAAATGCAGAATATGCAATGAATGAAGTTTCTTCTATGTTCATATCTATGTTTGAAAATATGGATAACGAATATATGAAGGAACGCGCAGCGGATATTCGCGACGTTTCTACTCGAGTACTAGGTCACTTGTTAGGTGTTGAAGTACAATCTCTAGCAACGATTTCAGAAGAAACGATTATTATTGCAAAAGATTTAACTCCATCAGATACGGCTCAACTTAACCCTGAATTCATTAAAGGGTTTGCAACTGATATTGGTGGACGTACATCTCACTCTGCCATTATGTCTAGATCTCTTGAGATTCCAGCAGTAGTAGGTGCTAAAGAAGTAACAGCCCAAATCCAAACAGGAATGACTGTTATTGTTGATGGACTTGATGGTGTTGTCATTGTAGAACCGACAGAAGAAGAAATCGCGTCGTACACTAAAAAGCGTGATGATTTTGCTAAGCAAAAAACAGAATGGGCTAAGCTTGTTAGCGAACAAACAACTACAAAAGACGGTCAACATGTTGAACTTGCAGCGAATATTGGGACGCCAAAAGATTTAGATGGTGTTATTAACAATGGTGCTGAGGGTATTGGCTTGTATCGTACTGAATTTTTATATATGGGAAGAACCGAACTTCCTTCAGAGGAAGAACAGTTTGAAGCATATAAAGAAGTTGTTGAACGTATGGAAGGTAAGCCTGTTGTCATCCGTACATTAGATATCGGCGGCGATAAAGAATTACCATACTTAGATTTACCAAAAGAAATGAATCCATTTTTAGGTTTCCGTGCGATTCGCTTATGTCTAGAAGAACAGGATATTTTCCGTACACAACTGCGCGCTCTTCTTAGAGCAAGTGCTTTTGGAAATTTAAAAGTCATGTTCCCAATGATTGCTACACTTGATGAATTCCGTCAAGCGAAGGCTGTTTTATTGGAAGAAAAAAGCAAGTTAGTGAGTAACGGAGTTTCTGTTTCTGAAGATATGGAAATCGGAATGATGGTTGAGATTCCTTCAACTGCTGTCGCAGCAGATCTTTTTGCAAAAGAAGTTGACTTCTTTAGCATTGGCACGAACGACTTAATTCAATACACAATGGCAGCAGACCGTATGAATGAACAAGTTTCATACTTGTATCAGCCATATCATCCTGCGATCTTACGTTTAGTAAAGATGGTAGTAGATGCTGCTCATAAAGAAGGAAAATGGGCTGGAATGTGTGGAGAAATGGCAGGAGATGAAGTAGCGATCCCGTTATTACTTGGTCTTGGATTAGATGAATTTAGTATGAGTGCTACTTCCATTTTACCTGCTCGTAGTCAATTGTTATCCTTATCTAAAGAAGAGCTAGCTTCATTTGCAAATGATATGCTTTATTTAGATACGGCTGCTGAAGTAGAAGAAAGAGTACGAACTTCTTTTATGACTAAATAAATTTAAATTGACTTAATGAGCGATTTCGTTCATTAAGTCAATTTTTTTAAGTAAAAAGTCACAATCTGTCACATTCTTCTCTTGCTTTTAACGAAGAAACAAGGGACAATAATGACAATAACACAGGATCTGTGTATAGGAGGTGCGTAAGGTGGATCATCGCCAAATTGAAGCAATTGAACGTTCATTACGTAGAGTAGCAGAAATGGTAAAGCAAAAGGGTCGAGAAATCCTCACGCAATTTCCAATAACCCCACCGCAATTTGTAGCATTGCAATGGCTAAACGAATATGGTGATATGACGATTGGTGAACTATCTACAAAAATGTACTTAGCATGCAGTACAACAACTGATTTAGTAGATAGAATGGAAAAAAATGAACTTGTAGAACGAGTAAAAGATAAAAACGACCGACGTGTTGTACGCATTCATTTATTAGATAAAGGTCGTACAATTATTGAAGAAGTTATTAATAAACGACAAGATTACTTAGAAGGCATTTTAAAAGATTTCTCTCAAGATGAAGTCGATTTTCTTGAGAAGAGTTTGCATGTCTTACACGATGAAATGAAAGCGACACGTGTGAATCAATAGATAGAGTCGAAAGAAATTGAGGGGTACTGTTGGATAGACCGATTGGAGTTATTGATTCAGGACTAGGCGGACTTACTGTAGCAAAAGAGATTATGAGACAGTTGCCAAAAGAAGAGATCATTTACATTGGTGATTCAGCTCGTTGTCCCTATGGTCCGCGGTCAGCAGAAGAAGTAAGACAATTTACATGGGAAATGATTAATTGTCTACTAGAAGAAAAGATGAAGATGCTTGTGATTGCTTGTAACACGGCTACAGCTGTAGTGCTTGATGAAGTAAAGCGAGAGTTGCCTATCCCTGTTGTTGGCGTCGTCCATCCGGGCGCAATCAGTGCTTTAAAAGTTACACAAAAGGATCATGTAGCGATAATTGGGACAACTGGCACGATTCAAAGTCAAGCTTATGAAAAAGCTTTAAAGTCCATTAACAGTGAAGTTAAGGTTGAAAGTCTAGCATGTCCACCGTTTGTCCCACTTGTAGAAAGAGGGATTTTTGATGGACCAGAAGCTGAAGCGATTGTTGATCAAGCTTTACAACCGTTAGACGGATTTGAGTTTGACACGCTTATTTTAGGGTGTACTCATTACCCACTTTTAAAAGATGTGATTGCCAAGCGTGTAGGACCAAGCATAGAATTAATTTCTTCAGGTGACGAAACGGCAAGAGAAGTAAGCAGCCTGCTTTATCATAAAAATCTTCTCTTCACAGACGAACGAGAAACGAAACACCGTTTTTACACGACAGGAGATGCTACTCGGTTTAAAAAGCTAGCTGATCAATGGCTAGAAATGAACGTCGGACATGTAAAAACGCTGAATTTAACGGCTGATTGAGAGGAAGCTCGTATGATGGACGGAAGTCTATCATGCGAGCTTTTTTTGATGATGAGAGAGGGGGAGGGTTTAGAGGACAGGAGATTCTCTATTTCTATTAAAACAGCCTATATAACCTTCTAAAAGGACAGAGAGGCCCTTATTTCGTTTATTTTTAATTAAAATGTAACGATTTTAGATAGATAAGGAACCTCCTGTCCTCGAAATAAGGAAAAACGAGAGATTTAATCATAATAGCGAATCCTCTGTCCTCCACAAACATAAACGCTGTGACAATCGGCTCCGCTCATTGCTTTTATTTTTTTAAAAAAGACAAGTTCGGTCTTTTTTAAAAATATTGGTCTATTATTATTTCAAGGCTCGTATACATGTAGTACAAACTATCTTAGGAGGGAATACAAATGCGTAAAGTTATGAGAAAAGGGGTTCCCGCCCTTGCGGTTGCTACTATGTTAACAATGACAGCTTGTTCTTTTGGGGCTGATAAGACGAGTAATGAAATGGATACACCGCCTACCAATTATTTAGAAGAGGATGAGTCGTTAGAATTGGAAGATGGAGAAGAGGCTGACCCTGGTGAAGTAGATGGTGAAGAAGTAGCGGAAGAGAGCAGTATGAGAGAATTATACTTAATTGATGCGAACGGGATGGTTGTTCCTCAAACATTTGAATTACCTAGAACACAAAGTGTGTTGAAACAATCGCTTGAGTATTTAGTAGACGGAGGTCCTGTGACCGATATGCTTCCAAACGGTTTCCGTGCAGTTCTTCCAGCTGGAACAGAAGTAGATGTTGATTTAAAAGAGGATGGAATTGCAGTAGCAGACTTCTCGAATGAGTTTAGCAACTACGATCCAAGTCAAGAAAAGCAAGTGCTAGAGGCGATTACATTTACTTTAACTCAATTTGAAAATGTCGATAGTGTTCAAATTCGTATTAATGGACATAAACAAGATATGATGCCAGTTAGCGGGACGCCAATTGGTGAAGGTGTTAGTAGAGCGAACGGAATTAACATCGAAACAGGTGATGTGACAGATGTTGTAAATAGTAGAGGAGTTACACTTTACTTCTTAGCTCAAAATGGTGAAAACTCGTATTACGTACCTGTAACACGTCGTGTATCGCTAGGAGAGGATACTTTAACGTCAGCCGTAAATGAGTTACTTAAAGGACCAGCTCATCAATCTGATTTATTAACTGATTTCCGTCAAGGGGTTGCTCTATTGGATGAGCCAATGTATGAAAATGGAACGCTTACTTTAAACTTTAATGAGTCTATCTTATCAGAGTTGCAAGCTACAGCTGTTTCTTCTGAAGTGATGAATATGCTGGCTCTTACTTTAACGGAACAAGAAGGCGTTGAAAAAGTAGCGATCCAAGTGAACGGGGAAGCAAACATCCTTAATGAGTCAGGTGAAACGGTTCAACCAGTTTCAAGACCATCACTTGTTAATACTGGAAGATATTAATAGCTTTATTGGACTCGAGCCTCATAATTAATTATACTTATTATATCGCTAGGAAAAAGGAGGAGCATCTTGCTACCTCCTTTTTACCCTTACATAAAAAGTTTTGGTTATTAACGAGTAGGAGGATATTATATGAGAGTCGATGGCCGTGATGTAGATCAGTTAAGAGAAGTCGTCATAGAAACAAATTATGTTAAACACCCGGAAGGATCGGTTTTAATTTCGATGGGAGATACAAAAGTGATTTGTACAGCTACAGTGGAAGATCGTGTTCCGCCTTTTCTAAGAGGGAAGGGGAAAGGTTGGATTACAGCGGAATATTCCATGTTACCCAGAGCAACAGAACAACGAAACATTAGAGAGTCGTCAAAAGGTAAAGTAGCGGGGAGAACTATGGAAATTCAAAGATTAATTGGACGAGCCCTGCGTTCTATTCTTGATCTTGAAAAAATAGGAGAACGCACCATCTGGATTGATTGTGACGTGATTCAAGCTGATGGAGGAACACGAACGGCTTCTATTACAGGTGCATTTGTAGCGCTAGCTCTAGCTATGGAAAAAATATTAAATGCAGGAAAAATTAAAGAATGGCCAATTACTGATTATTTAGCAGCTGTATCAGTGGGGATTGATTCCCAAAAAGAAGCTTTGCTTGACCTGTGCTACCAAGAAGATGCTAACGCAGAAGTGGATATGAATGTTGTCATGACAGGAGTGCATCACTTCGTTGAGCTTCAAGGAACAGGAGAAGAAGCAACATTTTCAAGAGAGCAACTTAACTCGTTACTAGATATAGCTGAAAAGGGAATTGATGAGCTAGTTAAAATTCAACGAGAAACATTAGGTTCGATCGCTGACAGAATGATAGAAAAGTAAAGGAGTAAGTAGATGAATAAGGAAATGGTCATTGCCACGCAAAATAAAGGCAAAATTGCTGAATTTGAGCAAATGTTTCGAGCGAGTGGATGGGTCGTAAAGTCATTACTTGATTATCCTGATATTCCAGATATCGAAGAGGACGGAGAGACGTTCGCCGAAAATGCTGCTAAAAAAGCCGAGACGCTAGCCAAACACTTGAATCGACTAGTAATAGCAGATGATTCTGGTCTCATAGTGGATGCTTTGAATGGTAGACCTGGTGTATACTCAGCCAGATACGCAGGCGAAGAGAAAAGTGATCTCAAAAATATGGAGAAAGTTTTAAAAGAACTAATTGATGTTCCGAGTGAAGATCGAACAGCACGCTTTATCTGTTTAATTGCTGTAGCAAGACCCAACGAAGAAACGTTACTTTATGAAGGGTCTTGTGAAGGCTATATTGCAGCAACCGCAACTGGTGATTACGGATTTGGCTACGATCCAATCTTCTATGTACGAGAACACGATCAAACAATGGCTCAGTTAACCTCTGAACAAAAAAATAAAATCAGTCACCGAGCACAAGCTCTAACTAAATTAATGGAACATCAAAGCGATTGGAACAAGTAAGGAGGAAGGCAAGTGAAAGCACTCATCATTAGTGATAGTCATGGATTTGAAAAAGAGCTAAAACTAATTGCAGATCGGCATCGTCACGAGGTAGATGCGCTTTTTCATTGTGGCGATTCCGAGTTGCCGAATGGACATGAAGCACTTGAAGGCTTATATATTGTAAAAGGAAACTGTGATTTTAACGTTGATTTTCCAGATGACCTTACTGAGACGATCCGAGGTGTGACGTTTTACGTGACACATGGTCACTTGTACAATGTCAAAATGACTCATGTTCCATTAAGTTACAGAGCGGAAGAGAATCAAGCGGAGATAGCCTGTTTTGGACATTCGCATGTAGCTACAGCATTTCAAGAAAACGGAGTCGTTTATATCAATCCAGGGAGCATCCGTCTACCTCGTAATAGAGTAGAGCGAACGTATTGTATTTGTGAGTGCGAAGGCGAGACAATTAAAATTACTTATTATGGTTTTAATGGAGAGGTGATTCCTGATTTAGCTTTTCGATTTACTAGAAAATAAATCTACACGTAATCCCGAAAGCTCGGTTACAACCTCTTTTGGGATTACTAAAAAATAATCAGAAACTGTTGACATGTTATATTTATTTTGATATAGTTATAAATGTCGCTGAAACGTAACAGAAAAAACTTTTGAAAAACATCTTGTTCTTAAAATGAATATGTGTTAAAATTATTTCTGTTAGAGTTGAGACGATGGTCAAATTAATATGCGGGTGTAGTTTAATGGTAAAACCTCAGCCTTCCAAGCTGATGTTGTGAGTTCGATTCTCATCACCCGCTCTTTGTCCCAGTAGCTCAGCCGGATAGAGCATACGCCTTCTAAGCGTACGGTCGGGAGTTCGAATCTCTCCTGGGACGCCATTTTTTTTACATACTAAAACAATTAATATAACGTCTCCCCCTCATGATGAGGAGGAGACGTTTTTTGTTGGTGCTTGTTTTAAAATTAAATCAAAATAGCGGCGTTCGTCTTTGAGCAATTGATCTGTATCATAGAAGATCACTCGCCATTGACGTTTTTTCAATTGCTTAATGATTCTTTTTTCATCCATTCCGGGCTTAAACTCTATTAAAGCGAGTTTGTATGGAACGAGAGCTAAATTTGCTCGAATATGTTCAATCCAGTAATGAGGAGTTGGATAATACATATTTGCCCGTAATTGATGATAAAGCAGTTTCTCTGCTTCTGTGTTACATTTTGTCCATAAATCCTCAACAACAACTAACGAAGCACGGCCTTTTCTGGTTACTCTAATAAAAGGAAATTTTTTGGTTAGTCTAACGTTTTTTTTGTATTTTTTTAACATGTATGATCACCCAATAATAGCATGTCCGAAGATGACTAATATATCCACTAAATAGGAATTAGTGGAATTTTTATTTACCAACTTCAAAGCTAGCAATGGTGTAAGCGTATACATGATAATAGACTAATCAAAATAGTCTAATTATTTTTAAAAAAATGGTTGACCATGCACCTGAATGAGCGTAAGATAAATCACAACAAAACAATTTCAGAAAAACAAATGTCCGCTCTAGAGAGATAAAAAGTAAAGTAGTTTTACCAAAAAAAGCTATTTTACAATGTACGTGAGGAGAGTAAACGTCATGAGTGAACAATGGATTTATCTCGGTGGTGAATTTGTCAGAAAGCAAGATGCTAAAATTTCAGTTTATGATCATGGTTTCTTGTATGGTGATGGGGTATTTGAAGGGATTCGAGTCTATGACGGCAATGTTTTTCGATTAGAAGAACATCTTGATAGACTTTATAACTCGGCCAAATCAATCATGTTGCAAATTCCTCATTCAAAAGAGGAAATGCAAAATCTAGTTATTGAAACTCTTCAAAGAAATGAATTAAAAAACGCTTATATTCGTCTTGTTGTTTCTAGAGGAGTAGGTAATTTAGGGCTTGACCCAACATCGTGCGCTAAACCACAAGTGATTATTATCGCTGAAGAGTTAGCTTTATTTCCAAAAGAATTATATGATTCAGGACTTGAAATCGTTACAGTAGCAACGAGAAGAAATCGTCCTGATGTACTAAGTCCTAAAGTTAAATCACTGAATTATCTGAATAATGTTCTAGTTAAGATTGAAGCTAGCCTTGCAGGTGTTAGCGAAGCACTTATGCTAAATGACCAGGGTTATGTAGCTGAAGGATCTGCTGACAACGTATTTATTGTTAAAGGGAAAGAGTTATTAACTCCTCCTGGTTATGTTGGAGCGCTAGAAGGTATTACAAGAAACGCGATCATTGAGATCGCTAAAGAGTTAGATTATATAGTAAAAGAAGAGCCTTTTACAAGACACGACGTATACGTTGCAGATGAAGTGTTTTTAACAGGAACGGCTGCAGAAGTTATCGCTGTTATTAAAGTAGATGGACGCGTCATTGGAGATGGAAAGCCTGGAGTAGAGACAAAGGTTCTATTAGAGGCATTTAGAGAAAGAGTGGTAGAAGAGGGAGTAAAAGTCTATTCTTAGACAAATAGATAGAGAAGAGTAGAGTTGAGAGAGAAGCATGGAAGTAGGGAGCGGGTAGCAATGAGAAGTGACATGATTAAAAAAGGGATTGATAGAGCACCACATCGTAGTTTACTAAGAGCTGCGGGTGTAAAAGAAGAGGATATGAATAAACCGTTTATCGGGGTTTGTAACTCTTACATTGATATTATTCCAGGGCATATGCATTTAAATAAGTTTGCAGAGGTAGCAAAGCAAGCGATTCGAGAAGCAGGAGGCATTCCATTTGAATTCAACACGATTGGTGTTGATGATGGAATTGCAATGGGGCATATCGGAATGCGTTATTCTCTTCCGAGTCGAGAAATTATTTGCGATGCAGCTGAAACAGTTATTAATGCTCACTGGTTTGACGGTGTGTTCTACATTCCAAACTGTGACAAAATTACACCGGGTATGTTAATGGCAGCTGTGAGAACTAATGTACCAGCCGTATTCGTCTCAGGTGGACCAATGGAGGCAGGTAAAACAAAAGACGGGCAGAACTTGTCACTTGTATCTGTCTTTGAAGGAGTAGGCGCATTTGCGTCAGGTAATATGACAAGGGAAGAACTTCTTGAAATTGAACAAACAGCTTGTCCGACTTGTGGCTCCTGTTCCGGAATGTTCACAGCTAACTCAATGAACTCTCTTATGGAAATGTTAGGTTTAGCATTACCTGGAAATGGAACGATCGTTGCTACATCTAATGATCGTCATAAATTAATTAAGGACGCTGCAAAGCACTTAATGAATTTAATTGAAAAGGACATTCGTCCTCGTGATATCGTGACACAAGAAACGATTGATGATGCATTTGCGCTTGATATGGCAATGGGTGGATCGACTAACACAGTCCTCCATACATTGGCAATTGCTAACGAAGCAGAAATTGAATATGATCTTAATAGAATTAATCAAGTTGCTGAACGAATTCCATACTTGAGTAAAATTAGTCCAGCTTCTGATTATTCAATGGACGATGTTCACCATGCTGGTGGAGTTAGTGCGATCATCAAAGAACTTTGCTCAATTGAAGGAGCGATTCATCCAGATCGTATTACAATCACTGGAAAAAGTTTGTATGAAAATGTAAAAGATGCAGAAATTACAAATGATGATGTGATTCGTCGTAAAGATAATCCTTATAGCCCTGTTGGTGGTCTTTCCATCTTATTTGGAAACATAGCACCAGACGGAGGAGTTATTAAAGTAGGAGCTGTTGATCCATCTATTAAGGTGTTTGAAGGAGAAGCTATCGTCTTCGAATCTCAAGAAGAAGCACAAAAAGGGATTGATGATGGACTCGTTCAAGCAGGACACGTAGTTGTCATTCGCTACGAGGGACCAAAAGGAGGTCCGGGAATGCCTGAGATGTTAGCTCCAACATCGGCTATTGCTGGTAGAGGGCTAAGCACGAAAGTTGCTCTTATCACAGACGGTCGTTTCTCAGGGGCTTCAAGAGGGATTTCAATTGGTCATATCTCTCCAGAAGCAGCAGAAGGTGGCCCAATTGCATTCGTTGAAAACGGAGATCGAATTCGAATTGATTTAACAAATAGAACAATTGATTGGCTTGTATCTGATGAAGTTCATGCTGAACGCAAAGAAGGATTTGTTCAACCAGAACCGAAAGTGAAAAAAGGATACCTTGCTAGATATTCTAAATTAGTAACAAGCGCTAATACAGGTGGAGTTATGAAAATTTAATAACGCTAAAACGAAGAAGAGGAAAAGTAATCAATGTTTGACTTCAACAGAGAGCCGTGGTGCTGAAATGCGGTGTTGTCAACTTTGACGAAGCTCGCCTCCGAGTATCATTCTGAACAATTTTTTTCAGTAGGAATGGTCGGGTGTTCACAGCACTCGTTATTAAAAAAGGATAAGTGGAAACTTATCCATAAGATTGAATAAATTTTATTTATTCAATGAATAAGGGTGGTACCGTGGAAAGATAAATCTTTTCGCCCCTTCAGCTACATCAGGGTGGCTTATATGGGGTGGAAAGATTTTTTTCTTGTTCTTTTTTAAGAAAAATTAAATTATTAACAAAATAAACACCTTATGCCATTAGAATACAGAATGTTTTGTAAATAGATCAATCATATAAGGAGGCACAGAAATGAGTACGAAATTAAAAAATAAAGACAAAGAACAGCAAGCGAGTAACGAAATGCCAAGAGAATTATCAGGGTCTAGTATGCTCATTGAAGCTCTGGCGAAAGAGGGAGTAGATGTCATCTTTGGTTACCCTGGTGGTGCAATCCTACCAACCTATGATGAAATCTATAAAACAGGAATTCATCATGTATTAGCTAGACATGAACAAGGTGCGATTCACGCAGCGGAAGGTTATGCAAGAGTATCAGGTAAACCTGGAGTTTGTATCGTAACATCAGGTCCAGGAGCAACGAATGTTATTACAGGAATTGCTGATGCCATGATTGACTCACTTCCACTTGTTGTGATTACGGGGCAAGTAGCGACAACAGTCATTGGAACAGATGCATTCCAAGAAGCGGATATCATCGGAATTACAATGCCGATTACAAAACATAACTATCAAGTTCGATCTGTTGATGAATTTCCGAGAATTATTAAAGAGGCATTTCATATCGCAACAACAGGCAGACCTGGACCGGTTTTAATTGATTTACCTAAAGATGTGTCACTAGCAACTGGCATTTTTGACTACGACAAAGAAGTCAATTTACCGGGATACCAGCCAACTACTGTTCCGAATCGCTTGCAAATTCGCAAAGTGGTAGATGCTGTAACAGAAGCAAAGCGTCCTGTTATTTTAGCTGGTGCGGGAGTATTACATGGAAAAGCATCAGAAGAGTTACTTCAATTTGTTGAACAAACAAAGATTCCAGTCGTTAACACACTACTTGGACTTGGAGCGTTCCCAGGAGATCATGATTTGTTCTTAGGAATGGGTGGAATGCACGGAACATACACAGCCAACATGGCTATTCATGAATCTGATTTATTAATTAGCATTGGCGCTAGATTTGATGACCGATTAACTGGAAATCTAGAATATTTCGCTCCAAATGCAAGAGTGGTTCATATTGATATCGACCCGGCTGAAATCGGCAAAAATATCAAAACGGAAATTCCTGTTGTTGGGGATGCGAAACTTGCAATTCAAATGCTTATTGATGAACAAGGAGAAGCAGGCGATACGCAAGAGTGGTGTCAGAAATTAATAGGAATGAAGCAAGAGTATCCACTTTGGTATAAAGAAGACGGCGAGACAATCAAACCACAAAATCTAATTGAATTAATTCACGAAGTAACAAACGGAGAAGCGATTGTAACGACAGATGTCGGCCAACACCAAATGTGGTCAGCTCAATTCTATCGTTTTAACAAACCGAATCGTTGGGTCACTTCAGGTGGACTTGGAACAATGGGCTTTGGTTTCCCAGCAGCGATCGGAGCACAATTTGCAGAGCCAGAATCGCCAGTTGTTGCAGTAATTGGGGACGCAGGTTTTCAAATGACAGCTCAAGAGCTTTCCATTCTGCAAGAATTAAATCTACCAGTGAAAATTGTCATCGTGAACAATGCATCACTTGGAATGGTAAGGCAATGGCAACAACTATTCCATGGTGAACGCTACTCTAACTCGTTGTTCCCGATTCAACCTAACTTTGTCAAACTAGCTGAAGCTTATGACATTAAAGGCTTACGGGTCGATCATCTTTCAGACCTGAAGGGAGCACTAGAAGAAATGCTAGCTCACCCAGGACCTGTGTTATTAGATGTTCGAGTTGCAAAAGAAGAAAATGTGTATCCGATGATTTCTCCTGGTAAAGGTCAACATCAAATGGAGGGGGTTAAGCCACTATGAAGCGCACAATTACAGCTTTAGTTAATAATACGTCTGGTGTGCTCAACCGAATTACCGGATTGTTTGCTAGACGTCACTATAATATTGAAAGCATTACTGTTGGAGTAACTGAAAACCCAGCTGTTTCAAGAATGACGTTTGTTGTTGCTGTTGACAGTATGCAAAATGTAGAGCAGGTTATTAAGCAATTAAATAAACAAGTTGATGTGTTAAAAGTTAAAGATATAACGGATGAATCTATCGTTGCTCGCGAGCTTGCTCTTGTGAAAATTGTGGTTACTCCACAGCAACGAGGGGAAGTAGCTGCTCTTGTTAATCCATTCCGCGCGACCATCATTGATGTTGGCCGAGAGTCGATGACCATTCAAATTACAGGAGATCATCCAAAGGTAGAAGCATTTATTGATCTGCTTCGCCCTTATGGCATCAAGGAAATTGCTAGAACAGGAATCACTGCCTTTAATCGCAGCACGAAAAAACCTGTAACAGATCCTTATCGCTTAACACTCATTAATTAATCTAGTGAATTCATAATTCAAAATATAAATTATTTAAACAAAGAGGAGAGATTTCATTATGGCAAAGGTAGTTTACAATTCAGACATTAACGAAGCAGTATTACAAGGGAAAAAAGTAGCGGTGATCGGTTATGGTTCGCAAGGTCATGCTCATTCTTTAAATATGCGTGAGAGCGGTCAAGACGTAATTATCGGTTTACGCCCTGGTAAGTCATGGGATAAAGCAGTAGAAGACGGATTTGAAGTATTTTCTGTTCGTGAAGCTGCAGCTCAAGCTGATTTAATCATGATTCTTCTTCCAGATGAGCTTCAACCAACTGTATACAAAAACGAAATTGAGCCTGAATTAACAGAAGGCAAAACATTAGCATTTGCTCATGGTTTTAACATTCATTTTAATCAAATCGTTCCACCAAGCAATGTGGATGTATTTTTAGCAGCTCCAAAAGGACCTGGTCACTTAGTTCGTCGTGTATTTGAAGAAGGTGGCGGTGTTCCTGGATTAATCGCTGTATACCAAGATGCTACAGGTCAAGCAAAAGAGATTGCTTTAGCATACGCAAAACAAATTGGTTCAGCTCGTGCAGGTGTTCTTGAAACAACATTCCAAGAAGAAACAGAAACAGATTTATTCGGAGAGCAAGCGGTTCTTTGTGGTGGCGCATCGGCTCTTGTAAAAGCTGGATTCGAAACATTAGTTGAAGCTGGTTACCAACCTGAGGTTGCTTACTTCGAGTGTTTACATGAATTAAAATTAATCGTTGACCTTATGTATGAAGGTGGACTTGAAACAATGCGTTATTCCATCTCTGATACAGCACAATGGGGAGATTATGTAGCAGGTCCGCAAATCATCACAGATGAAACGAAAAAAGCAATGAAAAAAGTACTTACAGATATTCAAACAGGTAAATTTGCTAAAGGTTGGATTTTAGAAAACCAAGCAAATCGTCCGGAGTTCACAGCAATCACTAGAGCGGAAAGCCAACACCCAATTGAAGTAGTTGGTCGTGAACTACGTGAAATGATGCCGTTTGTAAAATCTAAATCAAAAATCTAAGGAGTGGTTGTAGTGCGTAAAATAAATGTTTTTGATACCACGCTAAGAGACGGAGAACAGTCAGCAGGTGTTAATTTAAACTTTCAAGAGAAGCTTGAGATTGCGAAACAGCTGGAACGCTTGGGTGTAGATATCATTGAGGCTGGTTTTCCAGCCTCCTCTCAAGGAGATTTCGCTTCAGTCAAAGCAATCGCCCAAACTGTTAAGGGCAGCTCAATTACAGGTCTCGCCCGTTCACTTGAGCGTGATATTGAAACGACTTGGGAAGCACTGAAAGAAAGTGCAGAACCAAGAATTCACACTTTTATTGCCACTTCTCCTATCCATATGGAATATAAGCTTAGAATGACACCAGATCAAGTTGTTGAAAATGCGGTTGCTGCTGTGAAACTAGCAGCTTCCAAATTTCCTCAAGTTCAGTGGTCAGCGGAAGATGCGAGTCGTTCAGACTTAGCATTTCTAGCAAGAATTATAAAAGAAGTGATTGATGCAGGTGCAACGGTTATTAATCTTCCTGATACAGTAGGTTATACAACGCCTTATGAAATTGGTCAGATGTTCCGATATGTGTCAGAAAATGTGCCTAACATTGATAAGGCTATTCTATCTACTCATAATCATGATGATTTAGGAATGGCGGTTGCAAACTCACTTGCTGCGATTCAAAACGGAGCAGGTCAAGTTGAATGTACGATCAATGGTATTGGTGAACGAGCAGGGAACGCTTCATTAGAAGAGATTGCAGTAGCTTTGCAAATTCGCCAAGATCACTATCAAGCAAACACAGGTTTAACGTTAAAAGAAATAAAACGCACAAGCTCGTTAGTTAGTAAACTAACAGGGATGGTTGTTCCAAATAACAAAGCCGTTGTTGGAGCAAATGCATTTGCTCATGAATCAGGGATTCACCAAGATGGAGTATTAAAAAACAAAGAAACATATGAAATCATCACTCCGGAATTAGTAGGTGTTTCATCAAACAGAATGGTCCTTGGTAAACATTCAGGGCGCCATGCCTTTAAAGAGAAGTTACAAGAGCTTGGTTTTAATGGAACAGATGAACAGCTACAGAGAACGTTCACGGCCTTTAAAGATCTTGCAGATAAGAAAAAAGACATTACGGAAGAAGATTTATTTGCGCTTATGACAGAAGCGACCGTTGGATCCGCTCAAACGCATTATGAGCTTGAAACACTGCAAGTTAATTACGGAACAACGAATATACCAACTGCAACGATTACAATGAAGCTTCCAAGTGGAGAGACCGTTCAAGAAGCAGCTACAGGATCTGGTAGTGTTGAAGCCATTTACAATACGCTAGAGCGTGTCATTGATGAACCAATTCTACTAATGGATTATCGAATTCAATCAACAACAGCTGGTCGAGATTCACTAGCTGAAGTGTATGTAACAGTAAAATATGATGGAGCTGAGTCGTCTGGTCGCGGAACAGCACATGACGTTCTAGAGGCATCGGCAAAAGCGTATATCAACGCTGTTAACCGAACGATTAATCGTAAGTTATTCAATGAACAACGAACAAATCCAATCAAAGTTTAAGGGAGTTGATCCAATGAAAAAACGAATTGCTATTCTCCCTGGTGATGGAATCGGACCGGAAGTTTGTGAGTCGGCAACAAAAGTATTAAATGAGATTGGTCGCTTGTATAATCATGAGTTTGAATTTGTTTACGGTGACCTTGGCGGTGTTGCTATCGACAAAACAGGGAACCCGTTACCTGAAGAAACACTAACAATCTGTAGACAAAGTGATGCTGTGTTACTAGGAGCTGTTGGTGGTCCAAAGTGGGATACACTTCCTGGTTCACAACGTCCAGAACAAGGACTACTAGGTTTACGTAAGCAGCTTGAACTGTTTGCTAACCTTCGCCCTGTTACAATCTACGATGCATTAGCTGAAGCGTCTCCACTTAAAAGTGAAGTAGTGGAAGGTGTAGATTTACTAATTGTTCGTGAACTAACTGGTGGTATTTACTTCGGAGAACCTCGTGAGCGAAGAGGGGAAGGAAAACAGGAAACAGCTGTTGATACTCTCGTCTACTCAAGAGAAGAGATTGAGCGTATCGTCCGTAAAGGATTTGAATTTGCAAAAGAACGTCGTGGACACCTTACTTCTGTTGATAAAGCAAATGTATTGGAATCCAGTCGCCTTTGGAGAGAAATAGTTGAAGAAGTAGCAAAGGATTACCCTGAAGTTACTTACACGCATATGCTCGTTGATAATGCCGCTATGCAGCTGATTCGTAATCCAAGGCAATTTGATGTCATGGTAACAGAAAATATGTTTGGTGATATTTTAAGTGATGAAGCTTCTATGATTACCGGTTCACTCGGGATGTTACCTTCAGCAAGTATGAGTCAAAACGGTCCAGGATTATTTGAGCCAATCCACGGATCAGCGCCAGATATCGCTGGAAAAGGAATTGCGAACCCATTAGCAACTTTATCATCTTTAACGATGATGCTTACCTTCGCTTTTCAAATGCCTGAAGAAGCGACTGCACTTCAAAACGCCATTAATGATGTTTTAGCAAAAGGGCATCGCACAGCAGATATAACAAATGATCAAACAACGGCCATTTCAACAAACGAAATGACTGAAAAAGTAATAGAAGCACTAGTAGCCAACCAAGTACCAGCATCATAATGAAAAAATGAGTTGACTTAACTAACAAACGTTAGAAGTCAACTCTTTCTAAAAAGCTATTCTCGAACGACTGTTGCCTTTGTTTTTTTTTCACCAAGTGGAATGGAGCTTCAGGTACTTGACTCCTGCGGGAAAAGAGGAAAAGGCAAGACCTCACAGACGGAGTCGTGGGGGCTTGGCAATACCCCTCGGAAAGCAAGTACCTGAAGCGCAATGAAACGGATCGTTACGATAACAGCTATCAAAAAACAAATAAAAGAGGAGGAGCATGAGATGGCACCTAAAACAATTATAGAAAAAATTTGGGAAAAGCACGAAGTAATCGCGGAAGAAGGGAAGCCAAGTCTCCTCTATATAGATTTGCACATGGTACATGAAGTGACATCCCCACAAGCGTTTGAAGGATTACGACTAGCAAACCGCAAAGTAAGACGTCCAGACTTAACGTTTGCGACAATGGACCACAATGTACCTACCGTTAATCGCTACGATATATCAGACCAAATTGCCAAAACCCAAATCGAAACTCTAGCAAACAACTGTAAGGAGTTTGGAATTGATTTAGTAGATTTAGAACATCCAGAAAACGGCATTGTTCATGTTATCGGACCAGAGCTTGGTTTAACACAGCCTGGAAAAACAATCGTTTGTGGAGATAGTCATACGTCAACGCACGGAGCGTTCGGTGCATTAGCATTTGGAATTGGAACGAGTGAAGTAGAACACGTTCTTGCGACCCAATCATTATGGCAATCACGTCCGAAAACACTAGAGATTCGTGTAACAGGAAAACTAGCTCCAGGGATAACAGCAAAAGATGTAATCTTAGCTATTATCGCAAAATTTGGTGTTGATGTTGGTACGGGTTCCGTTGTTGAGTTTACGGGTGATGCGATTCGTGGGTTAACAATGGAAGAGCGCATGACGATCTGTAATATGTCAATTGAAGCGGGAGCAAAAGCCGGTTTAATATCTCCAGATCAAGTGACTTTTGACTACTTAGAAGGAAGAGAATATGTCCCTTCAGGTGAAGAGTTTGCGAGAAAAGTTGAAGAGTGGAAAGCATTAGCAACTGATGAGAACGCAACGTATGATCGCTCAGTAACGATTGATGCTACGGAAATTGAGCCGATGGTTACATGGGGTACTAATCCTTCTCAAGGAGTAGGGATTTCAAAAGTCGTTCCTGCAGCGTCAGAAGGAGAAACGGTTACCGATCAAAGAGCCATTCAACAAGCTCTTGATTATATGGAACTAACTCCTGGAACTCCTATTTCAGAGATACAAATTCAACATGTATTTATTGGTTCATGTACAAACTCTCGTCTTAGTGATTTGCGTGCAGCCGCAAGCGTTATTAACGGTCAAAAAGTAGCGGACCATGTTCGTGCGTTAGTTGTACCTGGCTCACAAAAGGTCAAACAACGCGCGGAAGCAGAAGGCTTAGATAAGATTTTTATCGAGGCAGGCTTTGAGTGGAGAAGTTCTGGCTGTAGTATGTGTTTAAGTATGAACCCAGACGTTGTTCCAGAAGGAGAACGTTGTGCGTCAACATCGAATCGTAACTTCGAAGGACGTCAAGGTAAAGGAGCTCGCACTCATTTAGTAAGTCCGCAAATGGCTGCAGCAGCTGCTATCGCTGGTCATTTTGTCGATATCCGTAAATGGCAAAACGAAGAAGTCACGCAATAGGAGGAGAGAAGAATGGAACCAATTGTTAAACATAAAGGAATTATTGCAACATTAGATCGAGTTAACGTGGATACAGACCAAATCATTCCTAAGCAATTTTTGAAGCGCGTGGAACGCACTGGTTTCGGTCAATTCTTATTTTACGACTGGCGTTTTCTAAGTGATGGAAAGCCTGATCCGAAATTTGAATTAAATCAAGATCATAATCAAGGTGCCACTGTTCTTGTAGCTGGTCATAACTTTGGTTGTGGATCTTCTCGTGAGCATGCTCCTTGGGCGTTACATGACTACGGATTTAAAGTGGTTATTGCGCCGACTTTTGCTGATATTTTTTACAACAACTGTGTAAAAAATGGAATGCTTCCGATCCGCTTGGATGAGAAAAAAGTGTATCAACTACTAAAAAATGGGGCGAATGAAACATATGAGCTCACAGTAGATTTAGAAAATCAAATTCTAACTGGCGAAAACTTTGAAGCAACTTTTGCGATTGATCCATATTGGAAAGAAATGCTTTTAAACGGTTGGGATGAGATTGGTTTAACGCTTAAATACGAAAAAGAAATTGAAAGCTATGAGACCCTGCAAAAAGGGTAATCGTTCTTTTTTATGAGCAGAGCAGAGGCTAGCAGAGCGAAAGATTTAGTTTAGTGCAAAGACGATATCAATAAAAGGTCATTGTTATGAGGGGATTATATGTTCCATCTCGTGACAGTGACCTTTTCCCTTCTGAATGAATGATTGTAATGGTTGTTGGTTACTGATAAACTTATGAGAATAAGAATGTTCAAAAAGTCTATCACTTGCAAGAAGAGCTTGTCACCACTTTTTGAACGCACGCATAAATACTCTAAAGAAGAGTGGAGCGAGTTCTGGTGGATAAACGTAAAAATGCAAAAAATGAAAATATTATTTTATACCCCGGCCTTGTTAAGCGTTTAATCGAAAAGGGAATGGATGCTCTAAAAGAAAAAGATGGGAAGTCAGCTTATCAATTTTTTCTATCAGCTGAAGAGCATGAACCAGACAATTCACAAATTCTCTTTGGTAAAATGTTAAGCTTGGTCGAACTTGGAAGACTAGAGGAAGCAGTAGAGCATACTGACAGCTTGTTACGCGGAGACATTGGCGATTACTATGAAAATTTGCAAGTACATATATCTTTACTCGTTCAATTAGGAAAATATCAAGAGGTCGTTAACATTCTCGATGCCGTTTTATCGGAAGGGAATTTCCCAGCTCATTACGCTGAATCTTTTTATCAATTGTTACATTTTAGTCGGCAAATGGTAGGAGATACAGAGTGGAATCAGCCATTTGATTCATTGGATGATCCGATTCCGTCTGAATTAATGACGATGCTTGAATCAAGTTCGTTAGCGCTTCAATCAAAAGCCATTCAGCAATTAAAAGAAATAACCAATTCTGAAGCAACGAAGGCTCTAGTAGATTTCTTACATAAACCAAATCAAGATTATGTTCTGCAAAGTATGGCCTTACATGCGTTATATGAAAAAGATTGCGAAGAAGTAATACATATAGAAAAACAAGGTAGAAAGATGAAAGTGGTTCCTAAACAGCTAGGAACTATTTACCAACATGATTTTCAAGATAAAATACTAGATTATTTAAGTGATGAATTAGAACATGTTGACCCGCTTTTATATGATATTGCTAAACAAGTGATGACCACTTATATGTGGGCATTGTATCCTTTTATACCAGAACCTTTAGATGAAAAGTTCTGGGCGGATGTCTTTCACTATTGCGCTGTTATTAGAATGGGCTTAGAAGATGGCATTGAAAGGTTACAAGAAAGCAATCATGATCAATTAGAGTTATTTTTGGAAAAGGTAGAAGAAGTGAAAGAGCTAGAAGCACTTACTTATCAAATAGATACAACAGATTTTACAAGCTGATAGAATGTTGGAAATAGTACTATTTGAAATGAAACAACGTTATGGTATACTAGAGTGGTTGTCAAAGATAATAGAAGAAATCTATCGTTCGGAAACGATGATGTGTATAGTTGGAGGGAAAGTAAATGACTGCAAAATGGGAAAAGTTAGAAGGTAACGAAGGCGTACTTACAATTGATGTAGAAGCTGAAAAAGTAGATGCAGCGCTAGATCAAGCATTTAAAAAAGTATCAAAAAAGGTGAATGTACCAGGATTCCGTAAAGGGAAAGTTCCTCGTTCACTTTTCGAAAAGCAATATGGTGTTGAGTCTCTTTACCAAGACGCTCTAGATATTCTATTACCAGAAGCTTACGCTGCTGCTGTAACGGAAACAGGAATTGAGCCTGTAGATCGTCCTGAAATTGACATTGAAACAATGGCAAAAGGAACAACTTTAGTATTCACAGCTAAAGTCGTTGTAAAACCTGAAGTAGAACTAGGCGAGTACAAAGGTCTTGAAGTTGAAGCTCAAGATACAACAGTAACAGACGAAGATGTTGAAGCAGAACTTAAGCAATTACAAGAGCGTCAAGCTGAACTTGTTGTTGTTGAAGACGGAGCAATTGAAAATGGTGATACAGCTGTATTTGATTTCGAAGGTTTCGTTGATGGCGAAGCATTCGAAGGCGGACAAGCTGAGAACTATTCATTAGAAATCGGTTCTGGTCAATTCATCCTGGCTTTGAAGAGCAAATGGTTGGTCTTAAAGCTGGCGAAGAAAAAGACATCGAAGTATCATTCCCTGAAGAGTATCACGCTGAGAATTTAGCTGGTAAGCCTGCTACATTCAAAGTGAAGCTTCATGATATCAAGCGTAAAGAATTACCAGCTCTTGATGATGAATTCGCAAAAGATGCTAACGAAGAAGTAGAAACGTTAGAAGAACTAAAAACTCAATTAAAAGACAAGCTTACAAAAGATAAAGAGCACCAAGCTGAGCATGCAGTTCGTGATACTCTAGTAGAAAAAGCGGCTGAAAATGCTAAAATTGATATCCCAGAAGCAATGGTTAACACAGAAGTAGATCGTATGCTACAAGAATTTGAGCAACGTTTACAGTCTCAAGGTATGAATCTTGAACTTTACTTCCAATTCTCTGGACAAGATGAAGAAGCAATGCGTGAGCAGTTCAAAGTTGATGCTGAGAAACGCGTACGTGTTAACTTAACTCTTGAAGCAATTGCAATTGCTGAAAATCTTGAAGCTTCTGATGAAGATGTTGATAAGGAAATTGCAAAAATGGCTGAGATGTACCAACGTTCAGCTGAAGAAATTAAAAATATTTTTGCTGCTCAAGGTGGCCTAGAAAACCTTAAAGGTGATCTGAAAATCCAGAAAGCTGTCGAATTCCTTGTCGATAACAGTAAAACTGCATAATAAATAAATAGATTTTGTAGATGAACATGTAGACAAGGCGCGAAATTTCGTGCCTTGTTTTTCCATACTCATGTAGTTTGGTCATGTATGGAGTTTGAATATATTGAACAAGCTTAATAAAGAGAATGGATACAACATAAGCTTAATAAAAATGAATTTTCCTTAATAAAAAGGATTTTTCTTCATGAATCTTGAATGTATAATCAATCCATACATAAAATGAAGTAATCTAGGAATGATTGTCTTCTAGGACGAGTCAAAGATTTACATAGGATCTTTCGTGATCGCAAAGCGTGGAGGGTATATATATCATCTATTGCTTGAAGAATGAAAAGGGTTATCTTTAGGGGTTTAGTCAGCTTGTGTGATACAATAACGGAACATAAGGACGTTTTCTTTTATAATACATGAAGAAAACAAGAAAAGTACTGTTATTGTATTATCGTGTCCATTCATTAAAAAAGTAGGCCGCATGAGGATGGTACAATATTTTCTAAAGAGGTGAAGATAAATGTTCAAATTTAATGAAGAAAAAGGACAACTTAAATGTTCTTTTTGCGGAAAAACACAAGACCAAGTTCGCAAGTTAGTAGCTGGACCAGGCGTGTATATATGTGATGAGTGTATTGAACTTTGCACAGAAATCGTTGAGGAAGAGCTAGGAACAGAAGAAGAAGTTGAATTTCAAGAGGTTCCAAAGCCAAGCGAGATCAGACAGATTCTTGATGATTATGTCATTGGACAGGAACGCGCGAAGAAATCATTATCTGTTGCCGTTTACAATCACTATAAGCGTATTAATTCATTGTCACGTTCTGATGAAGTTGAATTAGCGAAAAGTAATATTTGTATGATAGGACCAACAGGTAGTGGTAAAACATTACTTGCTCAAACTCTAGCTCGTATTTTAAATGTACCGTTTGCGATTGCAGATGCTACATCACTAACGGAAGCTGGTTATGTTGGGGAAGATGTTGAGAACATTCTATTAAAACTGATTCAAGCTGCTGATTACGATGTTGAAAAAGCAGAAAAAGGCATTATTTATATTGATGAGATTGATAAGGTTGCTCGTAAATCTGAGAATCCGTCTATTACACGTGATGTATCTGGTGAAGGTGTACAGCAAGCCTTACTTAAAATTTTAGAAGGTACGAGTGCAAGTGTACCTCCACAAGGTGGACGTAAACATCCTCATCAAGAGTTCATTCAAATTGACACGACAAATGTTCTATTTATTTGTGGTGGTGCGTTTGACGGGATTGAACAAATTATCAAGCGTCGCTTAGGTAAAAAAGTAATTGGATTTGGATCTGATGTGAAACAAGATGATTTGAAGCCAGGTGAATACTTAGGTAAAGTTTTACCAGAGGATTTACTTCGTTTCGGTTTAATTCCAGAGTTTATCGGTCGTCTACCAGTTATTTCGAGCTTAGAGCCATTAGACGTGGATGCATTAGTTGAAATTTTAACAGCTCCGAAAAATGCTTTAGTGAAGCAATATAAAAAATTATTAGAGTTAGATGATGTTGAACTTGAGTTTACAGAAGAAGCTCTTCGTGAAATTGCCAACAAAGCAATTGAGCGGAAAACGGGTGCTCGTGGTTTACGTTCAATCATTGAAACTCTTATGCTTGACGTGATGTTTGACTTGCCTTCACGTGAGGACATCGTCAAATGTGTGATTCATGACAAGTGTGTTACGGACAATGAAGCACCTACATTGCTAACAGCGGATGGGGAAGAAATGTCATTATCCAAAACAGAACCAAAGGAAAGTGCATAACAATCAACAGGGGTTATCCTATTAGTCTAAGACTTTTGGGGTAACCCCTTTTCCTATATAGTTGAAAATATTCCTGTTTTTTTTCACCAATCATTCTCAAAACTTTCTTTGATTAGTGTTGTTTTTCCCGGTCATACTAAAAGAAACAAACGACTACATCAGGGAGGTTTCATTATGAATTGGACTGGAATTGCACTAGTGGTACAACTTTTCTTTGGTGTTATCATTGGTGTCTATTTTTGGAACTTATTAAAAAGTCAGCGTAATCAAAAGGTCTCAATTGACCGTGAATCAAGAAAGGAAATGGATGAACTTCGAAAAATGAGAGCCATTTCATTAAGTGAACCACTTTCTGAGAAAGTGCGACCAATTAGTTTTGATGACATTGTTGGTCAAGAAGAAGGAATTCGTTCACTTAGAGCTGCTTTATGTGGCCCGAATCCACAACATGTCATTGTTTACGGACCACCAGGTGTCGGTAAAACGGCTGCTGCTCGTCTTGTGTTAGAAGAAGCGAAAAAAAATTCAAACTCTCCTTTCTCACAAACAGCTGTTTTTGTTGAGTTAGATGGAACGACTGCTCGTTTTGATGAAAGAGGAATTGCAGATCCATTAATCGGCTCTGTTCATGATCCAATTTATCAAGGAGCAGGTGCGATGGGACAAGCTGGTATTCCGCAACCAAAACACGGTGCTGTTACGAAAGCCCATGGCGGAGTTTTATTTATTGATGAAATTGGAGAATTACATTCGATTCAATTGAACAAACTTTTAAAGGTTCTTGAGGACCGTAAAGTCTTTTTAGAAAGTGCGTATTACAGCGAAGAAAATCAGCAAATTCCTCGTCATATTCATGAGATTTTTCAAAAGGGATTACCAGCCGATTTTAGATTAATTGGTGCAACAACGAGAACACCTGATGAATTACCCCCGGCCATACGCTCACGTTGCTTAGAAGTTTATTTTAGAGCACTGAAACCAAAAGAAATCATCCAAATCGCTGAAAAAGCAGCAGATAAGATTAATTTCAACTGTGAAGCTGGGGCAATTGAGCAAATTGCTAAATACGCGACAAATGGTCGTGAAGCGGTTAATATTGTTCAAATCGCAGCTGGAATTGCGACGGCCGAAAGTCGTGAGGAAATTACACTAGCTGATGTTGAATGGGTTCTTCATGCAAGTCAAATTACGCCAAGACCTGAAAGAAAGATTCATCATGATTCAGCTGTGGGGTTAGTAAACGGATTAGCTGTATTTGGACCTAATTTAGGAGCGCTTCTGGAAATAGAAGTAAATGTAATTGAAAACAAAGGCAAAGGTACAGTGAACATCACAGGAATCGCCGAAGAAGAAAGTACAGGAAATCAAAGTCGTTCCATTCGAAGAAAAAGTATGGCAAAAGGCTCTGTAGAAAATGTTGTAACAGTACTTAGAAGAATGGGAATTCCAACATTGGATTACGACATACATGTCAACTTTCCAGGCGGAGGACCAGTAGATGGGCCATCAGCTGGGATTGCGATCGCAACAGGAATTTACTCTGCTATTCGTGGAGAAAAAGTAAAAAATACGATTGCGATGACTGGAGAACTTGGTATTCATGGTAAGGTTAAGCCAATCGGTGGGGTCGTTGCCAAAGTTGAGGCAGCTAAGTTAGCTGGTGCTACAACTGTTATTATTCCAAAAGAAAACGAACAAGCTTTACTTCAAACAGTTACTGGTGTTGAAGTGGTGTCTGTCGAACATTTAGATGAAGTGCTTGCACTTGCGATTGAGCAGGAAGAAAAAGAAATTATCCCAGCAAGTACAGAGCTAAACACATCCATCGCACCTGTTTAAAATTAGACAAACATAATGGTGATAAGATAAAATTGAAAAAGATGAATCATAAGCAAAGTCACCAAATGAGAATCTAAGTGTGAGTTAGATTCGGAAATTGGATGTATGGAGGTGTATGCGGATGGTCGATACAAACGATAGACGACAAATTCCGCTTCTGCCGTTACGCGGATTACTCGTTTTTCCTTCAATGGTGTTACATTTAGATGTAGGAAGACCTAAATCCGTGCAGGCGTTAGAACAGGTGATGGAGACGGACCATCAAATTTTACTCGCAACTCAAAAAGAAATTTCGATAGATGATCCTACCGAAGAAGAGATTTATCATGTTGGAACACTAGCAAAAGTGAAAAACTTACTAAAGCTCCCGAATGGTACGGTAAGAATTCACGTCGAAGGACTGCAACGTGCACGAATTAATGAATTCGTTCAACTAGAAGAGTATTTACAGGTCGATGCAGAAATGATCGAGCAAGAGGATGCGTTTTTAACAACAGAGAATCAAGCTCTTATGCGCAACCTCATGACCATGTTTGAACAATACACAAAAGTTTCTAAGAAGATCTCAGCTGAAACATTAGCATCAGCTCGTGACATTGCAGAACCTGGTCATTTTGCAGATGTAGTGGCAGCGAATCTTCCGCTCAAGCTTGCTCAGAAGCAAGAACTACTTGAAATCAGCTCTGTTAAAGATCGCTTAGTAAAGCTAATCGAGATTTTAAATAATGAACAAGAAGTTCTTGGACTTGAAAAGAAAATTGGGCAGCGTGTGAAGAAGTCGATGGAAAAAACGCAAAAGGAATATTACTTGCGTGAACAGATGAAAGCCATTCAAAAAGAACTTGGCGACAAAGAAGGGCGTTCTGGTGAAGTAACGACCTTACGTGAGAAAATAGAACAGTCGGACATGCCTGATTCTATTAAGGAAAAAGCGTTAAAAGAATTAGATCGTTACGAAAAAATGCCAGCAAATTCGGCTGAAAGCTCCGTGCTACGAAACTACCTTGACTGGCTCATTCAATTGCCGTGGTCTTTTGAAACAGAAGATCAGCTTGATGTAATCAGGGCAGAGGAAATTTTAAATGAAGATCATTACGGGTTAGAAAAAGTGAAAGAGCGTGTGTTAGAATACCTAGCTGTTCAACAATTAACAAGAGAATTAAAAGGACCGATCCTTTGTTTAGCTGGACCTCCGGGGGTTGGTAAAACATCTCTTGCTCGCTCGATTGCTCGTTCACTTAATCGGAAATTTGTTCGAATCTCACTTGGTGGAGTTCGAGACGAGGCGGAAATTCGCGGACACAGACGTACGTATGTAGGAGCGATGCCAGGTCGAATTATCCAAGGGATGAAAAAGAGTGGATCTATCAATCCTGTTTTCCTTTTAGATGAGATTGACAAGATGGCTCATGATTTCAGAGGAGATCCTTCTGCAGCCTTGCTAGAAGTATTGGATCCTGAACAAAACAATACATTCAGTGATCATTTTATCGAAGAACCATATGATCTTTCTAAAGTCATGTTTGTAACGACGGCTAATAATATCGGTACGATTCCTGGTCCATTGTTAGACAGAATGGAAATCATCTCGATTGCTGGTTATACGGAAGAAGAGAAGATTCAGATTGCGAAAAACTATCTTGTTCCTAAACAAATGAAAGATCATGGTTTAACTAAAGGAATGCTTCAAGTGAAGGATGACGCTCTTCAAAAAGTGGTGCGTTATTACACACGAGAAGCTGGGGTTCGTAATTTAGAACGTCAAATGGCTACGCTTTGCCGTAAAGCGGCTAAAATGATCGTATCAAATGAGAAAAAGAAAGTTATCCTTACAGCCAAAACAGTTGAGGAAATGCTTGGTAAACCAAGGTTCCGTTATGGTTTAGCTGAAATTGAGGATCAAGTCGGTGCTGCTACTGGTTTAGCTTATACAACAGTAGGAGGAGACACCCTTTCAATTGAAGTATCTGTTGCTCCAGGAAAAGGAAAGCTAACGTTAACAGGGAAATTAGGAGACGTAATGAAAGAGTCTGCGCAAGCTGCTTTTAGTTACATTCGCTCTCGTTCAGAAGAGTTAAATATTGACCCTGCTTTTAATGAAAAGCTAGACATTCATATTCACGTTCCAGAGGGAGCAACACCAAAAGATGGACCATCAGCCGGAATTACAATGGCTACTGCGTTAGTGTCTGCACTAACAGGTAGAAAGGTGAAAAAGGAAGTTGGAATGACAGGTGAAATCACACTTCGTGGCCGTGTCCTACCAATTGGTGGCTTAAAAGAAAAATCAATGAGTGCTCATCGAGCGGGATTAACAACGATTATCATGCCAAAAGACAATGAGAAAGATCTAGAGGATGTGCCTGAAAGTGTGCGAAATGACTTAACATTCATTCCTGTCTCTCATTTAGATGAAGTTCTCAAGAACGCGTTAGGGGAGTAAAGAATGAAAGTTACAAAAGCCGAATTAGCACATGTTGCCGTGAAAAAAGAGCAATATCCGACATCACATCTTCCGGAAATTGCATTATCAGGACGATCCAATGTAGGGAAATCATCTTTCATTAATAAAATGATTAACCGCAAAGCTTTAGCAAGAACGTCACAACGTCCAGGTAAAACACAAACACTAAATTTTTACGAAATCAATGAAATGATTTATTTTGTAGATGTACCTGGATACGGGTTTGCTAAAGCACCAAAACCAGAACGAGAAGCTTGGGGAAGAATGATTGAAACATACTTACAAGACCGTGATCAACTGAAAGCTGTTGTTCAACTTGTAGATGTAAGACATGCCCCTTCTTCAGACGACAAAGCGATGTATAGCTGGCTTAAGCATTTTGAGATTCCTGTCATTGTCATTGCAACAAAGAGTGACAAGATTCCAAAAGGCAAATGGCAAAAGCATTTAAGCGTGATTAAGAAAGATTTACAAATGATAGAAACAGATCCGTTATTGCTTTTCTCTTCCGAAACAGCACAAGGAAAAGAGCAAGTATGGAAAACGATTCTATATTACGCATCTCTATAAGAAAAAAGCGCATTGGATTTAGTAATCCAAATGCGCTTTTTTTGTATTCGTTTAAACTATGAACCAGTGAAATGGAGCGGAAAGCACTTGACTCCTGCGGGAAAAGAGGAAAAGGAAAGACCACACAGACGAAGTCGTGGGGGCTTACCTTTCTCCCCGCGGAAAGCAAGTGCCTGTAGCGCAATGAAACGGATACGTTTAGATTTTATTTTTTCCTCAAAATCAAAAATATTCCAACCACAATGAGAAAGATCGGCCATAGGTGCTGGATAAAGGAAAACCCTTCTACAAGCCAGTGGATCGGATTGATAGTTGTAAAGCTCATTAAAGATAACGTTAACAAAACAATGGCTGGTACAAAGCCATCCTTTCTATTTTTAAAATAAGAAAATAAAAACGCTAATCCAACAATAAGGGTATAAATTCCCCAATGGCTAGGCCACCAGTCAACGATCACATCAAGATGAAAATGAATAGCAAGCCCTGTTAACAAAACACCAGGGAAAATCATCGAATGCTCTCGGCCAAAATGAGCTTGAAGCAAAAAAGCAAGGCCTATAACAAATAACAAAGAGGGCCAACTTAAGAGTTGTTTGTGATAAGGAAGAGAAAATTGCTGAAGCAAATAATAACAACCAACCCCGATTAAAAGGACACCTGGGAAAATACGTTGTGTTTTCATTTGATCCTCCTATCTTTTTTTATATTAATCACAATAACTGGTTACGATATAAGAAGGAAGCAATTGCCGGTATATCCAAATTGATTTAACAATAAGATCATGATAGCATAGCTTCATGATCTGTTCACAATTTTTTTTGGTACGCTAGATTAGACATGTTATAATGTAGCTATGTTATACTGGTTGAGGAAAGTCCAGTATAAGACTTATTAACGAATAAATAAATTGATGACATAGATAAAAACGTACGGAAAATATATTTGGGGGTGAACGTCAGGATGCATATTCTTGTTGTCGGATTTAACTATAAAACAGCTCCTGTCGAGATGAGAGAGAAGTTTGCATTCCAAGAAGCCGAACTTCCAAACGCACTATTAAAATTGCGAAATATGAAAAGCATTCTTGAATGTACGATTGTATCGACCTGTAATCGCACAGAAGTCTATGTAGTTGCCGATCAGTTGCATACTGGACGTCATTTCACAAAGACTTTCTTAGCGGAGTGGTTTGACCTTCCTAAAGAAGAGTTCATAGCTTATTTGGACATTCGTGAAGATCACCATGCAATCGAGCATTTATTTAGAGTTTCCTGTGGACTTGATTCGATGATTCTTGGGGAAACACAAATTTTAGGTCAAGTGAAAGAAAGCTTCTTACTTGCACAAGAGCACGGAGCAACTGGTACGATCTTTAATCAATTATTTAAACAAGCTGTTACACTTGCGAAAAAAGCTCATACAGGAACGGAAATTGGTTCGCATGCTGTATCAGTTAGTTACGCTGCAGTAGAACTTGGAAAAAACATCTTTAATGATTTCACTGGTAAACATGTCGTTATTCTCGGCGCTGGAAAGATGAGTGAGTTAACAGCGAAGCACCTACATGCAAATGGTGCGAAGCAAATTACAGTGATTAACCGTACGGAAGCAAAAGCGGTTGAACTAGCAGCTCGTTTTCTCGGACAAGCGAGACCACTTGAAGAATTGCAGCGTACATTAGCAGAGGCTGATGTACTAATCAGTTCAACAGGAGCACGCGATTTCGTTGTGACAAAGGAAATGCTTGCAGGAACGTTGAAAAAGCGTAAAGGTCGTCCGTTGTTTATGGTTGATATTGCCGTACCACGTGATTTAGATCCAGCGATAGCTGAATTTGATGATGTTTATTTATATGACATTGATGATTTACAAAACATAGTTGAAGCAAACTTAGCAGAACGTAAACGTGAAGCTGAGAAGATTGAGATTATGGTAGAAGCAGAAATTGATGAATTTAAGCAATGGTTAAATACGTTAGGAGTAGTACCGATTATCACAGCGTTAAGGACGAAAGCATTAGCAGTTCAAGCTGAAACAATGGAAAGCCTTGAACGTAAACTACCGAACTTAACGGATCGTGAAAGAAAATTGATCAACAAACATACAAAAAGTATCGTGAATCAACTTTTACGAGATCCAGTTACAAAAGTGAAAGAACTTGCTGGGGAACCCGATGCAGATGCGACTCTTGAACTCTTCACTAAAATCTTTGCTTTAGAAGATGAACTAGCGGTACAAGAAAATCAAGTTCGAGTTGCAGAGGCAGAAAAAGAGTGGGAATCGAAAAAGCAAGAGTTTGTGAAAGCACCTAGACAACGTGAAGCGGTTGTCCGTTCTTAAGAAAGAAGGGACGTTTGAATGAATTGGATTTATCCTATTACAATCATTCTTTATAGTATCAGTTTACTTGGTTATTTTATTGATTTCTTACAAAACAACCGGAAGGTCAATCGTATGGCCTTCTGGTTGCTTTCTATTGTTTGGGTATTACAAACCGTTTTCTTTATTATAAGAGCATCTGAACTTGAGCGCTTGCCTCTGTTAACACCATTTGAGGGCCTCTTTTTTTATGCCTGGTTAGTGGTTACGTTATCATTAGCTATTAACTGGTTTTTTCGAGTTGATTTCCTAGTGTTATTCACGAATCTAATTGGGTTTAGTATGATGCTTTTAGCCTGTTTACCCCGGATGGTGATGTACCTGAATCACTCTCTTCTTTATTAGCGTCAGAGCTCCTCATCATTCACATTTCTTTTATCCTGCTTTCATATGCGGCTTTTACGTTATCATTTGCATGTCAAATTATGTATTTTATCCAACATCAAATGTTAAAAAGAAAGCTGTGGGGAAAACGATTATTACGTTTTGGGGCGCTATCTAAATTGGATTCACTATCCTTTGGAGCGGTAATGATTGCCTGGCCTTTTCTATTAATAGGCTCATTCTCGGATTTATTTGGGCTCATAGCCAGCTAAATTATGTTCCATTTTTTGATACGAAAGTGATAAGCTCTTTAGTTGTATTAGGAATCTATGCATACTATATTTATCAAAGAGTTGTTAAAATGGCTAGAGGCTATAACATGGCTTTGCTTGGAATTGCAGGCTTTTTAATTTTATTAATCAACTATTTCTTATCAGGACAGTATTCATCTTTTCACATTTGGTATTAAAGACGAAAAAACATTATAATGAACAAAAGAGTAGTAATTGGAGGAAGTTATGCGCAAAATTGTGATTGGCTCAAGAAAAAGTAACCTTGCCCTCGTTCAAACGGACTGGGTAATTGAACAACTAAAGAAAACAGGTCTTCCTTATGAATTTGAAGTAAAGAAAATCGTTACAAAAGGAGATAAAATTCTCGATGTAACTCTTTCAAAAGTTGGGGGAAAAGGCTTGTTTGTTAAAGAGATTGAGCAAGCTCTAATAGATGGTGAAATTGATTTAGCGGTTCATAGCATGAAAGATGTACCTTCTGTTTTACAGAAAGAGTTTACGTTAGCGGCAATTACGGAACGTGAAGACCCAAGAGATGCGCTTATTTCAAACAATCATGTTAAACTTGCTGATCTACCTGCAGGTTCGGTTATTGGAACAAGTAGCTTACGTCGATCTGCTCAAATTTTAGCTGAACGTCCAGATCTAGAAGTGAAATGGATTCGTGGAAATGTTGAAACTAGACTACGCAAGCTTAAAGAAGAAGGTTTTGACGCCATTATTTTAGCGGTAGCTGGAATTCGTCGTTTAGGGTTTCCAGACGATCTTGTCACAGAATACTTAGATCCAGAAATGTGCGTACCAGCTGTTGGTCAAGGTGCACTTGGACTTGAATGCCGTGCAGATGATGAAGAATTAGTTGATCTACTTCAACATTTAAATGATGATGCAACTGCACGTACTGTAACAGCGGAGCGTACGTTCTTAAATCGCATGGAAGGTGGCTGCCAAGTACCGATTGCTGGGTACGCGACAGTTACGCTTGAAAATGAAATTGAGTTAACAGCTCTAGTCGGGTCACCAGACGGTAAAGTGTTAATCAAGGAAACAGTAAAAGGATCAGATCCAGTTGATTTAGGAGAAAGAGCGTCACAACTTTTACTGGACCAAGGAGCAAAGGAAATACTAGATAAAGTAAAAAAAGAGCTGGATCAAGGATGACCGATCGTCCTTTAGCTAGTAAAATAATTCTAGTTACTCGAGCAAAAGAACAAGCTCAAGATTTAACGAAGTTAGTTGAAGCAAAAGGCGGAACCACCATTGAAGTTCCGCTTATTGCTTTTCAGTCACTTCAAACACCTGAAATAAAAACAGCCATACATACGATTAACGACTACCAATGGCTTATTTTCACAAGCTCAAATGGAGTTCGTTTTTTCATGGAACAATATGAATTACTTCAGCAAACATGGAAGCTTCCAAAGCATCTGAAAATAGCCGTCGTTGGCCAAAAAACAGAACGAACACTAGCAAAATATCACTTACAGGCTGACTTATGCCCCGACGAATTTGTTGCTGAAGGTCTAATTGAAGAATTAAAAGGGCAAATTAGGAACAATGAGCGTGTGCTTATTGCTAGAGGAAACCTTGGTAGAGACATCCTCGTTCAGCAACTGTCGAGGATCGGAGCACAAGTTGACGATGTAACGGTGTACAAAACCGTTGTTCCAGAAGCAGCTAATCAGTTAGAACAAGTTCTTAATCATTCAATCGACTACATAACATTTACGAGTTCATCGACCGTTCATCATTTTATGCAAATTATTAGACAAGCAAACATTCAGATTCAAGCAAAGATTGCCTGTATTGGCCCGATTGCGGCAAAAACAGTGCAAGACTATGGCTTGACGGTTGATGTTATGCCTACTACATACACGATTGACCACTTAGTTGAAGAAATTATCGCTGATACAAAGGAGAATCATTCATGAAAGATTTACAATTTCGTCGTCACCGCCGCCTTCGAGGTACAGCAAGCATTCGCAGCATGGTTCGAGAAACGCATCTTCATCCAGAAGACCTTATTTATCCGATCTTTGTCGTTGAAGGGACTAATGTAAAAAATGAAGTACCTTCAATGCCAAATGTTTATCATTTATCATTGGATTTACTTGATGCAGAAGTGAATGAAGTAGCTTCACTTGGAATTCCTGCAATTATCGTATTCGGTGTTCCAAGTGGAAAGGATGACATTGGTTCTTCAGCGTTTCATGTTAATGGCATCGTTCAAAAAGCGATTCGTCAAATTAAAGCAAATCAGCCAGATTTAACGGTTATCGCTGATACATGTCTTTGTCAATTCACTGACCATGGCCATTGTGGTGTGATTGAAGAAGGGAAAGTTCTCAATGACCGAACGTTAAATTTATTAGCAAAAACAGCTGTGTCTCAAGCGGAGGCTGGTGCAGATATTATTGCTCCTTCTAATATGATGGACGGCTTTGTAGCGGCAATTCGTCACGGCTTAGATGAAGCAGGTTTTATTGATGTTCCAATTATGTCATATGCAGTGAAATTCGCTTCTGCCTTTTACGGTCCGTTCCGTGATGCAGCGCACAGCTCACCGAAATTCGGTGACCGTAAAACCTATCAAATGGATCCAGCTAATCGTCTAGAAGCTTTACGTGAGGCGGAGTCAGATATGGAAGAAGGCGCAGATTTCCTTATTGTAAAGCCAGCTCTTTCTTATTTAGATGTGATTAGAGAAGTAAAGGACTTTTCTGGTTTTCCGATCGTTGCTTATAATGTAAGTGGCGAATATTCAATGGTGAAAGCGGCAAGTCAAAACGGTTGGATTAATGAAAAAGAGGTTGTACTAGAAAAATTAACGAGCATGAAGCGTGCTGGTGCAGATTTAATTTTAACGTATCATGCTAAAGATGTTGTTCGTTGGTTACAAGAAAACAAGTAAGGAAGGGGACCATACATGCGTTCATATACGAAATCTCAAGAAGCTTTCGCAAAAGCGAAACCCGTAATGCCAGGTGGAGTAAACAGTCCTGTACGTGCCTTTAAATCAGTGAAAATGGATCCTGTCTTCATGGAGCGTGGACAAGGCTCAAGGATCTACGATATTGATGGAAATGAATACATAGATTATGTGTTATCATGGGGGCCACTCATTTTAGGTCATGCAGATGAGCAAGTCGTGGCAGCTCTGAAAGAAGCAGTAGAAAAAGGAACAAGCTTTGGTGCTCCAAGTGAGCTAGAAACAAAACTAGCAGAACTAGTCATCGAACGTGTGCCTTCAATTGAAGTTGTGCGAATGGTGAACTCAGGAACTGAAGCAACCATGAGTGCACTTCGATTGGCAAGAGGATACACAGGTCGTAATAAGATTTTGAAATTCGTTGGTTGTTACCACGGACATGGAGACTCGTTACTCATTAAAGCTGGATCAGGTGTGGCCACGTTAGGTTTACCTGATAGCCCAGGAGTACCAGAGTCTGTCGCTCAAAATACATTAACGGTTCCTTATAATGATATCGAAAGTGTTCGTTATGCATTTGAGAACTTTGGTGATGACCTGGCTGGAGTCATTGTAGAACCTGTAGCTGGTAACATGGGTGTTGTGCCGCCTGAACCTGGTTTCCTAGAAGAGTTAAGAACGTTAACAGAGGAAAATGGAACTCTACTTATTTTTGATGAAGTCATGACTGGCTTCCGCGTTGGGTACAACTGTGCTCAAGGTAAATTAGGTGTTACACCAGATTTGACTTGTTTAGGAAAAGTAATTGGTGGAGGCTTACCAGTAGGGGCATACGGAGGTAAGCGCGAGATTATGGAACAGATTGCTCCAGCAGGACCAATCTATCAAGCAGGAACTCTTTCTGGTAATCCGCTCGCTATGACAGCCGGTTATGAAACATTATCGCAGTTAACACCGGAAAACTATGATCAATTTGAAGCTTTAGCTGAGCGTCTTGCTCATGGCTTATCGGAAGCTGCAAAAAAATACGAGATTCCACATTCCATTAACCGTGCTGGATCTATGGTTGGCTTTTTCTTCACAGATGAAAAAGTAGTGAATTTCGAAAAAGCATCAACAGCAAATCTAGATTTCTTCACTCGGTACTTCCAAGAAATGTTAAACCAAGGCATTTCATTACCACCATCGCAATTTGAAGGAATGTTCTTATCAACAAAGCATACGGAAGCAGACATTGATAAAACCATTGCAGCAGCAGAAATTGCATTTTCGAAGTTGAAATAAGGTTGTTTAGTTTTGATCGTTGCAATATATGTTTTTTCTCATAGTGAAATGAAGCGGAAGTCACTCGACTCCTGCGGGAAAAAGAGGTAGGGTCGAGACACCACAGGCAAAGCCGTGGAGGCTCGACACCTCCCCGCGGAAAGCGAGTGACTGGAGCGTAATGAAACGAACATGGCTAGAAAGAACAACAAAGTATGAGAAGACTATAATTTAAAACGAAAGCCTGTTACGAGACTAACACTCGTAACAGGCTTTTTTCATTGCTTGAATAACTCTATAAATAAATGAACTCTATGAATGTTAAAGAGATCCAAGCATATCTATTTTAGTAGGGATATAAAAATAAGTTGAGTAAAAAACTGATGAGTTTCTTAGATTTACTAGCATATTGCCTGAGAACTTGTCATAGAGTGATATTGTACTGACTATGACCGTAGCAGAAGTTAGAGATTATATTGAGGAGGAATGCAACGTGACACAAGAACACCCGTCAAAGTTATCATTTTCAATTGAGGAATCGGTTTGGTTAAATAGAAGTCAAGAGGTAGAAGAAATTCTAGGCATGTCGCTTGAACCTGAAATTGTTATAGAAGAAAAAGATCATCATGTCTATATTAAGGGTGGCTTACGTCTCGTTGGAGAATATCGTTCTTCCAACAGTGATTCAGCAGTTGATGCAGAAACTTCCCTACAAGAACAAGTATCTTTCCGTTCAGCAGGAGATGTAACCGTAACATCAGACGGTACTGGAGAAATTAAACATTTCTTTCCTATTGATGTAACGATACCGATCAGTCGCATTCAAAACTTAGATGATGTTTATGTTCAAGTGGAATCATTTGATTATGATCTTCCGGAAAAAAGTTGCATCCAACTTACGGCTGATATTAGCATTAGTGGAATGACGCAGCAATTGGGTCAAACAGAAAAACGTGACGAAAAAGCTCCAAAACAAGAAGAAACTCCACGAGTAGAAGCTGCACCTCAGCTAGAAGAGGCGCCAGAGCTTGAAGCAGTTCCTACTGCGTTTTCATTTGAAGCTAGAAAACGTCCTGAGTTGGAACAACCGGTTCAGGAACGAGTAGCGCCACCTACAGCGGTGCCACCAACACCAGCACCAACAGCGGCACGCACACCACGACCGTTTGATCAATACCAGCACCCTTTTGGAGCAGTACCGCAGCAACCGCCAGCTTATCAACGACCAGTATATGAGCCTGAAAAACAACAACCAGTCGTGGAGAAAGAACCAGTGGCCGAAGCTCCTACAACAAGATTACCACAGCAAGAACAGGAGGAACCTGCATTGACAACAAATGAATCTCGATATGATGATCAGTATGATGACTCTGTAGAAACAGAGGAACTTGAGGAAGTAAGAGCAGAACAACAAGAGGTAGAAGAAGTCGAAGTGGAAGAGGAAGTAGTGGAGGAAGTAAGAGAAGCTCCGCCAGCTCCACCTGAAACAAAAATCAATTTAGCTCCTTTAAAGGAAATGGCAACGGCACCAGCTGCCGAAGCGAAAGGTGAAGAGGACGCTGAAGTAGAAGATTCAAAGCCATTATCAGCTAGAGAAGAAAATGCACTGTACTTAACAAAAATGCTTTCAAAAGGCGAAGAAAGATTCTCAAAGTGGAAAATGTGCATCATTCAAGAAAATGAATCTTTAGACACGATTGCTGATAGGTATGAAATTAGCACAAGTCAACTTGTAAGAATGAATCGCTTGCAAGGAGAGCAAGTAGAGGAAGGTCAAATCCTTTATATACCTGTTCGCATTGAGTCTAAATAAAGGAGAGCTCTCATGGAATTGTTGGATCGGCTCAAGGAACAATATGAGTGGCAAGACGTTAAATTCGTAAACGAGCAATTAGTAGAAACAGAACTAGGTCGAAAAAGGGTGCGCTATTGGACGGACAAAGCGCTCCTTGACTGGCATATCGCGTGGCGTGACGGTTGTAGCGTCACGCCGTATATGCAAACCGATCGAATGATTCGAAATAAAGATCAGCAGGCATGGATTGACTGGAAAGAAGGGTGGCTAACCGTTCATGATGAAGTGGATAACAGCTTCCGATTAAATCAATCCGATCAGAAAGTCGGTCAAATGATTGGGACGATGATTGCATATGGACTACGAGCAAATCCAGAGCTGGATCCAGCTAAGCCAAAAGAGCCACTCTTTCAAACAGCGTTTAACCATTTATCGGCTTTGAAAGAGGAGCAACGCATACTCATTCGTTCTTTAATTAAAGAATCAGATGTGCGAATGAGAAAAGCCAAAGCCCTAACAGCAGATAAAAAAGAGCAATTACCCATACTTGATCCGCTCACCTCTATAGATCAAGCTCAGACGATCCATCAAATTTTTCTTTGGTTTGGATCCACAAACCAGCCTGAACGCGGATATTACTCTTTGCGTTCTTTTCTTTTAAAATGGCTTGAAACAAATGGAACAGAATCTCTTCAAGCATTGTTAGAAGAATTATTCAACAATCAAGCTATGACACGTGATCAAGCGATTCTTTTATTAGCAGAATGTTTAAAGCCGTATGAACTTGACCGGCTTGTTCGTGAAATGACAAAAGGAACGGAACAACAACAGATCGAAGAAACGATCGAAGCCGTCACAAAAGAGTGGGAGCAATCGAAAGAGCTTGTTCAAAAGCTTAGTGTTCTGATTGATTCGAAAAAGAAGGTGTTAACGACATGATGCAAGCACAATCTCCTTATGATTCGGTGCTCTTTTACTATGATTTGTATCCACAAGCCATTGAAGACTTCGGTAAAATCAAAAAGGTGACGACAAATCGCGGTGTTTTTGCGTTAAAAGAAACGCGAATGTCACCAGAGCAAGCCGATAGTTTTATTCACGCGTTACGAAAGCTAACGAAGCTTGGCTATACGCAAACGGTTCCGGTGTATCCAACTAAATACGGTGAATATGTACTTCAAACAGGTGATTATGCATACTACCTTATGCCATGGGTAGAACCGATTGAGTACACAGCCAGAGAAACGCAAGAACAAAAACTAGCTTCACAACTTGGGATCATTCACAGACTTACAGTGAAAACCCAACCTTTCTTAAAAGAAAATGTGGAAGAATCATATCAACAACTGCTTAGAAGATGGGAAATGAGGCGACTGGAATTAAGTCGTTTTGCCGATCAAGCAGAAAGAAAGACGTATATGTCGCCGTTTGAATTAACTTTTATCACACACGCACATATGCTTGACCAAATGGCAGAAGTAGCTAAAGGCCATTTAGAAAAGTGGTTTGAACTTTGCTTAGAAAAAGAAAAGTATCGCACCGTTTTATGTCATAGTCGAATGAATCGCACACATTCCTTTTTCTCACCTGAAAATGAACCATTGCTGTTAAATTTTGAGAGAGCTTGTGTAGACACTCCATCTCGAGATATCGCTAGCTTTTGTCGTTATAGCTTCCGTCATGCCTATTGGGTGGAGGAAGAAGTGTTACAATGGTTTCATAATTACGAAAGTCACCTTCCGCTTTTAGAAGAGGAAAAGCATTTAATCTGCGCTTATCTGAACTTTCCAGAACCGATTGCGTTTGCGGTTGATGCGTATTTGGAAAACCGAGGAACAGCCGGAGAGTTCGGGCATGTCCAAAGATTAGAAAAGCGCTTAACGTCAATGCGCAGAGTGCAGCGCCTGACGCAAAAGCTTATTATAGTACCCGATCCACAACAACAAACTCAAACTCCACAATAACGTTCTCTTTCCTTTGAAAGAGAGCGTTTTTTTAGGCTGTTTTCGTATACTTTGCTATTTTTAGGAGGCAAGCAGTCCTCTACATGTTCGTTCCATTCTGCTACAGCCACTCGCTTTCCGCGGGGAGGTGTCGAGCCTCCTCGGCTGCGCCTGTGGGGTCTCGACCCTACCTCTAGATCCCGCAGGAGTCGAGTGACTTCCGCTCCATTACACTACGAGCAAGAAATAAAACATCAATTATTATACGAAAACAGCCTTTTTAAATAAGTTGAAAACGGATTGAGCAGTAGAATACAATCATAATGGTTAATAAAATCACATCAAAAGTAGTTGGTAATAGTAACGTTCGTAATAGTTGAAAACAAATAAGTGGCAGTAGGATTTGTCCGAACACTAGCTTAATACGAAGCCATATGCTAGGACGGTTGTGATAAGGATTATGGAAACGCCCAAAGCGTCGTTTCATCAACAAGCACCTCCTAGAACAGAAAAAAATCTCTTTCTTTACAATATGCGAAAGGGCACCTGTTTGTGTGCCCAAGGAGTCACGTGTAGATTAATTTCTCCTTGTTGTATATGAAAGAAAAAAATGGGTAATGCTCTTATTGACGAATGAAGCTGATTTAGATAGAATATAACCACAATAACAATGAAAGCGTTGAGTAGGAAGAGTAAAATCGGAACCTTTTAGAGAGAGAGATCATTAGCTGAAAGATCTCTTAAGACGTACGATTTGAATGTCGCCTAGGAGCAGCTTTTTTGAACATGCCAGTTGGCATTAGTAGATTTAGCCGGACACTGACCGTTATCAGATTGAGGTGTGTAGCCAACAGAGTTTTTTTGAGCTGCAAACAAAGGTGGTACCGCGAAAGTAACTCTCTTCGTCCTTTGGATGGAGGGGGTTTTTTTATGTTTAAAAGGAGGATTATAAGATGAGTGAAGAACAACAAGTAACAATGCCAACGAAGTACAACCCACAAGAAACAGAAGCTAAATGGTATTCCTACTGGCTTGAAGGGAAATTTTTTGAAGCAACAGGAGATCAATCAAAACAACCTTATTCAATAGTGATTCCGCCACCAAACGTAACAGGAAAACTACATCTTGGTCATGCATGGGATACAACACTACAAGATATCCTTGCTCGCGTTAAACGTATGCAAGGCTACGATACGTTATGGCTACCAGGAATGGACCACGCTGGAATTGCGACACAAGCGAAAGTTGAAGCGAAATTAAAAGAAGAAGGCCTAAGCCGTTATGACCTTGGACGTGAGAAATTCCTTGAAAAATCATGGGAGTGGAAAGAAGAGTATGCTTCTTTCATCCGTAATCAATGGTCAAAAGTAGGTCTTTCCCTAGACTATTCACGTGAGCGTTTTACACTAGATGAAGGTTTATCAAAAGCCGTTCGTGAAGTGTTTGTAAAGCTTTATGAAAAAGGTTTAATCTATCGCGGAGAATACATCATCAACTGGGATCCGCAAACGAAAACGGCTTTATCTGATATTGAAGTCATTTATCAAGACGTTCAAGGCGCTTTCTACCATATGAACTATCCATTAACAGATGGTAGCGGAGACATTAACGTTGCAACAACACGTCCGGAAACGATGCTAGGTGACACAGCTGTTGCGGTTCATCCAGAAGACGACCGTTACAAGCATTTAATCGGGAAAACCGTTACCCTTCCAATTACAGGACGAGAAATTCCAATCGTAGCAGATGACTATGTAGACATGGAATTCGGTTCAGGTGCTGTGAAAATCACACCAGCTCATGATCCGAATGACTTCGAAATCGGAAACCGTCATAATCTAGCAAGAATTCTAGTAATGAATGAAGACGGAACAATGAACGAAAACGCAGGCAAATACAACGGACTTGATCGTTTTGAATGCCGTAAGCAAATTGTAAAAGATCTACAAGACGCAGGGGTCCTATTCAAAATTGAAGAGCATATGCACTCAGTTGGTCACTCAGAAAGAAGTGGAGCAGTTGTTGAGCCTTATCTTTCGACACAATGGTTCGTTAAAATGCAACCATTAGCTGATGCAGCGATTGACCTTCAAAACTCAGAGGAAAAGGTCAACTTTGTTCCAGATCGTTTCGAGAAAACCTACTTACGCTGGATGGAAAACATCCGTGACTGGTGTATTTCAAGACAACTTTGGTGGGGACACCGTATCCCAGCTTGGTATCACAAAGAAACAGGTGAAGTGTACGTAGGTCACGAAGCACCTGAAGACGCAGAAAATTGGGATCAAGACAATGATGTTCTAGACACTTGGTTTAGTTCAGCGCTATGGCCGTTCTCAACAATGGGCTGGCCTGACGAAAAATCTGCAGATTATGAGCGCTTCTACTCAACGAATGTACTTGTGACAGGCTATGATATCATTTTCTTCTGGGTATCTCGTATGATTTTCCAAGGACTTGAGTTCACAGGCAAACGCCCATTTGATGATGTGTTAATTCACGGCCTTGTAAGAGACTCTGAAGGTCGAAAAATGAGTAAATCGCTTGGTAACGGTGTTGATCCAATGGATGTTATCGACAAATATGGTGCTGATTCATTACGATTCTTCTTATCTACCGGTAGTTCCCCGGGAAATGACTTGCGTTTTTATTGGGAAAAGGTCGAATCAACGTGGAACTTCGGAAATAAGATTTGGAACGCGTCTAGATTCGCCCTTATGAACATGCAAGGCTTAAAATACGAGGAAATCGACTTAACAGGCGAAAAGACAATTGCAGACAAGTGGATTTTAACACGTCTTCAAGAAACAATTGCCGATGTTACCCGCTTAATTGATGCGTATGAGTTCGGTGAAGTAGGACGTATTTTATACAACTTCATATGGGATGATCTCTGTGACTGGTACATTGAGATGGCGAAATTGCCATTATACGGAGAAGATGAGGCGGCTAAGAAAACGACAAGATCTGTGCTTGCTTATGTATTAGATCAAACAATGCGACTTCTTCACCCAATGATGCCGTTTATTACCGAGGAAATTTGGCAACATTTGCCACACGAAGGCGAATCGATAACAATTGCGGCATGGCCTGAAAAGAAACAAGAGCTAATCTTCACAGATGCTGTCGAAGACATGGAAATGTTAAAAGATATCATTCGCTCTGTTCGTAACATCAGAGCAGAGTTAAATGTACCAATGAGCAAGCAAATTGAGCTATTAGTTCGAGCGAAGAACGACAACATTCAAGCTCAACTGAAACGAGGAGAAAGCTACATCGAAAAGTTCTGTAACCCAAGCGAGCTTAAAATCGGAACAGATGTAACGGCACCGGAAAAATCAATGTCACAAGTATTGTCTGGTGTTGAATTATTCTTACCGTTAGCTGGATTACTTGACCTTGACGCTGAAATTGCTCGTCTAGAAAAAGAGTTAGAAAAGCTAAATAAAGAAGTAGAGCGTGTAGACAAGAAGCTAGGAAACCAAGGCTTTATTGCGAAAGCACCTGCTCACGTAATTGAAGAAGAAAAAGCAAAACAAGCTGATTATATAGCAAAACGTGAGACGGTTGAAGCGCGTATTGCGGAGTTAAGAGCTTAGGAAGTTATATGGGAAAGAGATCAAATCTGTGAGAGTGGATTTGATCTCTTTTTTGTTTAATCGAGGACTCAGAGGTCGCTATTTCAGTTGAAATGGGGGATTTCAGTAGACCTTATCTTCTCTTTTCATGCTCTAGTTTAGTTGATTTTAAGTCAATAAGAGCACCTGTGTCCTCTAGGCAATATAAAATAGGCAATAAAGCTTGAATAGGTGCATCTGAGTCCGCCACCGCACCAAGTTGGTAAACCTCTGCAATCCCCCCACAGCAAAAATATTTATAAAAATTCCCAAATATGTGCAACCAAAACCTGCTATGATGACTCTATTATGTAGCGGATCAAAATAAAGCGTTTTTTATTAGAGGAGAACTAAGATGGAGGAACTCGTTCAGAGGTTGAGAGAGAAGGAGGAAGCGGCCTACAGGGAGTGCATGGAGCTTTATAGCCATGATGCTTAAGGCTTGCCTACTTGATGTTAAAAGATAGGTATGAAGCAGAAGATGTTGTTCAAGATGCTTTTCTACTCGCTTTCGAAAAAATAAGTCAGTTACAAGAAGCCGCGAAACTCAAACACTGGCTTGTTTCTATTGTGATCAATCAATGTCGAAAACGAACGAGGCGTTGGAGTTTTAAGAATATCTTACTTAGACGCTCAGAAGACATATTTGAAGATGGGATTGTCGAGGAAACTCCTGAGAGTGAATTGTTGCGACTCATAGAAGGACAATCGCTTAGTGTGGAAATTAGAGCGCTCGATTTTAAATACCGAGAAGTGATCGCGTTGTTTTATTTTCAACAACTCAGTGTGAAGGAAATTTCGGATATAACAAAGGAAAATGAAAGTACAATCAAAAGCCGCTTGTCACGCGGTAGAAAACAATTAAAAGAACGGTTAAAGGGTGAGCGAAGTGAATGACCAAGAAAAATGGAAGAAACAACTCGATCAAGAACTAGAGCTTATTCAATTTACCAAGATAGAGCAAGTACTAGCCCAAACCCATCCAAAAACGTTCAAACAAAAGTGGAGTCAGTGGTTAAACAAAGAAATTTCATTACCGCTTGTTCCTCTTGTTGCGGCGACTTCTATATTCCTAGCAATAGGCGTTTTCCAAACGCTCGACTTGAACGAAGTCGAATCAAGAGAACTAATTGAAATTCAAGGAAATATATATTGGAGCGATATGATAGCCGAGAGGATGAAGCAGTCATGAAAATAAAAATGAAGATGAAACATCTACTTATTGGCATTTTGTCTTTTGCTGTACTATTGCTTGGTATTCAAGTTTTGGTCCTCCCGCTTTGGAAAGAACATCTGGTGACGAAAGCTTATACAGTAGGAGCTCCGAAAACCGGGGAAATGATCAAATCGTTAATCGATGACTCGTGGTCAGATAAGAAAAAACTTGGGTTTATTGAAACATATATGATTGAACCGACCATCAACGTTCACATATATGATCTTTATTTAACCTCCTCTTCTTCCACTTGGTCACACGAAGGGAGCTGGAGAGGATTCGAAGCCGAAGAGATCCAACCTTATTTAACTTACTATGTTGATAAAGGAAATCCACATAAATTTTATTATGACTATGCAGTCGCTATGAGAGCCGAACATATTGCTAAAACGGATTCCGTTGATGACGCTATTGTTTACGTTGAAAAACAAATAAAAGAGATCTCCACAAAAAGAGATTATGTAGAAAGTAAACTTACGCTTCTTCTTGCAGAGTTATACAAGCGATCTGGTGATCTAGATCACGCACTCGTGTTATTAGACGAAATAAGAGACCAAGAAAAAGAGCGTTTACAAGAGTTTGTTGAAGAATATGTGTTATCCGAGGATTGGACTTTATTAAAAGCGAAAATCTTGTTAGAAAAGAACAATGTGAAAGAAGCGATAAGCACGTTATCTGAGTGGGAAGAATCGCAAAAGCTTCTAGCGCAAAGAGATGAATGGATTGAGTATTATGATGATAACCGGATTACTAGGTTAAAAGAGAGGCTACTTGCCGTAGGGGAAGTATTTGAATATGGCACGGTCTCAGGCTTTGTCCAAAAGGAAGATGGTACACCGATAGTAGGGACTGCGGTTATGCTACGTGATCAAAGTAGAGCTAATTACTCGGTCGACCCTTATGGTGAGGATTATCAAACTGTAACCGATGAACAAGGTTACTATGAAGTGACCGGTGTATTACCAGGGGAGTATCAAATTGGTCTCGGGTTAAGCTTCAATCAAATTAGTGGATACTCATGGCCAGTTGAAATAGAAGATTCTATATCTGTCGAAAACGATTCAAAAGCTGTTTATGACGTAGAATTACGAAAATTGATGAATGTTGTATCACCAGTTAATAATCAAGCCATTGACACAGAAACGATTTTGTTTGAGTGGGAGGAAACAACGGCTGCTTATTATCTTGTCTACGCTGCTTATCATTTTGAGCACGGTTCAGTTTCCATGCAAATCAGTGAGGAAATTCAAGAGCATAGTTGGGAAGCAAGAATCGAGGATTTGCATCATATCGGTTTCTTTGTTGACTACGATGTTAGAGATGAAGAGAATTATGAGGGAGCATTTGCCCCTGGCCAACTGTTTGATTTTATTCATCCAGCAGGGAAGTTCTCATGGTCAGTTGCGGCCTATGATGAAAATGGCAAAGAAATCCGTCGCAGCAATGGTTACCGATTAGACGATGCGTTAGTTGAGGAGTTACCATTCTTCACGTTAACAAACCGAGAGCCAAGTAAAGGCGATCAGTTATTACTAGATGGAAAACATCAGCAAGCCTTAGAAGCCTACCGAACGTTAATCAAAGAAAACAAAGAAGATGACCTATCACTTAGAATGGCAGTTAAACTCATTAACGGTCTTAGACAACAAAAGGTTGGAAATGATGAAAAGTTAAGAGAAGAAATGTACGGATACATCGCACAGCTTTCTACCTTAACAGAAAAACCATTTTACGCAGAAATGATGATGGATAAAGCAGAAAAAGAAGATAACCAGATTGAGTATGATAAGTGGAAGAAAATTTATGATGAGCATCAGGGTGGGTAGTTTTTCTAATTCGCAAATTTGAACACAAGATGGTTGTCATTTTAATTCCCCGGCTCCGTTACATTGCGCTTCAGACACTTGCTTTCCGCGGGGAGGAAGCCAAGCCACCACGACTTCGTCTGTGTGGTCTTGCCCTTCCCTCTCTTCCCGCAGGAGTCAAGTGTCTTCCGCTCCATTTCACTAGATTCAGGAAAACTAACTAAAAAAACAAAGTATACGAAATTAACTTGAAAGTCTTTTACAGCATGTACTTCACAATTTGGTTCAAGGATCTCTCCAAAAGGTTTAAACATCAACCTTCGAGAGATCCTATTTTTATTGGAATTTTCTAAAAAGGAAGGAACATCCGCTTTCATTCGACAAGATTCTACGTTAAAATAGTAAGTTGAGAGAAAGATTAATGTAGAACGTCAGGAGGGGATCGGTTTGAACAGTCGATCAGAAGTGATTGAATGGGTAGAAGGATTGCTTCCATTTGGTATTAAACCAGGTTTAGAGCGAATGGAAGCAATGCTAGATTCATTAGGAGAACCACAACAGAAACTTAAAACCATTCATATCGCAGGAACAAACGGCAAAGGCTCAACGGTTAGTTTTATCCGTCACATACTAGAAGCAGAAGGATACTCCGTTGGAACCTTTACATCTCCTTCAATTGAATTCTTTGAAGACCGAATCTCTGTAAACGGTATTCCTATCTCTGAAGTTGATTTAATAGCGACGGCGAACCGCATTCGCCCATTAGTAGAGAAAATTAGTCAAACAGAGCTAGGCAGTCCAACTGAATTTGAAGTCATTACAGCGATAGCAATAGATTATTTTACAAACATCGCTCAACCTGACGTTGTCTTAATGGAAGTAGGCTTAGGGGGGCGGTTAGACTCAACTAATGTAATTACTCCGATCCTTTCCGTCATCACGTCGATAGGCTATGATCATATGCACATACTCGGTAACTCGCTTTCAGAGATTGCCTTTGAGAAAGCAGGAATCATTAAACCAGGAGTCCCTGTTGTATCAGCTGTTCCTCAATTAGAAGCAAAAGCAGTGATTCAAAACCAAGCAACAACACTCAGCTCAGATTTGTACGAGCTAGATAAACATTTCACTCAGACACTTGTTTCTATAGATGAACAAAAACAAGTGTTCACATACCAAAGTGAAAACGACTCTTTTGATGTAACCATTCAAATGCCAGGTCGACATCAAAGAGAAAACGCAGCGCTAGCTATTTGTGCGGTACAAGTTTTACAAACTACTCAACAATTTCAAATAAATGAAGATTCATTAAAAACAGGATTGTTTTACACAACGTGGCCAGGTCGCTTTGAACGAATCGAAGCTGAACCAGTTGTGATCTTAGATGGGGCACACAACAAGGAAGGGATGGAAGCGTTGGCTGAAACACTTTCCTTACATTATCCTGATAAACGCTATCGCTTTGTGATAGCTGCAACGAAGGAAAAAGACATGGACGTGCTTCTTCAGCCATTTACAAACTGGCATGCGACATTTACGTTCACGAGCTTTCCTTTTGAACGAGCAGCTAAAGCAGTTGACTTGTGGGAGCAAGCCCCTGTTAAACAAAAACGATATAGTGAAGACTGGGAACAAGTTTTAGATGAAGAACGATCAAGCACACAATTAGATGAAGTGTTTATCATATGTGGTTCGTTATATTTTATTTCAAAAGTAAGAGAAAAGTGGAAGAGCTTAGTGAAGCTTTCAACTTAGAAAAGAGGTGATGGTCATGTCGAGGCATAAAGAAAAGATAATCTGGATCATATGGGGTTTCGTTTTTTTAGCTGTGTTTGCTTATTTAGCTCAAGCACAAACCTTTAAGATGCTTACAACTGTCGATTCAATCGCTTTCCTTGCACTCGCCATGTTAACAGCCATCCTGCCAATCCAATATCGAAATCATACACTAACGTTCTTTCAATGGATTACGCTCGCGATTTTTATCAAATATGGTTTTAATCTCGAAGTCCTGATCAGTCAAATGGCAGTTCTAGCGGCACTAATAGCATCTGGTTTAACTAAACAAACCCTTTACCGAATACCGATTAACTCTTTAATTTTCTTAATAACTTCTATTGTCTCAGCTTCTATGTTTTATTTAGTCGGGGGGCAAACGGGAGATCTTTTCTCGATGCTATATCACGGACACGCCATGCTAGTCTATGCCATGTGTATTCTTGTTTTAAATCACGTCCTTATCTTCGCGACAAGAAGATATCTATTTAGTATAAAAGGGCAAAACTTTTTTAAAGCATTAACGAGAGAAATGATCTCAGCTACGATTTTATTGCCAATTGTCATTCTGTTAATCATTCTACACAAAGAAATTGGCTCCTTTGCTGTTTTATTTACAGGCATTGCTTTATCGGAATATCAATTGTCTTTAAGCTATACAACAGAGTAGAGAAAGTAAACCATCTGCTGAAAGAAGTAACTAAGTTCGGCTATGAATTAAACTCCAGTTCAACGGTTGAAGAATTGATGGATAAAGTCCGTAACCACTTAAAACAATTTGTCGATTGGGATCAACTTTATTTTTACAATGTTAAAAATAAAAGCTTAACATTGGCTTACATGGATCAAAGAGGAAACGAAGCGATTCCGCTTATTTTAAAATATGGGGACGGGATCAGCTTACAAACGGCACTCGATGAAACGATCACATTGGAAAATGAACGTTCTTATTGGTCTCTCCGTGGGAAAAGTCTCCCAGATGATTTAGAAACGATTCTCGCGCTGCCAATAAAAGATCAAGAAGCAGTCAAAGGTGTTCTAACGATTGCATCAACGAAACAAAAAGCATACAGAACAGATCAAATTATGATCATAGAAATCATTGCAAACATGTTAGCCATAGCGTTAACTAATGTTCAATATCTAGAAAAAACCAAAAGAGAAAGTCACTTTTGTCCTCTTACCAATCTATATAACTTCCGTTTCTTTGAACAAGCCCTTAAAGACAATTTAGAAGAAACGAAGCAAACTTCTTTAATCTTACTAGATTTAGATCACTTTAAAAAAATTAATGACACTTACGGACATCAAAGCGGAAACGATGTGTTAATCGAAATTGCTAGTAGATTAACGCAAACCTGTCCGAACGAAGTAGTAGCAAGATACGGGGGCGAGGAATTTGTGATTCTTCTCCCAAATCAAACGGAGGAAGAAGCCTACCAGACAGGTTTAAAAGTCCAAAAAGCTTTAAAACAAGATCCTATTATCATTCAAAATGACTTAACCGATCATAAGCCAGCAGAAATCAATGTCACTGCAAGTATTGGAATAGCTAGCACAGAACAGGTTAATGAAGAAGATGAAACGACATTAGATGCTGTCACTCTCATCCGCCGAGCTGACCGTGCGATGTATAATGGCGCAAAACAACAAGGCCGTGATAAAGTAGCTAGCTTCAGTGGACTGAAAAAAGGACTAGCAGTTCAATCATAATAAAAGTAAAAACGACAACATAGGTCTTTCGACACTGTTGTCGTTTTTAAGTATACGGTGTCGAATAGAGTCGTATCGTCAGTGTAATATATTAGAAATGGAAGATTGTTGTTGAATAAAGACAAAAACTAGGAAAATAGTATTGACATACCAGTTCTATGGGATTAATATAAAAGTAACAAAAGAACACTATATAGAACAACTTGAAGGAAAGTGAAGAACTACGACTTGTATATGGGCACCTGAGTCGTAAGGAGCTATTGGTGCAACCGGCCGCTTTAAGTCTACTAACAGGTAGATTTCGTAAAGGGCTTTTTGTTTGCTCTCGTTTCGTACATATGGATTTTTTTGGTTATTTAATGGTTCTAAAGGCTTGGTGATAAAGTCTGGCCTTTGACATAAAACTAATTAAAAAAGAGGAGTGCTAGTAGAATGAGAAAACTTATTCAAAAAAGATTGAAAAATCAAAAAGGTTTAACACTTATCGAGTTATTGGTTGTTATTGTTATTTTGGGGATTATTGCTGCGGTAACGATTCCGATGATAATGGGGAATACAGAAAGAGCGAATGCAGCAACGAATGAAACAAATATGAAAATTATAAATGATGCACTGAGCAGATATGAAACATTAAACGAAGGGAAGTTACCAAGTGGGGCTGATAAAACACTTGTTAAGATATTGGAAGAATCAGGTGTTGATGAAGGTGGTCCTTATCTAGATGAAATCCCTGGTGTTGAAGGCTGCGAATCTGACTTTGCTTTTGATACTAGTGAAGGCGGAAATGCCAATAGAGTTATTATCCCTAATGGTTGTCCAGGGGGAGAGCCATTACCTGTAGTGGAAGGTTAATTAAAATTAGGTAAGCTGTCGCTATCATAATGATGGTGACAGCTTAATTAATATAGAAAGTAGGGAAATTGGTTTGTTATTATCTGCTTATTTTTTTATCATGGCTCTTGTATTAGGTAGCTTCTTCAACGTAGTAGCAATCCGCCTACTAAAAAAACAATCAGTAGCATTCCCACCATCAAACTGCCCAAATTGCAATCACAAACTATCAGCACTAGATCTAGTACCTGTACTAAGCTACCTCTTCTTAAAAGGTAAATGTCGCTACTGCCGCGTGAAAATCTCTCCGTTATACCCGTTCGGTGAACTGTTAACAGCTTCATCTCTTTTCGTTGTTTATAAGTTTGTCGGGTTTGAACTTGAATTGATTCCTGCTGTCATCATTACAATTGTCCTAGTATTAGCGGTTTTAACAGATATTCGTGAACAACTCATCTTAGATATCATTACATTACCAGCTTTAGGAATTTTGTTAATTGCACGTTTATTTATTGGAACAGAACCGTTTTGGTTTTATTTGCTAGGTGGAATTGTTGGTTTTGTATTGTTACTTCTTATTGCGATTGTCAGTCGTGGTGGTATGGGTGGTGGCGATATAAAGCTATATGCAGCGATTGGGGTTGCGTTAGGTCCTTGGTTGACGTTAATGAGTTTGGTGCTTGCTTCTTTCGTCGGAGCTGTTGTTGGTTCAATTTTAATGGTTACGGGTCTTGTGAAAAGAAAACAACCGATCGCGTTTGGTCCGTTTATTTTAATCGGGACAATTGGCGCCTATCTTTTTGGTTATGAAATCTGGGACTGGTATATCGGACTATGGTAGGGGTGTAGTAGAATGAGAGATGAGAGAGGGTTTACCCTTGTTGAACTGCTAGCTGCAATTGTGATAGCAGGTGTGATTATCGTACCGCTGTTAACGATTATGACAGGTACTTTTACTCGGACGATGAATCAGGATAAAGAAACGAACATTTCCTATGTGGCACAAGAAGTCGTTGAGAAAGTTTTGAATCATCGGACTCCTTTAGAAAGAGGTTCTTATTGCTTCTCAAATATGGTAGATGTTTGTGACGGTTTAGCCATATCAGGTTTAGAAGCTTTGCCTTCGCCATACAACGAAATCAATACGACAGAGGATATTGTGGTTTTAGTTGAAGTTAAGGCTTTTGATCCTGATGCTGATATTAGTGATTATAATGAAGTGTTTGTTACGGTAACAAATGAAGGATATATCGTGAATGGTCCTTCTGGTGGAGTGATTGAGAAAGAAAATATCGTTGAATTAGTAACGGTGGTGAGAGATGAAAATGGCTAATGAAAGAGGAATTACACTAGTCGAGTTATTAGTTGTTATTACGATTATGGGTGTAATTACAGCTGCTGTTACTGGATTAGTTAGTTACTCGCTTAAGACGGAGAAGGTAGTTTCGGGTCAAAATGATGTTCAGAGAGAAGCTAGATTTATCATGGAACATATGACGGAGAAAATGAGAGACACTGCTTATTGGTTTGAAGATACAGGTACAGGTAACTGGACATTGGAAAAAGACGGGACCGTTTTTTTGACGTATGTTAATAGTGATAAAAAAATCACGTTAGGTGAACAAACTGGAAGTGTCCTTAGTGACTCTGTAACTAAATTTGAGGTTAAAGAGAATGAAGCAGATCGGAACGAAGTGGATGTCATCTTAGAAATAACAAAACCGAACGGGAAAATTAAATTGGAATCTACTATTATTTATTCTAGGTTTTAAGAAGGGATGACATGAAATGAAAAAATATCTTTCATCTGAATCGGGTGCTGCTTTAATATTAGTGCTATTCTCTGTTGTGCTGCTCAGTGCTGTTGGAACAATGATGCTAACAACGACTACTTATAGCCAAAAAACGATTGTTAATAATGAAGAAATTCAAGAGGAATTTTACCGAGCTGAAGGAGCTATTGAAATGGCTCTTGGAGAGATGGGTGTGACAAATAGTAGTAAGTTTACGTTCTTAAAGGATCATTATCCTTCTTACAATCGGTCGTACACAATTGGGGACGAAGAAGTACTTGTAACGGTTGAACTTTCAAAGGATAGCGAAGCCCCGTCAGCAGCAAATATTGAAAAAATAGATTCGATTAACGCTAAAATAACGGCAAGATATTTAAACAATTCTAAAGTCAGTCGAACACTAGAAATGGCTGCAACTGAAACAACAATTAAACATTTAAGTACGTACATTAGCCCAGGTAAAGCAATCAACTATGTTGATAGTGAAGAAATAGAAAAAGAAGCCGTTCAAAATAAGATTGATAAAGAAAATATTGTGAATGTAGATTTAGATCTTTATACCAACGCTAAACAAGAAGCTACTAGTAAGTTTAACTTAGTGAACAAAGGAAATCTGAATAATGGTAGTCATTACAACAAAGATCTAACCGTTATTGAGTCAGGTGTTTATGGGGAAATAAGTCCTCCAGGCGGTCGAAACGTTTTAATCGCCGAAAATTCAGTTGTCGTAGTAAATAAACTTGAACTACTAGGAAACAATACGCTAACGGTTAAAGGATTGTTAATCGTTAATAATCTTTATATAAATGGTGGTCCTGCTTTTGTCATTGACTCTGGTATTATTGCGAACGAAATTAATTTCGGAGGAAATTACGGGAAATCTAAACAACCTTTTACACTAGACGGAGCTGCTGTGGGGATTGATTGTGCGACATTACCTGCATTAGCGTCAAAATGTACAAGTGCGCCTGGTGGAGGAGTTGGAGGAACGACTTCAACAACTCATGGGTCGACGAATTTATCTTTATATACAAATCGCAACTAATGAGGTGCTAACATGTTATTCAATAACAAATACTCAGGGATTGACTTTCGTGATAACAAAGTCACCTTTGCAACGGTGAAATTAGATAAGCAAGCTCCGATACTAGAAGACATCTATGAAACGCCACTGAAAGAAAATGTTGTCAATAATGGTGTTGTCATGGAGAAAGGGCTGTTATCAACAGCCCTTCGTACGTATTTTCAGAGCGGAAAAGTGAACTCAAAACAAGCACATCTAGCTATTCCTACTCAAAATACATTAATTCGTAAAATTACAACGTTACCTGATTTAGAGGAAAAAGAATTAGCAAAATTACTTCAGTTTCAAATTGGTGAAACGATTCATTTGCCTTTTGAAGATCCGATCTATGATTTTGTGAAAATAGGTTCGATTCTCCCGAAAGGAGAACAATCAGCCAATGAAGATGATGATTTTACGCTTGAAGATTTAACGAATAAGGTTGAAAAAGAAATGCAAGGACCGAAAAGTGAAATTTTGTTCTTTGCTACTTCAAGACCAATTTCTCAAAGTTTAATGGAGACGTGTGAGAAAGCTGGATTTAAGCCGCAAACAGCTGAGATTAGAGGACTTTCGTTACAACGTCTTCTCATGTATTTGCACCCAAGCTGGTTAAAGGGAACCGAAATGATTATGGATGTGACTGAGGAAACGGTTGATATTCATATTTTCAAGAATGACCTAATCGTGTTTTCGAGAACGATGGCGATAGAAAGCAATGATTATATCCAAACGCCAACTCCGGAAGCAGAAGTCTTATCTTTTTCCGATGATGCTTTAATCCAAACTGAAGTGGCAGCTACGGTTGAGCCTGTTGCATGGGACATAGATCAATACGTATCTGCTGTTATCAGCGAATTCCAAAAAGCCCAAAACTTCTTCAGATACTCTCTCGGCGAACGTGACAGTGAGTTTAGCCGAATTATCTTAACAGGTGATTACGCTAGTAAAATAGCAAGCTCTTTATCTTCAAGACTACAAATGGACATTAGTTCAATTGATTATAGCTCGATCCTTTCTCACGACAACATGACGCAGCAACAGCTGGATTCTTGTAGTGTGGCAATTGGACTAGCTCTTCGAACGAACGATAAACCAGATAAAAATAGAAAACTAAAATAATTAAGAGAAGCGTTGCAGATTGGAGCGATAGTCGTGAACATTAGTATAGACTTATTACCTCAACGAACGAGATCAAGAACAGGAAATCTTCCTATCATCCCAGTGGCCGGGGTACTCTCCATTGTTGCAGGTGCTGTTGTGTTAACTTATACATTTTTAGATACGAGAAGTAATGTTGAAGCTCTTGAAGCACAAGTAGCTACACAGACGGAGCTGTTGACGGCAGTTGAAGCTGATTTCTTAGCGATGACGACTGGCATTAATGATTATAATTACGTTGACTACTTTACTTCAATGGACACTTTATTAACAAACGTATATAAAGGAACGATTCCGTTAAAACAACGAATCTATTTTCATTTGCCAGAAGAGGCTTCTGTGAATAGCTATTCTTACGTTAATAATGGAGATCTTTCCATCCAGATTACTTCGGTTTCTAAAGGAGATGCGGCTGTTTATTTACATCATCTTTTGAATGAACAAGAAGTGAGTGGGGCTGAAGTGAATACAATTGCCTTAGAAGGTGATGAGGGTGTAACGTATTTGTCTAATTACACATTAAAGCTGAAAACGTTAGTAGGTGAAGATCAATGAACGAGTGGTTAATACGAAATCAAAAGCCGGTCTTATATATTATTATTCTCTTGTTTTTAGGATTAGCCTCGTTCTATCTTTATCAAGTGAAGCCGCTGCAAGCACATGAAGCAGGGCAAGAGCGAGAGTTGCAACGAGTTAAGAACAGCATTTCTGATTACGAAGTGCAAATGGCCAAAATGGAGCAACAGTTTTTGACGGAGGAAGAAGCTCGTGATCTACTAGCGAAAGTTCCAATACGTCCTAACGTTGAACAAATGGTCGCTAATTTAGAACGTACAGAACTTGAAACGGAAATTGTCATTCAAAACATCGGGATTAGTATTTCTCCAAACGAAGGAGAAGGGGAAAAGTGGAAACATATTTTGCCTGAAGAAGTTTATACAATCCTAGAAGAGAAAGTAACCGAAATTGATGACATTCAAGTTTCCTATGTGGAAATGACTCTTTCTGTTGAAGGAGAAGAAGAGAACGTTCATTCATTTGTTGATAAAATTGAAAACCTTGAGCGGATTACACACATTCAAAGTTATTCCTATACAACGGATGAGGAAACAGAAGAGGTCTCAGCTAACATTACGATTAGATCGTTTTACACGGAAGACTTTACACCATTTATCGAGGAAACAGAAGAATTTGAGCTAGATTACGAGTTTAACTCGACGAAGATTAAGTCTTACTTAGATGCTGCAGCTAAAAAAGAAGCTGAAGAAAGCACGGAAGGAACGGCTACGGAGGGGACAAGCGGAGGGACGAATACCATTTTTATCCCTGTTTATCCTGAACCTGTAGGTGAACCGATTCCTGCCCCAACACCAACACCTGAGCCTACACCTAGTCCACAGCCGAAGCAGCCTGTTACAGGGTTAAGTGAGATTGAACTTTACTATCAGCCTTCTTCGTTTGATCTAAAAGTGAAAGCAGATGATACAGTTTTCTACGTTGTTCAAACGGGTGGTTACAATACAGAAGTTTTCTTTATGAATCAATTAGAGCGATTAATGAACGCTGGAATTTATCCTCGTACGGTTGTAAGAGACTATGATCCAAAGTTAACGACATTAGTCATCCATACTGGGTTTGCTCATAATCGTGACTCGGCAGACAAGCTTGGGAAACAATTAGAAAGCATGAATAGTAACTTCCGTTCATGGGTAGACGAAATCCCATTCAGACTACCTGCTACTGAACAAGAAAACGTACTCCCAGCTGCGCATGAAGCTGTAACGTTAATCAGTGTGTTAGCAAGTAATGGGTTAACAAATCCAAGCTATAAACCAACAGATGTTCAAGTACAAACAATTGAACAAAAAGTAAAATCATATGAGACTTTAGCGAACGAAGCAATCCAACAAACAACGGATGAAGCTCGCAAGGTTCAATTACAAGATACGATTACATTCCTGAAACTTGCTGAGAAATCAGTCAAGGAATTTAATGAAACAGGTAAGAAAGAAGTGCTTTGGAGTACGCAAGGTGCGTTGCTTGACTTCGTTCACACATTAAATGGATACGAGCGTTACTAGAGAATAACTCCGACCGTCACTTACTAGTCCTTAGAGAAAAGGAGCTTATACTTATGGCCACGCAAAAAAAGCGACTCGGCGATATTCTTGTTGAGTCTGGAATGATCACAGATGAACAGCTTATGAATGCATTGCAGGAGCAAAAGAAAACGGGTGCTCGTTTAGGAGATCAACTCGTTGATATGGAAGCTGTTACCGAGCAACAAATTATTGAGGTGTTGGAATTCCAACTTGGAATTCCTCACATTAATTTATACAAGCAGAAAATTGACCCGAAAATCATTGGGATTATTAATGAAGAATTAGCTCGTCGCTACCAGCTATTACCTGTTGAAAGAATCGGTGATAAGCTAACGGTTGCGATGGCAGATCCGCTTGATTATTTTGCACTTGATGATTTGCGTTTAAGTACAGGATTTCAAATTCAACCAGCTATTGCCAAAAAAGAAGAAGTTCGTTTGGCGATAAACCGTTACTACGGCATGCAAAAATCCATTGACCAAATGGTCGATGATTTAATGCCAAAAGACGATGACCCAGCGTTGCTTGAAATGCAACAATCGGATGAATCTCCAGTAGCAAAAATGGTGAATCAATTAATTTATCAAGCCGTTCAAGAGGGTGCTAGTGATATTCACATTGATGCGCTTGAAACAGAAACAATCATTCGCTTCCGTGTTGATGGCGTTTTACGTCAAGAAAGAACCGTTCCTAAAAACATGCACAACGTTCTTTCTTCAAGAATAAAGATTTTATCTGATCTCAACATTGCTGAAAAGCGCTTGCCTCAAGATGGTCGTTTTAAAATGGATTTGGATTTACGTAAGATTGATTTGCGTGTTTCGATTTTGCCTACTGTATTTGGTGAGAAAATCGTTATGCGTATTTTAGATACAGGCAATGTTTCACTCGGTATTAACCGCCTTGGTTTTTCTAGATGCAATGAAGAGAAGTTTTTGAAAATGTTAAATAGTGCGTACGGCATTATTTTAGTTACCGGTCCAACCGGTTCAGGGAAGTCAACGACGTTGTATTCAGCTTTAACGAATATTAACTCCGATGACGTCAACATCATTACCGTTGAGGATCCGGTTGAGTATCAATTAAGAGGGATTAACCAGGTACAAGTGAATGCGAATATCGGCATGACATTTGCGGCGGGTTTGCGCTCGATCCTACGTCAAGATCCTGATATCATCATGGTCGGTGAGATTCGCGATACGGAAACGGCTGAAATTGCGCTTCGTTCGGCTTTAACAGGTCACTTAGTTTTAAGTACACTGCATACAAATGATGCGGTTAGTGCGATTAGCCGTTTAATGGATATGGGAGTTGAACCGTTTCTCGTGTCTTCAGCTTTAACTGGGGTTGTCGCGCAGCGTTTAGTTCGTCGTGTTTGTTCTTCTTGTGCCCAATCGTATGCGCCGACAGAAGAACAACAAAGGCTTTATGCTGAACGTGGCTTGACTGTTGAAAAGTTAGTTAAGGGGAAGGGCTGTGCAAATTGTAACAGCACCGGCTATAAAGGTCGTTTAGCGATTCATGAAACCATATATGTGGATGATACGTTACGTGAGATGATTACGAAAAAGTCATCAGATACAGTGTATCGCCAATATGTACAAAAGCAAGGCTTCCTCAGAATGATGGAAGACGGATTTCTAAAGGCTGCTCAAGGGTTAACGACTCTTGATGAAGTGTTTAGAGTAACTGTTGAATAGAAGGTGACTGCAAATGGATATGGACAAACTGTTACACTTTGCGTTTCAAAATAAAGCTTCCGATTTACACATTACGATTGATACGACACCAATCGTGCGTATTAATGGGAAACTAAAGAAAATTGGCTCACACATTTTAACTAGAGAAGAAACAACTGCGATGGCAAAGCAAATTACATCGGACCAACAATATCAACAGTTTGATCAATCAGGAGAACTTGATTTTTCTTATGCGCTTGAAGATATTTGTCGTTTTCGTGTAAATATATACAGACAGCGCGGAGCTGTTGGGATTGTTTGTCGTGTGATTAACAGTTCGATTCCGACTTTAACGGATTTGAAGTTGCCTGCTGTTATGGAGCAATTTGCAAAGAAAACTCAAGGTTTACTTTTAGTCACAGGGCCTACAGGTTCAGGTAAATCTACGACTCTAGCTGCTTTAATTGATTATATTAATGAAAACATGAGTAAGCATATTTTAACACTCGAAGACCCGATAGAGTATTTACATGAGCATAAGAAAAGCATTATCAACCAACGTGAAATTGGCTTAGATAGTAAAGGCTTCTCTGTCGGTTTACGAGCAGCACTACGTCAAGATCCTGATGTTATTCTAGTCGGAGAGATGCGTGATTTGGATACGGTACAAACGGCGATTACGGCAGCTGAAACAGGTCACTTAGTACTCGGAACTCTTCATACGCAAACCGCTTCTCAAACGGTTCACCGGATTATTGACGTGTTCCCAGCTGAACAACATCAACAAGTAAGGATGCAGATTGCAAGCTCATTAGTAGGGGTTGTCTCACAGCGACTACTACCAACGGCAAATGATCAAGGACGAATGGCTGCACTTGAAATTCTAGTGAACAATGCTGCGATTGGAAACTTAATTCGTAGTGATAAAATTCATCAAATTTTAACGGTATTAGAAACAAGCAAACATGCCGGCATGCAAACGATCAATATGTCGGTTGTCGATTTAGTTCAAAAAGGACTTGTTACCCGTGCAGTTGCGGATGAATTTGTGCCGGGTTGGGACAAGCATGAATAAGAGAGAAAGGAGGAACACCAATGAATTTCCTCTACAAGGGAATTGATTCTAGAACGGGTAAATCAGTATCTGGCAAGTTGAGCTCAGCTTCTCATGATTCAGCTGTGAAAGAATTGAAGGGAAAAGGACTTTTCATCGCTGAACTGAACGAGCAAAAAGAAACGATCTGGAATAAAGATCTTGATATCACCATCGGACCACCTGTGAAAAATCAAGATTTCGTTATTTTCTGCCGTCAGCTTGCGACTCTTTTAAACGCTGGAACGACCATCGTTGAAGCGATTAAAATATTAGGTGAACAAGTGTCCTCAAAGAAGTTCAAGCAAACACTTGATGAGATTTACTTTGATATCCGTTCGGGAACGACTTTCTCGCAATCTTGTGCAAAGTATCCAAAGATTTTTGATAAAGTTTTTATTAATATGGTTCGTGCAGGAGAGACGAGTGGGGATTTAGAAAATGTACTAGATCGTCTTGCCACTTTTTACGAGAAAGAACGTCGTGTTCGTGAAAAAGTGAAATCAGCCATGATGTATCCAATTGCCGTTTCAATTATCGCAGTCGGAGTTGTTGTTATTCTCTTAACCGTTGTTTTACCGAGTTTATTAAACAACTTAACGTCAATGGGCGGGGAAATTCCTGTCCCAACGAAAATTGTAATGGCGTTATCTGATTTTCTCATTCATCAATGGTATGTCGCCTTATTAATTGTTGCAGCGATTATACTCTCCTTTATGGCAGTTAAGAGAAACCCTAAAGGTCAATATATGCTAGATTACGTGAAACTAAAAATACCAGTGTTCGGTTTATTGGCACAAAAAACGATTCTAGCACGTGTTACGAGAACAATGGCTTCTTTATTTGCTAGTTCGGTTCCAGTATTGCAAACATTAACGATGAGCTCTGAAATCGCGAATAATGAAGTTGTCAAAAAAGTCATAAATGAATCAAAGGAATCCCTTCGTGCTGGAGAAAGTCTATCACTTCCTTTAAGCAAAAGTTGGGTGTTTCCAAAGCTTGTTAGTCACATGGTTAAAGTCGGAGAGGAGTCTGGGCAATTAGATACGATGCTTGAAAAAGTAGCAGATTTTTACGAAGAAGAAGTAGAACAAATGGCAGCACGAATGAGTGCAATAATTGAGCCTCTAATGATTGTCATTTTAGGTGTCATCGTAGGGACGATCGTACTAGCAGCAATTCTACCAATGTTCTCGATCTATGATAATTTCGGTGGCTAACCACTAAGAACAAGGCAAATGTTATGTCTTGTTCTTTTTTTATAAAATTTTCCTTTCTGATGTTCTATCTAGTAACGATAAATAATAGAATAGAGTATACAAGTAGTGATTGAGGAAAGGAGTGATTTACATGAATCAGGATAAATATAAAATATCGGTTCGATTAAACGGCAAGGAACAAACTTTGCAAGAGCAGAAGCCAGAAAAGCTGGAAGTCGATCCAGCTGTTTTGCAGCAAGATGTTTCAAAAGAAATTGTCGCGGCCCGTGACCACGAACAAGAAGACAGAGCAGAAATCATTCCTCAACCAGATAACATCATTGATTTTGGAAGTCGGCACGAGGAAAGGGTGCGGAATGGACAACCTTTCTGGGACGATGGAAACAGAGAGAAAAGCCCGAAGCTTCCTTATAAACGCAAGAAAAAACCTTTTAGTCAAATGAAGAAACCCAAAATTCCATTTATGCTGATAGCAGCGATCTTCTCAGCCATTATAGTCGGACTTGGCTTTGGGACCGTCATTCTCACTGTTTTTACGAGTGATAATGTTGTTGTTGGAGAGGGGGATGACACAGCTGCAGTCACGGCACAAGCGTCACCAGCTGACGCTCCACCAAGTTCAGAAGGAGGCAGCTTACCGGCGTTAACGTTAGAAATTGTTCAAGGTGGGGCCTTTACTGAAATGTCTAAAGGTGAAGAAATCGTTGCTCGGATTCATGAGCAAGGATTAGCAGGAACATTAACACAAGGCACTGATCCTATTTATATGTTTATCGGAGCGGGTGGAGACCGAGCTCAAGCTACGAAAATTAGTGAACTTTATTCAGGGTATGGACAAGATACCTACTTGAAAACATACCGAGTTGAAGGCGAGAACCTTTCCGTTCAAGCAGAAGATTTATCGAACTGGTTCTCTAGCGCGATCTCTCATTATAAAGAAGTTTTGCAGTTATCAGTTGACGGATTAAGCGGAGGGTCTTTAATTACAGCAGATCGTGTAAAGCAGATTGAAGATCAAGCGGCTACACTTCAAGCAAACCGTGATCAAGCTTTTGCACACTTATCAGGAGCGTCGCAAGAACACGCTTTAAAAATGGGCGACAACCTAGTTCTAGCAGGCAAAAAGCTCTCTGAATATCAAAGTTCATCTGAAGCCGAGTCTCTATGGAAGTCACAACAAGCGTTGTTGGACGCTTTAGTGAACTATCAACAAGTAATTCAAGCGTTGCAATAGAATTAAGAGCAGCTGCTGAGTGATCAGCAGCTGTTTATTTATGATGAGAGAGCTCGTTTATCGGCAAAATTCCATTTGTGATCCAACCCTACTAATTTATGATCCGATCTAGCGAGTTTATGATCCAACTTAACCAATTTATGATCCAACTTAACCAATTTATGATCCAACTTAACCAATTTATGATCCAACTCTAACGATCATCTCACCCCTCAAGCTCGGTAGTCAGCAAACCTCACATATTTATAGTTAGTGCCGTAATAATTTGGTATTCTATTTTTGAACCTGTACAATAGAAGAAAACAATTGTAGAGGTGACCCCTTCATGAAATCTTTCATTTTAGCCTCAGGTTCCCCGAGGCGCAAAGAACTCTTACAACAAGCCCATTTATCTTTTTCAATCGAAACAAGTACCGTTGAAGAAATAGTTGAAGAAGGACTGAAACCGGAAGAAGTCGTTCAACAGCTAGCTTTACAGAAAGCGAAAGACGTTTGGTCTAAACATCCACAAGCACTTGTTCTTGGTTCTGATACAGTCGTAGCATATCAATCAGACATTTTAGGCAAGCCTGCAGATGAAAAAGAAGCAAAGGCGATGCTTGAAACTCTATCTGGAAATATTCATAGTGTGTACACGGGTGTAGCGCTTTGTTCACAAGAGGAAACAATCACCTTTTATGAAAAAACAGATGTCGAGTTTTACCCTCTATCAGAAGAGGACATCGAGATGTATATTCGCAGTGGTGAGCCGTTTGATAAAGCAGGTAGTTACGGAATTCAAGGATTCGGTGCTTTCTTAGTCAAGCGTATTATCGGAGATTATTTTGCGGTGGTTGGTTTGCCGTTAGCTAAAACCGTAAGAGAGCTCCGTAAAAGAGGGATTCACCCAAACATGTAAATAATTTCATAAAAAGCCTTTAGTTTGTCCATGATAGAAAGGAGCAAAAATCATTGCACTCTTTCCTTATACGTGATGTTCCTGAACGAGAAAGACCTCGTGAACGCTTAATTCAAGATGGAGCTAAAGCTTTATCCAATCAAGAGATCCTTGCCATTTTACTTCGGAATGGAACAAGACAGGAATCAGTTTTACAGGTTGCTGGCAGGCTCATTGCGAAGTTCGATGGCTTATACTTATTAAAGGATGCGGCGATTGAAGAGTTATGCTCGATTAAAGGAATTGGTGAAGCGAAGGCTGTTGAGTTATCGGCTGCCATTGAACTTGGCAGGCGAATTCACAGTTTAATTCCTGAAGAAAGGTATGTGATTCGTTCACCAGAAGATGTGTCCAATTATGTGATGGAGGATATGCGTTTTCTGCAACAGGAGCATTTCGATTGTTTGTATTTAAATACGAAGAATCAAGTCCTTCACCGTAAAACCATTTTCATCGGTAGTTTGAATGCAAGTATTTGTCACCCCCGTGAAATTTTCAAAGAAGCGATTAAACGCTCCGCCGCCTCGATTATTTGCTTGCATAATCACCCAAGCGGAGATCCAGCTCCGAGCAGAGAAGATATTGAAGTCACGAAACGATTAACGGAGTCAGGGAAAGTACTCGGGATTGAGCTTCTTGATCATATTATTATTGGTGACCGTAAATTTGTTAGTCTGAAGGAACAAGGGTACGTCATATAATAAGTCGGCTACAACATAAGCGGGGTACGGGTCATTTGAAGGATAGCGGCGAAAGGAAGAGAATGGTAACATAAGATTGTTGCCTTTTTTGTTTGTAAGGGGAACTTAAGGCTATTTTTTTTATCGTTTATTCGATATAATGAAGGTTATGATTTCGGTTTTGTATGAAGGGAGATACATAGATGTTTGGTGGGTTCTCAAAAGATATAGGAATTGATTTAGGAACAGCAAACACACTGGTGTATGTGAAGAGCAAAGGAATTGTTGTTCGCGAGCCATCAGTTGTTGCATTACGTACGGATACAGGCTCAATTGAAGCAGTAGGAAATGACGCGAAAAATATGATTGGTCGTACTCCAGGAAATATTGTCGCGGTTCGTCCGATGAAAGATGGGGTCATTGCTGATTTTGATACAACGGCAACGATGCTTAAGTATTTTATTCGTCAAGCGTTGAAGAATCGCTCGATTTTCACTCGGAAGCCTTCGGTTATGGTTTGTGTGCCATCAGGGATAACAGCAGTTGAAAAGCGTGCGGTTGAAGACGCGACGAAACAAGCTGGTGCGAAAGAAGCTTATACGCTAGAAGAGCCATTTGCGGCTGCGATTGGAGCAGACTTACCAGTTTGGGAGCCAACCGGAAGTATGGTTGTTGATATTGGTGGAGGAACAACTGAAGTGGCGATTATTTCCCTTGGGGGAATCGTAACTAGTCAGTCGATCCGTGTTGCTGGTGATGAAATGGATGAGGCGATCATTCAGTATGTTAAGAAAAAATATAATTTAATGATCGGAGAACGAACATCAGAAGCGCTGAAACTAGAGATTGGTTCAGCTGGTGCTCCTGAAGGCGTTGATGATATGGATATCCGTGGTCGTGATTTATTAACGGGATTGCCTAAAACTATTTCCGTTTCGGCAGAAGAAATTGCTGGAGCTCTTCAAGACACGGTGACAACGATTATTGAATCAGTTAAAAATACACTTGAGCAATCTCCTCCTGAGCTTGCTGCAGATATTATGGACCGTGGAATTGTGTTAACAGGTGGCGGAGCTTTGCTTCGTAATCTAGATCGTGTATTAAGCGAAGAAACAAATATGCCTGTACTTGTCGCAGAAAACCCGTTAGATTGTGTAGCGATTGGTACAGGAAGAGCATTAGAAAATCTTCATCTATTCCGTTCAAGGGCGGGAATTACATCACGTTCCGATCGGAAAGGGTAAGTAGGTGTAAGGCATGCTTCCTTCTTTTCAAATAAAAAATTAATTATTCTTCTCGTCAGCATCATTATTCTGGTTGCGTTAATCGGTTTTTCTAGAACAGACCGACAGCAACTTACGGGACCAGAACAAGTGATCAGAGACGCTGTTGGATGGGTGCAAACCATTTTTACGAAACCCGCATACGCTATTGCGGGTTTCTTTGAAAATGTACGGGATATTCAACACATCTACGAGGAAAATAGATTATTAAAAGCAAGATTAGATGAATATGCGCAAATCTCAGTTGAACGAAATTTGCTTAGAAATGAAAACAATACATTAAAAGATATGCTTGAACTTGATGAGAGTCTGAATGATTATTTAATGAGATCGGCCGTGGTTATTCATCGGAGCCAGATCGTTGGAGTGAGTATATTGGCTTAAACCGAGGATCCGAGCATGGAATTAGGCCGAATATGGGAGTCATAGATTCAAAGGGCGGTCTAATTGGTAAGGTGAAAACCGTAAGTGAATTTTCTTCAAGAATTCAACTTTTGTCTGATAATGATCGAACAAACAGAGTATCAGCGATGATCTCTCAAGATCAACCTGAATACGGGTTTATCGAGGGTTATGATGAAGATACAGGTTTACTTATTATGAGAAAAATTGATCTAGAGGCTGAGATAAAGAGGATGTTATGGTTGTGACATCAGGTAAGGGTGGCGTCTATCCAAGTGGTTTGTTAATTGGAGAAATTGTGAGTGTTGAGCCAGATGAGTATGGCTTAACTCAAAATGCGTACATTCGTCCAACTGCTGACTTTTTTGCTTTAGATTATGTTTATATTATTGAACGTACAAGTACAACGCTAGACCCGGAATTGCTTGAGGAGGAACCATCGTGAGTCGTTTCTATATCCCGACACTTATTTTTATATTGTTAGTGATAGAAGGACGATTTTTCAATTAGTGACACCACCTTATAATGAAATAGATGTCATGCTTGTGCCTCGCTTTGTCATCATTATGATTGTTTTTATCGGCATTCATTTTGGCCGCTTTAGTAGCATCATATATGGACTTGCCTTTGGACTCATTTATGACATCGTTTATACGCAGTTACTAGGTGTTTATATATTTGGATTTGGTTTCATCGGCTATGCGTTTGCTTATACATACAAGCAAATCCAAGATTCACTATTATTCCATTTACTTCTCATGCTAGTTGCTGTTGCAAGTTTTGAGTATTATCAGTTTGGTTTATATAAATTAATTGGTATCACAGATCTTCAAGCGAATGTATTTTTCTACGAGCGCTTTCTTCCAAGTATGCTTTTAAATTTTGCATTTGCTGTTGTCATTTATTATCCTGTGAAGGGTTTAATTTCACACGTAAGGAAACAAGCAAATCTTCGTGAAAGATAAAAAACGACAAATTCTAAGAAATTTTAGCTATTTATTCTCTTGATAAAAAGGGTTTAAGTAGTTTCATGTTGAATAAACGTATCATCACTGTTTTTTCGTTTTACTCGAGATCGTCAGTGTTAATTCTGCGAGTAGCGAAGGTGAGTGAGGCTGAGGTGGACATAACTATGGTTCAAAAAAAGCAAAATGTTACGATAAAAGGGACGAAAGAAGGATTGATCTTTATATTAGATGATCGCTGTTCCTATGAAAGCCTACTAGAGGAATTAGTAGAGAAACTTTCGTCCAAACACTATCAACAATCAGAAGGTCCTGACGTTCAAGTGAAAGTCGATATTGGTTATCGCTATCTTCAAGAAGAGCAACAGGAAGAGCTAGAAGATATTATTACAAACGGACGAAATCTGGCAGTTGAACAGTTTGAGTCACGAGTATTATCAAAAGATGAATCCGAAAAGCTTCGTCAAGAATCACAGACAGTTACTTTAATGAGAATCATTCGTTCTGGACAAGTATTAAAGGTGAATGGCGATGTTCTTTTAATCGGTGATGTTAACCCAGGAGGAACGCTAATGGCAACAGGGAACATCTATGTTATGGGTTCTCTTCGTGGGATAGCTCATGCGGGTTATGAAGGTAATTATAATGCCGTTATTTCCGCTTCTCTACTAGCGCCATCACAGTTACGAATTGCTGATGAGATTTTGCACTTTGAAACAGACAAAGAAAATGAAAAAATGATGTCTAGTGCATACTTAGATGATCAAAAAGCCATCCAAGTTGGAAGAGTTCAACAACTAGTTCAAACGCATCCTCAACTATCAAAAAATGAAAAACAATTGCTAGTTTAAAAGATAAATTTTTCTAAGCAAGTCTAATTAATGGGCTTTGCTGAAGTTTGGTTTTTATTATAAATCGTTAGTATTTATTTTATATATTGATGCTTAAAGAAAGAACTTTAGAAAGGGGTCATCAACGTGGGAGAGGCAATCGTCATTACAAGTGGAAAGGGTGGCGTCGGAAAAACAACGACGTCTGCAAATATTGGAACAGCCCTTGCGCTTTCGGGGAAGAAAATTTGCTTAGTAGATACAGACATCGGGCTCCGCAATCTTGATGTTGTCATGGGACTAGAAAATCGAATTATTTATGACCTCGTTGATGTGACAGAGGGACGTTGTAAGCTGAAACAAGCTTTAATTAAAGATAAACGCTTTGATTGCTTATACTTGTTGCCTGCTGCGCAAACAAAAGACAAATCAGCTGTTCAACCTGAGCAAATGAAAGTTGTAATTGAAGAATTAAAGCAAGAATACGATTATGTCATTATTGATTGTCCTGCTGGAATTGAGCAAGGTTTTAAAAATGCCGTAGCAGGAGCTGATCGTGCAATAGTAGTTACAACTCCAGAAGTATCAGCTGTTCGTGATGCCGATCGTATCATTGGTTTACTTGAACAGGAAGATGTTGAACCACCAAGATTAATCGTGAACCGCATTCGCGGGCACATGATGAAAAATGGAGAAATGCTTGATGTTGATGAAATTGCTTCGATCTTAGCTATTGATCTCTTAGGTATTGTTGTCGATGATGAAGAAGTCATTAAACACTCGAACAAAGGTGAGCCGATTGCTCTTCACACAACAAGTAAAGCGTCGATTGCTTATCGCAACATCGCTAGACGCATTCTAGGAGAAACCGTTCCGCTTATGTCACTTGATGAACAAAAAGGTGTTTTTGCAAAAATTAAATCATTCTTTAGTGTACGCTAAAGGTTTAGGCGCATTGGATTCCAATGCGTTTTTTCTTTGTTTTGAGGGGGAGTGTTTGTTTTTTTGGACAGAGAAGCCCTTATATCGTTGGAAAAGGGCATTTTTGACGTGTTGGAGGACAGGAGATTCCTTATTTACTGATTTTAATAGAAAAAGGAGTGTCGATTTGGTTAATAAAGGCTTCTCTGTCCGCATACAGAAGGATGAGAGCACTTTTTAGGTGAATAGCGAATCCTGTGTCCACTTACCATAATGTTCGTTGTTAGTTTATCTCTCACTCTCCATATTCAGCCAATATCAAGGATTAAGTTGTGTAAAGGTTCATGAGGAGAACTCAGTTATCATAAACTGGCTATCTGTCACTATTTGAGCTTCGTTCCAATTATTTGGTAGCTTTAGGTAACAGATGAAAATGGCTATGTTACTATATGAAAAGATCATGTTTGAGAAATTGTTCAAAGACGGAATCTACAAGCTTGTTTTGACCTTTTTGAACACTAAATTTCTAGGGGGAAAAACTAATGACGATGATGGAAGAGCATTGTGAAGAAGTAACAAAAAGTATTCGTTGTATGATTTTAACAGTAACTGATTCTTGTTCGTATGAGAATGATCCAAGTGGTGCGTTAATTAGATCGATGCTAGAAGCAGAGGGTCATTCTGTGTCTGAATATCAAATTATTAATTCGGACTACAGTTTAATTCAGCACTGGATAAAGATTGCAGCCATTCGAGCTGATGTGGATTGCATCTTAATTACAGGTGGTACAGGTATTGCTCTGCATGATACGACGCATGAGGCTGTAAGAGATAGTCTGGACAAGGAGATGCCTGGTTTTGGAGAATTGTTCCGTCACTTGAGTTTTACTGAGGAAATTGGAACAGCAGCGATCTTAAGTCGTGCTATTGCGGGTGTTCGTGATGGGAAAGCTATTTTCTCAATGCCAGGAGCAATCGGAGCTGTTAATTTAGCAATGAAGCGCATAATTCTTCCGGAAGTTGGCCATGTTATGAAAGAAATCTTGATGGATAAAGTGCGTGTTTAACCAGAGACGGCACCAGCTATAAAAAGCTGGTGCCGTTTTTCTATCTATGCGAATCGTAAACATCCGCTTTTGTATGTTGCTGTAACCAATTGAACTCTTCAACTGTTAGTTGATTATGTGTTTGAATTGCTCCTACATTTTCTTGGACTTGATCTGGTCTACTTGCCCCAGCCACAACTGATGCCACAACCGATGAAGCTAAGCAATAATGAAGGGCAACCGACTGTAAAGCTTTTCGCCGAACTTTTTATTTAGAGAGTGGCGTAAGGAGACGAGTTCATCATAATTGTAATTTAAATAACCTTTTTCTTGAATTGTTTCTGACATGTCCGAAAGGGGTCGGTTTGTTAAAATTCCTTTCGCAACGGGTCCTCTTGCGACTACACTAATTTGATTTTCAGCGAGAAGTGGGAACACTTCTTCTGGTCTTCTATCGAGTAGACTGTATTGCATCATTACACTAACAATTGAGGAACGTTTAACATATTCGCGGATAACATTTGGTCTTATTGAAGAAATTCCATAATGGCGGATTACGCCTTCTGTTTTTAATTCCTCAAATGCTTCGATCGTTTCATCAATGTTATCCTCAATCGTACCTCCATGTAGCTGGTAAAGGTCGATATAGTCGGTTTGCAAACGACGTAAGCTGTCTTTAACTGCTTGTTGAATATGTTTTTTCGACGGATCCCACGACCACCCCTGTTTTCCCTTTTCAAACTTATTTCCGGCTTTTGTCGCAATAATTAAATCTTGTCGTTTACCTTTAATAACCTCGCCGATGATCTCTTCATTGACCCCTTGATCATAAAGATCTGCTGTGTCTAGATAATTAATCCCATTGTCTAGAGCTGTCTCAATCGTTCTCTGAGCTTCACTAACGTTTGTTCCTATATTCATACAGCCGAGTCCAATTTCACTTACAAATAAATCTGAACGACCTAATTGACGTTTGTTCATATTGTTTCACTCCGTTCTGTGTGTTGAGTTATGTAGTGTCTTTATTAAGAGTTCGCTTTGATCTAGGGGAATCCTTTTTAGTATTGTACACAAAAAGGTGGAAAGAGCACCTTATTTGTATGGTGTTAAGGCTGAGAGTTGGCCCCGGCTCCGTGCGGTGCGCGCCCACTACGAGAAGATCGCTCGTAGTGGGCTTAAGATCGTTGGCACCGACTACGCTCGGGGCATAGAGTTGTAC
>NZ_BAUV01000011.1 GCF_000513135.1 Halalkalibacter akibai JCM 9157
AAATACAAAAATAATAAACAATGAGCAAATATAGTTAAGAAAGACGTAATTTAATCCTATATATAATGATTTTATAAATAGTTAGAATGCTTTAATATCATAGTTGTAAGCGGATACAGAAAACACCTACATAATTAAAGGGGGATTGTTTATGAAAAAAGTAGCTTTAGTATTTGTCGCTTTAATGTTTGGGTTATTATTAACTGCTTGTGGAGGAAGTGAGTCAGCTGGTGGAAGTGATTCATCTTCTGGTGGTAGTGGAGAAGCTGGATTTGTTGGGATTGCAATGCCAACGAAATCATCTGAAAGATGGGTTCATGATGGCAATAACATGGTGAGCCAATTTGAGGAACTAGGATATAAAACAATCTTACAATACGCGGAAGACGTTGTAGAGAACCAAATCTCACAAATTGAAAATATGATTACACAAGGTGTCGATGTTCTTGTAATCGCTTCAATTGATGGTGAAGCATTAACAAGTGTATTAGAAAGTGCAAACGCAGCAGGTATTCCTGTTATTTCTTACGACCGCTTAATTAAAGGAACTGACCATGTATCCTATTATGCTACATTTGATAATTTTCAAGTAGGAGTATTACAAGGATCTTACATCATTGAGTCACTAGATTTAGATAATCAAGCCGGACCGTTTAATATTGAATTATTTGGTGGGTCACCAGATGATAATAATGCTTATTTCTTCTATGATGGTGCATTGTCTGTACTGCAGCCTTATATCGATGAAGGAAAACTTGTAGTGAAAAGTGGTCAAACAGGAATGGATAAAGTGTCAACTCTACGTTGGGATGCCGCTTTAGCACAAGCAAGAATGGATAATCTATTAAGCACTTTCTACACAGATGATCAAGTAGATCGCGATTTTATCGCCATATGATGGTATTAGTATCGGAATTATTTCAGCTCTTAAAAACATTGGATACACGGACCTACCAGTTGTTACAGGTCAAGATGCAGAACTAGCTTCTGTTAAGTCAATTGCAGCAGGAGAGCAAACAATGACTGTATTCAAAGATACTAGAGAATTAGCGAGAAAAGCTGTAGAGATGGCTGATGCCGTTTTAAAAGGTGGAGAAGCTGAAGTTAACGATACGGAAACATATGATAATGGAAAAAAAGTAGTTCCTTCATACCTTTTAGAACCAGTAAAAGTTGATATTACGAACTATGAAGAAGTTATTATTGATGGTGGCTATTACACTGCAGAAGAAGTTCAATAATACGATCTTGGAGATTTAGTGGTAGCTCTTACCACTAAATCTTTTAATACAGAGGGTGTGGTGAGATGACAATGCAATCAACAATATTAGAAATGAAAAGCATTACAAAAGAGTTTCCTGGAGTAAAAGCATTGGATACCGTTAATTTAAAGGTCATTGAAGGAGAAATTCATGCAATATGTGGAGAGAATGGTGCTGGAAAATCGACTTTAATGAAAGTGTTAAGTGGAGTTTATCCTCATGGCACATATGATGGAGATATTTTATTTCAAGATCAAATTTGTGAATTTAAGGATATTAAACAAAGTGAAGATTTAGGAATTGTTATTATTCATCAGGAATTAGCATTAATTCCAGAACTATCAATTGCTGAAAATATCTTTCTAGGCAATGAGCAGGCTAATAAAGGTGTAATTGACTGGTATGAAACGACAAGTAAAGCGAAAGAATTACTAAATAAAGTAGGACTTAGTGAATCTCCTAATACTTTAATTAAAGATATTGGGGTTGGAAAACAACAGTTAGTAGAAATCGCAAAAGCTTTATCTAAAAACGTGAAACTTCTAATTCTAGATGAACCTACCGCAGCACTTAATGAAAACGATAGTGAGAATCTCTTAAATCTTTTAATTGAATTAAGAAGCCAAGGTATGTCAGCTATTATTATTTCTCATAAACTAAATGAAATAAAAAAAGTCGCAAATTCAGTTACGATTATAAGAGACGGACAGTCGATTGAAACGTTAGATACAGCGGATATTACAGAGGATCGGATCATAAAAGGGATGGTTGGTCGTAGCTTGACAAATCGCTACCCAGACCGAGAACCTAAAATAGGTGATACATTTTTTGAAGTGAAAAATTGGAGTACCTATCATCCACTTCAAAGTGAGCGACAGGTTGTAAAGGACATTAACCTTCATATTCGCAAAGGTGAAATCGTTGGAATTGCAGGGTTAATGGGATCTGGAAGAACAGAACTTGCTATGAGCATTTTCGGTAAATCTTATGGCAAGAAAACAACGGGGCAAATCATTAAGGATGGTCAAACTCTAGACTTATCAGATGTAAACAAAGCCATTAATGCCGGTGTAGCTTATGTAAGTGAAGATCGTAAAGAGTACGGTCTGATATTAATGGATGATATTAAGCAAAATATTACTCTAGCTAACTTGAAGAAAATTTCTAGTAATCAAGTAGTCAATGAAAACGAAGAATTTGTGGTGGCTGAAGATTATCGTAAAAAAATGAATATCAAAACGCCTAGTGTAACGCAAATAGTTGGTAATTTAAGTGGTGGAAATCAACAAAAAGTTGTACTAAGTAAATGGATGTTCTCAGAACCAGATCTGCTTATCTTGGATGAACCAACAAGAGGAATTGATGTAGGAGCTAAGTTTGAAATTTATACGATCATGAATCAATTAGCAGATCAAGGCAAAGGAATTCTAGTTATATCCTCTGAGTTACCTGAGATTATCGGAATGTGTGACAGAATTTATGTCATGAATGAAGGTGAGATCACAGGTGAGGTAGAGAAATCCGAGGCAACACAAGAGACCTTAATGAAATACATGACGAAGAGCAGGGGGTAACTGTAATGAAATCTTTAAATAGTTTATTAAAAAATAATATGAGACAATATAGCATGATCATTGCATTAGTTTTAATCGTTATCTTGTTTCAGATTCTAACAAATGGAACATTATTAAAACCATTAAATATTACGAATCTAATTCTACAAAATAGCTACATTCTTATTCTTGCAGTGGGTATGGTACTTGTCATAATCACAGGACATATAGACTTATCTGTTGGCTCAGTAGCTGCATTTGTAGGAGCGATATCGGCTATTTTAATGGTGAATTTACAAATGAATCCGGTTCTAGCAGTTATTATTTGTTTAGTAGTTGGAGCATTAATCGGTGCTTGGCAAGGATTTTGGGTTGCATATGTGGGAATTCCTGCTTTTATTGTTACACTAGCTGGAATGCTTTTATTTAGAGGATTAACATTAGTAGTCTTACAGGGGCAATCTATTGCGCCATATCCAGAGTCTTTCCAAAAAATGAGTAATGGCTTTATCCCAGATCTATTTGGTGGAGATGGACTTCATCTATTTTCGATTATTATCGGACTAATTATATCTTTAATTTTAATCGTTATGGAACTTAGAACTAGAAAAAATCAAGTTAAATATCAATTTGAGGTCCTTCCAAAAGGATTATTTTACGCTAAATTAGTCTTTATTTTCGTTGTAGTAAACTTATTTACTTACGTACTAGCAACATACAGAGGTATTCCAAACATTTTAATCATCTTGTTTGTAATTATTGTGGCTTATACGTTTGTAATGAAGAAAACGATCATTGGTCGTCACATTTATGCAGTTGGTGGAAATTTAAAAGCAGCTTCGCTTTCAGGTGTTAAAACAAAGGCTGTAACATTCGGCGTTTTTGTAAACATGGGTGTATTAGCAGCTTTGTCTGGATTAATTTTTGCAGCGCGTTTAAATGCAGCAACTCCAAGAGCTGGTAACCTCTTTGAATTAGATGCGATTGCAGCTGTCTTTATTGGTGGAGCATCAGCATATGGTGGTGTTGGTACGGTAATTGGAGCGGTTGTCGGTGGTTTAGTAATGGGTGTTATGAATAACGGAATGTCCATTTTAGGTTTAGGGATTGACTGGCAGCAAGCCATTAAAGGTTTAGTATTATTAGGTGCCGTTGCCTTTGATATTATCAATAAAAAGAAATCATAATGTATAGAAAACCTTTCCTCGAAGGAGGAGAGGTTTTTGTTTTTATCACAAATTTGCTTACTGCCCCGTTACATTGCGCTGCAGGCACTTGCTTTCCGCGGGGAGTAAGCCAAGCCCCCACGCCGTTCCGTCTGTGTGGTCTTGCCCTTTCCTCTTTTGAGGCCACTGAAAAAGTCTCTATTAGCAGATTCAAGGAAGCCGCAATGGCTCCACACGTTGCTTAAGGGGCCAGCTAAAAAAGGGGAAACCACCCTTTTTCAGTGGCCTCCCTCTTTTCCCGCAGGAGTCAAGCGCCTTCCGCTCCATTTCACTAAGTTCTTTCTGCTAGTGATTCGAACACGTATACGAATTAAGCCTAGTACAACGCAATTATTATTATATATCGGAGTGTAATTATTTGTAAGATACTCTATTATCCTACTAATGTTATTTTGTTTATTTTCCTTTACGATGGTTGGTAAGGGGGAGTAGACAATATGAAGAGAATGCTAGTGGTCTTTTTTGTATTTTTGTTATTATTACCGTCTCAAGGATTTGCTGCCGATACAGTGGCAGACCGAGTGATTCAAACAGCAAAGCAACACATTGGGGCACCTTATCAATTTGGAGCACCACTTGGTGATACTCGTTCGTTTGATTGCTCATCATTTTCAGCTTATGTATTTGGTCAACACGGGATTCATTTACCACGAGTAAGTGCAGATCAAGCAAGAGTAGGAACCTCTGTATCTCGTTCTAATCTTCAACAAGGTGATCTTCTGTTTTACGATACGAACGGGGACGGAAGGATTAATCACTTAGGAATTTATATTTCAGCAAATGAAATGATTCATGCATCATCTAGCGTGGGGGTACATATTACAAACCCATTCACGACATATTGGACACCAAGATTTGTAACAGCAAGACGTGTTATTCCTGTAATATCACCGGTTGTTCAGCAACCAACTGGAGATATTTATACAGTTAAGAGTGGAGATAGATTATCTCTAATTGCACGACAATTTAGTACTACAGTAGACGCTCTCAGATCGCATAACAATTTGACATCCGATCTTATCTTTATCGGACAACAATTGAGAATACCACAAATAAATCAAACGGTTACTCAACCAGCGCCAGCGCCGTCTCTAACATCGTCTTCATCTGTAACTCACACGGTGAGAAGTGGTGATACGCTTTGGATGATAAGTCGCCAATATGCTGTAACTGTTGACCAAATAGTAAGCTGGAACCAACTTTCTTCAAATGTTATACATGTGGGACAAGTTTTACGAGTAGCACCTTCAGAGCAAAAAACATATACGGTAAAATCAGGAGATACGCTATGGAAAATTGCTACAGAAAATCAAACATCTGTGCAAACAATAACTGATTTAAATCGTTTGTCTAGTTCCGTTATACATGTAGGACAAACACTGCTACTACCATAACAGTGATAATAAGATATTCTTAGCCTTACTAAGCCAAGTTGCCTAGTAAGGTTTTTAATTTGGAAATTCATGTTTACAAATGTTTGTTTTAGTTCGATAATAAAAAGAGACAAATTAATTACTACGGAGGTTTTTATGCTTTCAGTGGAACGTTATGAAAAAATACTAGAACAGCTTGAATTAAATAAAATTGTTAAAGTTTCAGAGTTAAGTACGGAATTAGGAGTAACGGAAAAAACCATCCGAATTGATTTAGAAGCTTTGGAACAAAAGGGGCTTGTTAAAAGAATCCATGGTGGGGCTGTTCTTCAAGAAGAAGATACACGAATATTTCCAATTAGTGAAAGACAAGCAAATAACAATGAAAGTAAAGCTCAAATTGCTCTAGAGGCAGTAAAGCTAATACAACCACTAGAAACGGTTTTAATGGATGGTGGCAGTACGACTTTGCAAGTCGCCAAATTGTTAGGAGATTTTCCCGTAACGGTTATTACAAATGACCTTAAAATCGCCTTTGAATTAATAGAAAAAGATCAAGTTCAATTAATGGTTTTAGGTGGGTCTAAAATAGGAGCATCATCCTCATTGTATGGAGTTCAAGCTTCTGAACTATTAAGAAAAATAAGGGTCAACCATTTGTTTTTTGGAGCAACTGGTGTATCCATTGAACATGGATTAACGGTGTTTAATAGCTTTCATGTTGAATGGAAAAAACAAATTATACAATGCGCAGATCGAGTGACGTTATTAGCAGAATCAACCAAGTTTGAAAAAGTAGGCTTAATTCAATGCAACATTAGCGGATGTTGATGAAATTATTACTGATAGTGGGCTTGATAATAAAATACAAAAAGCATTAGAGAAACAATCTATACCTGTTACGCTTTCTAAATAAAGTTATAAATTATATTGTCACTCATTTTGAAAAGTGTTATAATCAAACCATAACGAACATAAATGAACTTAATGAAACGCAAAGTGGGAGGTACATATGATGACCCAATCATTTTTTGCATTAACTGGCAAGGTTGCACTTGTTACAGGTGCAAGCAGAGGGCTTGGTCAAGGAATGGCGATAGGCTTAGCAGAAGCGGGTGCTGATGTTATTGGTGCTGGCATTAGTGAAATGAGTGAAACAAGAGAAAAAATTGAAGCACTTGGACGCTCTTTTTATGAGATTAAAGCTGATTTATCTGAGCCTGGTGCCGCTAAACAATTAGTTGAAAAAGCGGTAAGTGAAGTAGGAAAGATTGATATTCTAGTAAACAATGCAGGAATTATTAGACGTACTGAAGCTGAAAACTTTTCAGATGAAGATTGGAATGATGTGATTAATGTAAATTTGAATTCAGTGTTTCAAATTTGCAGAGAAGTTGGCAATCACATGCTTGAAAATGGCTCAGGTAGAATTATAAATATTGCATCCATGCTTTCTTTTCAAGGTGGTTTAAGAGTACCTGCATATACAGCAAGCAAACATGCAGTAGCAGGGTTAACGAAATCTTTGGCAAATGAATGGGGAAGCCGGGGCATTAATGTAAACGCTATCGCTCCTGGTTATATGGAAACAGATAATACCGAAGCATTACGAGCAAATGAAGAGAGAAATGCCTACATTACTTCGCGTATTCCAAAAGGTCAATGGGGAAAACCAGAAGACTTAAAAGGCCCAGTCATTTTTCTAGCTTCTGAAGCATCAAGCTACGTAAATGGTCATGTACTATGTGTCGATGGCGGATGGATGAGTTCTTAATCTACTAAAAAGGATCTTGCGCGAGAATTTGTTACGATTCTAACTAAAGCGCTAGCTCAATGCAACGGATCTGTTAATGGAAATAAATTAATTAATAAACAATAAAGTGTAGAAAATTTTTTTAAAAAGGAGAATGTTCAAAATGGAAATTAGATATGCTGCTAATCCAGTAGATTCAAAGCAATACACGACAGAGAAATTAAGAAGTGAATTTTTAATAGAGTCTCTTTTTGAAAGCGGTCAAATTAATATGGTGTATTCACATCATGATCGTGTCATTGTCGGAGGAGCGATCCCAACTAATCAAGTACTTACGCTAGATGTAGGCGATGCACTGAAAACAGACTTCTTTCTAGAAAGAAGAGAAATTGGTATTGTAAATATCGGCCCTAAAGGAAAAGTAGTTGTTGATGGAGAGGAATTCGAACTAAATAAACGTGATTGTTTGTACGTTGGTTTAGGGAAAAAAGAAGTAACGTTCCATAGCGAAGATTCAGCTAATCCTGCTCGTTTCTATCTGGTTTCTTCCCCAGCACATAAAGAATATCCAACAAAGGTGCTTCCAATTGCCGATGCAGAGCCAACAAAACTTGGTTCTGATAGTGAGTCTAACAACCGGACAATTTACAAGTATATTCATGACGGTGGACTTCAAAGCTGCCAGTTAATGATGGGAATGACGTTACTAGAACCAAACAATATGTGGAATACAATGCCTGCTCATGTGCATGACCGTCGGATGGAAGTTTATCTATATTTTGATATGGATGAAGAGTCAAGAGTGTTCCATTTCATGGGTGAGCCAAGTGAAACAAGACATTTAGTAGTCAAGAATGAAGATGCTGTTATTTCCCCACCTTGGTCAATCCACTCAGGTGTGGGAACGAAAAATTATACATTTATTTGGGCAATGGCAGGAGAAAATTATACATTTAAAGATATGGACTTTGTAAAAATGGAAGATCTTAAATAATTGACTTTTCCCCTCATTCATCCAATAGATCAATGAGGGGATTAAATATATAAAGTTACATATTGATTGATAAATTAAAATAAGGTAGTATAAAAGTACAACAAATGAAAGCCTTTTCTTCACTTTAAAATAACAACGTTGTTATTATTTTAGGAGGTTCTTATGATGAAACCATTTATTCATGAAGATTTTATGCTTAACAACGAGGCAGCAAAAATCCTTTATCATGATTATGCTAAAGAAATGCCGATTTATGATTATCATTGTCACTTAAGCCCACAACTCATAGCAGATAATCATTCTTTCTCAAATCTAGCCGAAATTTGGCTGCATGGAGACCATTATAAATGGAGAGCTTTACGGACGCTTGGTGTTGATGAAAGACTAATTACGGGTGAAGCAACCGATAAGGAAAAATTCAATCAGTGGGCAAAGGCTGTTCCCAAAACAATCGGAAATCCTCTTTATCATTGGACTCAGCTCGAGTTAAAACGTTATTTTGATGTTGATCTTCTATTAAACGAGCAAACAAGTGAAGAAATTTGGGATCACTGTAATCGTCTATTAAATACGGAGCAATTTACAGCACAGAAGATTATTGAAAAATTTGATGTGAGAGTTATTGGTACAACAGATGATCCGATTGACTCATTAGAACATCATATAGCTATTGCTAATAACCCTTCAATCCAAACAAAGGTTGTACCAGCATTTCGTCCTGATAAAGCGGTGGAGATTGGACGCGAAGGATTTAATCTATATATAGACTCATTAAGTGTAGCAGCGGATATAGAAATTAACACCTATGAAAATGTTTTAACAGCTATTGAAAATAGAGCTCGATTTTTCCATGAGATAGGTTGTCGTATTTCCGACCATGGAATAGAGAATGTTCCGTTTGAACCTTGTACGTTTGAAGAAGCTTCTGTTATTTTCTTGAAAGTAAGGTCAGGAGAAACAATTACTAAAACAGAAGAAATGAAATATAAAACACATACATTGCTTTTCTTAGGAAAACTGTATGCTTCATTAGATTGGGCAATGCAGTTACACATTGGAGCAATCAGAAATAATAATGAGCGGATGTTCAATAAGCTCGGTCCAGACACGGGCTTCGATTCTATCCACGATTTGGATTTAGCAAGACCTTTAAATGGATTTTTAAATGAACTAGATAAAAATAACGAACTACCAAGAACGATTCTCTATCATTTAAATCCAGTTCATAATTATGTAATTGGGACAGCTGTAGGAAACTTTCAATCTAGTGGGGTAAATGGTAAGCTTCAATTTGGTTCTGGCTGGTGGTTTAATGACCAAAAAGATGGCATGATTAAACAGATGACAGATCTAGCAAACTTAGGACTTTTAAGTAGTTTTGTAGGAATGTTAACCGATTCTAGAAGTTTCCTGTCCTATCCAAGACACGAATACTTCAGAAGAATTCTTTGTAATTTAGTTGGTCAATGGGTTGAAGATGGAGAAGCACCAAGAGACTACCAACTGCTAGGAACGATGATTCAAAATATTTCCTATCAAAATGCAGAGAACTATTTTAAGATAAAGTAAGTATTGTACGGAAAAACGGGCAATAAAAAAGGTGATTCTAAGGTTAAAAGACGACCTATAGACTCACCTTTTTTCGTTTACATAATCAACACATAATAAGTAAAAACTATCGTTATAATCCTTGTGTTAAACAGAAAGGAATAAGTAATGAAAATTATTATCATTGGCGGTGCAGGAACCGTGGGAACTATTTTAACTAGAGGTTTGCTCCCTAACCATGAAGTAGTAGTGATGGACAAACAGAAACAAGGGGATTTCTCAACTGAATACATACAGGTTGATGCTACCAATTTACAAGATCTACTAGAAAAAGTACCTGAGGCAGATGTAATCATAAATTTACTAAATACAGAAACCACTCATGCCATTGAGGAAGTTGATACATTTGAACACATGACCGATATCTTTTTTAAAGCGACGTACTATATTTTGTATACGGCTAAACAAAAGAAAATTTCTAAAGTCATTTTTGCTAGTTCCAACCATGTGACTGATTTATACGAGGAGGAAGGTGTTTCAACTCTAGGCAGAGAAATTACGGTAGACGATGTTCCGCGCTCAAGAGGTTTGTATGGTGTGTTAAAATATGCGTCAGAGCAAGTTGGATTTTTGTTTTCATCAGAAGAGAACATTTCGGTCATAAATATACGAATTGGTTCCGTTCCAAAGGATGTAACAAAAGAAGATATTGAAGCGAATGATCGACTAAAAAAGACGCTTTTAACCGATACTGACTTGATTGGATTATTTACTGCGGCCCTTTTAGCTGACGTACGATTTGGCACATACTATGGTGTGTCGGATAATCCTTATAAACCATGGGATATGGCAAATGCAAAGAATGAATTGAACTATAAATCAAATGAAAATACAACGGATATTCTATGACACAAGTGAAGTGTTCTAAAAAGGTTGTGACAAGATCTTTTAGAACACTTCTTTTTGTATTTATTTATACCGATGTTCTAATTTAATGATTATATACGTACCACTCCTTCGTTCTTATAATTAAAACAAAAATGTTTTTTAAAAAGGAGAGCGAATAATGACAGTTGGAGTACTAGCACATCTGTTTGGAAAAAAGCCTTATAAACAATTAGCCGAAGCAATTGGATCTTATGAAATAGAACATGTTCAGTTAGCTCTTTGGAAAGCAATGAGCGATTATGATTTTAGTAAGCCCGGAAAACTAAATCCTGGTTTAGTAAAAGAAATAAAAAAAGAATTTGATAAACATAATGTTTCCATTTCAATATTAGCCTGCTATCTTCACCTTTTTGATAGCAATCAAGCCAATAGAATGGAGAATCTTGCTCGTTTTAAAGAATTACTTCAATATGCACCATTGTTCGGTGCGCCGATTGTTGCAGTAGAAGTAGGGAAAAGTGAGAATGGAGTTTTCACGAGTGAAGATTGGCAGACTCTAATAAAATCATTAAAAGAGTTGGTAGCAGAAGCGGAAAAATGGGGGATTATTATCGGTATAGAACCAGCTAACGACCATTTAATTGGAGACGCAAAATCAATGAAAAAGCTATTAGAGGAAATGCCTTCTTCCAATTTAGGAGTAGTATTGGATCCTGGGAATTTATTAACGATAAATAATTGGGGGAAACAAGATCAAGTCATTCAAGAAGCATTTGAGTTGCTTGGGGATCGAATTGTAGCTTGTCATGCAAAGGACCGATTGATTAATCAGGAGGGAGAGATTGAAACCGTAACACCAGGAAAGGGAAAAATGAATTATGAACTTTATTTGAAACTGCTTGAGCAATATAAGCCTAATTGTGAAATCATAATGGAACATACAACTCCTGAAGAAATGTTAGAAACAAAAGCATTTATTGAGCAATATCGCTAATCGTAACTTAGTCTGCTACCACGATCATTTTGGTGGCAGACTTATTTGGTTATTATGAAAAATCTGAACTAGAAATGAATGTAATATGATATAATTAAAAACATCTTATGTCTAATTTGTGAATGAAAATGTAAACCTTTACAAAGTGTGTTTGAGAGGAGGAATGAAATGAAAAACCCAAGCTTGCTAACAAAGTTAATCATTTTCGCAAGTATAGCTAGCATTATCCCTGTTATCATAGTTGGAGTGTTTGCTTATGTTCAATCCTCTAAACATATTCAAGAAAAAGTAAACCATGAAAAAGTGCAAATAATTAGACAAATACAATCTAATATTGAGCAGGTCTTAATTACCATTCATCATAGTACTAGTAATACTATTGAATCTCCTTTAATGGATGCGGTTATTCGAAGACCACTAGTAGGAGAAGATTTTTCTATTTATCGAGAACTGAGACAGGAACTTAGTAATCTAAGATCTTATGACACGAAGGTAGAAGAAGTTATTCTGTTAAACTTTCAAGAAGACTGGATTGTAAATAATTCGGGCTTATCTAGATTAAATGAACATCCAGATCGAGAAGCATTCTTATCTTATCTAGATCTAGAATTCAATACTACTTGGTTATTGTTAGAAAATGAAGCATTCTCTGAACCAATATCTACTAGAAGTTGTCCGCAAACGATTAGTTTAGTTAAAAAATTACCTCCTAGACTAAGTCAAAAATACGGACTAGCCTTTACAAATATTCCAGCATGTAGTTTAGCAGAGATGATTAATGTGGACAAGCTTTCTGACGAAGTGATGATAACCGACGAAAATTATAAAATAATTGTTCATAGGGATCCTGATCTTATTGGAAAATATTTAGCCGACACAAAATATATTGACTCCATTGATGCATTTACAGACCAAGCGGGTCAATTTAATATTGAGTCAAAGGATTATCCATATACGGTGACGTACCAAAAGTCTGAGTTTAATAATTGGAATTATATCTCGTTTAATTCGATTGATATGTTGACACAAGAAAGTAAAAAAATCGGTTGGTTTACGTTTTTTATGATTACTTTTATTGTCATTACTTGTATTTTATATATTTGGATCATAAGTAGAAAATTATATTCTCCTGTTAATAAATTAGTAGGGTATATTGAAAGTCATTGGCCGGACGAGACAAGAGAAAAAAAGAGTGAAATGGAAATAATTGAATCACACATAAACGATTTATTTTCTTCAAAATCAAACTTAGAAAGCGAATTGCGCGAGCATAACCAACAAGTAAAATCATTGTTTCTTACTCGATTATTTACGGGGAATTATAACTCAACTGAAATAGCTAAAAACGTGACTTCTTTTGATCTTAAATCTTTAATTGATTCATGGCAGGTTATGACAGTTTGTACGTTACAAATTGATAACTTAGAAAAAAATGAGCTTGAGACTGCAACTTTGAGAAAATGTCTTTTGTTGTGAAGAATCTCATTGAGGAGATTATTGGCAAAGATAACAGATTGCCTTTGATTTGGATTGATGAAACGTTAGTGATCCTAATTGGTCATAAAGAACAAGATGCTATACAAGATGATGTGTTCGAAATAACAGAACGTGTCCAAGATAAATTGACGAATACATTGAGTTTAATCGTTAGCATTGGTGTGAGTATGCCTTTTAAGGAGATCAAGGAAGCTAAAAGAGCTTATCGTGAGGGAATGGAAGCACTAAAACATAGAATGCAGTTAGGTAAAGGGGTAATTGTTCACTTCAGTACAATCAATTCAGGCAAGCATTCAGTTATTTTTGATTACCCGAAACGAACAGAAGAAGAACTTCTTGTTGCTATTAAACTGGCAGATGAAGAAAAGGCTTTAGAGCAATTATCCATCTGGATGACGAAAGCTTTTAAGAATACGCAATCACCAAGAGAATATCAAGTTTCAATGATGCGATTATTAAACAACTTATTAACGCTTAAACAAGAAAGTGGTGTTAGTTTTCAACAGATTGAAGTTTATCATGCCTCTCTATATGAAGAATTACTAAAGCTTCATATGAGAGAGGAGATTGAAGTCTGGTTTAAAAACAGATTAATTTTGCCGTTAGTGAAAGTTTTTCATGACCGAAGAGATTCTCAGTTCCAAAACTTATCAGAAAAGATAATTGATCTGATCCAAAAGAACTTCGATTCAGAAATTACTCTAGAAGAGTGTGCAGCTAAGTTACATTATAATGCCAATTACTTAAGTAGTGTGTTTAAACAAGAAACAAATTACACATTTAGTGAGTATTTAGCAATGTATCGCTTTAAAATTGCTAAGCAATGGTTGGTAGAGTCCAGTATGACAATAAAAGAGATAGCCGAAAAATTAAAATATAATAATTCTCAAAATTTCATTCGTTCATTTAAGAAGCAAGAAGAAATGACACCAGGACAATACCGAGAGAAATACAAGAAAACTTCATAATATTAAAGAGACATTCTGGAAGTTTTGTTCGACCCAATTTCCAGGTGTCTTTTTTGTTTCGATTGCTTGGTGCGCTTGCTATTAGATTGATGGTTATTAGGTGAAATGGATAATCATTATATCAGATAAGGCTTAATTTGATAGTATAAGCGTTGAAAAGGCTTACATTATGAGTTTGTGATTATATACTTAACCATTTTTTTAAACTAACATCTACCTTAACAACTTATAGAAGTGTCCAGCAATCAAATATTGTTGCTCATTCAAGTAAGTCGTGGAGGTGATTTATGAAAGGGTTTACAAAGTGTTTAAGTTAGTATTAATTACTGACTAAAATAGGCTTAGTAGTTGGATCTAAATCCTAAAGCGAAAATTGGTATCGTAAACTGTCAACAATTCAGCTATATTTGAAGAGTACTTCTTATTATTGCTAATTGTAACGTTACTAGTGGAGAACTAAAAAAACTTCATTCGAGAATCTTCATTGATGGTACTATCAAAAATAACAATTATGGGGGTTAGTAAATGTTAAAGTCAAAAAAGTTTTATGCGATGCTATGTGCACTTGCACTAATACTAATGTTTATTACAGCTTGTAGCAATAATGAAAGCGCTTCAAATGAAGGTGCTGCTTCTAATAGTAACGAAGGGGAGAAAGAGGAAGTAGCTTCGGCTGATTCAATTGAACCAATTGCGTTTTCTCTAATGACAAACCTTCACACAGCTGAAACACCAGATAAGAAAATCCAAGATTTAATTGAAGAAAAAACGGGTTACACGCTTGATATTCAATGGGTACCAGATAGCAGTTATGAAGAAAGATTGAATACAGCGTTTGCTACAGGTTCTTTTCCTGATGCAGTACGTGTAGGTTTTCAACAACTAAATCAATTTAAAGATGCGATTCGTAACGATCAGTTCTGGGAAATTGGACCGTATCTTGATCAGTTTGAACACTTAAGCAAATTAAATGAAGATATTTTAGCAAATACAGCAGTTGATGGGAAAATATATGGTGTGTACCAAGGAAGACCATTATCTCGTCAAGGAATTATTTATCGTAAGGATTGGGCAGATAACTTAGGACTTGAAGCTCCTACTACAACAGAAGAATTTATGGAAATGGTTCGCGCATTTACAGAAGATGACCCTAATGAATCTGGACGTAAGGATACTATTGGTTTAGCAGATCGCAGTGACTTAGTTTATGGTGGATTTAAAACGATTGCTTCTTGGTTTGGTACTCCGCATGAGTGGGGAGAGAAAGACGGAGAATTATTACCTGAATTCATGTTCCCTGAATTTATGGAAACATTAGATTTCTATCATGAAATGCACTCAAATGGCTATATTAATCAAGATTTTCCTGTGACTAGTAAGCAAGATCAAGTTGCTATGCTGACAAATGGAACTGCCGGTGTTTATGTTGGTTCAATGGAAGATGTAACAAGCTTATATAATGACGCTAAAGCACTTAATCCTGATATTGAATTTGATGTTCATAATCATGTTGTTGGACCAGACGGCGAGTTTGGTGTTTGGGCAATTCCTGGTTTTGGTGAAATTGTGATGTTCCCGAAATCATCAGTAGACTCTGAAGAGAAGCTTTTAAATATTTTAGGATTCTATGATCAATTAATGAATCCTGAAATTGCAAACATTCTTTACTGGGGTATTGAAGGAGAACACTACGAAGTAATTGATGGGAAAGCTTCTGCGCTCACAGATGACCAACAAAAAATTGACAGAGAGATTAGACCATATCTAACTCTTGAAATTGGTGAACCTGCGACAAATGGAAGATACACAATCTATACTGATTATGAAGTAAGACAAAAAGCAGACAAATTAATTTTAGAAAATAATGATTATTTGATTACTAATCCGACAATTACACTTGATTCTGACACATTTATCCGCGATGGAGACAGATTAAAACAGATGATTGATGACGCGACAGTTCGATACATTCTTGGCCAATCTGATAAAGAAGGCTTTGATAAAGTAGTTGAGAGTTGGAAATCACAAGGCGGAGATAAAATTATCGAAGAATTTAATGCTTCTTTCCAACAATAATTAAATAAATTTAGAAACAGCTCTGTAATTGGTGAAACAATTACGGGGCTGTTTTCATTCCATCGTGTCCTTTCAAACTATAAGTTATGGTTCTGTTTTAAATGGTAGTTTGTGTTCTCGCTATAAGGTGTAGAAAAATACAATTACGCGATGAGCAAATCAAAGCTCATAGTCACACATCCTATCTACTTTAAGGAACATTCGAACAAATAGAATTTAAGTTTTTTATGATATAGAAGCTTAGCAATTTTCTCGGCGTGTATCATGATAATCACCATCTCAGTCAGAGTTAAAAATGCTGATTAACCCTATGTTTTCGGGCTTTTATAACGTAATGATTATAGATGTAATTAAAGATGATCAGTAATATGAAAATTAGAAAGCGGTTACATTTAGGCTGGTAAGGAATCATTATTATTTTTAAAATCGGAAAGGAAGTTGAACAATGGACAACAATGTAGCACTAGAAAAATCAAAAACGCCATTACCGAAGCCTGATAAGCGTGCGGAGCTAATGAAGAAAATTAAAAAGAATAAGTGGATTTATTTAATGATTGCACCTGGGTTATTGTATTTCTTTGTTTATAAATACATCCCGATGTATGGATTAATCATTGCTTTTCAAGACTATAAGCCTTACCTAGGTATAACAGGAAGTGAATGGGTAGGATTACAACATTTTGAAAGATTGTTTACTGATCCAGATTTCTGGATGATTTTTAGAAACACTCTTGCGTTGTTTGCTCTTCAGATATTAGTCTTTTTCCCGATTCCTATTATTATTGCCTTAATGTTAAATGAAGTTCGCAATCAAACGTTTAAAAAAGGTGTCCAAACGTTAATTTATATTCCTCATTTTATGTCATGGGTTGTAATCGTTTCTATCAGTTTTGTCATGTTGACATTAGATGGTGGAATTATCAATTCCGTTATAGAAGCACTTGGTTTTCAGAAAATTAACTTTTTAATGAATCCTGATACCTTCCGACCAATGTATATTTTACAAGTTGTCTGGAGAGAAGCCGGTTGGGGAACCATTATTTTCTTAGCTGCAATTGCAGCAGTTGATCCACAACTATACGAAGCTGCAAAAATGGATGGTGCCAATCGTCTTAAACAAGCTTGGCACATTACCCTACCAGCTATTAGAAGTGTAATAGTCGTACTACTAATTTTAAAAATTGGTGATGTTCTGGAATTAGGCTTTGAACATGTTTATCTCCTATTAAATGCCTCCAACCGAGAAGTAGGAGAAATTTTTGATACGTACGTATACACAGCTGGTCTAAAACAAGGACAATTCAGTTACAGTACAGCCGTAGGATTCTTTAAAGGCATTGTAGGACTGATCCTAGTCATGATCGCCAACTGGCTAGCCAAAAAAGCCGGAGAAGAAGGAGTTTACTAAAGAGCTTTTCGAAAAGGCTGAACTTGCCTTTTCGAAAAGCTCGAAGTTCAAAAGGTGCCCTTGCTTTTGAACCAAAGAAAAGGCCGAACTTGCCTTTTCGAAAAGCTCGAAGTTCAAAAGGTGCCCTTCCCTTTTGAACCAAAGAAAAGGCTGAACTTGTCTTTTCGAAAAGCTCGAAGTTCAAAAGGTGCCCTTCCTTTTGAACCAAAGAAAAGGCCGAACTTGCCTTTTTGAAAATCTATCAAACTTAAGGAGGAAAAAATAATGGTTGGAGACAAGTCATTTGGCAGTCGACTATTTAACTTTACGAACCTAACAATACTTGCAATCATTGCATTGCTTTGCGTATTACCTTTCATACATGTTCTAGCAGCATCATTTACGACAAGTGCTGAAATAGCTGAAAAACGTTTTGTATTAATTCCAACAGTGTGGAGTCTAGACGCTTACCGTTATATCTTCTCAACTGATACGGTTATGCGAGCGATGATGGTGTCGATCGGAGTTACATTAGGTGGAACGGCCTTTAGTATGTTTTTATCAACGTTAACGGCTTATGGTTTATCTCGTCAGGATTTGGTAGGAAGAAGATTTATCATGTTCTTTATTGTGTTTACGATGTTATTTAATGGGGGAATGATTCCGACCTTCTTGGTTGTACAACAAACAGGATTACTTAACTCATTAGCAGCTCTAGTTATACCTGTCGCCATAAACGCATTTAATATGATTATCCTAAAAAGTTTCTTCCAAAATCTACCTGCTGGATTAGAAGAGTCAGCAAAAATTGATGGCTGTAGTGATTTTGGAGTTCTATTTAGAATTGTTATCCCATGCTCAATGCCAGCAATAGCAACGATTTCTTTATTTTACGCGGTGACGTATTGGAACACGTACATGCATGCCATTTTATATTTAAGTGATTCTTCAAAATGGCCAGTTCAAGTGTTATTAAGACAAATTGTCGTATTGGCTAGTGGATTGAATTACGATGGTGCAGAATTTACAAGCGTTCCACCACCTGAAATTACTATTAAGATGGCGGTAATCGTGGTTGCTACAATCCCAGTCTTGATTGTTTATCCATTCTTACAAAAGTACTTTGCTAAAGGTGCGTTAATTGGATCTATGAAAGGCTAAGTTTACTTGATTAGCGGAGGACTATTTTAAAAAAAAGCCGCAACTTGCTTGCGGCTGGATGCTTTTTAATACAAGAAAGCAGGTGAAAGAATGGGTATGAATACGAACAAATTTCAACAAGTTCTAGACCAAATCGACCAACAATTTGAAGGTGTATTTCAATGGCTGGCAGGACAATATGATCCTGGGACAGGCGGTTTTTATTATGCAAGGAGTTCTGTTTCGGATCATCGCTTCATCCCAGACATTGAATCAACAGCGCAAGCTTTAAACATTCTTATCCGAAACGATCTTCTAAAGTTGATGCCAGAACAGATGAGAGAACAAATGATCAGGTTTTTCCAGAATAAACAAGAAGCCAGTACTGGTTTTTTCTTTGATGAAAATCCTGCTATGAAAAAAGATGAGGTTATGGTCCATCGAGCGATAGGCTATAGTGTTCGCTCATTGGAACAAATCGGGAGCAAACCGCTTTTTTCGTTGCCAAGAGAAGCAAATACGGCTCCGAGCTATACTAATACACCGGAAACCTATCTACAAAAATGGAAAAGCATCGATTTGCGTAATAGTTGGAGAGGGTGCGATCTTTTAGCGACCTCATGCGTTTATATGGGTGAAATGTCGGAGAAAGAGCGAGAACCCTTTTTAAAAGTAGCCGTCAATTATTTAGCTTCGATACAAGATCAGGAAACTGGATTATGGGGACAAGGAAGTTTATATAATCGCCTTTCTGGCACATTTAAGCTTCACACATTTTATAGTAGGTTCCAGATTCCGATGCCCAATACAGATAAAATCTATCAAAGCATTTTAACATGTCTACGAACAGAGGAAGCGATTGATATGTGCTACATCAGAAATCCAATTGATCTTCTATCATATATGAATATGGACATTCCAGAAAGTGAACTAGTGGAAATTTTAGAAATTACCGCAAATAATATGAGTAATTTAAAAAGAGAAGATGGCGGTTTTTCTAGAGAGTTACATGCCTCACCACCAGCTCCCAATGTTGCACAAGTGAAAAAAGATGAGGTTTATCCTAATATGCCTGAAGCGGTTTGTTTAGGTAAGGGGCTGATTGAAGGAGACATGAATGCAACTACACAAGCGACTTTGATTAGATTGCAATGCTTTAAATTAACCGGTCGCGAATCGAAGCCTATTAAAAATAGTCAAGAGTTTTATCAGTTCCTTTAGCTTGTTCATTGTAAAGTGAGCAAGAAAGTCAGTCTAGTTGCCAAGCTTGAATGGGAGAGAAGTGTTTTAGTACATGAAACTACTTAGTTTACCAAAAGAAAAGAGATTGTCTGAACAAGCTGTTCTTACACTTGTGAACCACACCATCTTTCAATTTGGAAACTCATTATCATTAATTTTTATTAATCTTTATTTATGGCGATTAACAGAAAGCTTGGTAGTCAATGGACTTTTTAACTTAAGTGCTCTTTTAGCTCAAGCAGTCGCTACGGTATTGATTGGGAAAATCGCAAAGCAAAAAGGTCATCTGTCCATTTATCGTTATGGTATTTTCTTAACTGCTTTCTTTTATCTTTGTATAATTGTGACCCAAGAAAACATGGTTCATTATTTTGTTTGGTTTGCCTTATTAAGAGGGATCTCACAAGCAGCTTATTGGTTAAGTTATTTTACGCTTGCACATGAAGTATCTAATAATGAAAATCGCCATCGCTATCTTGGTTGGAACCAACTTTTGATGGGAGTAGCTAATTTAATAGGGCCTGCTGCAGCAGGGGTTGTCATCAGTTTGAGTACAGAGTTAACGGGCTACTCGATCGTTTTCTCTACTGCATTTGTTATGTTCATAATAGCTACAATTGGAAGCTTTCGTATTCAAACAGATGAGTCCCATCATAAAGCATATTACATGAAGTACCTTAGGCAAATGATCAAGAAAAAGCCTAATTTTATCAGAGCTCTTATCGGTTGGTTTGTTATAGGATTCCCTCAAGGAATATTAATGTATATCCCACCGATTTTACTTTTTTCTATATTTCCTGATGAGAGTTTCATAGGTTATATGAATATAGTCTTTCTGAGTTTGTCAATTATCGCGAGTTACATCATTTCGCGAATAGCCCATCATGAGTCAACTAAGGTATATTTATTGATCGCGGCTATCGGATTTTTGTTTTCAACGGTGTTTTTAATGTGGGAGATTGCGATCTGGTCTGTGGTGTTATTTATGTCTGTTCATTCGTTATTTAAACCTTTGCAAGCAAATACGTATGCAGTCTATTATTTCACTTGGCTTGACCAACTTCCGCTTAAGGAACATTTCCGAGTGGAATCCGTTGTCCTGCGTGAGACAATCATTAATTTTGGGAGAGGTTTAGGGATCATTATATTTATGGTTTTTTCAACTGATATAAATCCAGTCACTATACCTTGGATTTTAGTTTTCATAATGGCAGGGCAACTGTGGATTCCATGGCTTGCTAAAGAATAATAGAAGGAGGAGATAAAATGTCTCGAAGCGGAGAGTGGGAAACGGTAGCTATTGGAGTCAAAAGAAAGATACATCCACCTGGTAAGCAGTTAATGTTAATGGAAGTGGAATTTGAAAAAGGAGGAGTAGGTGATATTCATAGTCATCCTCACGAACAATACACCTATTGTTTAGCCGGGAAATTTGAATTTACTCTAGGAGAGAACACTCATATCCTAAATCAAGGAGAAACACTTTATATCCCAGGAAATGTTGCTCATGGTGTAGTGGCACTTGAGTCAGGAGTTTTATTAGATACCTTTAGCCCATTAAGGGAAGACTTGCTTTAAATGTTCCCGCTGTTTGAGAAAAAATTAGAAAGTCAATTATTTAGGAGGTCCACAATCACATGTCGATCTACGATATTACAAACTTTGGTGCTAAAGGAGATATGGTTACAGATAATAGTGAAGCCATTGGTTTAGCAATTGCAGCTTGTTCGGACGCAAATGGAGGAACCGTTTATATTCCTGCAGGTACCTTTTTAACAGGCCCTATTAAGTTAAAAAGCAACATGACTTTATATGTCGAGTCTGGTGCTATTGTTTTATTCAAGGATGATTTTAATGCTTATCAGCCGGAGATTACAAGATGGTCAGGTTATGAATGTTATGGATATTCTCCGTTAATTTACGGAAATGGATTGAAAAATGTGTCCATTAAAGGTCAAGGTAAATTCGATGGTCAAGGAAAATTATGGTGGCAAACATACCACAGCATTAAAAAAGGGGAACATTACTCTTCTTCATTAACAGAAAAACTAATTGAGTTAAATAAAAGCAAACTCGATACTTCTACGAATTTAGTAGAGTGGGAAACACAATTTTTACGTCCGCCATTGCTACAGTTATTTAATTGTGAACAAGTAACAATTGAAGGAGTTACGCTAGCTAATTCTCCTTTTTGGAACACACATCTTGTTTATTGTAATCATGTAAGTGTACGTAATGTAACGTTTAAAAATCCGTCGACGACTCCTAATGGAGATGGATTTGATATAGACTCTTGTTCAAATGTACGTGTGTCTGATTGTCATTTTGATGTAGGTGATGATTGTTTATGTTTGAAATCTGGGATAAATGAGGATGGTAGGAGAGTCGGTAGACCAACTGAAAATGTAACGATTACCAATTGTACGATGCAAGCTGGACATGGTGGAGTTGTGATGGGCAGTGAGAACTCAGGAGGAATTCGAAATATAACCGTTTCAAATTGTGTATTTATTGGAACAGATCGTGGCATTCGGATAAAGACAAATCGTGCGCGAGGAGCATACATCGAAAATATTCTAGTGAACAATATATTTATGGAAGATGTCTTTTGTCCATTAGCAATAAATTCGTTTTACCGTTATGGTGTTGATGAAACTGATTTGTTATTAACAAAACCTGATGCGATTCCAGTAACTGAAAAAACACCGAAAATCAAGCATATTCAAATTAGCAATGTTACTGCTAAAAAGTGCAGGGCTGCTGCTGCTTTTATTTATGGCCTACCGGAGATGCCAGTCGAAGATATTTCGCTAAGGCATGTAACTTTTGAGATGACGACAGACCCAAACGAACAGGGCGGAGAACCAGACATGGTAAAAGATGAGATTCATATGGCTGGTGATGGAATTTATTGCAAGCATGTTTTTGGAATGGAATTGCACCGAGTAAGGGTTGAAACAAGGCAAGGTTCTGCATTATCAATGGAGAACGTGTCTAATGTGGATGTGGATCATCTTATTATGAACAATATCCATCCCGAAACCCCCGTCGTTACGCTTAAAAATGCAAAGAATGTTTATTTATCAGGAAGGCAAGTGACCGAGGTAGAAGGTTATTTACATGCAGAAGATCATAGTTACCAAGATATTATTGTAAGTTGCAACTGAAATTTTCATTGAAGTATATAGGCGGAGGAAAATGAAATGTGGTCACCAGATTCATTTTTAAACCAACTTTATAACGAGGTCGTTTATACCCATGTCCAAACATACGACTTAGAGTGGAAAAAAAAACTGAAATCCCGTTTAGACGAAGTATTAGGCGATTTTACAAGTGTAAAAGTAGAGGGACAATCGGAAATATTAGAAATGGTTGAACAGGAAGAGTATGTCCGGTTAAGAGTTCTCTTGACAACCGGAACATCATTGAAAATGCCTTTATATGTTTTACTTCCAAAGATGAAAGCACAAGAGAAAAGACCGGCTGTGCTAGCTCTTCATGGCCACGGTTATGGTAGTCGAGAAATTGTTGGTTTACACCCAGGTGGACTAAATAACAAGGGAGACCCGGGAATTCATAGAAATTTTGCAGTTGAACTAGTGAAAAAAGGGGTTGTTGTCGTGGCCCCAGAATTAATCGGGTTTGGTGATCGAAAACTAAAAGGAGATCAGCACGCTGAGTCTGCTCATGCTAATTCTTGTTTTCAGATCGCGAGTCATTTGCTCTTATTAAACAAAACGTTAGCTGGATTAAGAGTGTTTGAATGTAGGCGGGTCTTAGATTATATGGAAAGTTTGGTAGAGATAGATTTTGAGAAAATTGGCTGCATGGGGTTGTCGGGAGGGGGACTCGTTGCTGCTTTCACTGCAGCACTTGATGATAGAATTAAGGCAACCGTTGTTAGTGGGTACGCGAATACATTTAAAGGAAGTGTCTTATCTAGAAAACATTGTCTAGATAATTACTTACCAGGGATCTTACAATATGCAGAACTTCCTGAATTAATAGGATTAATTTCTCCTAGAAAATTGTTTATAGAAGCGGGAGTGAACGTTCATCTATTTCCCGAACAAGAAGTCGAAGTAGCTTTAATAACACTACGGGAGATTTATAAATCAGATAACGCTGAACAAGCTTTATACAGTCATTTTTTTGATGGAGGTCATGAAATCTGTGGGGACAGATCTTTTGACTGGCTAGTAAATGCTTTAGGAAAATCAACCAATTATAGAGGTAGTTACAAGGAGGAAAACAAATGACAAATCAAATAATGGTAAACGGCAAAAAAGCTTTAGAATGGGCAGAAAAGGCCAGTCTTAGTTTAATGAATCAATTTGAGCCAATCATGCTTCCACCAGCGAATAGGTGGCACTATCATCAAGGTGTCTTTCTATGTGGTGTGCATAGTGTCTGGCAAGAAACACAAAAAGCAGAGTATCTTCAGTATTTTAAAGGGTATGTAGATAAATTAGTCGATGAGAATGGGAACTTCTATTTTGAAAGAGATCAATTAGATGCGATACAACCTGGCTTGTTGCTTTTGCCACTTTATGAACAAACAGGTGAAGAGAGATATAAGGTTGCAGCATCAAAACTACGAAATCTACTTAATACGATAAATAAAACGAGTGAAGGTGGCTTTTGGCATAAAGATAAATATCCTTATCAAATGTGGCTTGACGGTTTATATATGGCAGGACCGTTTACAGTTAAGTATGGTCAACAGTTTAATGAACCAGAATTAGTTGAACTTGTTTTAAAACAGGAAGAATTGATGAGAAAAAATACAAAAGATGATCGAACAGGTTTATACTTTCACGGATGGGACGAAAGTGGAAACACACCTTGGAGTGTTCCGGATACTCATACAGCACCAGAGGTTTGGGGGAGATCACTTGGCTGGTATGGGCTAGCAGTCGTTGATATAATTGGTATGCTGCCAGATGATCATCCTAAAAAGGCTGAGTTGATAACGGTACTTCAAAGTTTAATAGAGAATCTAGTCCGATATCAAGATGAGGAAACTGGTTTATGGTATCAAATTGTGGATAAAGGACATCTCGAAGACAATTGGTTAGAAAGTTCTTGCTCAAGTCTGTTTGTATATACAATTGCCAAAGCAGTTAACGAGAATTACATTGATCCAAAGTATTATGAAAATGCGAGAAAAGCTTATGAAGGTATTATTTCACGTTATATCGAAGTGGATGAAAATGATAACGTAAAATTGACTGGAATCTGTATTGGGACATCGATTGGAGTTTATGATTATTATATTAATAGAGAAACATGCGAGAATGATTTACATGGTGTAGGTGCTTTTATTTTAGCTTCAATGCAAATATACAGACAAGAAGCAAAGTAAGATTTTTTAAACCTTCCAGTGTGTCTATGAAGAGAGGGAATTGATAGGTTTTCCCTCTCTAATGGATAAATAATGATATAATTAGATAGACAACTAGAGTATGAATATGAAAGGAAGGTTTAAAATTTGAATAGACTTTTGCACGTACTTATACCTATTGTTTTCATTGTTATTATAAGTGGCTGTAGTAACAATGAAGATAAGACTCATGTTTTGTTTATTTCTTCGATCCCACATACTTTAGCTGAGGAAGTTGAAGATGTCGTTTCAAGCGCTGTTCAAATGCACGAGGATCTTCGAGTTCAAATGCACCCGATGTCGTATGAAAGATTGATGGTTGAAATCGCTGTCCATAATGGTGAAATTTTATTTCTAGATGAACAATTAATGTCTGCAGCATATGACCCTACTGGACTAGTACCATTAGATGAGATCTTAAATGATGAGTGGGAATCATTAATACCTGACGACTACAGAGCAGTTGATGAAAAAACCGGTCAAACCCATGTATACGCGATTCCTTTTAACAATGACTCTTCGTTTCTAGAAAACCTTGGTGTTGAACTCGAAAACCCTTTAGTAGCAATCGTTCCCATATACGCAGAAAATAAAGCGTTTTCAATGGAGCTTTTGCAGTATATAATGGAAACTAACTAATAAGCTAGTTTAGTGAAAGTAGGAATGACCAATGGAAATGAATGGATTCATGGGCAATTTTTATCGAATTAGTGTGTTTATTTCAAGGTTAGCTTATATCAATGTCCTATGGATTATGTTTACATTATTAGGATTAGTGCTATTTGGTTTAATGCCAGCAACTGTTGCAATGTTTGCTGTGATAAGAAAGTGGATCAATGGGACAGAAGATTTCCCTATGTTTAAGACATTCTGGCAAAACTATAAATCAGAGTTTGTAAAATCAAATATCTTTGGGTTATTTTTTGCTTTTCTAGGCTATATTTTGTATGTGAATTTCCTCATCGTAGCTGATCAAGTTCTGTGGATGACAGTTGTTAGGTATATATTACTCGTTATATGCATTTTATATATTATTACAGTTCTAATGTTTTTCCCTGTTTATGTGCATTTCAAATTAAAAGGGGCAGAGTATTTAAAAACAGCTCTCTTTCTAGGAATGGCCTATCCGCAATATACGATTGTCATGATTCTTGGAATTGTTGGAATTCAATATATTATGATGTATCTACCAGGATTAATTCCTTTTTTTACAGCAAGTTTAATCGGTTACGTTATCACAAAGATTGCTACGATTATCTTTAAAGTTGTAGAGAGAAAAAGTAAAGTAGCAGAAGAACAACAGAGGGCTGAGGAAATACAAGTTTTTTAGGTTAAAAGTATCAGAGGGGACTTTCCTTATCTTATATTAGTTTAATGTTCTTCAATAATTGTTACTATGCTTTATGAAATTTTAAAATTGTAATGGAGCGGAAGGCACTTGACTCCTGCGGGAAGTGAGAAAAAGGCAAGACCACACAGACAAACGTCGTGGGGGCTTGGCTTACTCCCCGCAAAAAGCAAGGTGGCCACTTAAAAAGGGTGGTTTTCTCTCTTTTTAAGCTGGCTTGTTAAGCAACGTGTGGAGCCATTGCTGCTTCCTTGACTCTGCTAAAAAGGACTTTTTCAGTGGCCTCAAAAGCAAGTGCCTGCAGCGTAATGGAACGGAGCTGTAGGGGAAATTACCTAATGAACAACAAAGTTCAAAAATAGTTTTGTTTAATACTAATAACAACGTTGTTATAAAAATAGGAGGTTTACCTATGGAAAGAATTGTCGTATGTGGATTAAGTAACCGGGCTTTAGGAATGTTTATTAAACCAGTGATTGAGAAGTTCGCTCATACAAACAAAATAGTAGGATTTTTAGATATTGATGAAACACGTGTTGAGCTATGTAAAGCTAGATTTCCTGAATTAGTAGACGTTCCGTTCTACTCACCGATCCAGTTTAGTCAAATGGTCAAAGAAACGGAGGCTACAACCGTTATTGTTACAAGTCGGGATGATACTCATGTTGAATACATTATTCAAGGGTTAGAACATGACTTGAACGTGATTAGCGAGAAGCCGATGGTGACTACGAGTGAAGATGCAACAAGAGTGATGAAGGCGGAGGAAGCTAGTAAAGGAAAAGTGATCGTTGCTTTTAATTATCGGTATAACCCGTTTCATCGTAAAATTAAAGAAATGATTCTTGAAGGCAAGATTGGTAGAGTAACATCAATTGACCTGAATTGGTATATTGATACGTATCATGGAGCTAGCTATTTTAAACGGTGGAATCGAAAGAGAGAATTTTCAGGTGGATTATCCGTTCATAAGTCAACTCATCATTTTGATTTGGTGAACTGGTGGATTGATCAATTACCAGAAGAGGTATTTGCTTATGGAGCGTTGAATTATTATGGAAAAGAGGGAGAGTTGAACCCAAGCCCTGTAGATAACAGGTACTGTGGAACTTGTCCTGAAAAAAGAGCATGTGATTATTATACCCGTTGGTCTAACCGAACTGATTCAGTCTCTGTCCGCGATGATCATATTAAAGCGGAATCGAAAGAAACGTATCGCAATTACAGACCAGATGCCTGTATTTTTGATCATGAAATTGAGATTGAAGATACATATGTCGCAACTGTAAAATATAATAGAGGGGCTCTATTAAGCTACTCTATTAATTTTTCATTGCCATATGAAGGATATCGTTTAGCGATTAATGGCACTAAAGGTAGAATCGAAACACAAGAATTTCACGAGTTAAGTAGAGTGCCTTTTCCAGTCCCTGAACAGACAATTGATTATTTTCCTTTATTTGGATCTAAGGAAGTTATTCATGTCGTTCAAACAGAAGGTGGCCACGGTGGAGGAGATCCAATTATCCAAGAAGACTTATTTCTTGGACCAGATCCATTTAGATCGTATGAAATTCTTGCAGGTTCAAAGGCTGGAGCTATTCAATCGCAGTTGGTGAAGCAGTTTGGAAATCGAGTCAACAAAATCAGCCGATTAAGATAAATCAACTTCTTAGAAACCTTGAAATGGAAAGAAATTATTAATTTAGCTGGGGGTAAATACTAATGGATGTAGTCACAATTGGAGAATCAATGGCAGTCTTTAGCCCAGAGTCCTCTCCTTTAATGCGTTATGCCGCAACGTACTCACGAAAATTCGGCGGAGCTGAATCAAATGTAGCAATTGGCTTGACAAGACTAGGGCATGATGTTGGTTGGATAAGCAAAGTGGGTAATGATGAACTAGGAAAAGGGCTTCTATCGTTTATTAGAGGAGAAGGTGTCGATGTTAGTCAAGTGAAGATTGAACACTCCGCACCGACTGGTCTTTATTTTAAAGAAGTAAGAAGCGCAAGTAATGTTCGTGTTGAATATTACCGTAAAGGGTCAGCGGCTAGTAAACTAACCATCGAGGATTTAAATGAAGCTTATATCGCTAAAGCTAAGTATATTCATGTTACAGGAATTACTCCGGCACTTAGTGAAAGTTGCTACGAAACCATCATACATATGATTAAGGTTGCAAGGGAAAATGAAGTAAAAGTAATCTTTGACCCGAATTTAAGAAAGAAATTATGGTCAGAAGAAAGAGCAAGAGAAGTTTTATTAGAAATTGCAGCTCAATCGGATATTGTCATGCCAGGTGTGTCTGAAGGAGAATTTATGTTTGGAGAAACCGATCCGGAGAAATTGGGAGAGCTTTTCTTGAATCACGGTGCATCTTTAGTTGTTATTAAAGTAGGGGCAAAGGGAGCTTATTATTTTACGAAAGAAGAAAGTAAGTTAGTTCCTGGATTCCCAGTGGAACAAGTCGTTGACCCTGTTGGTGCTGGTGATGGCTTTGCAGCTGGAGTTATTTCTGGATTATTGGATCAGTTACCCTTGACTAGAGCAGTTGAAAGAGGGAATGCCGTTGGTGCAATGGCGACTCAAATACCAGGGGATTTCGAAGGTTTACCTACAAGAGAAGAAATTGAGCAGTTTATGAATTCATCAGATTCAGAAGATATTAATAGGTAGTTATAAAATCAACCTTTAAGTTGCGAAGAGGATGTCTAGGAAGGTAATTAACCTTCCCGGACATCCTCTTCGTTTAAAAACTATTTATTTACTGGAGAACAAGAGTCAATGATGTTTAATTCAGGATCTAATATAATGGTTTCGTCAACCGGCTCATCCTCCATGATGGCAAGTAGAGTCTCACTAATTTTTTGAGAAATTCGACTAATAGGGACACCGACAGTTGTTAATTGTACTTCTAGATTTTCAAATTGCGGAATATTATCATAACTTATAATAGAAAGATCGTCAGGAATTTTTAGTGAAAGCTCGCTTGTCGCACGAAGAATTCCACGTGTCAGGTCATAGCTTCCACTTATAATGGCTGTTACTGGAATGTCTTGTGATAACAGATTTTTTGCTGCTAAATACCCATCATACACTTCAAGTCCTTTTGTAGGAATAATAAAATTAGGTAATTCTAATTCATTATCTAATTTCATTGCTTCAAGAAACCCGGTCAATTTATCTTTTTGTAAAGGATCTGTTAAGTCACCAATGAAAGCAATATGCTGATGCCCGATGTCTTGTAGATAATTGGCAGCTAATTTAATGGCAATTCGACGATTAACATCAATCGTAGGAAATCGTGAATTAGCTTGTATTCCGTAATATACAATTGGTATAGTTGATTTAATAGTTGAATGTTGAATGGCATCTTCATTCTCTCCAAAGACTAAAATGGCATCAACTTGAAATCGGTTAAATGTGGCGATAGCAGATTCAGTTTTATTAATAGATAGCAATGTTGTGTACGAATGCTTTTCAAGTAGATCATTTATTTGGGTAATTAAAATGGCTGGCGCAACCCTTTCAACACTTGGCCAAACGACACCTACTGTAAAAGATTTTTTCTGGACGAGACTTCTAGCCGCAACATTTGGTTGATATCCTAATTCTTCAGCTATTTTTAATATTTTGGTTTTAGTTGGTTTCTTTACAAGAGGGCTATCTCTAAGAGCCTTTGAAACAGTAGAATAACTGACTCCAGCATGCTTAGCAATATCCTTTATTGTCACACTCATCATAATCCTCCATTACACTAACAACGTTGTTAACCTTTTTAGTTATTATATCAAGAGAATTGAATATAAAAAAGGTCGCTCTTTAGATTTTATCTAATAAGTAAGAACATGTATGTATAAATTGAGTTAATCCTATGAAACTAACTTTAATTTGAACGATTGGAAAGGAGAGAACCATGTTAAACAAAATCAATCTACAATTAGAAAGAAAGATGCCCTTTATTACTCCTTTTGGGGTCTTAGTAGGCCTTTTATTAGCAAATGTTTTGCATTCTTGGGGATTCATTGTCCCGTGGATTTTTGCTTTTATTACGTTATCAAGTAGTATAGGCATAAAGTTAGAAAAATTAAAGCAAGCTATTCTTCATCCTGGGCCAATCTTTTTAGCGTTAGGCATCATCCAAATAGTCATGCCCTGTTTAGCCTATGTTTTAGGACACTTGTTCTTTGCTGGTGATCCTTTGACAATCGTAGGGCTCATACTTGCTTTTGTGATTCCAACAGGTGTAATTAGCTTGATGTGGGTATCTATCTATAAAGGAAATTCTTCTGTCACACTGTTAATTGTTTTACTAAATACGCTACTTGCACCGATAGTTATTCCATTTTCACTTTATCTTTTTGTTGGTACTTCAATTGAAATCAACACAACTAGTTTAATGACTAGCTTATTTTGGATGATTGTAGTTCCTTCGCTGCTTGGAATTGCTTTTAATTATCTTCCTATTACTAGAAATCGAGATTTGAAATCAACTTTTGCACCTTTCTCAAAGATTTGTTTGTTTATAGTGATTGCGATAAACAGTTCTGTTGCGGCACCAGTACTAGCATTTGATTGGAAACTCATTCAAATTGCATTAACCGTTTTCTGTTTAGCTTCTTGTGGTTACTTATTAGGAGCATTAGCTGGAAGATATTTGAATTTGAAGAATGAAGTCGTTATTAGTTTACTTTTTAATAGCGGAATGAGAAATGTTAGCGTAGGAGCAACAATTGCTATTTTATATTTCCCGCCCAAAGTATCTGTTCCAGTTGTATTAGGAACCCTTTTTCAACAAGTGTTAGCAGCTAATTATGGTCGAATTCTAACAAACTATATAAAGAAAAAAGAAAAAGACAAGCAAGAGCTGAAAATGGTCAATTAAAAAATTGACAATTTAGCAAACCTTTAATAAAATTAAAATAACAACGTTGTTATTTCAAGTCCTTAATGAAAATTAATTTAGGAGGTCAATATGGGCTCATCTTATATTTTAGTAAACAAGGCTGACAATGTAGTTGTGACTCTTAAAAACTATGAAAAAGGGGAAACTCTAACCGTACAGGATCATAATATTACGTTAAAAGAAGAAATTCTAGTTGGTCATAAAATAGCCATTAAGAAAATAAAAAAGGGTGAAAATGTTATAAAGTACGGGTTTCCGATCGGGCATGCGAAGGAAACTATCGAGGTTGGAAACTGGGTTCATACGCATAATATACAAACTAATCTGTCAGGAACGCTTAATTATTCTTATACTCCTAATCTTGAAGCGAGTTTACCAGTCAATTCAAAAGAGAGAGTATTTAAAGGGTATAAAAGAGCAAATGGAGAAGTAGGAATTCGCAATGAAATTTGGATTATAAATACGGTAGGTTGCATTAATAAAACGGCTGAACTTCTTGCTAAAACAGCCGATCGTCAATACCAAGGTCAAGGTATCGATGGCATATACCATTATCCTCACTTATTTGGCTGTTCTCAGCTCGGCGATGACCTTCACAACACACAGAAAATTTTAAGTGATCTAGTACATCATCCGAATGCTGCTGGTGTTCTAGTTCTAGGCTTAGGTTGTGAAAATAATCATATCGCTGAATTTAAAAAGGTAATTGGGGATTTTGATGAGAATAAAGTAAAATTTTTAGGTGTTCAAGAAGCTGATGACGAGCTTGAGGAAGGCTTAACTTTATTAGATGAACTCGTTTTATACGCACAACAGTTTAAGAGAGAAGATGTTCCTGTTTCTAAATTAAAAATAGGATTAAAATGTGGAGGTTCTGATGGCTTTTCTGGAATCACAGCTAATCCACTAGTAGGGTCATTTTCAGATAAACTAATTTCACACGGTGGTACGTCGATTTTAACAGAAGTCCCAGAAATGTTTGGAGCAGAAACACTATTAATGAATCGGGCAAAAAATGAAAAGGTTTTCAATGAGATTGTTAACTTGGTGAATGATTTCAAACAATACTTCCTTAAACATGATCAAGTTGTTTATGAAAATCCTTCCCCAGGCAATAAAAAAGGCGGGATTACAACATTAGAAGAAAAGTCTCTTGGTTGTGTGCAAAAAGGCGGATTTGCCCCAGTAAATGACGTTTTGCCATATGGAGGCAGAGTGACAAATCCTGGTTTAAATCTTGTCCAAGGCCCTGGTAATGACTTAGTTTCTGTTACAGCATTGGCTGCTTCAGGTGCCATATAGTTATTTTCACTACAGGTCGAGGCACTCCTTTTGGGGGACCTGTACCAACTGTTAAGATGGCAACTAATACAGCTTTAGCAGAGAAAAAGAAAAACTGGATTGACTTTAATGCAGGCGAGTTAGTAAACGGAAAGAACATGGAAGAATTAACGGAGGATTTATTTGAATATATTTTGAAACTTGCTTCTGGTGAAGTTCAAACCAATAATGAGAAAAATGGCTTTAAAGAGATTTCTATTTTCAAAGATGGCGTCATTTTATAGTGCTTATCCACTAAAAACTTAAGAAGTAGGAGTGAGTTCTATGCAAAAGCTAAACCAGTCAATAAAACAAGATGATCTACCTATTCATGTCAGCTATGAATTTCATGATAACTTACCAGAAAAGATTATTCAATTTGGCGAGGGAAACTTTTTAAGAGGATTCGTTGACTGGATGATTCATGAGATGAATAAGAAAGGGCTATTTAACGGAAAAGTTGTCGCGATTCAGCCTACTCCTCACGGAAAAGTTGTTCCGAAGTTAAAAGCTCAAGATTGCTTATACACCTAGCATTGAGAGGGATTGAGAATGGCAATGTGATTGAGAGTAATGAAATCATTTCTTCCATTTCAAGGGCCATTAATCCATATAGTGATTGGGATCAAGTGTTGAAAATAGCTGAATCACCTGATTTAGAATTTGTTTTTTCCAATACGACAGAGGCTGGGTTAACTTACTTAAAAGAAGATTTTGACCCGCAGACATCTCCTTTGTCATTTCCAGGTAAAGTTACGGCATTCTTATATCACCGTTTTCAAGTATTGAAAGGGGAAGCTAGTGCTGGGTTAACTCTTATTCCATGTGAGTTAGTTGAAGGAAACGGAAATGTTTTAAAGGAGCTCGTTATTAGATACGCAATAGAATGGAACTTGCCAACTATATTTGTTTCTTGGTTAGAAAACGATAACCAATTTTGTAATTCATTAGTGGACCGAATTGTAACTGGTTATCCAAAAGACAATATAGAGGAATACAATGAATTGCTAGGTTATGAAGATATGTTATTAACTGCAGGTGAGCCATACCACATGTTTGCTATTGAAGCAGGTAACGATGTTGCCAAACGTTTGCCCTTAGATCAAGCAGGCTTAAATGTAAAATGGGGAGATGTAACTCCATATCGTGAGCTAAAGGTACGACTATTAAATGGTCCACATACGATGATGTTTGCAGTTTGTTATTTAGCGGGAGTAGATACGGTATTAGAAGCTATGGAAGATCCAATCCTTCGAAAATATGTGGAGCAAGGAATGAAAGATGAAATTATCCCAACAGTTAAAATGGATGAAGAGGAAAAGAGACAATTTGTAAAGTCTGTCATTGAGCGCTTTTTAAATCCTTATAATAAGCATTTTTTAGCTGATATTGGTATGAATGCTGTCTATAAATTTAAGTCGAGATTAATTCCGTCTTTGCTTAATTATGTTGAGTTGAAGCAGTCTCTTCCTCGCTCTATCGTTTTTTCACTTGCTGCACTTATTTATTATTATCGTGCCGACCGTCAAGAAGGAGACTTTTTAATTGGCAAAAGAGGGTCAGATGAATATATCATTCGTGATAATAGAGAGGCAATTACTGCATGTAAAGAAGCGTGGGACCATTTTGATGAAACTCAAGAAGGAATCCAGAGACTCATTAAAGAATTATTAGAAAAGGATGAACTTTGGGGTCAGAATCTAAATGAGATTTATGGGTTACAAGAAATGGTTAGTTTTTATCTAAATCAGATTTTAAAGGATGGTATGAAACTTACTGTAAGTAAATTACTTGAAACGGTTGTAAAATAACAAGAAAGTGAGCTGGAGAGAAGAGATGAATTTATTTGAGCAAATTACCGAGAGTGGAATCGTTGCGGTTATCCGCGGTTCAAAACTAGAGAATATAGTTGAAATTGGAAGAGCGTTAAGAGAAGGAGGGGTAAAGGCATTAGAAATTACTGTTGAAACTCCGCAAGCAATGGCTATTATTGAAAAAGCAGCCGTAGAGCTTGCAAACGAAGATGTCATAATTGGGGCAGGCACTGTTTTGGATCCTGAAACAGCTCGGTCAGCGATTTTATCAGGGGCAAAATTTGTTTTTTCACCAACTGTAAACGCGGAAACGATTAAAATGTCAAAGCGCTACGGAGTACTAAGTATCCCTGGGGCATTTACACCAACTGAAATTTTAACGGCTTATGAAAATGGAGCAGACTTAATTAAAGTATTCCCTGCTGGTGTCGTAGGACCTTCTTATATAAAAAATGTAAAAGGCCCATTACCACATATTCCTTTAATGGTGACTGGAGGAATTGACTTAGATAATGCTGCTGACTACATAAGAGCTGGAGCAGTAGGTTTAGGGGTGGGAAGTACGCTAGTACCATCAAAAGTTGATGAAGCTGCTATTATATCGATAACGGAGAAATCAAAACGATTTGTAGAAGCTGTTAAACAAGCGAGAGCGTAAGAAAGAAAAGCTGTTTGAGTATTGTTAACTCGGCAGCTTTTTTAGTTTCTCTCTTTTAGTTGTTATTTCTGATTTCACATTGGAAAGTGAATCGTGTACAATAAGGTGGATTAAACGAAAATTGGAGGCTATACATATGGCGAAAAAAGGTTCTATCACATTTGAAAATGGAGAAAAGCTTGTAATTGACTTTTTTCCAGATGCAGCACCTGGACATGTTGAAAATTTTGAAAAGCTTGCGAAAGAAGGATTCTATAACGGCTTAACATTCCACCGTGTAATCCCTGGATTTGTTGCTCAAGGTGGTTGCCCAACAGGAAATGGTACGGGTGGACCAGGTTACACAATTAAGTGTGAAACAGCTGGTAATCCTCATAAGCACGTTGCTGGTTCTCTTTCAATGGCACATGCAGGAAAAGATACAGGTGGAAGTCAGTTCTTTATCGTTCATGAACCACAACCGCATTTAGATGGCGTTCATACTGTATTTGGACAAGTTACTGAGGGTCTTGATTCTGTTTACCGTATAAAACAAGGTGACGTTATGCAAGAAGTAAAGGTTTGGGACGAAGAATAGTATATCGTTAATGATGGAAGGGCAGACTAGGTCTGCCTTTTTATTTTGCCTGTACAAGGAGGAGAAAGATGAAACAAAGAACAGTTGATGTTGTCGTGGTTGGTGGAGGTCCAGGTGGATTAAGTGCAGCATTAGTACTTGGGCGCTCACTTAGGAGTGTTGTCGTCATTGATGCCGGTCACCCGCGTAATGAGGTAACCCATGAATCTCATGGATTTTTAACGAGAGATGGGATAAAACCATTTGAACTGCGCGAGTTAGCTCATGAGCAAATGAAAAAATATCCTAAAGTATCAATTATTAAAGATTTAGTTGAAGATGTTTGGAAAGTAGATGATCATTTTAAAACGACAACAAGAGAAGGTGCTATTATTTACAGTAGAAAATTGATCTTTGCGACAGGTTTAAAAGAGGATATACCTGATATACCTGGTCTGGATGATGTATATGGAAAATCAGTTTTTTCGTGTCCTTATTGCGATGCTTATGAACATCGAGATCAACCTATTGCACTAATTGGGAACAAAAAAGAACTCATTCACTACATCCGCTTAATCTATAACTGGAGTAGAGATTTAGTTGTCGCAACTAATGGACCGGCTTCACTCACTGAAAAAGAAAAAGAAGAGCTAAGAGAACGAAAAGTCCGCTTAGTTGAAACTCCTATTAAAGAAGTGTTGTTTCAAGATCGTGATTTGCACCAACTCGTGTTTACAGATGGAGAAACGATCAACAGGAAAGCTGGATTTATTGTTAATACTGGAGCAAAGCAGGCAACTATGCTTCCTGAAAAATTGGGAGTCCACCTAAATGCACAGGATGGTTTTGAGACGAAGGAACATGGCTCAACAAAGGTCGATGGTCTGTTTATTATTGGCGATGCGGCCAAACGTTTTACTGGCCTAATGGGGGCTGCTAGTGAAGGGTACGAAACAGGAGTTTTTATGAATAAGCAGTTTGTTGAAGAAGATTGGATTAATGAGTAACGTCAAGCCTGAAATTCCTTGGAATTTAGGCTTTTTTCTGTTGTAGGAAAAAAGACGGCAAGGTATATTCACCTTCATTATTTATGCTAGCTTGAAATGTTAAAATTTAGTATGATAAGAATAGAAAATTATGAATAATAATTGCTTATATGGAAACAATAATCTAATCTTAAAGCTAATATTCAATAAAAGGCAGATCCTAACGAGAGAAATGGGACTGTCTGTTTTTATGAAAGACTGTTTTCGTAAAGAGTGTTGATTTAAAGTAAGTAATTCCTCAAAGTAAAATGGAGCGTAATGCAACGAATATGTAGAGGACACGTAACTCATAAACAACAAAGTATACGAAAATAGCCTTGTGGAATAAGATCACCAAGAAGTGAGGTGCAAACCTGTGAGTAAATATCAATTTCCTGATTATTGGAAAAGAGAAATGGAACAAAGTAATGACTGGTTTTCAGAAAAAAACCAAATATATAAACAAAACAATTTGATATTTCTTGGACAAATCCTTAACTCATACTCGGGTCAACATGAATCTTTTCGTTTGTTGTTACCAAATATTAAAGCGGTTACAGGGTTTGTGCAATACATCTTCTTGCCGACGGCTTTTATTGGTTATTTTACGATTTCTGACATGGATTCCAAGACGATTATGATTGGAGATGAAGCTTTTTCAACTGTTTTAGATCAGCTTCCTTTACGTGATCAAGTCGATGAAGAAGTACTAGTTATAATGAAAGAATTGTTTGAAATGCTTAAATCAAGTTGGAAACAGTCAGACATTGAAATGTTCCACACACTTGAACAAGTATTAAGAAAACTAGAAACGATTGAAATCAATCATATTATTACCTCTTTTAATGTGCTTCGTTCTCCTAGAGTTTTAGCAGATTGGCTTATTAATGAATATGAGAACGAACCAGTCCTTGGAATTACCACTCTAGAAGAAGAAGTGAATATGAACGTCCACGAATTTCTAGAACTAAGCATACAAGCTGAATCTAAACCGTTTCATTCTAAAAAGTTTTTTCATAGCTTGGATCGTGTCATGATTTTATAAAAACCTGTACATACGCACAAGCGACTCTAGCCATTTTCCATACCTTATTAGTATATCGTATAAAAGAAAGGAGAATGCTAGATGTATGAGCATAGAAATCCAACAATCGGAAGAGACAAGACAATCCCAGGAATGAAGAAACCAGTTGTGAAAAAGCCAGTTCTTGACCCAATTGAGGATAAGAAACCAATCGACTGTAAACCTGTTGAGAAAAAACCTACTGACTGTAAACCAGTAAAAGACAAAAAACCAGTTGATTGTAAACCAGTAGATAAGAAGCCAATTGAAGATAAAAAGCCCCCGATAAAGGACGATAAGAAACCAAAAGTGGACCCGTGGTCATTACTATTATTCGGCCCACCTAGCAGCAGGCACCAACAGATAAAGCAGAACGACCTAGAGGATTCTGGTGGTAATAAAGGTTTCCCCAAAAAGCGCATGGAGTGTAAAAACTTTCATGCGTTTTTTGATGTTTACTAAGTTAGGGCTGACCTGTATGCAGTTTCAGCAATCAATTTATGCCCTAAATGATTAGGATGTCCGTCGGTAGCAAGTAGGTTAGCCAGTTGTTGTCGAAAAGCGTTATAGACATCAACATAAGAGACATGGGTTGACGTAAATGCGTGTAAAGCTTGATTATATCTTTGAATAATAAAATGACTATAAGGTAGCTGTGGTACGGGATTATATAGTCCAATTAATTGAATTGAACAATGTCTTTTTCTTACATATGATTTAATGTTATGAATTTCCTTTAAAATAAAGCTCATATTCTGTGAAAACAATTTAAGACTTTTTTCAACCATATGAAGATCATGAAAACGTAAGGCCTGAAGAAGATCATTTCCCCCAAGAGTTATCGTGATAAAATCTGCTTCGGCAATCGCTCTTCTAGTTTCTCTGTTTTGCAGCTTTTGAATGAATTGGCTAGAGGTAATACCTGATTGTGCTTGGATGTTCAAGGATACTTTTTGATGGATGGACTTTTCTATTAGGTTTGCATAATGAGTAACAAATCCAGCTCTAAAAAAGTCTCCCTTTCCAACTGTTAAGGAATCCCCAAGTGCTGTATAAACAAAAGTCATGATAAACCTCCTACAGAAGTTTTTTTATAGTCTATGTTTAAAATAAAGCAGTGAACAGGCTGATAACACATATAAATCCTCAATTCTCTAATTTAAAAATAAATAAACACAAGCCCAAACAAGTCGAGGATCACTTGCATATAGTAAGGAAGAATAGTAGCTTATTTAACTACTATTTACTCAGAATCAAGGAGGTGTTCTACATGTCTGGATACGCTTACGGAGGTGGCTTTGCGTTACTTGTTGTATTGTTCATCTTATTAATTATCATCGGCGCATCATACGGTGGCTACGGCTACTAATTTGATCGACTGACATGTAGGAATTGTTCCATGTTCTTTTTCGTGGAACAATTCTCTACCTACCTAAAGAGGAGGATGTAATTTGTTTGGTAAAGGTTTTTTTCAAAACATGGAAAACAAAACTGGCGTTAAGATGACGGATGTCTTAAAATTGGCTAATTCTTTTCAAAATGCTAACTTTCAAGATGAAAACACGATCAGAAGAGTCGTGCAAGAAGTGTCTGCCGTTGCTAATAAAAAAGTTTCAAAAGAAATGGAAGATCAAATTGTTCAAACCCTTTTAAAAGATTCAAATAACATTAACATGGATACTATCTCAAAAATGTTAGACCAAAAAAAATAACGAAGAAAATCTTGTAACTAAGATTGTTACAAGGTTTGTTTCGTTATTAATTCGATGAATTAAGAATTCACTCAATGATCTAGAAAACGTCCATTGACTCTAACTAAAGTTGAGCTTTAGAAACTTAGTCAAAAAAGAACCCGATTACGCGTGTAATCGGGTTCTTTTTGCTACTGTTTTTCCTCTTGACTCAAATCTGCTTTTAAAAATCCTTCGATCGCGTAGGCAGATACACCAAGAGCTGAAGAATATATCTTTAAATCAGAAAAATGAATTTGCAGATTTGATTGATTATGTTTTAAAGAATGATTTTCAATAATGTCTTGGATTGGTTTTGCCAGCAACGATTTTGCTTTAGCTAAACGATTTCCAATAATAATTTGCTCTGGATTAAAGGAGTTAACAATATTATTAATTCCATAACCAATATATTCACCTATTTGAGTAAAAAGCTCTGCAATCTCTGGGTGTTCATCTGCTTGCTCAATTAAAGACTCTAATGTAATTCTTGTATCTGGTAGTATCTGTTGAGCTTGCTTTAATAGAGTTTGCTCTGAAGCGTACAATTCCCAGCAGCCTTTGCTACCACAACTGCACGTATCTCCGAACACATTAATAATCATATGACCCATTTCTCCAGAGAAACCGTTCACTCCCCGGTACAATTCATCATTTAAGATTAAACCAACACCTAAACCAATTCCAGCACTTAAGTAAACAAGATTAGTAAAATCTTTTCCAGCACCAAATCTTTTTTCACCATATGCTCCAGCATTCGCTTCATTTTCTATAGTGATGGGAACGTTATATTTTTCCTCCATTTTCTCTCTTAGGTCAATATTCTTCCAACCTAGATTGGGAGCAAGTAAAATGCTTCCGTTGTTGTTAACAATGCCTGGTACACCAATACCAATACCTACAATTCCGTAATGGCTATTAGGAGCTTCGTTCCATAAAAATTGAATAACTTCATCTATAATAGCTATTGTTTCTTCGTATGTTGTTCTATGGACAGAGATCATTTTCTCATTAACTATTTGACCCGATAAATCGGTTAAAACACCCAAAATATAATTAACGCCAAGATCAATTCCTATTGAGTAACCAGAACTTTCATTGAAAACTAGCATAACAGGGCGTCTACCACCACTAGATTTACCCGTCCCAGACTCATAGCATAGAAACTCCTCTAACAACTCATTTACTAATGAAGAAACAGTCCCTTTTGTTAAGCCAAGTACTTGAGAGATGTCAGCACGAGATAAAGGACCTTGATTAATAATGGTTTGTAATACAAGCGATTTATTATTTACCTTAACTAACTGCTGATTCCATGACATCGAATTAGTCTCCTCGAATAATTTAATTTGCCTATAACAGAATACTACTGTTTTAATAGCAAGGCAGCGTACTCTGGGTAAGACGTTAAAAATAAAACCGCGTTTTATTTCCTATTAAACTAGTTATAACACATTTAAATAAAAAATGAAAAACTTTGTTTATTCGATAGACAAACTAAGTTTGGCTTGGTATAATCAAATTAAGAACAGAGAAAATAATCTAGAACATAAGATAGATCATTTTTATTGTTCCGTATTTGAAAGCGATAACACATTTACTAAGTATGAAAAAATTAATTATATTGATGGGGGATTGAAAAAAATGAGTTATTTTGAAAATGTTTCTAAAATTAAATATGAAGGTCCAAATTCTTCAAATCCTTTTGCGTTTAAATACTATAATCCAGCAGATCAAATCAACGGAAAGTCGATGGAGGAATATCTACGTTTCGCAGTTTCTTATTGGCATACATTCACAGGAGAAGGTAACGATCCTTTTGGAGCAGGCACAGCTGTTCGTCCTTACAACCACCTTTCAGGAATGGACTTAGCTAAAGCTCGCGTTGAAGCGTCTTTTGAATTCTTTGAGAAATTAGATGTTCCTTACTTCTGCTTCCATGACTTTGATGTGGCTCCTGAAGCAGATTCTTTAAGTGAAACATTCAAAAACATTGACGTAATCGTAGCAATGATCAAAGAGTACATGAAAACAAGTAAAGTTAAATTACTTTGGAATACTGCAAACATGTTTACACACCCACGTTGGTTACATGGTGCTGCTACTGCTCCAAATGCAGATGTCTTTGCTTATGCTGCAGCAAAAGTTAAAAAAGGTCTAGAAGTTGGTAAAGAGCTTGGTTCAGAAAACTATGTATTCTGGGGCGGTCGTGAAGGTTACGATACTTTATTAAATACAGATATGGGTCTAGAACTTGATAACTTAGCACGTTTCTTCCACATGGCGAAAAGCTATGCAACGGAAATTGGATTTGACGCTCAATTCTTAATTGAACCAAAACCAAAAGAGCCAACTAAACATCAATACGATTTCGACGTAGCAACTGGTCTTGCTTTCTTACAAAAATATGACTTACAAGATGTGTTCAAGTTTAACATTGAAGCTAACCACGCTACATTAGCTGGTCATACATTCGAGCATGAATTACGCACAGCTCGTATTAACGGTATGTTAGGTTCAGTTGATGCTAACCAAGGAGATACATTACTTGGATGGGATACAGATGAATTCCCAACAGATCTTTACTCTACAACTTTAGCTATGTATGAAATTCTTAAAAATGGCGGTCTTGGAACTGGTGGTTTGAACTTTGACGCAAAAGTAAGACGTGGTTCATTTGATACAGATGATCTTTTCCACGCTCACATTGCTGGTATGGACGCATTTGCTATCGGTACGAAAGTTGCACAACGTCTGATCGAAGACAAAGTGTTAGATAATTTCGTTGCAGATCGTTACAGCAGCTACACAGAGGGGATTGGTCTTGATATCGTTGAAGGAAAAACAGATTTCAAAAAGCTAGAGCAACATGCTTTAGGTTTAACTGAGATCAAAAATAAGTCTGGTAGACAAGAATTCCTTAAAGCTACTGTTAATAAATACTTATTAGAGGCTTACGCAACAGTAAAGTTATAAGGTACTAACACCTTTCATATGTAAAAATGTGCTGAAATACTTTAAGGGTGTTCAGCACATTTTTTTAAGAATTAATTGTAGGGGGAGCCATAAATGAAATATGTAATTGGAGTTGACCTAGGTACAAGTGCAGTAAAGGTATTATTGATGAATGTATCAGGTGAAGTGTGCAAGGAAGTGTCAAAATCATATCCTTTAATTCAAGAAAAATCAGGTTATAGCGAACAAGATCCAAATGAGTGGGTTGAAAAAACAACCGAAGCACTTAAGGAATTAGTAGAACAATTTGATGGCGATGTAGCGTCGATTGAAGGAATTAGTTTCTCAGGTCAAATGCATGGATTAGTTTTACTAGATGAAGAATTTAAAGTTCAACGTAATGCTATTTTATGGAATGATACGAGAACAACGGAACAATGCCAACAAATTTACGATTTAGTTGGAGAAGAGCGTCTTTTGGAAATCACAAAAAATCCTGCATTAGAAGGTTTTACCTTACCGAAACTTCTTTGGGTTAAGCAAAATGAGTCAGAAATTTTAGCAAAGTCTAAAGTATTTATGCTACCAAAAGATTACTTGCGCTATGAGATGACTGGGGCAGTCCACATGGAATATTCGGACGCAGCAGGTACACTATTATTGGATGTAGGTTCAAAAGAGTGGAGCACAGAACTGTGTGAGGTTGTAGGAATTAATCCAGAGCTATGTCCTCCCTTAGTTGAATCACATGCACATGTTGGGAATATTACTGAAGATTTTGCCGCTAAAACAGGACTTGCTTTAACGACAAAAGTATTTGCTGGTGGAGCCGATAATGCTTGCGGAGCAATAGGATCAGGTATCTTATCAGAAGGAAAAACACTATGTAGCATTGGTACATCTGGGGTTGTTCTTTCTTATGAGGAAAGAAATGATCGTGATTTTGGTGGGAAAGTACATTATTTCAACCATGGAGAAGAAAATGCTTACTATACAATGGGTGTTACATTAGCAGCTGGCTATAGCCTAAGCTGGTTTAAAGATACATTTGCTGCAGAGGAGCCTTTTGAACAATTATTAACAGGTTTAGATGAAGTTCCGGTTGGGGCTAATGGATTATTATTCACTCCATATATCGTTGGTGAGCGAACTCCGCATGCAGATGCTGTGATCCGTGGCAGTTTTATTGGCATGGATGCGTCTCATAAACGTATTGATTTTGCTCGTGCAGTTATTGAAGGCATTACATTCTCTTTAAATGAGTCTATTGATATCTTTAGAGAAAGTGGCAAAACAATTGATACGATTATCTCAATCGGTGGTGGAGCAAAGAATGAAACGTGGCTTCAGATTCAAGCTGATGTGTTTAATGCGACAATTGTGAAGCTAAAGAGTGAACAAGGACCAGCAGTGGGTGCTGCTATTTTAGCAGCTTATGGTTGTGGTTGGTACGAGTCTTTAGAAAAATGTGCCGATACGTTTATTCAGCAAGCACAAACATACTCTCCTAATCCAGAGAACGTAGAAAAATATCAACAACTATTCAAATTATATAAACAAGTATATGTTCAAACAAAAGAACTAAACGAAGGATTAAATCAATTCCGCAAACATTGATAAGTCAGAAATACACTTAGTAGATAACAGCACTGTTTAGTTTACTAAACAGTGTTACATAAAAAAGGAGTGGAGTTAATATGTCAGTCGAACAACTTACGGTTGAGCAGTTAGCAGTTAATACAATTCGTACCCTTTCTATTGATAGCGTTGAAAAAGCGAATTCAGGTCATCCAGGAATGCCGATGGGGGCAGCACCTATGGCTTTTTCCCTTTATGGTCAACAAATGAAGCATAATCCATCAAACCCTAATTGGTTTAATCGCGATCGTTTCGTTTTATCAGCTGGTCATGGTTCAATGTTACTTTATAGCATTCTTCATCTAACAGGTTATGATGTTAGTTTAGATGACTTGAAAAACTTCCGTCAATGGGGCAGTAAAACACCAGGGCACCCTGAGTTTGGTCACACGCCAGGTGTAGATGCGACTACAGGACCGCTTGGACAAGGTTTTGCAATGGCTGTTGGTATGGCGATGACAGAAAGACATTTGGCTGCCAAGTTTAACCAAGATCAGTTTGATGTAGTTGACCATTATACGTATAGCATTTGTGGTGATGGTGACTTAATGGAAGGTGTGTCAGCTGAAGCTGCTTCATTAGCAGGACATTTACAATTAGGTCGTCTAGTGGTTCTTTATGATTCAAACGATATCTCTCTAGATGGAGATTTGAATCTATCTTTCTCTGAAAGTGTAGAAAATCGCTTCAAAGCTTATAACTGGCATTACCTAAGAGTAGAAGATGGAAATGATTTAACTGAGATTAACAAAGCGATTGAACTTGCAAAAGCTGACCCTCGTCCAACTTTAATTGAAGTCAAGACGACAATTGGTTATGGTTCGCCAAACAAAGGTGGCAAATCTGCTTCTCATGGTGCCCCACTTGGTCAAGAGGAAATTAAGTTAACAAAAGAAAACTATGGTTGGTCTTATTCAGAAGAATTTCATGTCCCAACAGAGGTTGCTTCTTTATTTGCTCAAGTGAAAGAAGAAGGTTTAAAACATGAGCAAGAATGGACGCAATTACTTGAAAAGTATACAAAAGCTTTTCCTGAATTAGCAGAACAATTAACGAAAGCTATTAATGGAGAGTTACCTGTTGATTGGGATCAAAACTTGCCGTCATATGAAGCTGGAGTCGATAAAGTAGCAACCCGTTCTTCTGGAGGAGACGCTTTAAACGCTTTTGCTAAAAATGTTCCTTCTATTTTCGGAGGTTCAGCTGACCTTGCATCATCTAATAAAACGATGCTAAAGGGAGAGTCAAACTTTAGTCGTGCTGATTACAGTGGCCGTAATGTTTGGTATGGTGTTCGAGAATTTGCAATGGGGGCGATCGTTAACGGAATGGCCCTTCACGGCGGAGTAAAGCCATTTGGAGCAACATTCTTTGTTTTCTCTGATTACTTACGTCCTGCTGTTCGTTTGTCTGCACTTATGAATTTGCCAGCAACATTTGTTTTCACACATGATAGTGTAGCGGTTGGAGAAGATGGTCCTACTCATGAGCCAGTTGAGCAGCTAGCTTCTTTCCGTGCAATGCCAGGAGTAAGTGTAATTCGTCCAGCAGATGGTAATGAGACAGTAGCTGCTTGGAAAGTTGCTATTGAGAGCAAGGATACACCAACAATGCTTGTTTTGAGCCGCCAAGATTTAATGACGAACTCTAAATCAGCTGAAGTTGCTTATGAAGGAGTAAGTAAAGGTGCATATGTCATCTCAGAAGCAAATGGTGAAGTACAAGGTGTTCTACTTGCAACTGGATCGGAAGTAGAACTTGCAGTTGACGCACAAAAACAGTTAGAGTCAGAAGGAATTTCCGTTTCTGTAGTTAGTATGCCAAGCTGGGATCGTTTTGAAAAACAGTCAGTTGAATACAAGCAACAAGTGATTCCACCACATGTAAAAGCACGTGTTGGGATTGAAATGGGATCTTCACTAGGCTGGAATAAATATACTGGAGACCAAGGTGAAATCATCGCAATTGACCAGTTTGGTGCTTCAGCTCCAAGTAATAAAATTTTAAGTGAATATGGCTTCACAGTAGAAAATGTAGTCGCAAAAATGAAAGCTGCTTTAGCTAAGAACTAATCTTTTTCTTTCATAAGGAATAAGGTCTAAAAGAGTGCTTGGAAGGAGTAGATAATGAACATTACTAAAGAGAATTTCGGTGAATTAAACGGTGATACGGTCACCGCATATCGACTAATAAATGATCATGGGATGCAAGTAAGTTGCATCGATTATGGCTGCACGATAACTGAAATTAATGTACCAGATCAGACAGGAAACATTGAAAATGTAGTGCTAGGCTTTGACACAGTTGAAGAATATAAGAATCACTCTCCATTTTTTGGTTGTATTGTTGGTCGAGTAGCTGGTCGTATTGGTCAAGCAGAATTTGATTTAGATGGAAAGAACTATAAATTACTGAAAAACGACGGGGACAATCATCTTCACGGAGGTCTTCATGGCTTTGACAAGGTAATCTGGGATGCAACTGTGGAAGAAACAGCTGATGAGGTAAAACTGATCTTTACACATGTTAGTCCTGATGGAGATGAAGGTTATCCTGGTAATGTAAACCTTACCGTTACGTATAGTTTAAATAACAATAATACGTTTCAGATTTCATATGAAGCGACAACTGATCAAAAGACACTACTTAATCTTACGAATCATTCCTATTTCAATCTGAGCGGGAATTTGAAAACGGATATTCTTGATCATGAATTAACTTTAAAAAGTGATCAGTTTGTAGAATTAAGTGATGCGTTGATTCCAACTGGGCACCTTTTAGATGTTGAAGCAACAGCCTTTGATTTTAGACTAGGAAGAAAAATAAAAGACGGTGTAACGTCTGAACACCCACAAAATAAACTTGTTGGTGGAGGGTATGATCATCCTCTTCTGTTATCAGCTAATCATCAAGAGGAAATCAGCTTAATTGATTTTTCTAATGGCAGGAAATTAGTCATTGAAACAGATGAGCCAGCTGTTGTTTTATATACATCTAATATGATGGGAGATAACTTTAACATTAGAGGTGTACAGGCAAGAAAATATTTGGGAGTATGTCTTGAAACTCAACATCATCCTGACGCCATTAATCATCCGGAATTTCCGACAATAGTATTGGCACCAGGTGAAGTTTATCAAACAAAAACAAGCTATTCATTTAGCGTACTTAAAGGAGAATAATTACATGAAAATTTTTATTGATACAGCAAATGTAGTGGATATTCAAAAAGCACATGACTTAGGAATTCTTTCAGGTGTTACAACAAATCCTTCTTTAGTTGCTAAAGAAGGAGTCGATTTTAAAGACCGTATTAGAGAAATTTGTACAATTACAGGTGAATCAGTAAGTGCTGAAGTTATTTCTTTAGTGGCAGAAGAGATGATTGCTGAAGGAAGAGAGTTAGCGGCGATCGCGCCAAATGTAACAGTTAAAGTACCAATGACAACAGAAGGTTTAAAGGCAGTAAAGGCTTTTTCTGAGTTAAATATCAAGACAAACGTGACTTTAATATTCTCTGCAAACCAAGCTTTACTAGCTGCCCGTGCTGGTGCAACTTATGTATCTCCGTTTTTAGGAAGATTAGATGACATTGGTCATGATGGAATTGAATTAATTGAAACGATTCGTTCAATGTTTGATTTACATCAAATTAAAACAGAAATTATTGCTGCTTCCATTCGTCATCCGTTGCATGTACAACAAGCTACTTTAGCAGGAGCAGATATCGGAACAATGCCTTACAGCGTTATCGAGCAAATGACTAAACATCCGTTAACAGACAGTGGTATTGCAAAGTTTTTGGAAGATTGGGAGAAAGCTAGTCTTGAAAAAGTGAACAGCTAATTTAAAGTAAATCAAAGGAACTGCTTAAGAGATTATTTTTAAGCAGTTCTTTTTTTATTTATGATGTAATAAATACTAACGTACAAGCTGATTTCTATGATATGTTTACAATATAATTGTAATTATTTAACAGGGGTGATCAAATGCAAACACAAAAATTACTTGTAAATGGGGAACGTCTGAAAAAAGAACTAGAAACCTTTGCAAACTTTGGTCGTACACCAAACAATGGAGTCACAAGACTTGCATTGTCAGAAGAAGACCGTTTAGCTAGGGATTATTTTTGTAAGTGCTGCGATCAATTGGGAATGAACGTTAAAGTAGATGATATGGGCTCTATTTGGGCTACGTTACCTGGGGTTGAAGATAAACCACCAATTGTTATAGGCTCCCACCTTGATACCGTAAAAAAAGGTGGTAGGTTCGACGGCGTATTAGGTGTATTGGCAGGATTAGAAGTGGTTCGAACGCTTGTAGATCATAATATTAAACCGCGCATTCCCATTACCATTGTTAATATTACAAATGAAGAAGGAGCAAGATTTGAACCTTCTATGATGGCCTCTGGTGTTATTTCGGGCAAGTTCAACAAGGAAGTAATGATGAGAAAACAAGACAAAGATGGCGTTACTTTTGAAGAGGCATTAAACGAGATTAATTATGCAGGAGATATTCGAAATCGTTGTGAAGAGGGCACAGCTTCTTAGAGCTCCACATTGAGCAAGGCCCAGTTTTGGAAAGTGAGAATCTAACTATCGGCGTAGTAGAAGCGGTCATGGGAATGGTTTGTTATGAAATAGAAATTAGTGGTGAATCAAATCATGCAGGAACAACCCCGATGGGAATGAGGAAAGATGCTCTCTTTGCGATGAATGACTTTCTTCAATCTATTAGACCTGAGTTTAGTAAGTTAGATAAAGAGCTTGTCTTTACTGTTGGACGTGTAGATGTTAAACCGAACATTCATACAGTCATCCCAAATAATGTTGTATTTTCTCTAGAAGCAAGACATAAAGATGAAGGTGTTATAAACGAAGTTGAAAACATAATTGCGGAGCAAGCAAAAAAGGTCATTGACCAAGGAGACTGTGACGTGAAACTAACGAAAATGTGGGCACGCGATACAGTATGGTTTGACAATGAATTAGTGCGTTTAGTAGAACAATCGACTCAAACATTAGGTTATTCGTATAAAAAGATGATCAGTGGTGCAGGACATGATGCTCAATTTATGAATCGAATCATTCCATCAGTTATGATATTTGCGCCAAGTAAAAATGGGAAAAGTCATTGTGAGGAAGAAGAGACAACGTGGCTAGAGTGTGAACAAGGAGCAAATGTCTTATTAGAGACTGTCCTTACGATGATAAAAGAAAAATAGATTAAAAGGTTTACAGAGGGGAAAATTGACTGTTATATAAGCTAGAGATGAGAGTGTTCCGGAGTGTAAGATTGTTGTGAGGATGTTTGAAAAGGTCAAAAATGAACCTTTCTTGCATTCTCTTTTTTATCTTTAAAAGGAGGAGATGCTCGATGTTTACTGTAGTGTGCTGTACCAAAAGAGGGGACCATTTGGAAAATGTGTTAAATAATTTTAACTCACAACGTTTTGACGATAAAGAGTTACTAATCATTTTAAATAATAATGAATTAGATTTACACTATTATGAAAATGTCACAGATGGTAACGATCAAATAAGGGTGTATCAATTAGATGAAAAAGTAAGTTTAGGTGAGAGTTTAAATTTTGCAGTTAAACGAGCTAAGAAAAGATATATTGCTAAATTTGATGACGATGACTATTATAGTCCTAAGTATTTACAAGAAGCTTCGGACGTGATTACAGCAACGAAAGCGAAGGTAGTAGGAAAAGCTAGTGTATATATTTATTATAAAGATGATCACACGATAGGTGTACTTAATGAGGGGAAGGAAAACATGTACATACACAAGCCTTTCTTTTTAATGGGGAGTACATTAATAATGGAGAAGACATTACTTCATCGTTTTCCATTTTCAAACGTGAATTTAGGAGAGGATTTAGACATTCAACAAAGGTGGTACGAAAATCACATTTCAATGTATTCAGGTTCAAAGCATCACTATGCGTATATTCGATATGAGGATTTAGCGCATCATACGTCTGATGCTTCAAGTGCCAGATTAAAAAAGCATTGTAGTCACTTAGTAAAGGTGAATTCTTTCAAAAAATATGTAGAATATAATTCTTAATGTAAGGATCTGTACCCAAAAGCGTACATATTAAATGATGATGTGAAGTCTAATATGGGATCGCTTAGAGTGGGAACAGACCCTTTGTTATGCTTAAACGAACTTAGAGATACTCTCAATTCTCTCACAATTAATGATGGTCTTTAAAGCTGGTTGTGCAGGTGAGATCATTGCTGGTTGAGATAAGACAACACAGCCATCTTTTTTTATTTCTGTGATTGTTCCTGATAATGTATCTCCCGAATTTGTTCTAAGAGTTACACGTTTTCCCTCAAATTTTTTAAGCATTTTGCAAATACAATCGTTATCAGATTTTAAGTGCTTAAGTTTTTTGAGGTGTTTTAGATCATCTAAGTCATCAAGTTTTTCGAGATCTTTTAAATACTTAAGCTTTTTCAGATATTTTAAGTCTTTAAGATCTTTCTCTTTTTTCTCCTTATCCTTACATTTGGGTTTACTTGGTAGTTTAGGAGCTATAGGAAATTCAGGCTTTTTTACCTCTTTATCATCAAAAGGATACTTGGGCTCAATCGGTTTTAAATTTGGGCAATCAATTTCAGATTTATCCAACTCATCTTTTTCTTCAATTTTGCCTTTGTTATGATCGTTTTTTCGTTTTTGAAATTTTTTCAAACAAAGCTCAGTAAACTTCTCATGAAAATCAAATTCTGTTTCAGTTTCTAAGTCAAGTTCAAGATCCAGTCCTAAGTCAAAATCAAACTCAATTTTTTTCTTAGTCATTTTATCCCTCCTTTCACTGTCCTCAAAAATAGCTTATTCTAAATTCTGTTTAGTGGAAGGGTAAATGTCCTTGATTTAATCACCTATTTTATAGGTGATTGCTTATTTTTTATAAGGCTGATTTCGGGATGATTATGTGTTAGAAGGGTAGTTTTCTTCCATTCCGTTAATCCACCTGTATTGCGCGGAGACAAACAGACTTTTCCTACCTTTAGAGGAAAGAAGTCAACTTAAAAATTTGGTTCAAAAACGTTGAAGTTATAATCAGAAAAGTTTATACTTGATAAAGATTATCATTATTAGTGGGGATGGAATAACTTTTGAGCATAATTGTCAGATTATAATTTGACTGTTTTGCCTTCTTTAGGAGGACGTATAAAAGTGGATAGACCATCATATGAAGATTTATTGGAGCGACATTTTAACCTTTCGAGTATAGATAAAGAACATGTCTACAAAGAAATTAAATTAATAACTTTTTTTCATGCAGATAAATCTCAGCAGTTCTTACATGAGTATGCTAAACAAATTAAAGCAAAAGAACCACAAGTCCCAGCAACATACTTTTTCAGTATGTTTGGATTGACAGTTTCTTCATTTCTAGCGATGTTAGCTTTAAAAAAAGTTGTAGTTCCTATATCACTTGAAACTATTTCTGCACAGTTGTATCGGAACGAAACTTATAAAATTAATACAATAGCGCTAAGGTTACATAGTAATGATTGGAAAGATGGAGAGTAGGGAGTGGAGAAGACAGGAAATTTCTTTATTGTTCACGTCAACGGTTACTCCTTTATTAGACTGTATCTCAGATCAAGTTCAAATCCGCCCAAGAGAATTATGGGGACAACTTTTGAATGGACTGGAATACGGAAAAACAATTGCGATCCAATTAGCAGAAACAGCGGATGAAAGGCAAGCGATAAACGATGATTTTCACTGGCTAACTAAGCAAGCTAGTCATGATCTTTTTAATAGTTTGAAAAATCGGTTAGACTTCCCATTAAAAGAAATTGAAAATCCATCCGTTCCGGGACAGATGCAGCGAATGAAGGCAACTTGTTGTTTGTATTATCAGACAGAAGGATCAAAAGGAAAATGTTATACATGTCCTAGAATGTCAGTAAAAGAAAGAGAAATCAGAAAAAAGGAGATCGTTGCTGAGGTCACTCAGTAAGCGACCTCCTTTTTTGATGCATCTACCTAGATTTTTTCAGATCTTGACCTTGTGTTCTTCCGTGATAATAGGCTTTTTCTTCATTCTGAGCATTTTCCTTGGCAGTTAGTTTTGTTGGACTCACTTTATACAAAACAACCGGACTTCCTAGGGAAGAACGGTATCGTTCTACATATTTTTCAGCTAAGGGAGTTGGGTAGTAACCTGGAACATATTTTTCAAGCATGACCTGTAAAGCTTTAGTTGCTTCTTTTAAATTGTTTACTTCCTTCGCTTCACCAAAAATCATCACACTAAAGAAACTAGTATCTGTATTGGCTGGTTGTGGATCTACTAACGTTCCGTATTCTTCACACACGGTAAAGCAAATACTCGGATGCTCGTTTATTAACTCTATTTTTCTACCTTCGTTAGCGCAATGAAAATAAAGCGTCCCCTCATACCAAATGTAATTTAACGGAACTACGTATGCTTCATTTGAAAAACCTAAAAAACCAATGCGAGTCAAAGTTAAAAATTGATTAATTCTCTCTTGATCATGACAAGCCATCATACTTCTTCTCATTTCTCCACCTCATTTTTATCTTGTTCACAGTTGACTGAATATGCTAAGTTTATGTTGTATTTAACCAGTTAAAAAGTGACAGTTTTCATTTTTTTAATGGGGACAGTTTGAAAGGAGAACCTATTGTTTATATGTAGTCCGGTTTTCGAAGAAGGAAGAAGTCCTTATTATCTTCAACTTTATCAATATATGAAAAAAGAAATAGTTGAAGGGAGACTATCAGCAACAGAAAAGCTTCCTTCTATTAGAGGATTATCTACTCACTTACATGTAAGTAAAAATACGGTAGAAGCTGCATATCAGCAACTTCTAGCAGAAGGGTATATTGAGAGCCAACCAAAGAAAGGTTATTTTGTTTCGCAGGTAGGTCCAAGTTTGTTTAAAACTATTCAAACCAAAGAGGAAAACAAATTCAGATTCAACCCATCAATAAATGTGCAAACTCAGCTTCCTTATGATTTTCATTATGGAAGCATTGAGAGAAGTGCTTTTCCGATGAAGCAATGGAAAAAGTGGTCTAATTTAGCATATGAAATGGAAATGGGTGCTACACAGGCATATGGAGAAGCGCAAGGAGAACAGTCACTTAGGGAAGAAATAGCAAACTATCTTCTTCAAGCTAGAGGGATTAACTCAACTGCCGGACAAATATATATAACATCTGGAACTCAGCAATCTATTAGTCTTTTATGTCAGAGTATATTAGCGAGCAATCAACAAGTAGCTTTTGAAGAACCGGGTTATAATGAAGCAAGGTTAATGTTCAAGAGTCATCACTTTAGCATTCAACCTATTTCTCTTGAGCATGATGGCTTAAATGTAAAGGAATTAAATCAAACACAAGCAAAAATCGTTTATACAACTCCATCGCATCAATTTCCTTGTGGAATGATCATGCCAATTAAAAAGCGATTAGAGCTTATCCAATGGGCAAATGAGACAGGGGGGATTGTGATTGAGGATGATTACGACGGTGAATATCGGTACAGAGGGAAACCGATTCCAGCGCTTAGGTCATTAAGCGACGAAATCATTTATTTAGGAACCTTTTCAAAAATGCTCCTGCCTTCTTTACGGATAAGTTTCGCTGTTTTACCTCCAAGAATGTTAGAAAAGCTTCAGACTTTGAATCAAACAGTCCCAAGAGTCATTCAAAATACAATGTCTCTCTTTATGAAAGAAGGAGATTGGGAGAGGCATGTTAGAAGAATGAAAACACTTTATCAAAAAAAACACGATTTGCTTATTCACTCTATCGAAGAGCACTTAGGGGAATCTGTAAAAATAGTAGGAAGTGATTCTGGGCTACATCTATTATTAGAAGTACATTCAAATGATACAGAACAGCAACTAATTGATAAAGCTGCAGAAAATGGGGTCAAGGTTTATCCGACCCATTTATATTGGTCTGACCCTAGGAAGGTTCATCAGAAACTAATTATGATTGGCTTTGGTAATATTGAAAACGAAAAAATAAATAAAGGTATTTTGAAATTACAAGAAGCATGGTTCGGATTAAGAGAGGATGGGTAAAATGAAGCCTTTTAACGATAAAATTGAAACGGAAGAGGAATTACAAAATTTATTGGGACAGCCTAGCGAGCTCGTTCGAAATAAAACGATTGACTTCCTTGATGACCATTGTAAGGATTTTATTTCGCGCTCACCGATCTTATTTATGGCGACTGGGAATAAGCAGGGTAGTGATGTTTCGCCACGTGGGGATTATCCTGGGTTCGTCAAAATCTTAACTGAAAGATTCCTATTGATTCCAGAGCGTCCAGGTAACAAAAAAATGGACACGATGAGAAATATATTAGCGAACCCAAAAGTAGGTCTTATCTTTATCATTCCAGGTTTAGGTGAGACATTGAGGGTGAATGGAAAAGCTAGTTTAATCAAGGATAAGCACTTACTGGCGCAAATGTCTATTAAAGGAAAACAGCCACTTATTGCCATAGCAGTAGAGGTGGAAGAATGCTTCATTCACTGTGCCAAAGCATTTAAGCGCTCTAAATTATGGGATGTACATGAATGGCCCGAAAAGGAAACATTGCCACCAGTAGCTGAAATACTGAAGGCGCACGCAAAGATACCGGGTTTAACAACAGAAGAAATTACTAAGAATTTAAATGAGTCTTATACAAAGCGACTTTACTAATGTATGGATGCAAGGGAATGGCTCATTTTCTGGTATAGTTATCATAGAGGTTAATAAATAGAACTCCAACTTAAGGGTGAGAGGGAATTTTACCTTAAGTTGTTGGAGGAGAAGAATAGGAGGGATGATCTTTTGTGGGAATTAATATTAGTTATGCTTGAAAGGTTAGGCATCATTGTAACCGTAGCTTTTGTTATGACCCGTTTTAAATTCATTAGACATTTGATAGAGAAAAGAGAAATCTCTCCTCAAAATCAAGTAAGCGTTGTCATGATGTTTGGCTTTTTTGGCATTATTGGTACATACACTGGACTAACTGTAAATCCAGAACATGCGACTTACCTCCGCTGGGCTATAGAACTAGGGGAAGGGGAGGCGATTGCGAATTCGAGGGTTATAGGCGTAGTAGTGGCAGGCCTTTTAGGAGGCTGGAAAGTCGGGGTTGGAGCAGGATTAATTGCAGGGGTTCACCGGTACCTACTTGGAGGATTTACTGGTTTTGCTTGTGGCTTATCAACCATTATTGCTGGAGCGATTGCAGGGTACTTTTATAAGAAAAATAAAAATAATCGGATCATCTCCCTCCAGACAGCTTTAATTGTTGGAATGCTCGCCGAAGCTGTTCAAATGGGAGTCATTTTACTTGTTGCAAGACCATTCGATCAGTCTTTAAGACTAGTTGAAGCGATTGGTATACCTATGATTGTTGCCAATGGAATAGGGGCAGCGATGTTTATTTTAATTATTCGTAATGTTATTAACGAAGAAGAAAAAATGGGTTCTCTTCAAGCACAAAAAGCTTTGAAGTTAGCTGATTTAACGCTTAAATATTTGCGGAAAGGTCTAAATCCTCAATCGGCCCTTCCAACTTGTAATATTTTATTAAATGAAGTACAAGTAGATGCGGTTTCCATTACAGACAAAGAGAAAGTCATAGCTTTTGTTGGATTGGATAAAGAACATCATCAGGCAAATGAAGAAATTAAAACGGTTGCGACGAAACGTGTACTAAGAGAAGGAAAGCTTGTGATTGTTGGATCTGAAGAAATTCATTGTGGGGTGGAAAACTGTAACCTTCATTCAGCTATTATCGCGCCATTGAAAATCAAGGATGAAACAATTGGAACATTGAAATTTTATTTTCAGTCTGAAAAAGGTCCTTCGCCGACAACGATTGAATTAAGCAAAGGTTTATCAACTTTATTAAGTCACCAATTAGAGCTCTCAGAAGTAGATCGCCATCTTGAACTAGCCAAGCAAGCTGAAATTAAAGCATTGCAAGCTCAAGTGAACCCTCATTTTCTTTTTAATGCTTTAAATACAATTGTTGCTCTAGTTAGAACAGATCCATTAAAAGCCAGAAAATTATTAATTGCACTTTCTCATTTCTTTAGACAAAACTTAAATGGAACAACAGCAACAGAAACAACGCTCGAAGAAGAACTAAAACATGTTAAATCGTATCTTGAAATTGAAGAAACGAGATTTACCGATAAATTAACAGTTAGATATGACGTGGAAGAAGTGGCATTTTCTGTGAAAATACCACCTATGACTCTACAACCTATCGTTGAGAATGCGATGAAACATGGCATTAAACAATTGAAAAATAATAGTGAGATTTTGATCCAAATAAAAAAGCTAGACGAATTTGTTATGATCAAAGTTAAAGATAATGGAAAAGGAATGAGTCAGGACCGCCTTGAGAAGGTTGGAAAAGAATACGTAGAGTCAGTTAAAGGAACAGGGATTGGCTTATATAATGTAAATCGTCGTTTAGAGATGATGCACGGAGCCGAATCTGCTTTGCAAGTGGAGAGCAAAGAAGGTGTGGGCACGACTATCACATTCAAAATACCAATGTATTAGGGGGAGAACATGAACCACTCAATAAGAACTGTAATCATTGACGATGAACCTTTTAGTCGTGATGAGTTAACCTTTTTGCTGCAGCAACATAATGAAATTGACATTGTAGCAGAAGCGGATTCAGGTGAAAAAGGATTAGAGTTAGTTATTAAACATGAACCAGATGTGATTTTTGTTGATATCGAAATGCCACAAATGTCGGGGCTTGATTTGGCAACAGCATTACAAAGTTTAAAAAAAGTACCGTTAATTATATTTGCAACGGCCTATCCCAATTATGCAGCTAAAGCTTTCCGTGTGCAGGCATTAGATTATTTAGTGAAGCCGTTTGCTGAGGAACAGATCGGGGAAACCATCGCTCGCATCAGAGAACGTCTTTCTTTAAATGAGAAAGTAGAAACTCCGATTCAACCATCAAAAGTGGCTCGTTTAGCTGTGGAGGATGAAGGGCGTATTGTTTACCTTTTACCGAATGATATCACTTTTGTCTTTCGAGAAGCTAGGGATACGAGAATCTCAACGAATCATCGTACTTTTAGTACAAAGACACCAATAAAAGATTTAGAAGAAAAATTAAAAGGGTATCCTTTTTTTCGAACGCACAAAAGTTACTTGGTAAATCTTGATAAAGTGGAGCAGCTTATACCTTGGTTTAATGGTGCTTATCAACTTAAGGTTACGGGACAAAAGCAAGAAATACCAGTGAGTAGAAATTATGTTAAGGCATTGAGAGAGCGTTTAGAGCTGTAAAATCTTGCGTTTGAAACTCTCATTTATACATCTTAACCTTCTATACAGACATGTTATCACAATTTCGACACAAACGAGATTGTGGGCCATATAATGAAAGCGTATTCATAAATTGAAAGAGGTGTTTAACTTGATAACATTTTTAGGATCTATTGCACTTTTAATTATAGCTTACTTCACGTATGGGAAATTTATTGAGAAAATGTTCGGAGTAAAGGATGCTAGACCAACTCCTGCATACAGCATGAAAGACGGAGTCGATTATATCCCAATGGGGACAAATCGAAATTCCCTCATTCAATTGTTGAATATTGCTGGTGTTGGACCTATTTTCGGTCCAATCATGGGTGCTCTTTACGGGCCTGTTGCTTTATCTGGATCGTAGTTGGTTGTATTTTTGCAGGGGCAGTACATGATTATTTAACAGGGATGATTTCCATTCGTAATAAAGGAGCTCACTTGCCACAATTAGCAGGAAAGTTCTTAGGAACATTCATGAAGCATTTTGTAAACTTTGTTGCTGTTTTACTTTTACTTCTTGTTGGAACCGTTTTCGTAACGGCGCCAGCTGGCCTTCTTTACAACTTAATGAATGGTTGGGTTGCATTAGGTGTTATTACTGCAGCAATCTTTATTTACTATATCTTTGCTACAATGTTACCAGTTGATAAAATCATCGGTAAAGTTTACCCAATCCTTGGTGCGCTTCTATTAATTAGTGCAGTTGGTATTGGAGGTATGTTAATTGTAACAGGAGCACCAATCCCTGAATTAACTCTTGAAAATATGCATCCTGCTGGAACGGCTATTTTCCCAATCTTATTTATTACAATTGCTTGTGGAGCTGTTTCGGGTTTCCATGCAACACAGTCTCCAATTATCTCACGTACATTACAAAACGAGCAAAATGGACGTAAAGTTTTTTACGGGATGATGATTGTTGAAGGGATTATTGCCATGATTTGGGCGGCAGCAGCGATGAGCTTGTTCTACGGACAGGATTTAAGTGAATTAATTGCTACTGGTGGGGCAGGTCTTGTTGTAAGTGAAGTATCATTCACATTACTTGGGGCGCTTGGCGGAACATTGGCGGTACTTGGAGTTATTGTTTTACCAATTACTTCTGGTGACACAGCTTTCCGTTCAGCGCGTATGATTATTGCTGACTACATTAAAGTACCACAAATGAAAATTGCTAGCCGATTATGGATTGCTTTACCATTATTCGTTATTTCATTCATCTTAACGACAATGGATTTCACTCTACTATGGAGATATTTCGGTGTAACGAATGCAGCACTTAGTGCAATTGCATTATTTGTTGGAGCTATGTATCTAGCTATTCAAAAGAAGTTTCACTGGGTCGCTTTAGTACCTGCAACATTTATGACGATGGTATCACTGACATTTATCTTTAGTGCACCGATTGGCTTCGGTTTGGCAATGTCAACAGCTTATCTTGCAGCGTCAATTGGAACAGTTATCATTCTTGGACTGTTTGCATATAAGTTAAAATTAAACCGTGCTGAATCTGACTTCCAGCTTGATGAAGAAGTCGATAAGGTAGCTTAATCAAATAGTTAAACCACAAGGGATTTTAAATCCCTTGTGGTTTTTTACTGTTTTTCCTATTATACTGTCGTTATTTGGTATAACATAGTAGAAAGTTCGAACTAGAAGAGACAGGAAAACCCGATAGATCTAGTATTCAAGTAATATGGCTTTAAGAAATGTCAAGAAAGAAGTTATGTAAAAATGAATAAAAGACAATCTAGATTGTAGTTAAAATGAAATATGACTGAAACTTTCCATCAAAAAAAATTTGTTACAATATCGTGATAAAGCAAGATTCATCTTAATATATTCATTATTGAGAAATGAATTGAATGTGCTTTAAGGTTTTTCGGGTAAATCCGTATAACTTCGGGGAAGGAAATGACTATGACACTAGAAAATAAATTAATTCAAAAAACCTATTATAAACAATTCATTGAAAACCAAGAGAAAAAAGAAGGTGCAATCCTTAAATTAGCTAACTCTGCATTAGAAGAGTTGAAAAATGAATTACCAGATTTATCACAGATTCGCTTTTCACAAGGAGAGTTGTACTATCAACTAAAAGACTACGAGGCAGCGATCTTTAAATGGGAAAACATTCATAATGATCTTAAGCCATGGGCACAAAAAAATATGGCAGATGCCTATTATGAATTAAATATGTTAGCAGAGGCTGAAGAATTGTATCAATCTGTTGAATCAGATCATTTAACGTTAAACACAGAAGTATTGCTTCAGCTTTTTTCACTTTACATGGATATGGAACAATTGGAACAATCGGCTAATATTATCAAAAGAACCGTAGATTTGAATCCAGATTATCCGAATGTCACTACTATAGCCAGGTCCTTTTTTGAAGAATACAAAGATTATAGTAGTTTAATTGAATTAACAGTAAATGAAACGTTACGCACTGAGTCAATTGAATGGTTCCAAACATTGCATGAATATGTTAAACAAAAAATGACAAAAACGACATCTCCTGATTATTTTCTACCGATTCTTCAAAAACTAGCAGATGTTGATCAAGTGAGATTCGAGCAAATGGTTCTTGCGTTTTGGAATAGTTATCAAAATGGTCCTTTCTATTTTGAGTGGCTTAAGCAGTTTAATGAGCTATTCAAATCGACTGAAGTCTATCAGTCGAATTTATGGATTGATTTATCGAAGAAATACGAACAATCTTATTTTTCTTTAATTGATGGTTCATTCTATATCAATGAGATCAGAGATGTTGTTCCCAATTTACTAGAAAATTGGTTGAAAATTAGCCATCAACCAGAGGCTACAGCCGCTGCTGTTCTTGCATGGGAGGAGACATTCCCTGAAAGCTTTATTGAAGCAGTGGTAGATCATGCAATCAAAGTAAAATCAGATCTAAGCGCTGAATCCAATTTAATGCAACATAGTTTGCAATTATTCGAAGCGATTTGTAAGTGGGCAAATGAACATGATGTAGAAGTAAGTAATTACTTGAATTGGAGTGTGGAGCAGTTATTAGATGGGGACAGTCATAATCTTTTGATTGCAGGAAGTTCAGGAAATGGAAAAACAGCCTTTATTAATTCTTTATTTGGAGAAACGATTTTAGAATCTTCGTATTCAACGATTGTGTTTCAAAATCAACAAGAATTAGAAATTAGAAAAATAACTGAATCACAGATAGCAACCGATGTAACTTTAGAAGAATTCAAAGAAATAACGACCATTCGCAGGCAACCTCATCTTGTTGATGTTCGATTACCTTCTCCATTTCTAAAGCAAAATAATGTAGCGATTATTCATACACCAATTTATAACGGAGATAGTGAAGGCAAAGAATCTCATATGCTTCATTTAGCAGATTGTTTGCTCTATGTACTAAACGCGAATACCCCTTTTACAGATGAGGAAAGACAGGTTCTATTAAACATCAGTCAACATGCACCTAGCCTACCTATCCATTTTATTTTAAATAAAATAGATGTTCTAAACGAACAAGAAGCAAAAAGGGTTATTGAGGACACGAGTGCTCGGGTTCAAAGTGTTTTCCCGAATGCAAAAGTATTAGCTTATTCTTCGCTCGTAAATAAGCATCAGTACAAGTTGGTTGAGATGATAAAAGAGGCTTTGCCTAAACAAAGGAAGTCAACAAATGCAAAATTGTTACACTTCATTCGAAAAACGATTACTTACTTACTCAAAAAGCGAGTAGATTTAGAAAATGAACTAATTGATTCAGTTCATTGGAATGAAGAAGCCGTATTGAAGTTAAATGGAGCTATTCACCAACTAGAAGATCTAGAGAAAGAAAAAGTAGCTGTAATCAAAAATGCTTATCAAAAAATAAAAGTAGACACTAAAAATCAATTAAAAGCAGCTGTTCCAGAGTTACTTCGGGAGTGTGCTAATCTAGTTGATGAAACAAGTGATTTTAAGAAACTTCATCTAGAGCTCAATAAAGAGATGAATAAGAAAATTCAACAATACATTCAGAGCAATTTATTGCCTGCATTTTCCGATTCCATTCAGCAATGGTTAGAAAAATCAAACGTTGAATTTATTCAAACTCAATCCTACTTAAAAGAGATGTGTGAAGGATTCAATGCCTATTACCGGGAAGAACGATTCAAATTTAACTGTGATTTTAGAGTGTTAGATGATTGGTATCGTGATATTGACCGTATGACGAACGGAGTTTATCTTGATGATATCAATGTTCTATTGCGATTAACACCATCACAGTTACTTCTAAAAAGTTCTGGTAAATTTTTTGGCGTGTTTCCGACAAATAAAACGCTGCTTGCAAATTTGTATAAAAAATTTATTGAAAATGAAAATTATGAACAAGTAACAGACACAATTACGAATCAATTCATGATGCAATTTGATATGTTTGAAAAAGGACTCCAACGTGATATTTCTCTTTCCTTTAGAAGTCCATTTACAGCAATAAATGAAGCAATAAGAGAAGCAGAACTTGAAATTGTAACAACAAAAGAATCATTGAAAAAGCTACGAGCTAATCCTGAGATTTATATTGATCCTTTAACTTTATTTAAACTGAAGTTAAGACAACAGGAACTAATGATTGAAACAAAGCAAACTCCGCAACTTTTAGTTTAGATATCCTAACCCTAGATGTTTTTAACACATCTAGGGTTTTTATTTTGCTCCTGATAATTCCTTAAAAATATATTTTTGAAAAGTTTTAAAAAAGTGATGAAAATCACATTTTTTGGAAAACAATGGAGTTACAATCAACTTGTGAGATAGAAACAAGTAAGAAGGAGGATACCAACATGATGCTTTGCGAGTGGAGAGATTTTTCAACGGATACTGAACTTTATACACAAGCTGATTTTGAAGAGTTAGTAAATGATGAATTCGAAGCTATGATGTTTCAAGGTGACGAAAAAATTCCTGCTTATGTTTGGACGGTTAATTTCGTCTGCATTATTCAAAAAGGAACGCGCATGATAGATGATATTTCAGTTACAAAAATTCCTAGAAATCCAGTTTGTGCATAGCTTTTTTAAAAACAATAACTTGTGAAAACATTCACATATAGGGGGATTTAAAATGGTTGTTGATCAAAAACAATTGGTTGAAAAAGCAGAAGTGTTAAAAACGGTTGATCAATTAGTAACAAATGGTCAAAAAGCGTTACGTGAATTTGCACAGTTTGATCAGATTCAGATTGATGAGATCGTAGAGAAAATGGCTTTAGCGGGACTTGAAAATCATATGGAACTAGCGAAGCTTGCTGTTGAAGAAACGAACCGTGGAGTGTTTGAAGATAAGGTTATAAAGAATTTGTTTTCAACAGAGTATGTCTACCATAATATCAAATACGATAAAACGGTTGGGATTATCAACGAAAATGAATATGATGGTGTAATTGAAATTGCTGAACCAGTTGGAGTGATTGCTGGTGTTACTCCTGTTACCAATCCAACATCAACAACCATGTTTAAAGCCCTAATCGCGATTAAAACGCGTAATCCAATTATATTTGCTTTCCATCCATCAGCTCAGAAGTGTAGTAGCGAAGCAGCGCGTGTACTACGTGATGCGGCCATTTTGGCTGGCGCACCCGAACATTGTATTCAATGGGTTGAACAGCCATCTATAGAAGCAACGAAAGCGTTAATGAACTCAGAAGGAGTCGCACTGGTTCTTGCAACAGGTGGTGCTGGAATGGTGAAATCGGCTTATAGCACTGGTAAACCAGCTCTTGGTGTAGGTCCAGGGAATGTTCCTTGCTACATTGAAAAAACAGCTGAAGTAAAACGTGCAGTTAACGACTTAATTTTATCTAAAACATTTGATAATGGTATGATTTGTGCTTCTGAGCAAGCTGTAATAATTGATCAAGCTATCTATAATGAAGTGAAGCAAGAGCTCATTAATAATAAATGTTATTTCTTAAATGAAGAAGAAAAGGCTAAAGTAGAGAAGCTAGTCATTAATGAAAATACTTGTGCTGTTAACGCAGATATCGTTGGTAAATCAGCTTACTTTATTGCCAATTTGGCAGGGGTCACAGTTCCAGAGGATACAAAAATCTTAATCGCCGAATTAAAAGGAGTAGGACCTAAATATCCACTTTCTCGAGAAAAATTAAGCCCAGTACTTGCTTGCTACCGCGTACGCACAACAGAAGAAGGAATCACTCGTGCCGAAGAAATGCTGGAATTTGGTGGCCTAGGTCACTCAGCTGTCATTCATTCTAATGATGAAGCTGTAATTAAACAATACGGGTTACGTATGAAAGCGTGCAGGATCATTGCGAATGCACCATCTTCTCAAGGCGCAATCGGTGATATTTACAATGCTTTCCTGCCATCTTTAACACTTGGTTGTGGTTCTTACGGGAAAAACTCTGTATCAACAAATGTAGGAACCGTTCATTTAACAAATGTCAAAAAAATCGCGCGGAGAAATGTGAATATGCAATGGTTTAAAATTCCACCCAAAATTTACTTTGAGAAAAATTCAACTCAATATTTAGCTAAGATGCCCAACATCACAAAAGCATTCATTGTAACAGACCCTGGGATGGTGAAACTTGGATATGTTGATAAAGTCTTGCACTATTTAAGACAACGTCCAGATTATGTTCATTGCGAGATTTTCTCTGATGTAGAGCCAGATCCATCTATTGAAACAGTAGAAAAAGGCGCCGAGATGATGAGAAGCTTTCAGCCTGATTGCATCATCGCATTAGGCGGAGGGTCTGCGATGGATGCAGCGAAGGGAATGTGGTTATTTTACGAGCATCCAGACACAAGTTTCACTGGGGTAAAACAGAAATTTTTAGACATTCGAAAAAGAGTGTTCAAATATCCGACACTTGGAACACTAGCTCAATTCGTGGCTATTCCAACAACATCTGGAACTGGATCTGAAGTAACGTCTTTCTCTGTTATTACAGATAAAAAACAGAACATCAAATATCCGCTTGCTGATTATGAATTAACACCAGATGTGGCAATCATTGATCCACAATTTGTCATGACTGTTCCACCTCACGTAACAGCTGATACTGGTATGGACGTGTTAACACATGCAATTGAAGCCTATGTATCTATTATGGCAAATGATTATACGGACGGACTTGCAATGAAAGCTATTCAACTCGTATTTGAATATTTACCTCGTGCTTACCGCAACGGTAATGACGAGGAAGCACGTGAAAAAATGCATAATGCTTCTACAATTGCCGGCATGGCGTTTGCGAATGCGTTCCTTGGTATTAATCATAGTTTAGCACATAAACTAGGAGCTGAATTCCACATTGCCCATGGTCGTTCAAACACGATTCTAATGCCACATGTTATTCGATATAATGCTCTAAAACCAACGAAGTTTGCCGCATTCCCTAAATATAAACATTTTGTTGCAGACAAACGTTACGCAGAAATTGCTAGAGTATTAGGGTTACCAGCTGCAACAACAGAACAAGGTGTTGAGAGTCTCGTTCAAGCGATTATCAAGTTAGCCAAAGAAATGGATATTCCAATGAGCATTAAAGATAACGGGGTTGATGAAAAAGTCTTTGAAAGCAAAGTGAATTATCTAGCTGAAAAAGCATTTGAAGATCAATGTACAACGGCGAATCCGAAGCTACCATTGGTGACTGAGTTAGCTGAAGTGTATCGCGCGGCTTATAAAGGAGTTTAAAGTAAAACAATGACTATCTTTAAAGTTAAGTAAGATTGAATGATGATTAAGAGGTTGTCCTAAAAGGTCAAAAAGACCTATGGGGGCAACCTCTTTCCTGTTGTAAAATAAGAACTTTTGAGTAGGTTGACTTCAATAGGTTACATTGTTTCTTTTTAAAAATTGTTTGACCCCCTTAAAAAAAGATAGGCATTCGTATAGATTAGGGAGTCGGTTTTTTTACTTACATTTTGTATGACAAGCGAGGTGGCCACCAATGACAAAAATCCGATTAGTCATGTTTATGACGCTGTTACTGATTGTTTCAGCATGTGAATCAACACAAGCTGAGCATATCGAGAAAGTTGTCATGTACGAAAACGAAAAAGCGGGCATTCAGATTCTTGAATCAAGCAATTGGATGTTGGATTCAGAGGTTTCAACTGAACCATTTAATGTCACATTTAAGCAAGATGAAATTAGGGCAATTGTCTCCATAATTCCAAACATAAAGTCATTAGAAGAAATAAAGAAAGAGCTAGATCTAACAAGTGATTATGTTCAAATTATTGAAGAAACACCTGAAAGACTTTCTTTCAGAATGGAGCAAACCGAACATACCCGTTCAGATATTTATGTTCAACAAACTGGAGAGGAAACACTAGTTCTAGCATTTTTTACACCAGATCATGACTATTTAGCAAACTATGAGAAGATAGAGGAATTCAGAAAAAATATTACATTATATTGAGAGAGGGTTTAACAATGAAAAAAATATCGCTTATATTGATAGGAACACTGCTAGTAGCACAATCTGCATTCGCTGAAGAGAATATAGTTCAAGAAATTGAAGAAGCTCCAATCTATGTTTACACAACTGAAAGTAAAGGTGAGGAAGGTCTAGAAGTTGATTCCGATTTAATAGGGTTTGTCGATATTTTTCAAGAAGTTGCTATTGATCTAACAGAAGATGAATCAAATAAAATGCTATTATTGGTAAAATTCATCTCGCAATCTAATGAAAAACTGCAAGCTCTTCTAAATGCTGGTGAATATGAACAAGCTACTAACATGCTCAATAAATATAATGAAGATGTAGCCGTAGTTCAAGAGATACTTGAGACACCTAATGCTGTGAAAGATCCAGAAGAACTTACTGTATATGAGGAAGTTTTAGAACAATTACCAGAAAAAACATCTATGCGTGGAGTTAATTTAGAAAAGTTATTAAGTGAAGGAACACTGCCAGCTACTGCACTTGCAGGAATTGAAAAAGCATTAGCTAATCAAGAAAGAGCACAAGCTAAACGACAAGAAGCAAAAGATAGAAAAGCAGAACGCAAAGCTTTAAAAGTTGAAGAAACAAATGAAGAAGAAGTAAAAGAAGAAGAGGTTGAGACAATCGTTGAAGCCGCAAATGCTCCGAAGTCAGCAAAGCCAGAAAAAGCTGTTAAAGTACAGGAAAAAGCTTTAAAGAAAGCTGAGAAGAATCTAAAAAAAGCTGAAAAATCAAATGGAAAAGGTAAGGGTAAAGCTGAACAAGCAAAGGAAAGAAACCAAGGCAAAAAAGGAAAATCTCATGAGTAGTAAAAGATAAACTCTTACTTGACCAGCAAAGAGATTTAGAAGATGGGTAACAACTGTTGACAGTTGTTACCTATTCTCTAAAGTTCTTAAACGTGCTATCGTAGATAAATCAAAGAAAAGGTCACTAGAGTAGGTGTCAGCACAATGAAACCAGATGATTTAAGTGTAATGTTAAAGCGAGTAAAAACAGGCGACGAATTGGCACGTGAACGCTTAATTACTCATTATAAGCCGTATATTATAAATGTTGCAGGTCAGATCACCCATAAGTATGTTTCGTGGAGTGAGGAAGAGGCTAGTATCGCTTTGCTCGCATTTAATAAAGCGATTGATACATTTGATCCATCAGCAGGTCGTCAATTTCTAAATTACGTGTACTTACTAATTAATAGAGATTTGATTGATTATTATCGTAAAGAAAAAAAAGAAACTCACAGCTCACTTGACTTAACTAATGACAATGATACGTCTCTTTTAATAAATGAACATGAACAGTCAATTGAGCAATTTGAAAAACAAGTTCAAACTTCTGAACTAGTGGAAGAAATTTTAGAATTCGATGCAGCATTAAGAGAATTTCAAATTACCTTTGAAGAGCTCGAACATTATTCTCCAAAGCATAGTGATACAAGGGACACATTATTTGTATTAGCATCTGTTATAGCTAACGATGTTGAGTGTGTTGAAACATTAAGAAAGAAAAAGAAGTTGCCCATATCTATGATTGCAAAAAAATACGAGTATAAGAAAAAAATGTTAGAGCGCCATCGGAAGTATTTAATTACATTGGTTGTGCTTTATCAGAATCCACAGTGGGAGCAACTTTCACAATTCATTAAAAAGGAGGGAAGTAGATGAATAAGGGTAGAATTGAAGGGACTGTTCTAAAAGTTACAGAAGCGCACGTTGTTCTACTAACAGAAGAGGGAACGTTCAAAAATGTAGCTTTGCCTAAATCAGCAGAACGTCCATTAATAGGGGAAAGTTATGTTCATGTTGAAAAAAAGAAATTTATACCTCGACGTTTGTTCCAATACGGTACAGTGGCAGCTGCGATTTGGTTACTTATTCTTGCTTCGTTTGCTTTCCCATTTGGAGGAAAGGCCGAGGAAGCTTTTGTTGTAACTATTGATATTAACCCGAGTCTAGAGTTAGCGGTCGATGAGCAGTATCAAGTGATACGAGCTGAGGGCTTAAATGATGACGGAGTAGAAATACTTTCCTCGTTGCTAGTTGAAGGAGATTTAAAAGATGTAATGGATCGAATACTAGATGAAACTATTATAAAAGGCTATATCTTAGTTGACGAGCCTTTGATTTCAACATCCGTCGTTCCTTTACAAGAGGAATCATTAGAAGTGATGTCGATCGTAGAGGAAACGATTCACCTTGTTCTGGAAGAACACCAGATTGACTCAGAGGTGAGTATTACTCAAGAAGATAAAGAACTTTACGATGAAGCAAAACAACATAATCTTTCAGTGAACCTCTATAAAGAGATAAAAGGGTTACAAGAAAAAGGAATTGTTAAAAAGAAAAATGACGTAAAAGGCAAAAGTCTTGCTGAATTAAAGCAAATGGAAAATCAACAGCGTAAAGAAGCAAAGCAGAAGCAAGGTTCAACTCCAAAGCCGAATGCAAAGCCAAATCCGAAAAAGGAATCAAATCCATCGGAGAAAAAGGTAAACAAGGAAAAAGCAAGCCAGTCAAATGAAAAGAGTTCAAATAAGGAAAAGAACAAAGCAGTTAATGGTAAGGATAAGGGGAAGCCAACTGAGGGACAGCAGGGGAAACCTTTAAACAAAGGAAAAGAACAAGCTGAGAAGAAAAAGCAGCCTGCTGAAAAGAAAGGCAACTCTGGAAATGGAAAAGGACAAGGAGCATCACAAGAACGTGGTAATCGCAATTAAGTTTAAAATCTGGAGTGTTGGTCCAGTGGGCTGATAGTTATTCTTGTTAAAAACTTAAAATTATTCAAGATAAAAAGAAAGATCCTTCATCGGTACGATGAAGGATCTTATTTCTTCCAGTGTCCAGTCTATGAAATGTCTAATGATTTCATAAGTGCCTTATGCATTAGTTACTACTTTATTAAAACGTAAAGAGTCCTTTTCTTTACTTACAAAAGCTATAATACAGATTGTTTTAATGTTTCCATATCAACAGACGAATAAATAAAGGTTCCTTGTTGTGATTTTTCTGAGACTTTTAACATAGCCATTGCGACTGTTTGGCTGTGAATGGCTTTATATCGTTTCAGTGGACCCTTGAAAAGAAAAGGTAGTAGGAAAAACGTGAGTTCAGCTGTTTTCTCACCTAATCTAAATTCTTGTCTATTTCCTAGTAATAGGGAAGGGCGAAAAATAGAGACTGTTTGAAATCCAATTTTCTGTAATTCCTCTTCTAATTCACCCTTAATTCGTGAGTAAAAAATCGTTGATTTAGCGTTTGCACCAAGTGCACTTACGAGTAAAAAGTGTTTAGCACCCAGTTTTTTAGTGAGATTGGCTAGTATAAGAGGATACTCAACATCGACTTTTCTCATAAGATCCTTCGATTTGGCTCTTTTAATTGTTGTTCCCAAACAACTATAAACATCGTCTATTTGGAAATTGATTTGTTCATTTTCAAGATTATTAAAGTCAATAATTCTCTCATCTAATTTTTCGTGTTTAATATCTAAAGGTCTACGTACAAGTACTACTACTTTTACATACCTTGGACTCTCTAACAATAAATTTAGTAAATCACTACCAATTAAACCAGTTGCGCCAATTAGTAATGCGGTTTTAGTTTGCACTAGCTTCCTCCTAGTTTAATCTGCACGATTTAATTTTAATATCATTTGTTTTAATTGAATAAGCTCTGAATCGGTTAAAACACCAAACATTTTTTGCATTTGTTGGTACTTTTGTTCTCTTGCTTTCTTAAGCATTGCTTTTCCTGCTGAAGTAATATATAACCCGATCGCTCGCCGGTCTTCTATTAGAGGTTTTCGATCAACTAACCCATCTTTAACAAGTTTGTTAGTAAGTCCGGTTATCCCTCCTGTTGTAATGTGTAGGCAAGCAGCTAAGCTTGATGGACGAAGTGACTGATTTTCTAATAGTTCAAGTATTAGTATGTGAGAGGGAGAAAGACCTATTTGATTTGACATATTCCATTCATTCGACCAATTTCTAGCATACAGGAGAAATCCTTCATAAAGCTCTACCATGACTTGATATCTAGAGTTCATTTAAGCAATCCCACCCTTTATTTGTTGGTCTTACTTAGAATCTTCTGAAGTAACTGTCTTGGAAGTAATCGTGTTAGGCCAACCATACTGCGGAACTTCCAACCTGGAACAACGACAGGGAGTTCTTTTTTCATTGCATTATATCCAGATAAGGCAACTTCTTGTGCGGTTGTACCATGAACATTAAATATTTCTTCTAAATGGCCTACATTTGCAACAGTAGCAAAATTTGTTTTGGTTGGTCCCGGACAAAGAGCAGTTACTGCGATATCGCCTTTTTGTTTTAATTCACTATGTAATGACTCTGAAAAGGAAAGAACAAACGCTTTTGTAGCAGCGTAAACACTCATTGTAGGCGTAGCAACAAACGATGCAACAGAACCGACATTAATAATTCGGCCAAAGTTATTTTTAATCATGTCTTGAACAAATAAATGGGTGAGTTCGGTTAACGCTATTATGTTTAATTGAATCATGTTCATTTGTTTATTCAAATCTAATTCAAAGAAAGGACCAGTCATTCCGTAGCCTGCGTTGTTGACTAGAATGTCTACGTGTTTATTTAATTGCTTGATTTCCTTATAAACTTCGTTGGCAGCTCCAGGAACAGAAAGGTCTTTTACGATTACGGTTATCTCAATTTGAGGATTGTTGAGTTCCTGTTTAATTTCTTCAAGTTTAAGTTTGTTTCTTGCGATTAAAATTAAATGATAATGGTTTGCGGCAAAAATTTTAGCCATTTCATAGCCAATGCCACTACTTGCACCAGTTAATAACACTGTTTGCTTCATTACATACACCTCAAAATGAAGAATTTATCTTAGTACTAAGATAAAGTTATTTTACTATGGGTTGGTCGGTTAGAGCAACTTATACACTCTTGAATTATTGATGTGTCCATGTTTTCATAAGCATAATTTCCTCGCGATGTTCGTAGATTCGTCTTTTGGTGTTTCTAATATAAAAGGAATTTCGGATAAAGATGAAGTACTCAACACTTCTTGTAATTGAGATGGTGTGATATGACCGTCTATTAAATTAGCATGACGGTCTTTTCTTTGCCCAGTTGAGTACTTGGAATTATTAAAATGAACTGCTTTCAATTCATTAAAATAATTCAACTCTATAGCTTTTTTTTCTAACAAAGACCAATTTTCCCCGGTCCAGATCCCACTTGCAAAAGCATGACAGGTATCGAAGCAAAAGCCTATTTGATCTGGAAAATCAGTTAAGGAACGAACTTGGACCATTTCTTCGAGTGTAATTCCCATATCACTACCAGCACCAGCGTTGTTCTCAAGTAAAATTTTCGCTGTTCCACTCCAGTTGGTTAAAACCTGGTTTAATACATCAATCATTTTCTTATAACCTTCAAGTGGATCAGTTTTTGTTGTCGTGCCAAAATGAACGACAACACCAATGGAGCCACAGGCCTCAACAATTTCTAGATCATTCTGAAGTGAGTAAATGATTTGCTGTTCAAGATCTTTATTATCTGGAATAAGTTTAGTTGGATAGGGGCTATGAGCAACGGAAGCGATATTATGTTCAGAACAAAAAGTAGCGCAGTCCTTAGCATCTTCTAGATCAAAATTTTTTACCCCAATACTTCGAGGATTTTTGGGGAAATACTGAAATGCGTTAGCACCTAAATCTAAAGCAGTTTTAGCTGCCTGCAAATAACCGTTACGAATACTTACATGACTACCAAAAAACATGAGAGACTCCTCCAAAATTAGTAAGTGTAATCTTCTTTTCCCCGATTACAGACTTTATTATGTTAAGTGTTGAAAATTAGCAACAAGGGACTAAGAAAAACACTAAGTCATTGGAAGTGACCTAGTGTTTAACTACGGATTATTTGTTGTCGATGTCACAGCCAGTTTCATTGCAAACAGCAGCAGTTTGATCGGTTTTTCCTAATGGCTGTAATGTCTGTTTCTGGTTTTCTTCTTCCCATACTTGTTCAAGAGCATTAAGAAAGACCTCTTTAGGCTGAGCTCCTGAGATTGCGTATTTTCGATTGATGACAAAAAAGGGAACCCCTTGAACACCTATTTCTCTAGCTTCTTGTTCATCAAAACGGACTTCTGACTCAAATTGATCTCCTTTAAGGATAAGATCTGTCTCCGTTTGATCTAAGCCCAGTTCAGCTGCTAGTTTTAGAAGAGACTTTTTATCGCTTAACACGATGTTGTCATGAAAATAAGCATGTAATAACCGTTCTGTCATCTCAGCTGCATTTCCTTTTGTCTCAGCAAATTTGGCGAGGCGGTGAGCATCCAATGTATTGGTGAACTTAACTTTATCATAATTGAATTGTAATCCGACCTCTTTTGCCTGTTGAACAATGTTATCGTTCATTTTTTTAGCCTGTTCAACAGAGGTTCCGTATTTCTTTGCTATTGCTTCATGTATCGTTAGAGTAGTTTCACGACTAGCATTCGGGTCCAATTCAAAAGCTTTAAATTGAATCTCAACTTTATCTTTGTGAGGAAAAACGTCTAATGCTTGTTCTAAACGACGTTTCCCAATATAACAAAATGGACAGACGAAATCAGACCAGACTTCAATGATCATTACTATCACATACCTTCCTTTATTCAATAAGGATACAGTAACATAAATTCATTTAATCAGCTAAAAAAGAGTGTCATGTTCCTAGATATTTTTTCATATGAATCAAGACAAGCATAGATGGGAGGAGTCTGTTACGTGTCTTTTTTGCATGAAAATGGATGGTTACTTTTCTTGGTGTCTGAAGGTTTAACTTGGATTTTAATTGCTTTCTTTTTTTACTGTCGATACTGGCTAAGGTATGATAGGTTAAGTCAATTATGGTTAATTCTTATCGTTTTTATAAATATCTTTCAAATTCTTCTTGGTGGTATTGATTTTTATATTACCGGTGAAATTTCGTTTTTTTCAGATATTTATTGTTCTATTCATTACATATGCTACAACTCTAGGAAAATCAGACTTTCAACGCCTAGATCAATTTATTAAGGAGAAAATTCATGCAACGAGTAAACGAATAGACCGTATTACAGAATTGGAAGAATTGCGCCAATACCTTCCTTTTCGCCTCAATCTGTTTGCGTTACACACAATTGCTTTTGTGTTAATACATTATTTCTGGCTCTTACTTGATGTATCTGTAGGGGATAAGTGGACGAATTTCATTACAGTCTACTCAAGTTCTTGGTTCCAGCCCATCACATCCACATTTTTCGGGAATTCTATTTTCGTGATCATTAGCTATGTTTGGAGCATCATTTATTTATTTGATTTAATCGTTTTCCTCGTCTACGTAGGTATTAGGCTTTCATGGATAAAAGAGGGAATCAGCAGAAAATAGTTAATTCTGGTATTATAGGATTGTGATAAGCCTTATAAGGGAAGTGATCATATGGCAATAGAAAAAACAATAAAATTAATAGCAATTGATATGGATGGAACGTTATTAAACCAAAATCATGAGATTTCAATTGAAAACCGAAAAGCAATTAAAGAAGCAGAAGAAAAAGGAATTCATGTGGTCATTAGTACTGGACGTACACGAATGACTTGTGATAAGTTAGTTAATTCACTAGGTCTTACATCGCATCTAATCACTGTTAATGGCAGTGAAATTTGGGACGAGAACCGAACGCTTATTGAGAGACAATTACTGGATCTTGAACATATCGAACAGATGTGGGGATTGAAACAAAAGCACAATACTACCTGCTGGGATGCGACTGTAAACCAAGTGTTACGAGAAGATTTCCCAGAGGAACTGTCAGAACATCAATGGATGAAATTTGGCTTTGATATAAAAGATGACCAAATCAGACAAAGCATTTTAGATGAATTATCGGCTAATCCTGCTTTGGAAATTACAAATTCAAGCCCGACTAACCTTGAGATAAATGCTGTTGGAGTTAACAAGGCAAAAGCAATTGAAAAAGTCTGCGATAGAATTGGAATCACTATGGACAATGTTCTAGCAATGGGTGATAGCCTTAACGATTTAGCGATGATTAAAGAAGCCGGCATAGGTGTCGCAATGGGAAATGCACAACCATTCGTTAAAGAATGTGCTAATTGGGTAACGGCTTCAAATGTAGAAGATGGAGTTGCCTTGGCGATCCGAAGATGGGCGTTGTGAATAAAGACGGGGGACTGAAGAAGACTTGGGTCTCCCGTTTTTTTCGTTGAAAGTTATCCCGAATAACGTAACCACAATTGCGATAGAATGGGGATAACACAAGGGAGTAAGATTACCTATTGATACATTAGGCTTTTTTTGTTGACATAGACTGTTTTTCTGAACTGTTACAACTATCATAGACAAGAAGCATAGAAATCTCGTAAACTTAAATTATCTTAATAGCCTTATAAATTAAATATTAGTAACTTTTCTTAAAAGCTCTTAAAGTGCCGTTTCACAATTTATTAAGTTGAATATTATGATAGTGAGTAGAATAAGTATCTTGTAAGTTAATATATCTATAAGAATAGACTAAGTTAATAGTTGTTGTATGGTAATAGAGACTCACTGAATTCTGCTTGAATGTTAATTAAAATAATGAAAAGGAGGTAAAACAAATGGACTATCTCATGTTCTGTGATCATTGTGGAATGCCAAAGCCGATCGAAGAATACATCATGAGGGAGTACTTTTGGATTGCAAGTCATGTTTATTGTAACAATTGTGAAATGGCAAATGATATTCCAAAGCATTTACAATCTCTGGCTCTAGAGATGAGAAAAAATCGCTATGGCAGTATAGACTAATTGCTTAAGATAAATTTTTCTAGAGATAAAAGGGACAAGCGACTAACCAACGTTTCTTTTAATTAATCAAAAAGGATCAATTTGTTTTTAAAAAACAAATTGATCCTAAAATGTTATTTATAGACAGTTACTTTTACGTCACGAACACCCCAGTTGATAGCATCTTGCTTCTCAGGAATAAAAAGGTCAATTTTATTACCAACAATTGCACCGCCTGTATCACCAGCAATCGCATGCCCATAGCCTTCTACATATACTTTAGAACCTAGCGGGATAACAGATGGATCTACTGAGATAACCTTTTTATCTGGATTATCGAGTAAATTAAGGCCAGTTGCTGTAATACCAGAACATCCGTTACAAGAAGCAGTATAAGCAGTTGCTGACATGGTTAGTTCCATCGCTACATCCTCTGTAGAAGTTTCCTCTTTGACAGGCTTGTCTACTTTGACTTCAGGCTCTTGCGTTTGTTCTTTTGTTGCCGCCATTTCGACCGGTTTTTCAACAATCCTTTCTGCTTTTTGCTTTTCAGATGTTGTTACTGTTTCTTGATTTAAGGAAGCTTTTGATGAATGCTCCAAGTAAATATCTAAAATTTGCCCCTCGAAAATAAGGCTTGCGTCTTTTATGTTATTCCATTCTTGTATTTGTTTCCAATTAATATTATTAAATTTCATGGAAATATCAGATAAAGTTTCTCCTTTTTGTACTTCATATTGTTCTACTAATTCAACTTTAAGACGATCTCCAGGATATATAAGGTGGCTTGAAAGATTGTTCCATTCTTTAAGTGTATCAACTGATATGGAATGTTTAGATGCGATCGCTGATAGTGTGTCTCCTTTTTGAATTGTTACTTCTGCAGCAGATGCATGTAATCCAAAACTAAGTGTTCCAAGTAGGGTAGCTACAGTGGCGAGTGAAACAATACTTTTTTTCATGTGATACCTCCAAAATGTGTTGTAACTATTCAAGTGCCTTAACTATAACATCTATCTTTCTAATCCAAAGAACAAGAAAATAACATTTGGATTACACACATAACAGATTGATGTTAGGTGTGTGACAAGCCTTACGTGATTTTACATAATGCACTTTTGAACTCCTAACTATTTCACGTTCTTATGTGATAATATGAAAATAGGAAAAGGGATAATCCAAAGGCTTTGCTACTGCCCTTTTAGATTATCCCAATGATGGACGGCTAGAATGGAGATATAGAACGATCTGTTACTCAATGTTGCACAATATACTGTGATAAATTGTTAATGTTGTTTTCTTACAATTAATACATCACATTTTGCCCGTCTAGCTATATTCTCTGAAACACTTCCTATAAATAATCTCTCAACAGCGTTAATTCCGGTTGCGCCTGCTATAATGAGATCTGCTTGATACTTATCTGCTATGTCTCTAGGAATTTTTATTTTCGGTGATCCGTAATCAAGAGCTATTTCTACATCAAGAATGCCAGCTTCTTCGGCGTCTTTTTTATAAGTTATTAACATCTCTTGCCCATATTTTTCAGTTTGTTCTACAATTGTTCGGTCGTACTGTTCAATAGTTGCTGATGGTCTATTATCAATAATATATGAAATGACAAGCTTAGCTTCCTCCAACTTTGCCATTTTAAAAGCTTTCTTTAAAGCTAATTCAGATTCAGTTGACCCGTCCACTGCAACTAAAATAGTCTGATAATGAAAAGCCATTTTTACCAACTCCTTCGTTTATCTAGTGATCCTATATGTTAATCGTAATGGATTTTTACTCAGACGACTGTGATGATCATCACAGTTATAAAGTCATTAAAAAGAAAGTAGGAATTTTTTATTAACTATAAAAGTAGGTGTGAAGTGAAAAAACGTTTAATTATTTATTTGGTTGGGCTTTGTATTACAGCTTTAGGTATTTCCTTGATCATTTTGTCTCAGGCTGGAGCTGGTCCAATGGATATGGTAGCTGTTGGATTAAATCAGCATTTAGGATTAACTATTGGTGTATGGGCAATTCTTTCTCAAGCCGTCCTTGTGTTAATTACAGGGGCAATTGAGTGGAAAAGGTTACAATTGGAATCCATTATAGCGATAGTCGTTAGGAGTTGGTTTCTTGATTTTTGGATTTACATAGCATTGAAAGACATTCCTTTTACAGCTACATGGGGTTCGCAGTGGCTGACCTTTTTACTAGGCATTGTTGCAGTTGGACTTGGTATTGGTATCTACTTAGAAGCAAGATTACCAAGAACACCAATTGACGGTTTGATGCTAGCAATTCACAACAGGACAGGGTGGAGCTTAAGCGTGTCCCGAATTTTAATTGAAGCAGGAGCTGCAATTGCCGGTTATTTGTTAGGTGGACCAATAGGTTTAGGAACCATATTAATTGTCTTGATTTTAGGAAGAATTATTCAATTCACGAACAAAAAAGTTAAGCAATTACTAAGAAATCCATCAGTGGCAGTGGCCAATCATTAAGTGGAAGAAGTGGGAGAAACATGAAAGTAGTTATTATACCAATCCGTATAAAGGAAGCTTACTGTTGAAAGATCCTTCGTCTTTTAAATTTCGACAGAAAAATAGGTTGACGGAAGGAGACCGATAGATTAATATAAACTCATTCATAATAAAATAGTTCTCCTAAAGGGGAGTAGCTTTTACAGCAAAGTCGTCATTACGGAGCAAATGCTCTCGGCTTTGTTGGCGACGATTACGTTGTTAGCAAGACCTTTACATTTTGATGGTAAAGGTCTTTATTTGTGTTTAATTAACCTTTACCTGTCTAATTGGTAAAGGTTTTTTGCATTTTAAAAGGTGGTGAATGGTTATGGGGAAAAAGCTGAAGAGACTTGGGTTTATGCTGAAATTCTGGAGATTACTTCCTTTTTTGAAAGACTTTTTTCTTTCTGAAGAGGTGATCTGGAAAAAGAAATTTCTGGGTATTGGTTTGTTAATCATTTATGTAGTATTTCCATTTGATTTAATTCCTGACTTTCTCGGGATATTTGGTTTATTAGATGATCTTGTGATTGCAACCTTTGTGATGAACAGAATAATTCATTTAGCGCCACTAGCTTTAAAACAAAAATACGAGTTGCAAGTATAGGGAGGATTATAAAAATTGGATTTCTCAATCATTATTGAATATAGTTGGGTGCTTTTATTATTAATACTATTAGAAGGTTTGTTAGCGGCGGATAATGCTTTGGTTCTTGCTATTATGGTAAAGCATCTTCCTGAAGAGCAAAGGAAGAAGGCGTTATTTTATGGTTTAGCGGGAGCATTTGTGTTTCGCTTTGGATCGTTATTTGCTATTTCATTCTTAATTAATGTATGGCAAGTTCAAGCAATTGGTGCTGTTTATTTGTTATTCATTGCCCTCAATCATATATTTAGAAAATTCATCATAAAAAAAGCCGAGGATTCGATCGAAGAGAGCAAGCAGAAAAAGCAATCAGGCTTTTGGGTTACAGTTCTAAAAGTGGAACTTGCAGACATTGCTTTTGCAGTCGATTCTATTTTAGCAGCTGTCGCATTGGCAGTGTTGCTTCCTGATACAGGTCTACCAAATATAGGTGGGTTAGACGGAGGAAAGTTCCTGGTCATTTTTGCGGGTGGATTTATTGGTTTAATTATAATGCGTTTTGCAGCAACTGTCTTTGTTAAACTGCTGCATGCTAGACCAGGTCTGGAAACTACTGCGTTTATCATTGTTGGTTGGGTTGGAGTAAAGCTTGCAGTTTATACTTTATCACACCCTGCACTAGGTGTAATTCCAGAAGCTTTTGTTAAATCACCTTATTGGAAGATAACCTTCTATGCTGTCCTTGTTCTAATAGCAGTAGGTGGTTGGTTCTTTTCTAAAGAGGTCCCTGAGGATCAACAAGAAAAAACGAATCAAACGGCTTAACTTTAAATGAAGGGTTGATTAATATGGAATGGGATCAAGCAGCTGAGATGATAGATAAGATTGAAGTTGTCGCAAGTAAAAATAATGAACTTGTGAAAGTGAAAGATGTCCCTGAATGTTATCAATGTGTTGGTGTTGGAACGGATGCTGCTGTATTCCGTTCCACAAAAGCACCAGAGTTTGCCTTTAAAGTATTCAGTCATATTAAGCTTGAAAAGATGGAAATGGAAAAGCGAGTATATGACGTGCTAGGAGATACGTCTTTCTTTCCTCGATACTACGGGAGTGGTGAGAACTATCTAGTTTTAAGCTATGAAGACGGTTTGACATTGTACGACTGTTTAATTAAAGGGATTGAAATACCGAAAAGGGCTATAGAAGATGTAGAAGAAGCACGTGCATATGCAAAAAGTAAAGGGTTAAATCCTAGAGACATTCACTTAAGAAACATTCTTCTTCACAATGGAAGAGCGAAGTTGCTAGATGTCTCAGAATATATGAAACAAGGAAATGATACTAGGTGGGAATGTCTAAAAGCTGGATATATGGAATATTATTATTTATTGAGTGGAAAGCCAATTCCGGTTTGGATACTTGAAACAGTTCGGAAGTGGTATAACCAATGTGAACCTGAGTTTTTTAATGAGCAAGAGTTTATTCATAAGCTGTTCAAGTTGTTTAAACTCGAAAATAACACATAATGAGGTGTAACTTTTCAATTCTTTCCTTCGTTCTAATAGTACGTAGCATGATAACAAATGAGTAGGTGAACATATGATATTCGCATTATTACTTTTTGTGGTGTTAATCGTGTTTATTGTCTTAATAGTTTTTGGTGCAAAACGCACAGTTACTCATCTAACAGAAGAGGAGCGAGGAGATATGGTGAAGCAAGTGTATCAGTATGCCGTTGCATTTATCACTTTAATTATGGTGATAGGTGGTGGTGTTTTTGCGTTTATGTCTATAGCGGATTATGTATCACCGTCAATGTATGTTGAGTCATTTGAAGATTACAAGAATATGAGAGACTATAAATCAGAGGATGGGACGGTTCAAAAGGAATTGAGTGAAACCGAGTGGCGAGCTCAATATGACGCAATGGTTGAGCAGCAAATAGAAAATGGGAAACAATCCGCTCTAAACAGTCTCATTAAAAGTCTAGGTTGGATTATTATTCCCCTTCCTATATTCATTTTATTTCAACGTCGTCTTCATGGGAGACGGAAGGAAAATAGATAATTAGAATAAGTGAAGCGATCAGTTAACATAAAACTTTTCGCTTCTTTTGGTATAAGAGAGACATTCTATGTATTTTTTGTAATTAGAAAAGGGTTCCTTCAATATAATGACGAAGATGTGAGTGTGTCCAAATTTCTTATTAGAGTGTCGGGACGCATTAGTATTTAATAAAAAAATGTAAGCGTAAACAAAAGGGAGGAATATAATGAATCATTCAGATTTACTTGCTCCAGAACTTTATAATATGGCTCAGGACATTGACCGGTTTGCAGATGATCCTAAAAAGGTGGCTCTCATTTGGACGAATGAAGATGGAGACACTCAAAAAGTAACGTACTTACAATTAAGAAAACAATCCAATCGCTTTGCAAATGCATTACAGCGGATGGGACTAAAAACAGGAGAGAAGGTAATGGTCACTCTTCCAAGAATCCCTGAGACATACGCTATTTATTTAGGTGCTTTAAAACTTGGGTTAATTATCTCACCAGGATCTGAAATGCTTAGAGAGAAAGATTTGCTTTATCGTGCCGAACATTCACAGGCGAAAGCAACAATTTGCATAGATACTATGACGGACCGCTTTGATCAGATAAGAGAAAGTACGAGCATAGAGTATTTTATTTCAGTTGGAAAGGAGGTAGAGGGTTGGAGTCATTACAATCAACTGCTTAAAGGAGAATCTGAACAATTCGAAATGGTACAGACTAGGTCAGATGACATTGCCTTTTTAAATTATACATCAGGAACAACAGGAAATCCTAAAGGGGTCATTCATCCACACAGCTGGCTTATGCTCATCAAGCTATCGCAGCCAAATTATGGCTTGATGTGAAAGAGAGTGATATTGTTTGGGCGACGGCTGCGCCTGGCTGGGCAAAGTGGAATTGGACACCGTTTATGTCAACACTTGGATCCGGTGCTACTGGGTTTGTTTATAACGGTAGATTTGATCCAGAAACTTATTTACGGTTATTGGAATCGTACAACATTAATGTTCTCTGTTGTACTCCAACTGAATTCCGTTTTATGGCAAAGCTAGATAAGCTAGAACGCTATCAACTTCCCCATCTTCGGAGTGCGGTAAGTGCAGGGGAGCCTTTAAATCAAGAAGTAATAGATACGTTTAAGAAATTTTTTGGAGTGCAAGTACGCGATGGATACGGACAGACTGAAAATACACTTTTAATTGGTACTTTAATGGGGATGGAGTCCAAAACAGGTTCAATGGGGAAACCGACTCCAGGAAATCAAGTTGCTATTATCAACGAAGAAGGTATGCCTGTTCCGAATGGTCAGGTTGGCGATATTGCAGTACATCGTAGTACACCTGCTTTATTTAAAGGCTATTTACATGATTCAGAAAGAACTTCTGCTGCCTTTCGTGGCGATTGGTATTTAACCGGTGATCAAGCGAAGATGGATGAAGACGGTTATTACTGGTTTGAAGGTAGATCGGATGATATTATTATTAGTTCTGGTTATACGATAGGACCGTTTGAAGTGGAGGATGCCCTTATTCGCCATCCTCTAGTGAAAGAATGTGCAGTCGTTGCGGCACCAGACGAAATTCGCGGTTCTATTGTAAAAGCGTATGTTATTTTAAAAGATCAAGAAGCGGGCAATCAAGTTTTAGTGAATGAACTGCAAGAACATGTTAAAAAGATGACTGCACCTTATAAGTATCCACGAGCCATCGAATTTATTGATGAGCTTCCTAAAACGACTTCAGGTAAAATACGTCGTGTTGAGTTAAGACAGCTTGAGAAACAAAAGAATAGGTAGTGTACAAAGGACTTGGGGCAGAAACCTTTTGCTTCAGGTCTTTTTACGTAAATTCATTGGTGTTTGCTATCCGTTACGAGTAAAATACAAAAGAGATATTGAAAAAAGAAAAGTGTAGGTGTGTTTATATGAAACCATATATCATTGTTGGGGCTGGAATTATCGGAGCTTCAGCAGCTTACCATCTTGCTAAAAAGGGAGTAAACGTCCTTTTAGTTGACCGACAAGAACCAGGAAAAGCAACAGATGCAGCTGCTGGTATTGTTTGTCCATGGCTTTCACAAAGGCGAAATCAAGCCTGGTATCAGTTAGCAAAAAATGGAGCGAAATTTTATCCCTCATTAATAAACAAATTAGAAGCAGATGGAGAAAAAGAAACCGGGTATGCGAGAGTCGGGGCTATCAGCTTCATGTTGATGAAGGGAAATTAGATAAAATGGAGGAACGTGTTCGGAAACGACGCGAGGAAGCACCTGAAATAGGAGAAATTACACGATTAAGTCCTGCTGAGACGAAAGCACTATTTCCCCCTTTAAGGGATGACTTTGGGGCTGTGCATGTAAGTGGAGCAGCTCGTGTAAATGGAAAAGCACTATGTCAGTCTTTAATTCAAGCAGCAATTAAACATGGGGCTACGTATATACATGCAAATGCACAGTTAACCTTTGAAGACACAAAAGTGACTGGAATTCATTATGAAGGGAAAACAGTATTAGCGGAACAGGTGTTGATAACTGCTGGAGCATGGGCAAAAGAATTATTGCTCCCTTTGGGAATTGAATTCAAAATAGAACCACAAAAAGCTCAAATCATTCATTTAAAGCTTGAAAACGTGAACACCAATTCCTGGCCAGTTGTGATGCCTCCAACGAATCAATACTTACTTTCGTTCGAAAAGGGACAAGTCATCATTGGAGCAACCCATGAAAACGATGGTGGGTTTGATCAACGCGCTACAGCTGGAGGAATTCATGAAATCCTAGACAAAGCCCTTAAGATTGCACCAGGACTAGTTGATGGTACTTTTGTAGAAGTAAAAGTTGGTTTTAGACCAGTTGCACCAGATTTTCTCCCTGTAATCGGAGCGGTTTCTGGCTTTAAAGGTATTATAGTTGCCAATGGCCTTGGATCATCAGGTTTAACAGTGGGTCCATATTTAGGTTCAGAGCTTGCGAAGCTGGCCCTTGGTGAAGAAACCGAGATTAGCTTAGAGCTTTATAATACAGTAGGTGCAATGGATGATTATATAAATGATTAAACTACAAGGTTAAGCGTTCGTGCTAGTTCGCTTAACCTTGTTTCATTATGTACAGGCAATCTCAAAGTCAATGAGTTGCTACATTAGCGATAACTGTTGGGAGGAACGTAAAAATGGGTTACCCAAACGTGGATAACCCTACTTGTAAATTTGATATTAAAAACCATCTTCTCCGCCAGTGTAAGGAATATTTAGATTCTGCTCGATCACACGAAGTCTTTGGTTCAATCTAAATAAGCGATTAGTATGAATTTCATCATTTTGATTTAAACGTAAAATTTCATCATTGATACGACTTAATTCACTATTTAGACGAATGATTTCTTCATTGATACGGGTTATTTCCTGAACTTGTGCTTGGTTTTGTCTTTCTAATTGATCGACTCTTTGATCTAGTTGTCTAGGATCACGTTGATAGTGGTTAAAAGAATTAGCTGGGAAAGATCTTGCTAATTCAGGTTGTTGGGGAACATAGCCATGATAGTAATACGGGTTCATTTTTACAACTCTCCTTTTAAATAGATGATTACCCTAATAAACTATGTAAACAACATGAAAAACGTTATTCTTATAGAAAGGAAGTAAGAATAGGTGACAACTCATATAGTCTTTTGGTATGATAAAAGAGTAGTAATAAAGTCACGGTCCGGTAAACGGTATTTACTTTTTAATTAAGGGAAAAGTAGGAGAAAAAATGAAAAGGACAACTGCAGTTCAAGCTGTTTTACTTACTTTATTTGTGAGTATTTGTGTTTTTTTACTTGTTATAACGATTAATCTAAACAATACAGATCAGCATGTGCCTGAAGCTATTGATGGAGTTATAGACTTTCAAGGGTGGAGTTTTTCCGAGAATGGGGAAGTTGATTTAAAAGGGGATTGGGAATTTTATTGGGGGCAACTCCTTGAACCTACGGCATTTCAAGAAGAAATTCAACACCGAATGATAAAAGTACCTTTAGTTTGGGATCACCTTGACCAAAAAAAAGGTTATGCAACATACCGTTTACTTGTGAATGAATTGCCGTTAAATGATATATACGGATTAAAGATCATGGACCTCTACTCAGCTTATACAATTTGGATCGATGGAGAAAAAGTATTATCTACAGGTACCATTGGAGACTCTTTTGAAACTGAAAAAGCTCAATTATACCCGCAAGTTATCACATTTACACCAACTTCTGAAGTTACTGAAATTGTTCTACAGATTTCAAATTTTCATTTTCGAGAGGGAGGTATTTGGTACCCGCCTACACTTGGAATATCTAAACAAATCCACAAGGACCATACAACTCAGGTTGCTTTTGATTATTCAGTGTTTGTGAGTCTGTTGTTAATTGGTCTTATTCATATCATTTTATATATTAACAGAAGAAAAGATAAGGAATCGTTATGGTTTGGGTTATTCTGTTTAGCTATTAGTTTAAGATCTATTGCTGTAGGTGAAATGATCCTAATGGATTGGTTTCCAGAAGCTCCATTGGAAGTAATAACGAAATTCTCGTATTTCTGGTATTTTCTAACTGGACCATTTGTTCTGCTATTTTTATACAATATGTATAAAAAAGAAACGTCATTGTTTATCACAAAAGTTATAAGTATAATTGGGTATCTCTTTGCCAGTACAGTTCTTTTCTTACCGGCAAGTATATATACGAATTTCCAGCTTGTTTACAATATCATTATTATAGTTATAGTTAGCTATGTTTTTTATGTATTAATAAAGGCGATGATGAAAAAGCGAAGAGGAGCTTTTTTTATGTTCCTTTGTTTCCTCTTTTTCTCTTACACGATCATAAATGACATCTTAGTCGTTCACTATTTATATTATGGAAAACAGTTAACCGCATTTGGCTTATTGGTGTTTGTCTTTTCGCAATCGTATGTGTCCTTCTCGAAATTAGCAAGGACATTTCGGGAAGTTGAAGAAGTTCGCGAAGAGTTAAAAAAAGTAAATGAAACTTTAGATGAAAAGATTATTGCACGAACAGAACAGTTAGAGCGTTCTCAACAGAAGTTGTTAGACATGAATGAACAATTAAGTAAGCTTTCCTATTCCGATGGATTAACGCAAGTAGCAAATAGAAGATTGTTTGACCAAACGCTAATGGATCAATGGAAGCTACATGAAGAAACTCAACAACCTATTTCACTTTTACTTTTGGATGTTGATTTCTTTAAAGGCTATAATGATAAATATGGCCATTTAGCTGGTGATGACTGCTTGCGAAACGTAGCTCTTACCTTAAATCAGCTGTTTAGTGAAGAGCATCAATTAGTAGCTCGCTATGGTGGAGAGGAATTTGCGATTATACTTTCAGGTGTTGCCAAAGAAGAGGCTATTCTTTTGGCTGAGTTCTGTAAAGAGAACATTCTAAATCAAAAAATACTGCATTCAGAATCACCTATTTCACCATTCGTTACAGCTAGTATTGGTGTAGCCACGATGATTCCTCATGTACGGCAAGGCGAACAAGAACTCGTTCAAAAAGCAGACGAGGCGCTTTACCTGGCTAAGGCTCATGGAAGAGATAAGGTAATGGCTTGTAGTTAGTCAGTGGAGAAAATAAGATAGACTCTACGTTGTGGATAGTAGAGTCTATCTTTTAATAATGCCAGCGATAATGACCAGCAATTGGAGTTGTAAAAGATGTAAGTTTAACTTCTGCAGCAAATGGAGGGTTGTTATGGATGAGGTATGGAACTCCGTCTTTGTCTCTTTTATCTGAAACGATTCCAACATGGTGGAACCCGTCAAGAAAAACGACAATATCACCTGGTTGCCACTGAGCTAGATTCGTAACATCACGTGGCCTTAACTCGGTCGTTAAGGACTCAGTAAAGCGTTGAAAATAAACAAATTGATTAGGAACGCGTCTGAAGTCAATGTTAGGGTCAGGCTTTTGGTCTACTCGTGGGTACAATTCAACATGATTTTTAATATCTTCATCTATTAAGTCTTTAAATTCTATGCCAGCTCCGAGCAACCCGCGCCAAATCACATCTGTACAAACACCTTCGTTATCAGGAGGAAATCCACCGGCGTAATAAACACTTTTATAGGTTGTCCGCTGCTCTACTTCGTTTCTAGCTGCGTTAACGATGTCAATTGGATCAGGTATGCCATTATTGTTACGATCAGTAAGCATATACTCAATTGGAATTTCTACTCTTTTCTTAAAGGGCATCTCAATATGAATGCCTAGTGAGTCATAAATAATGCCTTTTTTATATAAAGTAGATGCAATTCCAATGGCAATAAGAGCAATGAAAAAGATTTTACCTAAATATTTAAGTTTAGACATATTTTAACCTACCTTTTTGTTAAGGAGATTTCGTTTAATAAATGTAATTATTTCTGTTTATGATAAACTAAATTAGTAGCTTATAGGGGTATACCGCTTTTGGTATACCCTTTCTGGCATACTAATCTTATTAACTTATAAAGCTATTATAAATGTACCACAAAATGGAAAAAGAGGATGGTGTATTCAGTGAAATTATTTCATACGGCAGATTGGCATCTTGGCAAACTGGTTCAAGGTGTATATATGACAGAGGATCAAAGACATGTGCTAGAACAGTTCGTTCAAGCAGTTGAGGAAGAAAAACCAGATGCTGTTATTATTGCAGGAGATCTTTATGATCGCTCGATTCCTCCAACTGAAGCTGTTGATTTATTAGACGAAATTTTGGAGGAAATTGTCATTAAATTGAAGACGCCTGTTTTAGCTGTTGGAGGGAATCATGATGGACCAGAACGGTTAGATTTTGGTAGCAAAATCATGAAAGCAACGGGCTTTCATATTAAAGGATCTTTCACGGATGGATTGGATCCTGTTGTCCTGCAAGATGAATATGGCGATGTACACTTTCATCTAATTCCATACGCGGATCCGAGTAAGGTTCGTTATGAACTTAAAAATGAAGAAATCAGAACTCATGATGATGCGATACGAGCAGTGATAGAGAAAATCCAAGAATCACTGGATCAAAAGGCTCGTCATGTTTTTATTGGACATGCATTTGTTACACCAGGAGGAGAGAAAAAAGAAAACACGAGTGACTCTGAGAGGCCATTAGCTATTGGTGGTGTTGAACATGTGAATGCAGCCCTTTTTAAACCTTTTCATTATACGGCATTAGGCCATCTTCACCAGGCACATCACGTAGGAATTGAAAATGTACGTTATGCAGGCTCGCTCTTAAAATATTCAATTTCAGAAGAACATCATAATAAAGGCTATTATGTTGTTGAACTTGAGCATGATGGTCAAGTAACTGTCGAAAAAAGACTATTGAAGGCAAGACGTCAGCTCCGGACAGTGGTAGGACTTATAAACGAAATTGAACAACATGAACGGAATGACGATTATGTGTTTGTAAAATTATTAGATGAAAACCCGGTTATTTATCCGATGGAGCGTGTTCGTTCTGTGTATCCGAATGCAATGCATGTTGAACGGAAAATGCCAATTCTTAATCAAAATGGGGATATGACCCCTACAGTTGCCCGTTCTAAAATGGACGAGCTTTCTCTTTTTAAAGCTTTCTATAAAGAAGTAAAGGGTGAAGAGATGAAAGTAAAAACGGAGGAGTTGTTTAAAGAGGTACTACAAGAAACAATGCGCAAAGAGGGGGAACGAGGATGAAACCGTTAAAAATTACGATAACAGCCTTTGGGCCTTATAAAAACGTAGAGACCATTGATTTCACTGAATTAAAGGAACAGCGGTTATTTGTTATCTCAGGGAACACGGGAGCCGGTAAGACAACGATTTTCGATGCGATTTGTTTTGCTTTATATGGGGACGCAAGCGGAGAAGATAGAAGTGACTCAAGAATGTTGCGAAGCCAGTTTGCAGATGAAGATATTCATACGTCTGTTGATTTTCAGTTTATTTTACGTAATCGCACGTATCGAGTGTTTAGGCAGATGGCTCATGTTAAAGCTCGAATAAAACCGCCACTGGTGATAAGTATGAAATTTATGAAATAACGAACGGAACAGACGAGCTGTTAGTTGATAAATTAACGGTTGGAAACGTGAATCAAAAAATTCAAGATATCATTGGATTGACAAAAGACCAGTTTCGCCAGATTGTCATGCTCCCACAAGGAGAATTTCGTAAACTGTTAACTTCGGATACAGAAAACAAAGAGGAGATTCTTCGTAAGATTTTCCGGACGGTTCATTTTAAGCAAATGACTGAAGGGTTAAATGAAAAACGAGTAGAGTCGCAAAAGCATTTTGAAGCTAACAAACAAGAGCGTGACCTTACTATGAAAAATCTTGAGAAGAATCTACCAGCTAGAGAGGGTTCAATTCTGTTTGAAGTACTTAATCAAGATCATTACAATACACACCAAGTCATTGAAGCGTTAGCGAAGGAAATAGATTTTTATCGCGAACAGCAACAAACTTTAAAAAAACAAGTGTTACAGAAAAAAGATCAGTTAACTAAAAGCACAACTACTTATCATCATTCAAAAGCCATTAATGATCGTTTTACTGCTCTAGAAAAACATCTTGAGCATAAAGAATTATTAGAGAAAGAACAGTCTACTATAGATATCAAGAAACATAGGTTACAAGAAGCAGAGAAGGCAAGCCAAATCGAGCTGCAAGAACGTTTCCTAAAGGAACTAGAAATGGAAGAGAGTCAATTACAAGATCAAGTAAAACAATTAAAACACGAACTGAACAATGCATCTGAGCTTCTATCCGGGGTCCAATCCGCATTTTTAATCGAAGAGAAAAAAGCGCCAGAGCGAGAGGCAGCCCATTTCCTTGTCAACAAACTAAAAGATATGATTTCTGAAGTTGCAGCCCTAGATAAAAAGAAACAAAAGGTAAGCATACTCAAACAAGAAGTAGCAACCTGTAAACAGCAAAATGATGATATTTCGAGTCAGACTACTGAATTGAAAAAAGAAAAGGTTAGTTTAACATCAGAGTTAAAAGAATTAGAAAAAATGGTGCAAAAGCTACCTGAAACGAGCGAACTAAACCAAACGACACGTCAAAAGTTAAAAGTGGTGAATGAGTGTATTAGTCTGTCCACCAAAGCTACTGAAATCTCTAAACAAGCTTTCAATGAAGAAGAAAAATTAGGAACATTAAAAGAAGAGTATGAACAACTGGAAACGCGTTGGATTGAGGGACAAGCGAGTTTATTAGCACTTCATCTTCACAACGGAGATCCTTGTCCAGTCTGTGGTAGTAAAGAACATCCTGACTTAGCAGAATCCCAACAAGAAATCCCGACAAAAGAACAGCTTGAACAAAAACGAATGTTAAAAGATCAAGTTGAAGGAATATATCGTACGTTACAAGCACGAATAGAGAGCTTGAACAATCAGCTAACAGAAAAGGAAACAGATCTACAGGTTTTGGGTATTGACCATAAAGATTTAAATTCAGTGTATAGCGATTTAGAAGAAGCAGGTCAAGAGCTTGAAAAGAAACTTACTCAACTAAGAGCAGATCAAGATAAATTTGGAAAAGTTAGAAGCAAGTTAGAACATGTAGAAAATAAACTTGAAGAGTTAGAAATGACCAAGGAAGAAAATGACAATACACTTCATCAATTGCTAGCTAATTATCAAACGGAACAAGCATTATTTGAGGAGAAATTACAAACGATTCCTGAACATCTTCAATCTAATCAAGCCCTTGCTGTCGAAATAGAGAAAGCAGAAAATGATAAACAGTTATTAGATCATGCTTGGAAATCCATTCAAATAAAATTAAATCAAGCAAAAGAACAGAAGCTGAGAGCTGAAACAACCTTAAACAGCCTTGCCAAACAGTTGGAAACGACTTTAGAAAGAAAAGAAAAAGCTGCATTCAATTTTAAAGAAGTACTTTTGAAAGCTAATTTCCAATCAACAGAAGATTATAATCAAGCAAAACTGACTGAAACTGAACGAGCCGAGTTGAAAGAAGAAATAGAGCTTTATACAAGTCATCTTCAGGCGATTACAAAACAAGTCGCAGACCTACAGGTAGAACTAAAAGGAAAAGAAAGACAAGACCTAAATCAGCTATTAGAACTTATTTCAACATTAGAATACGAACTAGAGCAAGTTCAGCGTTCGCTTTCGCAAATCACTCATTATCTTGAATCTGCAACGACGGCTTCAAGCGATATTTGCCATGCTCACGAAAAAGTGAAAGACGCAGAGGAGATATACTATCTTCACAAAGATTTATATGATGTCGTAAGAGGTGAGAATTCAAAGAAAATTTCATTTGAACGCTTTTTACAAATTGAATTTCTTGAAGAAATCATTCAAGCTGCAAACCAACGCTTAAATCGACTTTCCAATGGTCAATTCCATTTAATTCGCAGTGATCGCTTAGAAAAACGAGGCAAGCAAAGTGGACTAAGTCTCGATGTATTTGACAATTATACGGGTCATAATCGTGATGTAAAAACACTGTCTGGAGGGGAGAAATTTAACGCTTCACTAAGTTTAGCTCTTGGGATGGCTGATGTAATTCAATCTCATCAAGGTGGGATTTCGATTGAAACAATGTTTATTGATGAAGGCTTTGGATCATTGGATGAGGAATCGTTAAATAAGGCAATTGACACTTTAATTGATCTTCAACAGTCTGGAAGATTAATTGGAGTAATCTCACACGTTCAAGAATTAAAGCAAGCAATCCCGGCTATTCTTGATGTGAGAAAAATGCGAGAGGGTCACAGTGAAACTAGGTTTCTCATCAAATAATTGAATAGGAAAACAGTTATGATTAACAAAAAATCTCTAGTAAAACACGAAAACTTTTCAAAAAGTTACTGAGTACTATCGCAAAAATTGTAAAAACCTCCTATTGAAATGGTAAAGTCGTGGATGCTGTGTACAACAAAAAAGAAACAGGATACTATAGCAATTGTAAAGACGAATTCACATTTCTAGGAGGTTTTTTATATGAAAAAGAAATTATTTTTAACAGCAGCTTCAGCAGTTCTAACGGTGGGGATCTTAGCCGCTTGTGGAGATAGTGAACTAGATGAGCCAACGATGGGTGAAGGTCAAGACTTCGAACAAGAAGTGGAAATGGAGTTCGATGAAACTGAGGGCACTGAAGAATTTGAAACTGATTTAGACACAGAGCTAGATGAGACTGAAACGGACACGGAATTTGAGTCTGAATCTGAATTTGAAACTGAGTCTGAACTTGATGAAGAGACAGATACGGAAGACAACGGACTTTAATAGTTAATTAACCTGATTAGTATGATTTTCTCTACAAACTATCTCTCTAGCTGAGAGTCTATATAGATTAGTTGATTGATTATCTTAACCAGGATAAAAAAATTAAAACTGCTACCACTACTTGCCTACAAAGGATTACTCCTTTGTAGGCATTTTAAAAATATAATGACTTCGTTTATTATTAGAGGTTGTCCCAGGTTAAAACCAACCTATTGGGACAGCCTTTAGTTGTATTCTAGTACAAAATACTTAAGTCCTCTTCCATATTGTCAATAATAACTTCTTCTATATAATAAGTAAGATAGTTCGGTACAGGAGGCATTATGAATAAACTAGGATATATGGTAGTGGGGGCAATTTTCACCATGATCATTTCAATTGGGGCTTTGACATTTGCGGATACGATCACTTCTTCAAATGCAAATGTCCAAGAAGAAAATTTAGTAGATCAGATGACACAGCTACCAATTCAAGAGAGTGATAGTCAAGTGACCATAAACTCACCGATTTTAAAAACAAATGAAATGGATCTAAACAATCAAATTGAATTAAGAGAAGAACAAGCTGTATATACTTCTTTTGCTAACAGTGATGAAGGGATAAACGCTCTTAAAAAGCTTGAAATTAAAATCGAGAGTGATCAAACTAAAATTAAGGTGAAACAAGAACAAAAAAAGAAGAAGATAAAAGCTGAAGTGGAAATTGAATTAAAGAATGAGAAAATGAAGCTTAAAGACCAACGAGCTGAAACATTTATTCAAGAGATATTAGCTGATTATAGTATAGACAGTGACAACGTCGAGCAATTGGCTGATTTCTTGCTGGAAGAGTTTCAGATGAATCCTCATGCAGTTGAAGTAGAAATTAAGATTGAAACGTTAGATGGTTATGAAATTGAATATTCAAATGATTAATTTGAAAAAAAGCACTGTTCTTATGTTAAGAACAGTGCCTTTTTTAAGGGATGCTTATTAATAAAATAGTCAATACTGTTGAAGTGTTTATTAAAAAAGATGGTGATAATATGAATGTATTTATTTTGGTAGCAATTATATTCGTTCCCCTTGGGATGTGGCTTTTGCAAGTACGTTGGAATCAAGCTGGCTCTCTTTTTACAGCGTTTTCCATTTTGTCGCTTACCATTTTCGGATATATAACGGCTGAAGCAATTTACACGATTTTAAAAGCAAATGAAGTTTTTATGACGACCATACATGGAATTTTCCTAAAGCCACTGTTTCTTATAACAGGAAGCTATCTCGGCTTGTATTTACTGTATCGAACGTGGTCTCTATTATGGAGGGATTTAAGAGGATGAATCATGGGTGAATAAAAGATAAAGGGCTTGCTAAGTATTTAGCAAGCCCTGGTCTCTTTTCAATGAGTTAGAGATTAAGCTTTTTCAAACAAGCCAAGAGATAAAAAGGCTTCAACAACTGCTGAGTCATCGCTTCCTTGTACTTCTAATTCTATAACTTGATCAGGTTGCAAAGAAACTGCCAATAAGCCTAGTAAACTTTTTGCATCAATTACCCAGTGATCCTTTTTTATTAAAATAGTCTCAGGGAATTCACTTGCCTTGTTAACTAGTTGGCTTGCAGCTTCACCAAAAATTGGTTTTAATACTTTAACTTTCATCGCTTCACTCTCCCTAAAAGTATTACTAAATTATATAATGAATATGGCGAATTTTCAATAATTAGAATGCGTTTTCATAAATATTAAAACCTTTTAAAGATAATGAGCTTGTTATAAGTAGAAATAAGAACCAAAACTCTTCGCTGAGAGTGAATTTTTCTATAAATACCAAGCTGTCTCAAAAGTTATTTTGACCTTTGAAACAGCTTTTTGATGTTCTCACTGTCATAATGAGAAAATATTTATTCTTTACTATCTTGCATTTCTCTGCTCATTTTAGAAATCGTAATTCTTTCTTCACCTGTGCTAGGCTGAACGGCGTCTTTACTTTTAATCATATTACGCTTTGATTTAGAACGTTTACTCATGGCATTCACCCCTTCGTTAAATTAACCTGTTACAATGAGTAGTTTCTGCTTAAGGAATTATTTTTATGTGAAGTGATCTTTTGTTTTCAAATGTAAAAATGTAGAGAATTAATCATGTTATACTTATTTTAAATAAACGAAAAAGGAGTACTAATATGTCTGTATATAAGATTTTATTTTTAGATATTGACGGCACAATCTTAACACCTGACGACTTAATTGAAGAATCAACAAAGGAAGCAGTTAAACAAATAAAGCAAAAAGGGCTAGAAGTGTTTTTAGCGACAGGTCGACCGCTTCATGAAATTCAAGAGATTGGAGAAGAGTTAAAAATCGAATCTTTTATAGGTTATAATGGTGCTTACGCAATACATAAAGGAAGAGATGTCTTTAATGAGCCTGTGGAGGCAACTGTAGTTGACCGTTTCTTAAATACAATGAAATCTAGGGGGCATGAAGGAGTACTGTACACAAACGGTCAAAATCTACTGACGAACAGTGAAGCTCCGATTGTAAAACGTTTTGTTGAGCACTTTCACTTAAGACATAATGAAGAATATAAAGATACTTTTAAACAAGATATTCTTGGAATTTCAATTATGAATATTTCGAAAGAAGAAGTTCACTTATATGAAGAGGAGGGTGTGATTCATCTATCTCCAATTAATGTGAGCGAATTCAAAGAACATTCGTATGACGTTATACGAGATAAGGTGAACAAAGGCTTTGCGGTTCAAAAAGTTTTAGATTTACTTAATATAGATAAAGAATCAGCGATAGCTTTTGGAGATGGAATGAATGACAAAGAAATGCTTAAACTTGTAGGGAACGGCTTTGCTATGGGGAATGCTCAAGAAGAGCTTTTTCAATATGCAGATCATCAAACAACTGACGTAACAAACTCAGGTGTTTTTAATGGGTTGAAAGCATTAGGGTTAGTTAAATAAATAAGAGGCAGATGAAACACGGATTACATCCATGCGTTATCTGCCTTTGCGTTTATTCGTATAAGGATTAGGCTTCTGGTTGATAGTATTCAATAACGGGGTGCGAATCTTCATTTGCACCAATCTGGTTCTCTAAAATCATTATTGCTTTTCTTAAAAGAACTTCATCTGACTTATCATGTAATGTATTACCAATGACATCCTCTAAGCCTTGAATGACCTTCTTAATATTATCTTCCGGAATCATACATACCCTCCAAAATTAAATGTTGTTGCCTTAATACTTTAACCGAATTTTAATAAGAACATTCCAATTTTGAAAGAAGGGAAATTTAATGAATAGAAAGTTGGTTTTCAAAGCTTTAGTTGGCTCTGGTAATTACCATTTATCAACACCGGAATCTGATAAGGACTATAAAATATTTGTCCTACCTTTTTTTCAAGACCTATACAATGGCAAAGTATATACAAGAAGTGTAGTAGGTAAAAACGATGAGGAAATTCATGATATACGTAAATTGAATCAATTATTCTGGAAATCGAACGTAAATTTTGTTGAAGTTCTCTTTTCGATTGAGATTGTTCACAGTGAATCAGAATGGATTAAAGAGTCAGTTGATCAGATACTGGCACTGAAAAAAGAAATTGCTTCGATGAACTTACCTTATTTGTACAAAGCATGTAAAGGGATGTTTCTGAGTAAATCAAAGTACATCGAAACTGGGAATCAAGAAACGAAATTATTGGTTGAAAAATTTGGCTATGATACTAAGTCGGCTATGCATACTTTTAGAATTCTTGATTTTATTGAAAGATATGCAGACAATGAGTTCACAGACTTTAAAAAGGCCATTCAATATAACGAAACCGAAAGAGAATTCCTATTGAAATTAAAGCAAGGTGCTTTTACTCAAATGGAATTTAATCAATTAATAAGAGCGAAGGTTGAAAATTTTGAGAAGCTAGAAGCTATGTATCAGCAACAACCTGTTAAAGAAGATGTAAAAGCAATGCTTGAAGAGATTATTTACAAGCTAGTCGCTAACAGTGTCCAGTATGAATTAAATCAAGAGGATTAACAAATTTCACAAAAAAAACCGCTTTTAAATTTCCTCCGATTGCAAATTATATAAACAAGCTTTATCAATAGGGGGAAATAATAAAATGGATGAGCAATGTTTTTATTGCGAAGATACGGTTGAAGGCAAATTTCACCATGGATTGTTTATACAGCAAAATGAACAAGTTGATAAAGCTCTGTGTTCAGATTGCTACAAAGACTGGTTAGAAGGTATAAAAGGATAGTAAGGATGAAAAGACAGGACTTCGCCTGTCTTTTTCATTTTAATGATTTGGGATCACCGATGAATAGAAATATGGTAGTTCCAAAGAATATAAATAGATGTGTTTTTAACTTATTGTTTGAAAAGGGTGTACCATAATGCATATTCTTACTGCCATAATAAGTATTATTGCTGTTTTGGGTTGGGGTAACTGGAGAAAATGGAAGGAATATCATGCCACGTTACTTTTTTTCGCTCTTGGCAACATCCTCTACAATTTCTTAACGGCGAATTACTTATTATGGCGAATGGATGCAGACTTTCTTTCGAATCATACTATTACTGAACTTGTTTATACATTTGTTGTCTTTCCTGCAACTGCTATTCTCTATTTAGGAAATTATCCTAAAAAGCGCATTAAACAAATATTACATAATTTACAGTGGATATTTATTTATGGAGTATGGGAATATGTGTTTACATTGACTGGGCATATTGAATATCAGCACGGTTGGACTCTCGGTTGGTCTATTGCTGTTTTATTTGTGATGTTTCCACTGTTAAGGCTTCATACAACAAGGCCGTTATTAACTTACATCTTGTATGCCATAGTATCTGTGCTTCTTCTTTGGTGGTTTGATGTTCCTGTTCATATTCCTATGGAAGAGCGAATTAATTATGGACAGTGATGTGTTTATTAAGCAGTTTAAAGCCTTTATGAGATCACTCATAAAAGGCTTTGAAAATTGAAACTCTATTTAATACAAAAAAATATCGTTTCTAAAACAAACCAACTGGTCAGTCTAATTAAGAAGTGTAAACTAACTCATCATGACACAGCATGCTTTTGTTTTTGTTCTAATTGTTTTTCGCTTTTTCTAATATCAAGTTTCATCATTATTGAAACGACGAAAGCAAGTAGAATGAGAGCAGAGAAAACATAAAAGACAGGAATGTAGCTGTCGGTTCTTTCTCTAATTTGAGACACGATCATTGGACCAAAAACACCACCAAGCGACCAAGTAGTTAAAAGATAACCGTGAATTGCACCAAGTTGTTTAGTCCCAAATAGGTCTCCAATGAATGCTGGAAGGTTTGAAAAACCACCGCCATAACAACTAACAACAAGTAAAATGAGAAATTGAAAAATTAAGACACTCGTTATAAATGGAAGAGTTAAAAAAGCAACAATTTGGATCGAGAAAAAGATAATGAAAATATTAGAACGGCCTATGTAGTCAGAAGCCGCAGCCCAACCCAGTCGACCACCACCATTAAAAATCCCCATAACTCCTACCATCGTTGCAGCAGCAGCAGCTGATAATCCAACCACTTCTTGGGCCATGGGTGAAGCAACGGATATCATCATAATACCAGCAGTTGTGTTGATAAGCATCATCGTCCAAAGCATCCAAAACCGTTTTGTTTTAACTGCTTCTTTAGAAGTTAATTGCTGTAAATCTTTTTTAATGATCTTTTTACCAGAGGCAATGTCTTTTTTCATTGATTCAGGCATCCAGCTACTGTCGGAGGAGCTATGTAAGATGCCCCAATAACCATTAAAATAAAGTAACAAACTCCCAGTAAATAGAATGTGTTAGTAATACCGATCGTACCTAGTAAGTTAGCTGCAATAGGTGCTGTTACAAGTGCTCCTGAGCCAAAGCCGAGCACTGCCATTCCAGTAGCTAATCCTCTACGATCAGGGAACCATTTGACGAGTGTCGAAACAGGTGATATATAACCAATCCCTAATCCAAGTCCACTAGCAACTCCGTAAGTTAGTAAAAATAATGGAAGAGAGTCAATAGCAATTGCCAAACCTGAACCCGCTTGACCAATTCCGAACAATACGGCAGCTACCAACGCTGATTTACGGGGGCCGTTTCTCTCTACAAATTTCCCAAACAAGGCTGCAGAAGAACCAGCAAGCGCCATCATAATTGTAAATGCAATTGTCACTTCTGTGGGTGACCAACCCATTTGGTTACTGATTGGATACGTATATACACTGTATGCATAAGCAGCACCGATAGAGATATGAATAGCTATCGCAGATAAAGCGATAAGCCACCTATTTTTCGTTGTCTTCATAAAATTCCTCCTTCAGACCATATATTTGAAAACCCTTACATACATGATATAGCCTCTTGGCTAAAAAATCAAACTAATGTAAAAATTCACAAATGTAGAAAGATAAAGGTAAAACTTTAGTAGCGAGACTATTTATAGATCTTAGAAAGTCTAATAAATAAACAAAGAGATAAGCTACCTGTTTATTTGTTAGAGTTTTTTTAAAATTAAAATATATTTTCGGAATTAAAAGGAATTCTTAAAAAGATAGTAGAACTATTTACATCAACTTCATAATAAATCTATTAATTATTGAGTTGAGATAAAATATATATTATAAAGCCTAGCACTTACACACGAGGAATATTTAGATATACTAGTAAATAAAATTATGAAACAAGTACATATAGACTAAGTCATATGTGCAAATATAAGGTTTCTCGCTTAACAAAAAACTTTGTAAATAGTAAATCAAAGCTAAAATGTACACATGTACATTTAAGGAGGTGATGCTAATTTTGAGATAGAAAACAATAATTTTGAAATCGCTTACTTGCAGGGGGAGTTTCACGAGTACCAATAGAAAAATGAAGGGGTGAATGTAATGAAAAGAAATTTATTACTATTAATTGTTTCTCTCTTATTAGCCATTTTCTTAACAGCTTGCGGATCTGGAAGTGAAGAGGCAGCATCAGATCAAAATAATGAAGATAACAAAGATACGGAAGAAGTGGGAGGAAATGAAGAAACGGTTGCCGGCGATGTGGAACTAGATTTTTGGTTTATTGATCCAGGTGTCAAACAAGAGATCTATATGGAGGCGGTTGCACGTTTCGAAGAAAAAAATCCAAATGTAAAAGTAAATGCCCTTCAAATTCCTAATGATGATTATAAACAGCGCATGGTCGTTTCGATGTCGGGTGGAAATCCTCCTGATGTTTTTCATAGCTGGGGCGGTGGCTGGTTAAAAGAGTTTGTTGAATCTGATCAAGTGCTAGATTTAACGAATGAAGATATAGATTTTGATCAATATTATGATGTTGCATTAGCAAATTCAACGTATGATGATAAAGTCTTTGGGTTGCCACTAGGGTTATCTCCATTCTTTTTTTACTATAACAAAGAGATTTTTGCTGATAATGGTTTAGAAGTCCCTGAAACATATGATGATTTGTTAAACGCAATAGATGTATTAAAAGCAAACAATGTAATACCAATAGCTTTAGCAAATCAAACGAAATGGCCTGGAGCATTCTACCTTATGTATTTAGCAGACCGTATTGGTGGATCAGAAGTGTTTGAATCTGCTTATCACCGTACAGGGGGCGGGTTTGATCATGAGGCTTATGTTCAAGCTGGTGAGTACATCCAAGAATTAGTAGAAAGAGGCGCATTTAACCCTGGCTTCAACGGTGTTCCGTATGATGCTGGTCAAGGAAGACAGTTAATTTATTCTGGTCAAGCAGCGATGATGCTAATGACAACAGGATTTCTAAACAACATGCGTGACGAATTCCCAGAGTTCGAAGAAAGAATGGGTGTATTCACATTCCCTGGTGTTACAGGTGGAAAAGGGGATCCGAAGATGTTAAATGCGGGTGCAGCTCCAGTTTGGTCTGCGACAAAATCGGAACACTCTAAGTATGCAGTTGAGTTAATTAAGGAATTAACGAGTGCTGAAACAGCTCAAGCTTATGTTGATCGTAGTGGTGCACCGGTTGCGATTGTAGGTGTAGAATCACAAGATCCATTTGTAAGGGAAGCTCAACAAATGATTGAAGAAGCAAGCTCGATTGTGTTCCCTTATGATCAAACGTTACCGCCAGTACTAGGTGAGCTTCATAAAGATACGGTTCAAGAATTGTTTGGGTTAACAATGACCCCTGAAGATGCTGCGAAGGCAATGGAAGAAAAAGCAAAAGAGATATTAGACTGATAGTAAAATAGAAGAGGACTAACAAAAAAGGGTCTGGTCAGTCCCTAGCATATGTTTTTACGCTAGGATCAGACCCTTTTTAATATGGATAATAGATTCGGAGGGGAATGCAATGAATCCTGAGGTTGGTGTGGAAACGAATCCTAACGTTGTACGAAAAAAGCAAAAGCAAAAACAAGCACGTACGATTCTTTTGTTTGTTCTGCCAGGTTTGCTTGTTTATTCAGTGTTCATTCTGTATCCTATTCTCGCAACGTTTAACTATAGCTTTTTTAACTTTAGCGGAGGACAATCACAAAGAACGTTTGTTGGTCTTTCAAACTATACAACATTGTTTGCAGACCAAACTTTTTGGCAGGCATTAAAAAACAACTCATTTATCATTCTAGTATCAGTTTTCGTTCAGATTCCTCTAGGGTTAATGATGGCGTTAGTGCTTTTTAGTCCGATTAAAGGAGTTAAACTCTTAAATGTGTTGTATTTTTTACCATACTTAATGTCAACGGTCGCAATTGGTTTATTATGGATTTTTATGTTTGACCCGATGAATGGACCTGTTAATCAGGTTGTGAAATTATTTGGTCAAAACCCGATACCATGGTTAGCGGATAAAAATACAGCGATGATTGCGGTTTTACTAGTTATTGTCTGGCAGTTTGCTCCCTTTTATATGATTTTATTTAAAGCGGCGATGGTTGGGATTCCAGATGAGTTATATGAAGCAGCTAGAATTGATGGAGCTAATGGAACTCAACAGTTCTTTTATATTACGTTCCCTTCTTTAATCCCGACGATTGTCACTTCATCCATCTTAGCCGTGGTTGGATCATTGAAGCAGTTTGATATCTTCTACATCATGACAGGTGGAGGACCTGGAAACTCAACTGAAATTCTAGGTACATACATGTTTAAACAGGGCTTTATCAACTTCAACATGGGCTATGCAAGTACGATTGCAGCATGATGTTTATTCTGGCCTTTATCGCTGTTTTAATCATTCAATTCATTGAGTATCAACGTAAGAAGCGGGGGATTATGATATGAGACCTTTGGAGCTTACAAAACGTATTCTCATTTATGTGTTAGCGGCTACCTTTCTGATATTTGCCATTTATCCGTTCATGTTTATGATTGGAACGTCATTTAAAAGCATGTCTGAATTTTTCAGTAATCCTTTTTCTATTTTTCCAGAAAGCTTTACAATGGAACATTATATGTCTGTGTTTCATATGGGCCTCACTAGCTACTTCATCAACAGTATTATCATAACCGTATCAGCTGTTGTGTTAGTCGTAATGATTGCATCACTAGCGAGTTATCCGTTGAGTAGGCTGAAGTTTCGATTGAATAAACCGTTATTCTTGCTGTTTGTTGCTGGAATGATGCTCCCGATTCATGCGACGTTAATCCCAATTTTCATTATGACAAACAACGCTGGAATTTATGATACGCTTTTTGCGTTACTAGGACCTTACGTTGCGTTTAGCTTGCCAATTTCGATCTTTATCCTCACTCAATTTATGCAGGAGATTCCAAAAGAGCTCGAGGAAGCAGCGCAAATTGATGGAGCAAACCATTGGAAGATTTTTTCGAAAGTTATCTTTCCGAATGTTGTACCTGCTATTTCAACAATTGTTATTTATAACTTTGTCTTTTTATGGACGGAATTCATCTTTGCCTTAATTTTAATTCAATCACCTAAAAATATGACTTTGCCACTAGGACTTCAGAACTTCTATGGTGAGTTTTCAATTAATGTGCCAGGTTTGATGGCAGCGCTGACGTTAGCAAGTTTACCAGTATTACTTCTTTTCATTCTAGCACAAGAAAGAGTAGTCAAAGGACTATCAGGCGGAGCAGTAAAAGGTTAAAAGCATCCATATAAAAAAGCACTTCTATGCCATTCTGGATAGAAGTGCTTTT